>NZ_CP026514.1:3600000-4270237 GCF_002953935.1 Arthrobacter sp. PGP41 | reverse complement strand
TTGCTTTGCCTGCATTGCCTGCAGCCGCGAGTCTTGAACCAGGATGGGTTCAGCTTCATCCACAGGGTTATGCACAGCACGTGGATAATCGGCTACTGGGCCACTCTAGGGGATGAAAAGCCTAGAAGATAGCTGGCAAGGAGCTTGTGGATAATTACATGGATGTGGTTCCGAAATCAGCCTTGTGAGCCACTTCATCCACAGGTCTGGACGGCGGGTTAGGCACAGCTGGGGATAGCCGGCAGGGGGTGCGTCGGTTTGACTCAGGGGTTCCGATTGCCCTAACGTTGTGAAGTCCTTTGTGTCCGCTTTTTGGCCCCATCTGAATCTCTTAGGCGCAGTGCGCTTGAGCAGCCGGGGGAAGCGTGCATATACAAAACTTAGCGTCGGCCAGTTCTTCCCCATACTGATCGGGTGGGCGCACCTTTGATCCACTGGAGTAACTAACGTGAGCAAGCGGACTTTTCAGCCGAATAACCGCCGTCGAGCCAAGAAGCACGGCTTCCGCCTTCGTATGCGTACCCGTGCCGGCCGCGCCATCCTGGCAGCCCGTCGTGGCAAGGGCCGTACCGAGCTGTCGGCGTAAATAACTGACTTGTCGGTAGACATTTCTTTGCGAGTTTAAAGGTGCTGGCCACCCGTAACCGTTTGAGGACTGCGACCGATTTTTCAACAACCGTACGTTCCGGTGTCCGCAATGGACGCCGGAACGTAGTGTTATATACGGCAGCTATTGCTGCCGACGAACCCAGCCGGATCGGGTTCATCGTTTCCAAGAGTGTAGGGAACGCTGTGGCCAGGAACCTCGTTAAGAGGAGACTGAGAGAAGCAGGTGCTGCCTCGCTGCGCGAGTACGGCACCGGGTTTGCCATAGTGGTCCGGGCGCTTCCCGCGTCCGCAACTGCCAGCTGGGACCAGCTGCTGTCGGATTACAATGCCGCATTGGAATCAACGATCACCCGGCTGGCCGGCCGTCCTGCAGGGGCTGCCGCAAACAGTTCGGCCGGTACTACACAGGAGGGGACACTGCGTGCGTAACGCCACCGCCGTCGTCGTTACCTGTCTCCGACGTAGTGCCGCAGCAGTTGCGCTGTTCCTCTGGAACCTGCCCCGCAACATCCTCATTCTTTTGTTAATGGCCTACCGCAAGGTGATTTCACCCTTGTACGGCCAGGTATGCCGTTTCTTTCCTTCGTGCTCGGCCTATGCCCTCGAAGCGATTACGGTGCACGGCGCCGTCAGGGGAAGTTGGCTGGCAGCCCTGCGCCTGGCGCGCTGCCATCCCTGGAACGCCGGCGGTGTGGACCACGTCCCCGCAGGCCACCGACACTGGCCTGAAAACCAGACCCCCACAATTGTTGTACTGAACAACCCGGACAAGTACCTGGCTGCGCAGTCTGATGGAGAAGGCCGCACTGCGGCCTGACGAATAGGGATATCGTATGGACTTCTTTGAAACAATCATGTTTCCGTTCAAGTGGCTTGTTTCCATCATCATGGTGGGCTTCCACGAGGGCCTGACCGCCATTGGCCTGCCGGAGGCTTCGGGCTGGACTTGGACGCTGTCCATCATCGGGTTGGTGCTGGTCATCCGTGCCGCCTTGATTCCCGTATTCGTCAAGCAGATCAAGGCCCAGCGCGGCATGCAGCTGCTGCAGCCGGACCTGAAGAAACTCCAGGACAAGTACAAGGGCAAAACCGACCAGCTGTCCCGCCAGGCCATGGCGCAGGAACAGATGGCCATGTACAAGAAGCACGGGACCAACCCGTTCTCCGCCTGCCTGCCCATGCTGATCCAGATGCCGTTCTTCTTTGCACTGTTCACCGTACTGTCCGGTATTTCGACGGCTAGCCGTGAGGGCAAAAGCATTGGTGCGATGAACCACGAACAGGTGGTCCAGTTTGACCAGTCCACCATTTTCGGGGCCCCGCTGTCTGCGACGCTGCTGCACGGAACGCCGCCGGGTGGCAACGTCGTTGCGGTCTGGATTCTCTCCATCCTGATGATCCTGGCCATGACGGCCTCGCAGTTCATCACGCAGAAGCAGATCATGGCCAAGAACATGTCCGAAGAGGCCATGGCTAGCCCGTTCATGCGCCAGCAGAAGATGATGCTCTACATCCTGCCTATCGTGTTCGGCGTGGGCGGCATCAACTTCCCCATCGGTGTCCTCATCTACTGGACCACCACCAACCTTTGGACCATGGGCCAGCAGTTCTTCGTCATCCGCCGCATGCCGACGCCGGGATCCCCCGCCGCCAAGGCCCTCGCCGAGCGCCGTGCCGCCAAGGGCCTTCCGGCCTTGCCCATCTTGGGCGGCAAGAAGGACGAAGCGGCCGAGGCCGCCGCCGCGGCGGCCGTCGCTCAGGCCAAAGCACAGCGCATCCAGCCACAACGCAAGAACAGGAAGAAGAAGTAATGTCTGCCGAGAGCACCGAACACGCCCTTTCCGAGGACATCATCGCGAGCCAGGCTGCGTCCGCGCATGGCGAATCCTTGGGGACTGACGTAGCCAAGGGATCGTCAGCCAGCCGCCTGGAGGAAGAGGGCGACGTGGCAGCGGACTACCTGGAGGAGCTGCTGGACATTGCCGACATCGACGGCGATATCGACATTGAAGTCCGCAACGGCCGCACTTACATTTCCATCGTGACCGAGGAAGAGTCCGATGCCCTGGATAGCCTGGTGGGTGAGGACGGAGAAGTCCTTGAGGCACTTCAGGAGCTCACCAGGCTCTCTGTTCTCTCGGCGACTGACAACCGGTCCAGGCTGGTCCTGGACATCAACGGCTACCGCCAGGAGCGCACCGGCCATCTGCAGAAGATCGCGGAAGATGCGGCAGCTTCGGTTAAGGAAAACGGCAAGCCGGTGGCACTGGAACCGATGAGCGCCTACGAGCGCAAGATTGTCCATGATGCCGTTGCCGACCTGGGACTGGTCAGTGAGTCCGAGGGCGAAGGCGACGGACGCCACATTGTTGTGTCCGCAGACTAGAGAATTGCTAACCCGCTAATCATGGTTGACATCACGGCAGCTGAACTCGTGGCCGCTGAGAAAATATTCGGTGACCGGTTGGACCTGGCTAAGCGCTATGTGGAACACCTGGCCACGTCCGGAACGGAGCGCGGCCTCATTGGACCGCGTGAGATTCCCCGGCTCTGGAGCCGGCATGTCCTCAATTGCGCTGTCATTGAAAGCGAGATTCCCGAGGGCAGCCATGTGGCCGACGTCGGTAGTGGCGCAGGCCTGCCGGGCCTCTGCCTCGCCATTGCCCGTCCGGACCTTGAACTGACCTTGATTGAGCCGTTGGAGCGCAGGGTCATTTGGCTGCAGGAAGTTGTTGACGATCTTGGCCTGGACAACGTCACCGTGATGCGGACCCGGGCCGAGTTGGCAGTGGGACACGTGGAGGCTGATGTGGTGACAGCCCGCGCGGTATCTGCACTCAGCAACCTCGCCGGCCTCACGATTCCGCTCCTCGGCGGCAAGGGCGAAGTTGTGGCCATCAAGGGTCGCAGTGCGGCTGAGGAAATCGAAAAGGCCGCCAAGACCATCCGCAAACTGGGCGGCATTGAAACGTCTGTTCGGACTGTGGGCGAGAGCCTGCTCGAGGAACCTACTACTGTGGTGCGCATCGTTGTAAACAAGTCCCAAAAGAAAGCCTAGTTCAGGCCCGGTGACCAAACTCTGCCGGGTCCAGCGGTTAGGCTAGACATCGGCAGCAAATTTGGCCGAACGAGAGTGAGTGTGCCCCAGTGACCAGTAGCGAAGCCTCCACGCAACGGATACCGCCGTTCGTGTCCTTGGGGTCAGCACGTTCCGTCGCTGGTCCCATCGTGGTCCCGGCCAGGGGTGGAATTCACCCGGAAAGGGTTGTTGCAGGCGCTAACGCCATGGCCGTTTCACGTGAAACAACCACCGCCGGTAGATCTAACATCATTGATGGAATTGATGATTCCAGCCCGATCGCCCGCGAACTGGCGCACGAAACCAAGCGCCGTGAACGGTTGGTGGGCCGGCAGCTTCCCCGCCCTGAGAAGACGCGCGTCTTTACTGTCTCAAACCAGAAGGGTGGAGTGGGAAAGACCACCACCACCGTCAACATTGCTGCCGCGCTGGCCGCGGCCGGGTTGAATGTCCTGGTCATCGATATCGACCCCCAGGGCAACGCGTCCACCGCCCTCGGAATCGAGCACCATGCCGATGTGGACAGCATCTACGATGTCCTGATAAACGATGTCCCGCTCGCCGACGTAGTGGCGCCCTGCCCCGACATCAACAATCTGATCTGTGCACCCGCCACCATCCACCTTGCCGGGGCGGAAATTGAACTGGTCTCGCTGGTGGCCCGTGAGCAGCGACTCCGCCGCGCAATTGACGTCTATGCGAAGGTGCGCGAGAAGAACGGCGAACAGCGGCTCGACTACATCTTTATCGATTGCCCGCCAAGCCTTGGACTCCTGACGGTCAATGCCTTCTGTGCTGCCAATGAGGTGCTGATTCCCATACAGTGCGAGTACTACGCCCTTGAAGGATTGAGCCAACTCCTCAAGAACATTGAGATGATCCAGAAGCACCTCAACGCGGATCTTGTCGTTTCCACCATTCTTTTGACGATGTATGACGGACGGACAAATCTTGCCGCCCAGGTTGCGGCCGAGGTTCGCCAGCACTTCCCGGACCAGGTGCTGTCTGCAGTTGTTCCGCGTTCCGTGCGGATATCGGAGGCACCGAGCTACCAGCAAACTGTCATGACGTACGACCCTTCCTCCAGTGGAGCCCTGTCTTATCTGGAAGCCGCCGCTGAAATAGCAGAACGCTGAATCTTCAAACTGCAACGACCGGAGAACGGCAAGGCCGGGCTCTAACACTGGAGGGATTACCAATGAGCGAGAAGCGACGTGGCCTGGGCCGCGGTCTTGGCGCGCTGATTCCAAGTTCCGCCGCCGCCAACGGTTCGGGTAATGGTACAGCTGTTTCCCGACCGGTAGACCTCTTCTTCCCTGAGGGACGCAAGAAGACGGAACCAGCCGAAGACGCCACGAACAGCCAGTCCTCTGATGAGGCAGCAAGTGGACGGACCGTTGGTCCGTCCGCTAAGCAGTTGTCATCGGCATCTCCTGCGGGCAAGAGCCCGGCTGGACGAAGCGCGGCGGGCAAGTCCAGTTCCTCAGGCAGTGTTTCCGCTGAAACTGAAAAGGTCAGTGAATCCCCTGACAAGGTTGAGGCCGCTCCTGACCAGCAGGAGCAGACAGGTATGACTGCGACCGCGCCGGCATCTGGTGATGGCGGTGAACGGAACGACGAACCCACCTGGACTGACTCGGGCGTGGAACTGGTAGAGGTTCCCGGTGTTCGTTTCGCTGAAATTCCGGTCTCGGATATCCACCCCAACCGCAAACAGCCACGATCGGTCTTTGACGAAGACGAGATGGCTGAGCTCGTTCACTCCGTCCGCGAAATAGGCGTCCTCCAGCCAATTGTTGTCCGGAAATCAACCGAACCCGGTGGTGAACCCTTTGAGCTCGTCATGGGTGAGCGCCGCTGGAGGGCGGTACAGGCTGCAGGCCTTGATACCATCCCTGCAATTGTCAGGGATACCACGGACGACGACCTTCTGCGGGACGCCCTGCTGGAGAACCTTCACCGGAGCCAGCTGAACCCTCTCGAAGAAGCGGCGGCCTACCAGCAACTCCTGGAAGACTTCGGAACAACCCATGAGCAGTTGGCCGATCGTATTGGCCGTTCCCGTCCCCAGGTGTCGAACACGCTGCGGTTGCTCAAGCTACCCCCATTAGTGCAGCGCAGGGTTGCGGCAGGTGTATTGTCCGCAGGCCACGCCCGGGCGCTCTTGGCCCTGCCAGACGCAGCAGCAATGGAGCGACTGGCCCAAAAGATCGTGGCCGAAGGTATGTCTGTGCGAGCCACCGAAGAAGCCGTGACGATGTACCAGGATCCCGCCAAGCCTGCGAAGAACAACATTCCCCGCCCTGGGGCACGCCACGAGCGGCTCGACTACTTGGCGTCCTCGCTTTCTGACCGTCTTGATACCAACGTGAAAATTTCCCTTGGTGTCCGCAAAGGCAAGGTCAGTATCGAATTTGCAAGTGTAGAGGATCTAAACCGGATTATGGATGTCCTTGCACCTGGTTCGAACAACTAAAGCGCATCTTTCCGTAGCTTGAAGGCCTGATTCCTTGTGGATCAGGCCTTCATTTTTTGAGCAAAGGCTGCCGTTTGTTCACCGCGCTTATCCCGGTTGTCGTGTGAACCTGCAGCGGTTCAGCGGATGCCGGTCAGGCGCCGTTTCCCTAAGTATCCCGATTTTGGTCCTGCCTCTGGGGCGTAATGAATGTTGCGGCACCCACGCCCGTGAGTGCAGCCAAAGCTCAGATGAATTTCTTAGGCTACGGCCCGTGTGGGCGGTGGTGCGGTCTCTTGTATTCGTCCTTTATCAGCGGTTGGACACCGTCCCATAGAGCTAATAGGACGAAAGAGGTGCACCTTCGACGTGGTACTTTTGCAGGGTGGCTCGGCCCCACGCTGACCGCCGACTTCGAAGATTTTCAGCATGTTTCACGTGAAACTTTTGGCTTTTTCCACTGTGCTGCGGGCTGCTTAATCGCCATCGGCACGTGGGTAGCGGTAGTTCTTTAGCACTGGAGCCGGGATGCGAATAGGAGAGCCCGCGATGCGTATGCAACCACTGCGCTTACTGCTGTGTTCTGCCGCTCGCCTCGGGGAGGCTAGCCATCTTCACCGAGTTCCTCAAGTGCTATCCGAACCGGCCCTGCATCGACTTAGTGCTGTTAGTCCAATGGAACGATTCCGCTCGTGTTCAGCTCGCGTGGTGTATTCGTTTAGGACTGTCTGTAGCTCGCCGCCGAAACGCAGTTCCGCGGTGGTAGCGCAGCGCTGTTTCACGTGGAACAAACGCGCTGTGGAGCCGCGAGGACCGTGGATAGGTTGGTGTGATCTTTACTAGACTGCAGAAATCTGGATTTGTAGAGAGCCGAAATCGTCATGCCTACACGTGGTTTAGGCTTTGGTTGCTGCCGTATCCTCCACGGTAAAAATGTCCGCATGAGCAGGGTGCAGAGACGCGTTCCTTTCGTGGTCCCGTCACTTTTGGACATGGGTCCAGGGGGTCGGGTCAGCTTGGATAGCGAGCGTTCCCCGTGCGCAGGCCGAGGAGCTGGTTTGCGTTTAGATGCCTCACTGCAAATGTTGCGGATGGCCCTTTCGCACCGCGTCCTACATCGGTCCGCCCGGTCCCCCGCCGCATCCCGGGACGAACTTCTCTGTTTCACGTGAAACAATGCCCGGCACAGGAGGGCCGCACTTCACAAATTGCACGATACGTGTAGACAGCTGACGTGGGCGCACTGGGATGAGTAGCGGGTACAACACGTAAGGACGAGTGAGTGTGAGGGACAGCTTAAGGTGAGAAGCTCCTTACCGACATACGACCGGCAAGCCCATATGGCGGGGTTCTAATGCTTCTTAGGCGGCAGGAGGATGCGTCCTCAAAAGGATGTCCCAAAGCGGACAGAGGTCCGAGAGGCAGTTCTTCACTAACCCGGGTATCAAGTCCGTTTCCCCAGCCAACAGGCTTCTGCAGAGCTGGCGCATGTCCCCGCTCCCCTGACTGGTCGTAAGCCCCGGCCGCCCACTGTACGGCCGCCGAGTAAGTGGCTCTGGTGGGACAGAGGTCTTGTACGAGGGTTCTCCCGACAACGTTCCTACGAACCTGCCGGTGGGAGGACCTTATAGCCGCGTACAAGTTGCGGGCACGCGGGCCGCCGCTTCCTCTACCCACCTGACGTCCTGGCGCCCAAGGAGTCATCAAGGACCCAGCTGCGGACGGTCTGTGCGGGGCATCTACACGTGAACGCAACGGCCAGGTTTCCGGGCCTGCGCGCTGGCTGGTATGACAACGGGGGCCATGATGCCTGTGAGTCTGAGACCGCGCCCTGCTTAGGCACGACGCACCGCTCAGGAGCATCGCGACAATCCTCGCTAGGTGTCCCCGGTGTGCTCCACCTCGTGGCTAGGAAGAACTGGGCTAGTTGTCGTCTGGGATGCTCCCTAGTGTATTTAGTCTTTCCACATGTCGGCCGAACGTGGTGGATATCCCTGTGGATTGTGCTGTGGATAACTCTGTGGATTGCGGTCCTAAGAACGCAGCGTGTATGGGCCCATGAAGCAACAAATCACGGTCCGCTCATCCGTCGACGATCGTTCAGGAGTTCCTCCCTCACCCGGTTTCACGTGAAACAAAGCCAGGGGCACTTTCTGGACTGCTTCTTGAGCACCGATCTACTGCCAGCGGTTTAATCGGCGCATAAATGGAGTCGGTGAACGAGGCTAGGAGCGCGCTGGTGACCGATTGCTGGCTCATGAATAGGGCCGTCAGCTGTGCGTGCGTCCTGTGACTCGCCTGGAGGCTTAGTGGCCACTGTGGGCTGGCGCATACGCACCTGTGGATAAGGCTGTGAATAAAGCGCAAATGGCACTGTGGATAACTTGTGGATAGACGAGCGGTCGGTTGAGGGCTCCAGGAGCCAATTATGCGTCCTATGCTCGATCAGCACATGCAGGACCGGCGGACAATTAGGCGTGTAGACCTGTGGGTGAGAATCCGAGCGGTGAATCACACATGGGTGGCGCCATCGTTTTGAGTCGAAACCCACGGTACAGAGCCAAGGAGGAAGCTAATGACAATTACGGTCGGTGCAGCAACGGGTCGTGTGCCACGCCGTGACGCTGTCAGTGTGAGTGTGTACGAGGGTGCTTGGTAGATTTCTTGCCTAGGAAGAAGCGACCTGATGCAGACCCTGTCGGCTGGCCTCGCAGTTCACGTCGAGGGCGCCCGGTGACCGTATGGCCGTACAGCGGACCTTTTCCAATGGCTGTCGGGTGTCCCCCACGAATCGACGTCCCGGGGCCAAGCGACAGTCACTAGGCGGTACCGCCAAATGACATCAATGAGACTTGCCAGCGACTACAGAGGAAGCGGAGGGGCGACCGGCTGTGGGTACGCTGTCGAGTTTTTCGGCATGCCTCTCGCGGCCTTTTCCCGCCTGCGACCAAGGGAATGTTTCACGTGAAACGGATCCGGGCGTTGCCATGAACTAGCTTGTGAGTCCAGGCAAGAATGGGCAGATGTGGTTGTGCTAGCCGGGCTGGATCAGCATTTTAGGGAAGTGGGCCGGCGCATGTCGGAGGCGCCGCTCTCGCGGATTGCTCAGCCACCAGATCCCCGGCAAGCGGGCTGAGACGCCGGCGAGAAGTACGTGATGCGGCGATGCTTGTACGAACTGTCGAGAAAGGATCTGGCAGCCAGGTTGTCTTGGGACTCTATGTGGGCTTGATCCAAGTGCAGCGGCACGAGGTGACGTTGAGCGGGGGGTGAGGCGGGCGTCGTTGAGTTCTGTCGATGCATCAGAGGTGGGCGTCACCTCGTTGGGCTTGGTTGGGTACCAGACGAACAGCAGGGCGACGCCAACTCGGCGTGATTTCTTGAATGTAGTAGTTTGGCATAAGTCGGGGCATTATGTGGCCGCCTGTGGGTTAGGCCATCCCTGTCGTTCGTCGCAGCCTTTGTTTCGGGGCGTCCAATCACGGCCCACCGCTTCTCCGCCGCTTCAGGGATGGTATTCAGAGACGAGGAGCGAATTGCGATGAGGTCCTCGGAATTGAACGGTGCGGCGTTGGCGCTGTGCGGAGAACCGCGTTTGCTGGTGGAGAGACGGTTCAAGCGATCCACCGTGTCAGGTGTGGCGCGTTTCCAGACAAACGGGGCACGCCAGCAATCCCTTGATGAGACATCGGGGGCCAGCTTCACTCGGGGTCTACCAGGGCGAATTCGCTGTTGCTCCAAGGCACTGATGCGTGTTTCACGTGAAACGGACTGGTCTGGTCTGCAGCCAAGGCCGAATGAACCAAGAGAGGGTATGCGCAGTACTAAATCTCGTCACCTTGTTTGCGAAGTACGGTGGCCTCCCTCCCGATCATCGAAAGAAACGCGATGAATTCATGCGTGGCGTGGCGTGGTGTGTCGTGGTGTGGCTCCGTGGCCGTACCCTGCCCGGAAGCGACTGACTCCAGCAAGGAATGCGGGCTCCCTTTCGCTGGACCCCGCCCCCCAAAAAAGAAACGCTGCTTCTCAGTACTGCGGCCAGCCGCGTACCGGCACCGTTTCACGTGAAACACAGAGGACGCACTGACTGGCTCGAACTGGCACCGATGTCAGCCCCGGGCTCGTCGGCCTGTCATGCCACAGAGCGCACCGCCAGAATGCCCGAAGCAAAGAAGTGGCCACCGCCGGAAGGCAGTGGCCACTTCTAAACTGCTGAAAGCGCGGACCCTAGGACAGGACGTCAGCGAATTCCTTTTCGAAGAACTGTTTCGGCTTAGCTCCAATAACGGTGTTCTTCACTTCACCACCCTGGAACAGGTACACAGCAGGGATGGAGGTGATGCCGTATTCGGCGGCGATGGATGGATTGTCGTCCACGTTCACCTTGACGACATCAACCTTCTCGCTATATTCCACCGAAATTTCGTCCAGGATAGGGCCGAGCTTGCGGCACGGGCCGCACCATTCGGCCCAGAAATCAACAATAACCGGCTTGTCGGAGGAAAGAACGTCCGTGCTGAAGCTAGCGTCTGTTACGTCTTTGGCGTTACTCATAACCCTTGTCTCTCTCTTCGGATACTGTTTGCGATGATTATGCGGGCAAATCTGCCAGGTAGTGCTCAACATCAATTGCAGCTACACAACCGGAGCCGGATGCCGTAATAGCTTGGCGATAAGTGGGGTCAACAACGTCGCCGGCGGCGAAAACCCCGGGGATGCTTGTCTTCGAACTCCGGCCTTCGACAGCAATGGTTCCCTCGGGTGTCAGGTCAAGGACATCCTTGACAAGCTCCGTCCTGGGGTCGTTGCCGATGGCCACGAATACGCCGGTCACCGAAAGATCGGAAACTGTCCCGTCAACGAGGTTCCTCAGCTTCAGGCCGCTGACTTTATCCTCGCCCACGACGTCATCCACGGTGCTATTCCAGATGAAGTTGATCTTTTCGTGGGCCAAAGCGCGGTCGGCCATGATCTTGGATGCCTTCAGGGTGTCGCGCCGGTGGACAACCGTCACCGTTTTCGCGAACTTGGTGAGGAACAGTGCTTCCTCCATCGCGGAGTCTCCCCCGCCGATCACAGCAATGTCTTGGTCTTTGAAGAAGAAACCGTCACAGGTTGCACACCAGCTAACGCCGTGGCCAGACAGGCGCTTTTCGTTCGGCAGCCCGAGTTCCCGGTAAGCGGACCCCGTAGAGAGGATGATTGCCTTCGCACGGAAGCTCTCACCCGTGGCGATGGTCACCGTTTTTACGGAACCTTCGAGGTGAAGCGAAGTCACGTCCTCAAACTGGATCTCCGTGCCAAAGCGTGCGGCCTGCTTCTCGAAGTTCTCCATCAGGTCCGGGCCCATGATCCCTTCCGGGAAGCCGGGATAATTCTCGACGTCGGTGGTGTTCATCAGCTCACCGCCGGCGGTGACGGAGCCAGCAAGCAAAAGCGGTTTGAGGTTGGCACGGGCGGTGTAGACAGCTGCCGTGTAACCAGCCGGGCCAGAGCCCACAATGATGACATCACGTACTTCGGACGCGGTGTTTTCTGCGATGGTCACTGAACGGTGAACCTCTTCCTTATTTGACGCGCCTCCCCGTGGAGGCCGGCCACATGGCACAACTGTTACTTGATCCTGAATATTCCGGCGCCTGGCAGTGGTGAAACGCCGGCGGACAGCGGACAGCAGTCACCGGAGGCGCTCTTCCAAGGTTACAGTCCAACCGCGCAGGCGCCGCGCCTGCCCCAGCCGTGGGCGGCGACAACCAACGCAACAGCCCACTCCACTGCAGCTGCCGCCCCTCACATAGATGGAGTTTACTGGACCTTGATCTCCGCGAGTCGGACGCCGTAACCGTAGCGCGTCTTAGGAGCAGCAAGCCGTGGCAGTGAGTTGATGGAGACAATCACGTACTGTGCCTGGACCGGCTCGGCCAAAGGCATTGTCAGGTCCGTTGACGTGAAGCTGTTGGTCCCTACGGCTTTGGCACCATCCAGGGCGGGCCGGTCGTTGGTGTATACCGTGATGTTGCCACCGGCCCCTCCCAACTGCGAGAGCGTGATGGAGGAAACCTTGGCGGGCTTCTTAAGCTTTACCACCAGCGGGACGCCCTGGGGTGCCAGTCCGCCCCAGTTTTCGGTGGCAAACTCCATGTCCGACCAGTAGCTGGCAGCGTTTCCGTCATAGGCCTTCACCAAGTCACCATCGAAGGTGGCCGCGAAATCGAAGCTCCCCTGCCTGCTGATGTTTTCAATTGCAGGCGGGGCGGCAGGAGCAGCCGATGAGGGCGCTTGTGTTCCGGGTGCCGTGGTTTCCGGGGCACCGCCGTTGGTGGCAGGGGCGGGGGAGCCGGCCTGCGGCTGCGGGGAGAAAAGGCTGCCCAAATTGGTCACGGCGAAAACAAGACCGGCAATGAGGACCACAGCGAGCAACCCGCCTACGAGCCATCGCATTGACCTGGGCTCGCGTCCGGCCTCGTCACGGTCATCGTCATACTCGCCTTGGCTGTCAAACGCAGCAGCCGCGGCAGTAGGCGCGGCGGAGCGCGCAAAAGAGGATGGCTTCTTGTTGGCCGTTTGGGGTTCGTCTTCAACCGGCGCGGTCCCGGAAGGCTGGTCCTCGGCGTAGGCGTAGTCGGCATCGGACCATAGGGACACTTTCGGCCTTCCGCCTGGAGTGCCCTCCACGTTTCCGGGAGTCGGGACCTGCTGGTCCCGTGCCTGGCCGGTGTTCAGCGCAGTAGCGCGGGTTGCGGCTTCGCTGGCGTTACGGGCTCCGGAGCCAGCCCCGGCAGCACCGCCCAACGCTCCACCCACGGTGGCTGCCCCGCCCACTGCGGAGGCCCCGGCGGACTTGCGGGCGGAGGAAGGCGACGCTGCTGGCTTCGCGGGCGGTTTCGGCGGCACAGCCGGTGCCTGCCGATAGGGGTCCACCTGGCTTGGGTGTGTGTCCGAGTACTTGATGTAGCCCGCTTCAATGTGGTCTTCATCGTCGTAGGGCTCGGGTTCGTGAGACCTCGGCTGGCCGAAGATTTCGCTGCCCAGCGTGTCGGTGAAAAAGGGTTCCACGTACGGCGGATTCGACGCAACCACCAGGTCAAGCAGATCCGCAGCCGACGTGTGGTTGGTGATGAGGTAGGTGGCAGCCTCGGTCATGCCAAGGTCCAGGACCTGGACGGTGCCGGGCCGTTCACCGGTGGCCACTTCCCGGGCGCTCTGGGCAACCTGTTCAGTGTTGCCGGGCCCGGCAACGAGGATGCTGACGGGACGGTTCAGGACCTGGTCCACACCGTCCAGCACCAGATCGTGGTCGTGCGAGGCCAATACAGTGGCGGTGACCTTGTAACGGCCGCCCAGTACTGATCCGACATCGATCGGGTTGGACACGTGTTCCTCCTAGACTGTCCGGGAGTGCCGGCTTGAATGATGCAACCGCCATCCAGAAGCCGCCGGGCGGCTGGCCCTGGATGCAACTACCCCTGTACCTTCTCGATCCTAGCCGATTGCGCCCCTTGCTCCCTGGATAAAGGCAGCGGCGAGCGACTCGAAAGTCACTTTTTTCGGGGGCGCCGAGGCTTGAAGTAGGGGTTCTCGCCGGGCTTCCCCTGGAAGGTACGGCGCCCTGGCAGCGGAATTTCTTCCCGCAGCAAACCTCCCCGGGCCGTACTGGGCTGGTCCTCCGCGGGAAGGTAATCCTCGTGGGACGACGCCGGGCCGTCGCCGTCGCGCGCCTGCCTCCGCCGTGCGTGGTGTTCAGCGTCCTCCTGTTCCGGAGCCGGCCCCGCCCTGAAGGAAACGGCGTCGAATTCGCCGGAAATCCGGGGAATGAGCCCGGTATCCACGGAGGTGGTGGCACGCTCCGGTGCGGGCCGTCGTCGTTCACTGGAGGATCCGCCAGGGGAAGAGTCCGACGGCGGGGTCCCGGCTTCCGCGGACGGTGCAGGCGGTGCGCCGCGGCCCAGCCGTCCCAGGAGGGGGCGGAGCAGGTCGCGCAGTTCAGCAACGCGGAACAGCTTGAGCAGGAAGAAGTAGGCCACCAGCATGACCGGGCCCACCACGACGAGCGTGATGAGGGCTGTGATCCGGTCGCGCCAGGCGAAACCGTCCGGGCTGTAACTGCCCATCAGCCACAGCGCACCTGCACCGGCAATGGCGGAACCAAGCGCCGCGTAGCCCATGCGGATGTAGGAGTTGGCGATCCGTGGCCCGTCCAGGTGTCCCAGGAGGCGCCGCAGGAACCAGGCACTGATGACCACGGAGAGGATATTGCCCACCATGTAGAGGACGGCGATCGCGTAGATGATCTGGGTAACCGGCAGGAACTGGATGGCGAAAGCACCGGCCACGTAGACAACAGCCAGGAGCAGCTGGATGTAGAAGGGGGTCCGGGCGTCCTCATTCGCGTAAAAAACCCGGGACATCATGAAGTTGGCGCTCATGAACGGCGTGCTGAGCGCGAGGATGGTCAGCGTCTGGGCCAGCATTACGCCATCCTGGCGAAGCCCGCCGGAGAAGAACATGCCCAGGGGCCCGGCGAGGGCAAAGAGGGCCAGGGCGCCAAACACGGTGGCAACCGCCATGGTCCGCAGGCCGTGCGAGAGTGCGTCGCGCAGTTCGTCGTGGTTTCCGTCCTGCGAAGCCCGGGTCATCCGGTTGAACAGCACCGTGGCCAGTGACAGCGCGATGATGGAGTGCGGCAGCAGGTACAGCTGGCTGGCCACCTCCAGCACTGCGTTGCCGGGCAGCATGTTCGCGGCCGGGTCTCCCGCCTGCTGCAGCCGGATGCGTTCCGCTCCCGGGATGGTGGCGATGCGCATGACGTACAGGAAGGCGAGCTGCCCGACGGCGGCAGTCAGCAGGGTCCAGACGCTCAGCTTGGCTGCCTGGCCCAGTCCCACGCCCCGCCAGCCGAACCGCGGGCGGAGTCCCAGCCGCAGCCGGAAAACGGGGATCATCAGGATGGCTGTCTGGGACACCACGCCGATGGTGGAGAACCCGGCCACCAGCAGGGTCTGGGTATCGCCCCAGTTGTCCAGGGTGTGCGGATTCAGCTCGTTCGCACCGAAGATCCAGATGAACATGCCCAGGCCGGCGATGGCCACCACGTTGTTGAGGATGGGTGCCCACATGGCGGGGCCAAACGCCCCGTTGGCGTTCAGGACCTGGGTGAGGAGGGCGTAAAGGCCGTAGAAGAAGATCTGCGGAAGGCACCAGAAAGCAAAGGTGATTGCCAACGCCTTCTGCGACGGAGAGTATCCCTGCGTGGTGAGTTCAATGACCCACGGCGCCGCCAGGGTTACTAGGGCGGTCAGGCCCAGCAGGAGGAGCACAGCCAGCGTCAGCAGCCGGCTGATGTAGTCCGCTCCCCTGTCCGGAGCCTTGCTTGCCTTGATGATCTGCGGCACCAGGACGGCGTTGAACACGCCGCCGGCAACCAGCAGGAAGATCAGGTTGGGCAGGTTGTTCGCGTTAATGAAGGTGTCATTGACGGTGGAGCCAAGACCCAGGGCGGTGCCCAGCATCCAGGTCTTTCCGAAGCCCAGGAACCGCGAGACGAGTGTCCCGGCAGCCATGATGGCGCTGGACCTGGTTTCGCTGGCAACCGTGCCGCCCGGGGAACTGTCCGCGCCGGCCGGCACGGGGGGAACGCCGTCAGGGACGGCATCGCCGGGCGGGCCGGCTTTATCGGAAGGAAAGTTGGTAGCTGACATCGGGTTCATCGTCTCACTCAAAGGCAGTTAAAGCCGCAATGCAGGCACCGGCTGCCCGGAGCGGCTGCAGCCCTAAAGGTGCCCGGGAAGGACGTCCCTGGCCAGATCGGCGATCCGGCGCTCATTGGGGAAGGACAGCTTGCGCGCCAGTTCCTGGATGGGAACCCAGGCCACGTCCACGGCTTCCTGGTCCGGATCGTTCTCGATGGTGAGCTCGCCGCCGGTGGCTCGCAGGAGGTAGTGATGGACCGTCTTGTGCACTCGATGGCCGCTGACGGTAAACCAGTAGTCGATGCTTCCCAGCGGTGCGAGGATGTCGCCTTCGATGCCGGTCTCCTCGGCAATTTCGCGGACCGCGGCTTGCTCGTTGTTTTCTTTGCCCTCCGGGTGGCCCTTGGGAAGGCACCACTCCAGGCGCCCGCCGCGATTAAGGCGGGCGATAATCGCAACCCTCAATTCGGCGTCGGACGTGTCCACCACGACGCCGCCGGCGGAGACCTCCTCCACCGTAGGCAGGGATGCCGGTGCCGAATGCTGGGCAGGCGCAACGTGCGCACCAATTGCCGATGGCTTTGGCGCGTTTGTCCTCCTGCCGGGAGCGCTCGGTACTGGATGGGCCATGGAGTCCACTCTAACGACTGTTGCCCGTTCGTGATGACCGGAACATGACACCAACATGGACGGCATATGACGCACTTTGCCGTGCACCGAGCGATTCCGTGCGATCTTGACCCCAATTTGGCCTGCCGACACGCTGATTTCTGCCAAGCTTAAGTAACTATGGCGCACGCACATCACAAGACTGATTCCCAGACCGTCGATTTCCAAGTGGACCCGGTGGTCCTGGAGCTCGGCCGGCGCTTCGTGGACGCCGGCCACGAACTGTCCCTGGTAGGCGGACCGGTGCGTGACCTTTTCCTGGGCCGGACGTCCCCGGACCTGGACTTCACTACCGACGCCACCCCGGACCAGACCGTGGCACTCATCAAGAAGTGGGCGGATAACTACTGGGAGATCGGCCGGGCCTTTGGCACGATCGGCATGCGCAAAGCCGGCTTCCAGATCGAAATCACCACCTACCGGGCAGAGGCCTACGATCCCGATTCCCGGAAGCCGGTGGTGGCATTCGGTTCGTCCTTGACCGATGACCTGCTCCGGCGCGACTTCACCATCAACGCCATGGCCCTGAAGCTGCCCTCACTGGAACTGGTGGACCCCTTCGGCGGGGTCCGCGACCTTCATGCCTCCGTGCTGGCCACCCCGGGGGCACCCGAGCTGTCCTTCTCCGACGATCCGCTGAGGATGATGCGCGCGGCACGGTTCGCCGCCCAGCTGGGCGTATCCGTGCACGACGACGTCCGGCGGGCCATGACGCAGATGGCGGAGCGGATCACCATCATTTCCGCGGAACGCGTGCGGGACGAACTGGTCAAACTCATCTGTGGCGCCCGCCCGCGCGTCGGCGTGGACCTGCTGGTGGATACGGGGCTCGCGGAGTTCGTGCTGCCTGAGGTTTCCGCGCTCCGCCTGGAATCTGACGAGCACCACCGGCACAAGGACGTCTACCAGCACTCCCTGCAGGTCCTGGAGCAGGCAGCGGAGCTGGAGACGGACGGTGAAGGCTCCGTGCCGGGGCCGGACTTCGTGCTGCGCTTCGCAGCATTAATGCACGACGTCGGTAAGCCGGCTACGCGCCGCTTTGAACCGGGCGGCGCCGTGAGCTTTCGCCACCACGACATGGTGGGAGCCAAGCTCACCTCCAAGCGGATGAAGGCGCTGCGCTTCGACAACGACACCACCAAAGCTGTTGCCCGCCTCGTGGAACTCCACATGCGTTTCTACGGGTACGGAGACGCCGGCTGGAGCGATTCTGCAGTCCGCCGCTACGTGACCGATGCCGGGCCGCTGCTGGAACGGCTGCACCGGCTCACCCGCTCGGACGTCACCACCCGCAACCAGCGGAAGGCCGAACGCCTCGCTTTCGCCTATGACGACCTCGAAGCCCGCATCGCCGCGCTGCGCGAACAGGAGTCGCTGGAGGCTGTCCGCCCCGATCTGGACGGGGCCCGGATCATGGCCCTGCTGGGGCTCAAACCAGGGCCGGTGGTGGGCCGCGCCTACAAGTTCCTGCTGAATGAGCGGATGGAGAACGGGCCCCTGCCCACGGAAGTAGCGGAAGCACGGCTCCTCCGCTGGTGGACCCAACAACCGGAATCCACCCCGGATGAAGCTGAACCCGCGTCCGTTGAAGCCGATCCCGCACCCGCACCTGCCGCGGCGAAGGCTGGAACGCCTCCCGCCGCCGTCGAGCCTTTCCCTTCTGAGGAGTCCAAGTGACAATTCCCGCCCTTGCCCCGCGCCCTCAGCTGTGGATCCTCCGCCACGGCGAGACCGAATGGTCCAAGAGCGGCCAGTACACCGGGCTCACGGATCTTCCGTTGACTGTCGAGGGCGAACAGCAGGCCGTGGAGGCCCGTAAGGTCTTGGATCCCGTCGACTTCGACCTGGTGCTCACGTCTCCCCTGCGGCGGGCACGGCGGACAGCAGAGCTGGCCGGCTTCCCTGATGCCCAGCATGAACCCCTTGCCGTCGAATGGAACTATGGCGACTACGAAGGCATCAGCTCCGACCTGATCCGAAAGGACAACCCCGACTACCTGATCTGGACGCACGGGGTTCCCAATGGCGAAACGCTGGACGAGGTTGCGGCCAGGGCGGACAAAATCATTGGCCGGGTGCTGGAATCCGGCATGGATAACGTGCTGATTGTGGCCCACGGCCACTTCTCGAGAATCCTCACGGCGCGTTGGCTGGAATTGCCGCCCATGGAAGGCCGCCATTTCATTCTGGGCACCGCCAAGGTCTGCACGCTGGGCTGGGACAAAAGGACACCCGCTATTGTCCGCTGGGGCCTTTAAAGGTTTCTGGAATTTGTTGGATTTATTTTTGTTTTCTTACTGGCGGATATACTTCGCCATAGTGTAGTTTTGTTCCTGACCCCAGGGCGTCTGCCGGGGGTATCGGCGCATGTTGCAAGGCCCAAGGCCTAAGCAATGGCAGAGCAGAAAAGGAGGTTGGGAAAATGATTACTTTGACTAGCGGACGGAAGATGAACGTCACCGCGGCCCCGGCCTCTGATGCTTTTGCGCGCCCATTTTGGGGACACGCGGGCTCCTAGCCTTGCTTGGTTTGGGTGGACACATCCTCCCACGTGCAACGCCATAGCCAGGACCCCTGAGCCGGCCCGTAAAGCCGGAGCCACGCTCTTTCCTTAGCCCGCTGTGCCCCCTGCCTTGCCAACCAACGGTCCGCGCGCTGTTTTGTTCGGCAATTCTGCCTAATCCCGGTTATTCCTAAGCGCGTTTTTTGCGCCCTAATTCCAGTCCCAATTGCATTTAGCGAAAAGGGATTAATTGCCGCGCCCGGTTTGCGGGCCAGCCAGTACAAAAGGAGGTGATACCCATGAGAAAGTTCCGGAAACTCCTGCTGCCGGCACAAGGCCGGCGCAGCGGCAGGAGGCTGATCAACGAACCCCTGCTGGAGAAGCAGCGCGAAGACGTCTTCGTCCTGATGCACCAGCAGATCGGCGGTACGCGGTAGGCGGGACGGCAGGCACGTGGACCACGGCCCGTCCGCGGGAAGCGTGCCCGCCCTGTACCTGCCCGGTGCGGCGGTAAGCTCAAGCCATGCAGGAGTCCCAGCCGCCGGAGCACCAAGGAAGGTTGCACCTGGTGGTTCCCAGCCGGAGCGATGTCCTGCTGAGGAACTTCACTGAAGTTGTGGGCGGCCCCCTGGGATCCAGGGCATCTCCAGGAATCGTCTCCCCCGGCGTCTTCACTGTGGAACGTGTACTGATCCTGCTGACCGTGCTGGCGGCACTCGCGGGCATCCTGCTCAAGGGCTACTGCCGCGCCAACGGATGGGAATCCCCCACCCAGTTTTACGCCACCTGCTACTCAGACTTCCCGGAACTCTTCCGGAACCGCGGGCTCGCGGACGGACAGTTTCCCATCGCGGGCAGCGGAAGCCTGTTTGAGTACCCGGTCCTTACCGCCATGATCGCGGGGGTAACGGCATGGCTGGTTCCCGGGACCGGAGTGGCGGACGCCCGGATGCTCGCCTATTTCGATATCAATGCTGCGCTTCTGGCCGCCGTCACGGTGGTTGCCGTCCTGGCTACGGCCCGGATGACCAGCCGTCGCCCTTGGGACGCAGCCATGGTGGCGCTGGCCCCGGGCATCGTCCTGGCCGGCACCATTAACTGGGATCTTTGGGCGGTGGCCCTGCTCGCGGTGGGGATGTATTTTTTCTCGCGGGAACGGCTGGTTCTTGCGGGAGTCTTCATCGGGTTGGCCACGGCAGTGAAACTGTATCCGCTGCTCATCCTGGGCGCCATGCTCCTGCTCGCCGTGCGGACCGGCCGCTTCCGGCCCCTGTTGAAGACGGCGGGCGCCGCGGGGGCCGCGTGGTTGGCAGTCAACCTGCCGTTCGCCGTCGCAAATCCCTCCGGGTGGGCATACTTCTTCCAGTTCTCAACCGACCGCGGCGCCGGGTACGGCTCACCGTGGTTTGCCTACAATCTGCTGCTCAACAGGTTGAGGGGGCAGGAACTGGGCGCCGACGCGGTGAACCTGCTGTCGCTCGGCTTTTTTGCCGCGGCCTGCGTCCTGATCGCACTGATCGCCTTCACAGCGCCGCGCCGCCCGCGCCTGGCCCAACTGGCCTTCCTGGCCGTGGCGGCATTCATCCTCACCAACAAGGTCTACTCACCGCAGTATGTTGTCTGGCTGATCCCGCTGCTCGCGCTGGCCAGGCCGCGGTGGCGGGACTTCCTGGTCTGGCAGGGCGTCGAAGGCCTGCATTGGGCCGCGGTGTGGATGTACCTTGGACAGGTGACCAGCGCAGGTTCCTCCCAGCACAACCTGGATATGCCCTACTACGTCCTGGCCGTGGCGGCGCACATGGTGGCCGTTGCCTACCTGATTGCACGGGTGACGTGGGACATCTACGACCCCACCTACGATCCCATCCGGCGGCACCACCTGGACGATCCCCACGGCGGACCCTTCACCGGCGCCCCGGACCGGTTCCGCCTGAACCTGCGGAAGGCGGCGGACCGGGGCGTCCGGCGGAAGGCCGCGTCCGATGCCTGACGTTGCGGTAGTGGGCTCCGGACCCAACGGGCTGGCAGCCGCAGCGGTGATGGCACGGGCAGGGCTCTCGGTAGAGGTTTTCGAGGCTGCGGCTGCAATCGGCGGCGGGACGCGCACTGCGGAACTCATGCAGCCGGGACACTTCCACGATGTCTGCTCTGCCGTCCATCCCATGGCCCTGGCATCGCCTTTCTTCCGCGCCTTCGAGCTGTCCCGGCGGGTGCAACTCGCGACTCCCGCGCTGTCCTACGGCTCTCCCCTGGACGGCGGCCGGTCCGCCCTTGCCTACCGGTCGCTTGACCGGACGGCAGCGGGACTCGGGCGGGACGGGGCCGCCTACCGGCGCCTCATGGGACCTCTGGTCCGCGCCATTGACGACGTCATGGACTTCACGCAGAACCAGCTCTTCCGTGTCCCCCGGAATCCCGTCGCTGCGGGCATCTTCGGCCTGCGGACCCTGGAACAGGGCTCGGGACTGTGGAACACCCGGTTCCGTGAAGAACTTGCCCCCGCCCTCCTCAGCGGCGTCGCTGCCCACGCCGTGTCCCACCTGCCGTCACTGGCCGCGTCCGGGGCGGGACTGATGCTGGGGGCGCTGGGCCACGCTGAAGGGTGGCCCATTCCCCTGGGTGGTTCCGCCGCCATTGCCGCCGCCCTGGCGGAGGACATCAGGGCGCACGGCGGGGTCCTCCACACGAACGCCCCGATAAACCGGCTGCAGGACCTCCCGGCCGCCCGGGCCACCCTGCTTGACGTAGCGCCGCGGGGACTGGCGGACATGGCCGGGAATTCCCTTCCCCACCGTTACCGCAAAGCCCTGGAGTCCTTCCGCTACGGGAACGGCTCATGCAAGGTGGACTTCATTCTTTCCGGCCCCGTGCCGTGGACAGCTGCGGAACTGGCAGAGGCCGGAACAGTCCACGTGGGCGGCACCAGGGCCGAACTCGCGCATGCGGAAAACGAAGTCAGCGCGGGCCGCCACCCCGAGCGGCCGTATGTGCTGGTGGCCCAGCCTTCACGCTTCGATCCCGGCCGGGCTCCCGCCGGGCGCCACACGCTGTGGACCTACTGCCATGTACCTGCCGGCTCAACCAAGGACATGGCTGCGGCGATCACCGCCCAGCTGGAACGGTTTGCCCCGGGCTTCCGGGACCTGGTGCTGGACACGAACGTGGTTACCGCGGCGCAGCTGGCAGAGTACAACCGGAACTACATCGGCGGGGACTTCAGTGCCGGGACCATGGACCTCCGCGGCCTGGTCCAGCGGCCGGTGGTGTCGCGGCACCCGTGGCGCACCCCGCTGCGGGGCGTCTACCTCTGTTCCTCCTCCACGCCGCCCGGCCCGGGGGTTACGGGCATGCCCGGCCTCCACGCGGCAACGCATGCGCTAAAGGACATGTTCCAACTGCCCGTTCCCGCGCTGGGCCTGAACACGCCCTAGGAAAGCGGGCCGCCTGCGAAGGGCCCCTGAATGGCCAATTGCACTGGGCGCAACGGGTGATAATAACCGGATGGGGAAAACAACAAAACTTTCTATGGCCGCCGCCGTGCTGATCCTGGGAACGTCGCTGGTGGCCTGTGACGACGGCAGGAGCGGGGCCGAAGCGGCAGCCAGGCAGTTCGCCACAGCCGTATCGTCCCTGGACGTGGGGCCGGTGGCCTTCGAGGGCAAGGACGCCGCAGCCGCCAATGACCAGCTGCGAAACGTCTTTGCTGCACTCGACCCCCTGAAGCCGGCGGTTGAAGCGGGCGACGTAACCCTTGACGGGGACAATGCCTCCGCGCCCCTGAACTACACCTGGACATTCGGCGAGGCGGAGTGGAAGTACACGGTTCCGGCAAAGTTCCGGAAGTCCGGGGACAAGTGGCTTGCGGTCTGGGACCCCGCCACGCTGGCGCCCGGCCTTGCCGACAGCGAGATCCTGTCCAAAGGCTCCCAGTCCCCGCAGCGCGCGGACATCCTCGGAGCCGGTGATGTCCCGCTGGTCACGTACCGGCCGGTGGTGAACGTCGGTATCGATAAGCCCCAGCTGGTGGGTGCCGACCCCGCAGGCTCTGCCGCCAGGCTCGCCGCCCTCGTCGGCGTTGACCCGGCCGGTTACGTCCAGCAGGTGCAGGCCTCCGGCGCCGAAGCCTTCGTTTCCGCGATCACCCTGCGGGAAGAGGGCCGGACCATCACCAATGAGCAGATCGCTGCCATTCCCGGTGCCCGTGCCATTCCCGCCTCGGTGCCGCTGGCGCCCAGCCGGACCTTCGCCCGCGCCGTCCTCGGCACCGTCGGCGAGGCCACGGCAGAGCAGATTGAAGCCTCCGAAGGCGCCCTGACCGCGGGGGACGTGACAGGCATCGGCGGGCTGCAGCAGCAGTACGACGAACAGCTCAGGGGGACGGACGCCGTCGTGATCCGCGCCCAGCGCGCGGACCTGACCCGCGAACAGATCCAGTCGGCGGCAACGGACCCCCGGCGGGTCCTCTTCGAAGTGGCTCCCACGCCGGGAACGCCGCTGAAGACAACCATCGATCCGAGGCTGCAGTCGTTGGCCGAAAGCACCTTGCAAGGCGTCGCTCCGGCCTCCGCCATCGTGGCGCTGCGCCCTTCCAGCGGCGCAGTCCTGGCCGTGGCGTCGGGTCCGGGCAGCAACGGCTACAACACCGCCATGCTGGGCCAGTACGCGCCGGGATCGATCTTCAAAATGGTGGATTCCCTGGCGATGTTCCGCAACGGATTGACTCCTGACTCCAAGGTCGAATGCACGCCCACGCTGACAGTGGACGGGCGGACGTTCAAGAACGCCGAAGGCTACCCGGAGGGCTCCCTCGGCTCCGTCAGCCTGCGCGACGCCTTTGCGCACTCCTGCAACACGGCGTTCATCGCCGCCAGGAACACTGTGTCGCAGGGGCAACTGGAAGCCGCCGCCCTGGCCATGGGAATCGCCGTCGAGGCACCTTCACTGGGGGCGGAGGCGTTCCTGGGATCCGTTCCCGGGGAGGCGACAGGGACGGAGCATGCCGCCTCCATGATCGGCCAGGGCAAGGTGCTGCTCTCGCCCCTGGCAGCAGCCATGATGGCCGGTTCCGTGGCCAAGGGTGCGCCCGTCTCGCCGCAGCTGGTGATGAATCCCGGCGGCGGCGCTGCAGCCGCCGGGACAACGAGCGGTTCCACGGCACCGGCCGCCCAGCCCTCGGCCACAGCAACGGCTGAGGCTCCGGTGACGGCTTCAGCCGAGCCCATCACGGCAGCGGAGGCTGCCTCCCTGGCGGAAATGATGCGCGCCGTGGTCACCTCGGGGCATGCCGGCTTCCTTTCAAGCGTTCCGGGCGCTCCGGTAGGGGCCAAGACCGGCACGGCGGAGTTCGGTAAGGAGAGTCCCCCGAAGACGCACGCGTGGATCGTGGCTGTCCACGGAGACCTTGCCGTGGCCGTCTTCGTGGAGGACGGCGGACTGGGCGCGACCACCTCCGGGCCGCTGCTGAAGGAGTTCCTCACCGCCGCCGGGTGACGCGGGGGCAAGAACCCGCCGCCGGCGGCGGTGAGCGTCGTCAGGCTGCGAAACCGTCAGCGATCTCCAGCACCTCGTCCAGGATGGCCAGGCCGGCCTTCGTATCCGCCACGCTCGTGTTGCAGGGCGGAACCACATGGATGCGGTTGAAGTTGGCGAACGGCAGCAGGCCCCGGGACTTGCACGCGGCGACAAGCTGGTTCATTTCCGGGCTGGACCCGCCGTATGGTGCCAGCGGTTCCCGGGATTCCCGGTTGCGGACAAGCTCGATGGCCCAGAACACGCCGACGCCCCTGACGTCGCCGACAGACCTGTGCCGCTCCGCAAAGGCGCTGAGTGCTGGACCGATCACCGTCTTACCCAAGGTGGCCGCGTGCTGGACTATACGCTCGTCCTCCATGGCGTTAATGGTGGCCACCGCTGCTGCCGTAGCCAGTGGATGGCCGGAATAGGTCAGGCCGCCGGGATAGGTCCGCTGCCCGAATGTGGCGGCGATCTCCGGGCTGATGGCCACCCCGCCCAGGGGGACATAGCCGGAATTGACGCCCTTGGCGAAGGTGAGCAGGTCAGGCACCACGTCGAAGTGCTCTACTGCGAACCACTTGCCCGTTCGGCCGAAGCCTGCCATGACTTCGTCTGCGATTAGGACGATACCGAACCGGGTGCAGAGCTCACGGACGCCCTCGAAGTAGCCCGGCGGAGGCATGTAGATGCCTGCAGTTCCGGGAATGGACTCCAGGATGAGCGCTGCGATGGTGGACGGGCCCTCCATGCTGATCAGCTGTTCGAGGTGGGCGAGGGCACGTTGGCTTTCCTCTTCCTGCGTCGTGGCGTGGAAGGCCGAACGGTACAGGTAAGGCGGGAAGAAGTGGACCGTTCCGGTGCTGCCGTTGTCGCTGGGCCAGCGCCGGGGGTCGCCGGTGAGGTTGACTGCCAATTGGGTGCCGCCATGGTAGGAGCGATAGGCCGAGAGCACTTTGTGGCGCCTGGTGTGCAGTCTGGCCATCCGCACGGCGTGTTCGTTGGCATCGGCGCCGCCGTTGGTGAAGAACACCTTGTCCAGTTCCCCGGGCGTCCGCTCGGCGATCAGGCGGGCCGCTTCGGAGCGGGCGTCGTTGGCATAGCTGGGCGCAATCGTGCACAGCTTGGTGGCCTGCGCCGCGATCGCGGATACCACCGCGGGGTGCTGGTGGCCGATGTTGGTGTTCACCAGCTGGGAGGAGAAGTCCAGGTATTTGTTCCCGTCGCCGTCCCAGACATGGGATCCCTCGGCAGCTGAAATAACCATGGGATCCAGCAGGTCCTGGGCGGACCAGGAATGGAAGACGTGCTTGCGGTCCAGTTCATAGGCACGCCGGGAGATGGCAGGATCAATGTCCGGCAGCGGACCGGACTCAATGGTTGAGGTCATTGCAGTTTCCTCTCGGGAGTCTTGGCGCTTATGCGTTCTGCGGGAAGCCGAGGTTGATGCCGCCGTGGCTGGGGTCCAGCCAACGGGACGTGACCGCCTTGCCGCGGGTGAAGAACCCGACGCCTTCCGTGCCGTGCGCGTGGGTGTCGCCGAACAGCGAATTCTTCCAGCCGCCGAAGGAGTAGTAGGCCATGGGAACGGGAACCGGGACGTTGATTCCCACCATGCCCACTTCCACCTCATTCTCGAAGCGCCGGGCTGCCCCGCCGTCGTTGGTGAAGATTGCCGTGCCGTTTCCGTAGGGGTTGCTATTGATCAGGTTGAGCGCCTGCTCATAGGTGTCCATGCGGACCACGGACAGGACCGGGCCGAAGATCTCGTCCTGGTAGATGGACATGTCCGGCGTGACGTTGTCGAAGAGGGTGGGGCCCACGAAGAAACCGTCGCCTTCGGCGTCCGCGGCGATGTTCCGGCCGTCGACGACGACAGTGGCACCGGATGCTTCGCCGGCGTCGATGTAGCCGGCCACTTTGTCGCGGTGCTGGGCGGTGACGAGCGGGCCCATGTCGCAGCCGCGCAGTCCGTCGCCGGTGCGAAGTGCCGCGGCGCGCTGGGCGATCTTGGCGACGAGGTCGTCTGCGATGTCGCCCACGGCCAGGAGGGCGGAGATGGCCATGCAGCGTTCTCCGGCGGAACCAAAGCCCGCGTTGATTGCGGCGTCTGCAGCCAGGTCAAGGTCCGCGTCAGGAAGGACAATCATGTGGTTCTTCGCGCCGCCGAGGGCCTGGACGCGCTTCCCGTTGGCCGTAGCGGTCTGGTAGACGTACTTGGCGATCGGCGTGGAGCCGACGAAGGATACGGCCTTTACATCGGGGTTGTTCAGCAGGCCGTCAACGGCGACTTTGTCGCCGTGCAGGACGTTGAAGACGCCGGCTGGAAGCCCCGCTTCCTTCCACAGTTCCGCCATCCAGTTGACGGCCGTGGGGTCCTTTTCGCTGGGCTTGATGATCACTGTGTTGCCGGCCGCGATGGCAAGCGGGAAGAACCACATAGGCACCATGGCCGGGAAGTTGAAGGGGCTGATGACCGCGACGGGACCAAGCGCCTGGCGGATGGAATGGACATCGACGCTGGTGGAGGCGTTCTCCGTGTAGCTGCCCTTGAGCAGGTGCGGGATGCCGCAGGCGAACTCGACGACCTCCTGGCCGCGCGTCACTTCGCCCAGCGCGTCATCCAGGACTTTGCCGTGCTCCGAGGTGATGATGGCTGCAAGCTCGCCCTTCCGGGAATTGAGCAGCTCTCGGAAGGCGAAAAGGATCTGGGTGCGGCGGGCAAGGGACGTGTCCCGCCAGGCGGGGAAAGCGGCCTTGGCGGCGGCCACGGCTGCATCGCATTCCTGGCTGGAGGCCAGCGCCACCTGTCCGGTGACCTTGCCGGTGGCAGGATTGGTGACCGGAGCGGTGCGGTCCCCGACCGGGACGTAGCTGCCGTTGATCCAGTGCTCGATCGTGTTCAAAGTTTCTCCTTGATGGGCGTGCAATGCGTCCAGTCTTTAGGGAGCCGGTGCCGGGCGGAAGGGACGGTGTGTAAGGCAAATCACAGGATCGTTTACACTTTGTAAATGCTCCCCTCGGTTCGTGACGTCCTTGCGCTGCCTGTGCTTCAGGACGGCGCCCTCCAGCTCCTGGGCAGTTCCAGCCGCTTGGACCTGCCTGTCCGCTGGGTGCACGTCAGCGAAGTGCTGGATATTTCCGGCCTGCTTGCCGGCGGGGAACTGGTCCTCACTACCGGCCTGGAATTGGAAAAGGACCCCGGGCTGACAGCCTCATTTGTGGCGTCGCTGGAACAGGCGGGAGCCGCCGGTCTCGTCGTCGAACTCACCGGCAAGCGTGACCGCAGCCTGGCCGCGCTGCGGGCGGCGGCGCAAGGGACCACCCTGCCGGTTGCCGTGGTGCAGCGGCGGGTCCGCTTCGTCCAGGTTACGGAGGTGGTGCACCGGATGATTGTTGCCGAACAGCTGGAACGCGTGGAACACGCGCGCGATGTCCACGAGGCGTTCACGCTCCTGAGCCTGGAAAATGCCGGGACGGAGCTGGTAGTGGAAAAGGCGGCTGAGTTGATCGGCGCTCCGGTGGTCCTGGAGGACCTGTCCCACCTGGTCCTTGCCTTCTCAGCCCCGGGCCACTCGGCAACCGAGCTGTTGGAGGACTGGGAGCGGCGGTCCCGCACAACCCCCTCGCCGGCCGGAACGGCGCGCGCGGGAGCAGAGGACTGGCTGCAGACCCGGGTGGGACTGCAGCGGCAGCTTTGGGGAAGGCTGGTAGTTCCGTTCGGAGTGGACGACGACGGCCTGGCGGGGATGGTGCTCGAGCGTGCGGCACAGGCGCTGGCGATCAACCGGCTCGCCGAAAGGGACCGGCGGGAACTTAGCCAGCAGGCCCAGGCGGGCCTGCTCAATACGCTCCGCCAGCCGCGCGGCCTCGATGAAGCCGAGGCACTGGCCCGGGCAGGAGCCCTGGGTTTGAAACGTTCCCCGTTGTACATGCCGGTGGTGTTCCGCAGAGTGGGCCCGCAGGCAGCCGCCCCTGCCGGGCCGGGATCGCGGGCCGGCGGGCCGTCCTCCCGCGATCCGCTTGCCGGCCAGGAGGAGGAGCGGGTTCTCCTTGAGCAGCTGGGCCGCGCCCTCAAGTCCATTTCCGGCACAGCCCTGACAGCCAGCATCCATTCCGGGTCGGTGGGGATGATCCTTGCCTTGCCGGCGAAGCAGTTGGAAGACCCTACGCTGCACCGCCTGGCCAATGCCCTCGACCGCCAGCCGGACAGCGTCTCACCGGGGTGGAACATCGGCGTGGGCCAGGCACGTTCAACGCTGCTTGATGCAGCGGCCGGGATTGATGAGGCAGCGCATGTCGCGGAAACCTCAGCCACCCTGCGCGGTGCCCGGAAACCTTTCTACCGGGCAACGGACGTGCGCCTGCGTGGGCTGCTGGCACTCCTGCGGAATGACCCGCGCGTCCAGCAGTTCGTGGAATCCGAGCTGGAAGGAGTGCTGCAGGCCGAAGCGCATGGCCAGGGAGGACACCTGGACCTTCTGGCGCAGTACCTTGACTCGGGCGGGAACAAGGCAGCCATGGCACGCAGCGGCTATCTCAGTAGGCCCACCCTGTATGCCCGGCTGGCGCGGCTCGAGGAGCTCCTGGGCCTGGACCTGGAGGATGCCGAATCCCGCACGTCACTGCACGTGGCGCTGCTCCTCCACAGGCTTCGGACGGTCTGAACACATGTCATCCCGGACCTACCGGACTTCAAAGGCGGCCCGTGCCGCAGGATATGGATACTAACTGATGGCCAAGCCATTCACCCTCACGCAGCTGCGCTATTTCTCGGTGGTTGCGGAGCTCGAAAACATGACGGCGGCCGCCGAACGGTTGCTGGTGACGCAATCAACGCTGTCCACGGCGATCGCCCAGTTGGAGTCAAGCCTTTCCACCCAACTTTTCGTACGGCTGCACACCCGGGGGCTGCGCCTCACACCCTCCGGCAGGCACCTTGCCCAGGACATCAAAGTGCTGCTGGAGCATGCCGATTCCCTCTACGAGTCTGCCCGCGGGCTTGCTGCGGGCCTGGTGGGCGAACTCAAAGTGGGCGTGTTCGCGCCGCTGGCACCCTTCCGGCTCCCGGCCATCCTGCAAACCTTCGAGGTGCAGCATCCTGGAGTGGAAGTATCTTTCCTGGAGGCCGACCTCGCCACCCTCCAAAGCGCCCTGCTGGACGGCCAATGCGATGTTGCGCTCATGTACGGACTGGGGTTGGGCCGCGGTTTTACCTACAAGGTCCTGGACCGCGTTCCTCCCCACGTCCTGGTGCACGCAGCGCACCCTGCCGCGGCGCGCCCGGACCGGAGCATTGCGCTCAGGGACCTCGACGGCGAACCCTCCGTGGTGTTGGACCTTCCCCACAGCCGCGAGTACTACGAGCAGCTCTACGCGTTGGCTGGTGTCGTACCGAACGTCCGGCACCGCTTTGCGGGGTACGAGACTGTTCGGTCGTTTGTGGCAAAGGGGCACGGCTACGCCATGCTCAACCAGCGGTTGAACAACGACATGACCTATTCCGGCGGGAAGGTGGTGGTGCTGGCACTGACGGACAACTTTCCGCCCATCGAGGTGATGCTGGTCCGGCCCGAAGGGGTGCAGCCGACCCGCCGGACTTTGGCATTCGAGGAAACGTGCCACCGGGTATACGGATCGGCAGGACCGGCAGCGTCATTGACGGAATCTATCGGGTAGTCCAGATCAATCAATTGGACAGATGTGGAATGGATCACACACAGTAGATCCAGCGCGGGTCGCAGCAGGGTTCCCGGAAGGGTCAAGCCCTTCCGGTCACGGCGTGCACAAACCCCTCCGAACGCGGGACAACCATGTTGATCAAAGGAGATTCAGTGGTTCAGATCCACCCTCAACCCCAGCAGGCACCCGAAGCAGTCCTGAGCGCAGCAGCAACCGGTGCTCCCGTCCTTGAACCCGGCACCCCCAGCGCACGCCCGGGTATAACCAAGATGCAGAAGCGCGTGCTGGCCGGCGGCAGCATCGGGCAGTTCATCGAGTTTTACGACTTCACCCTCTACGGCCTCACCGCGGTGATTTTCTCGCAGCTGTTCTTCCCCGGCACTAACCCGATAGCGGCTATGCTCGCCACCTTCGCCACTTTCGGCGTCGCCTTTGTGGTCCGGCCCATCGGCGGCCTGTTCTTCGGCGCGCTCGGTGACAGGATCGGCCGGCGCCGGGTCCTCACCATAACCCTCGTCGCCATTGGCGGGGCCACCGCCCTCATGGGCATGCTGCCTACCTACGGCCAGATCGGTGCCTGGGCACCGGCGCTGCTGGTGCTCTGCCGCCTCGTCCAGGGCTTCTCGGCCGGCGGCGAGTCCGTGGGCGCGCCGTCGTTCGTCTTCGAGCACGCCCCCGTCAAGAGCCGCGGCTTCTGGCTCAACATCACTATTGCCGCCACCGCGCTGCCTTCCGTAGTTGCCGGGACCCTGATCCTTATCCTCAGCAGGTCCATGCCCAACGAGGACTTCATGGCCTGGGGCTGGCGCATTCCGTTCCTGCTGGCACTGCCGCTTGCGCTGTTTGGGGTCTGGATTCGGAGCCGCACCGTGGAGAGCGATGCCTTCAACGAGGCCCAGGCCAGCCGGACCAAGGAGTTCAGCCCTGTCCGCGAAGCCTTCCGGGAGAACAAACTGCGGATGGTCCAGGTCATCTTCGTCATGGGCCTGACGGCCATGGGTTTCTACTTCCTCTCTGCCTACTTCGTGTCCTACGTGCAGACGTCGGGCGGGCTCAGCCGCGAACAGTCCCTGATGGTCAACGCTGCAGCGCTGGCGCTCTACGCCGTGCTGCTCCCCTTGGGCGGCCGCATTGGTGACCGGGTGGGACGCAAGCCGATGCTGATTGCCGGCTCCGCAGTCCTGGCCCTGGTATCCGTGCCGTGCTTCATGCTGGTGACCAGCGGCAGCCTGCCGCTGGCGCTCCTGGGCCAGTCGCTGTTCGTGGTGGCGCTGTGCATCTACGGCGGTGGCTGCTACACGTTCTTCGTGGAGATCTTCACCACCAAGACCCGGTTCACCTCCGCGGCGATCAGCTACAACGGCGCCTACGCGCTGTTCGGCGGCACCGCACCGTTCATCGGCACCGCCCTGGTGGGAGGCAGCGGAGTACCGCACGCGCCGGGCTTTTACATGGCCGCCGCGGCCGCCGTCGTACTCCTCCTGGTGCTGTTCACCAAGGTGCCGGAGACGCGCGGCCGGATGGGCTAGAAGCCCCACGCCTTCCTCCCACAGCAATATACAAAGGACTTTCCCATGAATTCAGCAGCTTTCCTGTCCGATTTCCATCATGTGGCCACCATCGGCGCCACGGCGAACAACGGCGTGGACCGCCAGGCGGCAACCGCCGAGGACGCGCTCACCCGCGAGTGGTTCGCCGCCTGGGTGCAGGACGCCGGGTGGGAACTCCGGGTGGACGGAATCGGCAATATGTTCGGGCTGCTGGAGTGGGTGCCCGGGGCGCCGTACATCATTATCGGTTCCCACCTGGACAGCCAGCCGCTGGGAGGCCGCTTCGACGGCGCCTACGGCGTGATTGCCGCGCTGCACGCGGCACGCCGGCTGGATGCGGAGGTTGCTGAGGGAGCGGAGCTGCCGCAGTTCAACCTGGCGGTGGTGAACTGGTTCAACGAAGAAGGCGGGCGCTTCGCACCGAGCATCATGGGCAGTTCCGTGTACGCGGGGCTGCTGGACCGGGAAAAGATGCTGGCAGTAGGGGACCTGCAGGGGACCACCGTCCGCGAGGCCCTGGCAGGCATCGGGTACCTCGGCACGGCCGAGGCCCCTGATGCCGCCGGCTACGCCGAAATCCACATCGAACAGGGCCGCATCCTGGAACGGGAAGGCATCAACATCGGCTTGGTGGACAGCAGCTGGTACACCCAGAAGCTGGACATCGAAGTACTGGGAGAACAGTCGCACACCGGTGCCACGGCCATGGCCGACCGGCACGACGCGTTGGTGGCCGCCTCCAAGATCATCCTGATGGTGCACGATGTCACCAAGGACTTCGCGGACGAGGCGATCGTCTCGTCGGTGGGCCAGCTGACCCTGGAGCCGAACTCACCCATCGTGGTGGCCCGGCGGGTGCATCTGGTGGCGGACCTGCGTTCGGGCGATCCGGACATCGTCAAGGCAGCCCGGGCCAAGCTCCTGAAGGACATCGACGTGCTGGCACGCGAGCACGACATCAAAGTGAACGTCAAGGACTTCGACATCCGTCCCATCCGGCGCTTTCCCGAGGCTGGACTGGAATTGGCGGACAAGGTTGCGGCCAACCTGGGCCTCTCCGCACGGCGGATCCAGACCATGGCCGGCCACGATTCGGTGGCCATGAATACGGTGGCTCCGTCGGTGATGCTGTTCATCCCCAGCGTGGACGGCGTCTCGCACTGCGAGCGGGAGTTCACCACCGACGCCGACATGGTGGCCGGGGTGGACATGCTCACCGGGATTGCGCGCGAACTCGTCGCCGGTGCCTTGGCCGAAACGCCTGCTCCGTCCGCGGCCGCCCTCGCATGACGGAACTGCACTACCTTGACGCGTCCAGCGCGCTGAGGCTGTTCCGGACGCGGGAGCTTTCGCCGGTGGAACTCCTCGACGCGCTGATAGCAAGGACGGAAGCGGTCAACGGGTCCATCAACGCCCTGACCGAAACGCTGTTCGACGAAGCCAGGGTGGCCGCCAGGCAGGCGGCCACCCGCTATGCCCGGGGCAGGGACATCGCCCCGCTTCTGGGACTCCCGGTGGCCGCGAAGGAAAAGCATGGCCTCCGTGGCCGCACTCTTTCACAGGGGCTGCTTGCCAGGAAGGGCGACATCGCAGCGGCGGACCATCCCGTCATCGAACGCATCAAGCACGCCGGCGGCATCATCCATGCCCGCACCACTACACCCGAGTACAGCTGCGCCACGGTAACCCACAGCCCGTTGTGGGGCGTCACCCGGAATCCGTGGAACCTGCGGTACTCCCCGGGCGGCTCGTCCGGAGGTTCGGGGGCCGCGCTGGCGGCAGGGCTGGCTCCACTGGCCACAGCCTCGGACATTGCCGGCTCCACCAGGCTGCCGGCAGCGTTCACCGGAACGGTGGGCTTCAAGGCCCCGTACGGACGGATTCCCGGGCTGGCTCCGCTCTCCGCGGACCACTACCGTGGCGACGGCCCCATGGGCCGGACCGTGGCGGACACCGCGCTGCTAGCCAACGTCATGGCCGGAAAGCATCCCGGCGACCACACCTCACTTGCCGGAGTACCGCACCTGGCCTCGGCCCCGGGTGCTGCGGATGCCGCCGCCGGAATGCGGATCGCACTGTGTGTCAGGCTGGGCAACTACCCGGTGGCCGCGGACGTGGAAGCCAACACCCGCGCCGTGGCGTCAGCACTGCGTGAGGCCGGAGCCGTGGTGGAGGAAATCGAACTTCCCTGGACCACGGAGCTGATCAGCCGCACAATATTCACCCATTTCGGCTACCTGCTAGGGCCGGCCATGGAGGACGAAACCGAGGGCACCGCCGAAACGCTCGCCTCCTACACCCGCAGGTTTATGGCAGACGCCCGGCGGGCTGCCGAGCAAAACCGCTACCTCGATGGCGTGCGCGCGGAGACCCGCATCCAGGCTGAACTTGCCGCGGCGATGGCAGGGTACGACGCCCTCATCTGCCCGGCCTCCGCGGTGGCGTCGCTCGATGCCGACGGCGACTATCTGGACGGCATCGATCTTGACGGAACCGGCGAGGGGAGGCACCTGGAGCACTACTGGGAAGGCCACATGACGGCGCCCTTCAACATCGCCAACCGGTGCCCGGTCCTCGCGGTGCCCAGCGGAACCGCCGGTTGCGGAATCCCCACGGGGGTGCAGATCGTGGGACATCCGTTCGATGACGCGACAGTCTTCCGGGTGGGCAGCGCTGTGGAAGCCGTTCGGCCGTGGAGTGACCGGCGGCCGGAGTTCCTGGCCGGCTGATGCCCGCGGGGCTGCGGGCATCAGCCGGCGCCAAAAACGATGGCAGGCAACGCGTGGGAGGATGGAACGCGTGGCCCATATTGACGTTTCCGGTATCGATTACTTCCTCTCCGACGGCACCCAGCTGCTCAACGGAGTGACCTTCAAGGTCCCGGACGGCACCAAGACTGCCCTGATCGGCCCCAACGGCACCGGCAAGACCACCCTGTTCCGGATTATTGCCGGAGACCTGCTGCCGGATGAAGGCGTCATCGGACGGTCCGGGACCATGGGCATCATGCGCCAGTTCGTGGGCCAGGTCCGGGACGGCTCCACGGTCCGCGACCTCCTGGTGTCCGCAGCCCCGCCGGCCCTGGCCGCAGCGGCGCGGGAGGTGGACGACGCGGAGCTCGCCATGGTGGAGAACGACGACGAGCCCAGCCAGATGCGCTACGCCCAGGCCATCGTGGACTGGGGAGACGCGGGCGGCTACGACGTCGAGACCGTCTGGGACGAGGTCTGCATGGCCGCGCTGGGACTCCCCTTTGACCGCGCGCAGCACCGCCCGGCGTCGAGCCTTTCCGGCGGCGAGCAGAAGCGCCTGGTGCTTGAAGCCCTCTTCGCCGGCCCCGACGACCTGCTGCTGCTCGACGAACCGGACAACTACCTGGACGTTCCCGGCAAGCGCTGGCTCGAGGACAAACTCAACGAGTCCAAAAAGACGGTCTTCTTCATCAGCCACGACCGTGAACTGCTGAACAACGCCGCGGGACGCATCGTCACGCTGGAACCGGGAATCAACGGCGCCGGAGCCTGGATCCACGGCGGCGGCTTCGGCTCGTACGTGGAGGCGCGGGCGGACCGGAATGCGCGTTTCGAGGAACTGCGCAAGCGCTGGGACGAGGAGCACGTCAAGCTCAAGGAACTCGTCAACATGTACAAGAACAAGGCAGCCTTCCGCTCCGACATGGCCAACCGGTACCACGCGGCCCAGACCCGCCTGGCAAAGTTCCTGGAGATCGGTCCGCCCGAGGCACTGCCGATCGAGCAGAACGTCCGGATGCGGCTTAAGGGCGGACGAACCGCCAAGCGTGCCATCGTTGCCGAGTCGCTGGAACTGACGGGCTTGATGAAGCCGTTCTCCACCGAAGTGTGGTTCGGTGACCGGGTGGGCGTCCTGGGGTCCAACGGCTCAGGAAAATCGCACTTCCTGCGGCTGCTCGCCACAGGCGGCACCGATCCGGAACGCGAGCACCTGCCCGTCTCCGACGTGGAAATCGCCGAAGTGCCGCACGAGGGTACGGTAAAGCTGGGAGCCCGCATCCGTCCCGGCTTCTTTGCCCAGACCCATGTCCGGCCGGACCTCCTGGGCAAGACGCTGCTGGAAATCCTGCACCGCGGCGACGAGCACCGCTCCGGCCTGGGCCGGGAGGCAGCGGCCGGGGCACTGGACGGCTACGGTCTTGCCGGCCAGTCCGAGCAGAAGTATGAGTCCCTCTCCGGGGGCCAGCAGGCCCGGTTCCAGATCCTGCTCCTGCAGTTGAGCGGCGCAACGCTGCTGCTCCTCGACGAGCCTACCGACAACCTGGACCTGCACTCCGCGGAGGCACTGGAGCGGGCCATCGACCACTTCGAAGGCACCGTCCTCGCCGTGACGCACGACCGCTGGTTCGCCCGGACGTTCGACCGCTTCCTGGTGTTCGGATCCGACGGCAAGGTGTACGAATCGCCGGAACCGGTGTGGGACGAGAAACGCGTGGAGCGCGCCCGCTAACCCCGACGCTCTCTCACTCCCTGCGGCTTTTGGGCCATCGCTCTCTCACCGGTGAGAGAGCGATGGGAAATTTCCGGCATTAGGTGAGAGAGCGTCTGATGATCAAATGATCAATAGTTGCTATCATTTGATCATGAAGACGGACGAGCGGCATCGCACCATTGCCGAACTGCTCCGCCGGCGCCAGGAGGTAACAGTGGAGGAGCTGACGGTTGCCTGTGACGCATCGGGGGCGACCATCCGCCGTGACCTTGAGATCCTGGCAGCGAACGGCGTTCTCCGCCGGGTCCACGGCGGAGCGCGCAGCCTCATTGGGCGGGGTGAAAATCCGGGCTACGGCCAGCGCGAGCTGGAGGACCGGGACTCCAAGAAACGCATCGCAGCCGCCGTGGCAGGCCTGCTGGTTGACCGTGAACATGTCTGGCTGGACAGCGGCAGTACCGCCACGGAGGTTGCCCGCGCCTTATTCGCGAGGGAACTGACCATCATGCCGATGTCACTCCGGTCTCTCAACGTCCTCGCGGGTGGCGACGCCGCAGGCACCCGCCCTGCCTTGCTGCTGCCCGGAGGCGGCTTGATCCCGGGCGAGCTGAGCTTCCGCGGCCCCATGGCTGAATCCAATATCCGTTCCCTGCGCTTTGATACGGCCGTCCTAACCCCCTGCGCCGTGGACCTCAAGGACGGCATCCTGGCCCACGATATCGATGATGCAGCAGTGAAACGGGCTGGCCTGGAATCCGCCGGGCGCGTGGTGGTTGCCGTCTCAGCATCCAAATGGGATGCGCAGGCGAGGGCGCTGGTCTCCGGGCTTGAGCGGGTGGACGTTCTGGTGACAGACAAGAAATTCAGCGCCGAAGAGCGCGCACAACTCGACCAAGGCTCCCTGGAAGTAGTGACTGTATGACCATCAATACCCGTACCTCGCAGGACGCCGGACTAAGGGCAGCCGCAGCCGCCACCTTCGTGGTCTTTGGCATCAATGGCCTGGTTTTCGCCAGTTGGGCCGCCAGGATCCCTGCCGTCACGGAGATCCTGGCCATCACCTCCGGGCAGATGGGCACGCTGCTGCTGTGTACCGCCGTGGGGTCACTGCTGGCACTGCCCACCGCGGGCCTGGTGGTGGGCAAGATTGGAACCGCCAACACAGTGCGGTTTGGCGGGCTCCTGGCTGCCCTTGCAGGGGTGGGCATCGCCTTGTCGCTCTCCGTGGCATCGGTCCCCGGCACGGCAATCGCGCTGTTCTTCTTCGGCATAGCCATCGGCCTGTGGGACGTGTCCCAGAACATTGAAGGCGCCGACGTCGAGCACAAGCTGCGGCGCACCATCATGCCCCAGTTCCACGCGGCATTCAGCGGCGGCGCCTTTGTGGGCGCGCTGATCGGTGCCGGCCTTTCCAACCTCGGCATCGGCCTGCCCCTGCACCTGCTGGTCATCGCCGGCATCGTGGTTCTGGTGACGCTGACCGCGCCCCGCTACTTCCTTCCGCACATCCCAACGTCCACCCCGGACGGTGAACCGAAACCGGCCAAGGGCCCGTCAGCATGGCGGGACAGCCGGACCCTGCTCATCGGCGTGGTGGTCCTGGGGGCCACACTGACGGAAGGTGCGGGCAATGACTGGATTGCGAAAGCCTCCGTGGACGGGCTGGGCACCTCCGAGTCCGCCGGTGCCTTGATGTTTGCCCTCTTTGTCCTGGCGATGACGGCCATGCGGTTCCTCGGCGGCCGGGTCATCGACAAGTACGGCCGGACTGCCGTGCTGCGGGCCAGCATGGGAGCTGCCGCCTTGGGCCTGTGCCTCTTTGTGCTTGCCGGAAACGTTTGGCTGGCGGCCGTGGGGGCGGCATTGTGGGGTGTTGGGGCCGCGCTGGCCTTCCCCATGGGGATGTCGGCGGCGGCGGATGATCCGAAACATGCAGCAGCCAGGGTCTCCGTTGTATCAACCCTTGGCTATATCTCGTTCCTGGCAGGACCCCCCCTCCTGGGATACTTGGGCGACCTCACCGGCATCCACCTGGCGCTCCTGGCCATCCTTGCGCCGATCCTGCTTGCCCTGCTCCTGGCGGGGGCAGCCAAACCCCTCAAGGCGGGGTAGCAGAGCTTCCGGTGCGTGCCGCGGTTCGCCTGTAACAGCGCGATAGGGTGAGGGGATGCAGAGCAAATGGCGCCGAAGCCATCGTTGGATCAGCCGGGTTGACAGATACCTGCTGAGGCATGTTTCGGACCTCCCTGGCGGAAACCACGACGACTTCTTCCGGCGCCTCTCCGCCTCCGCCAACCACGGCAAGCTCTGGATGGGCGCCGCGGCGGTGATGACGGCCTTCCCGGGAAGGACGCGCCGCGCGGCACTCCATGGCCTCATAGCCCAGGCTGTTGCATCCGCCGTCACGAACGGCGTCTTCAAAACCCTGCTCCCCCGGACCCGGCCGCTGCCGGAGCACCTTCCGGTGTTCCGGTTCGTCCACCCCCAGCCCACAAGTTCATCCATGCCGTCCGGCCACTCGGCGTCGGCGGTCGCGTTTGCCGTAGGGGCGGGAATGGTCCGGCCCGCCCTTGGCGTCGTACTGGCTCCTGTGGCTGCGGGAGTGGCGTACTCACGCATACACACTGGAGCCCACTGGCCGTCCGATGTCCTTTTCGGCTCCGCACTTGGCGCCGGGGCTGCACTCGTGACCCGGCACTGGTGGCCGGTGCGGCCGGCCTTTCCCCAGGTTGCACGCACCTGGGCTGAGGCGCCGGAGCTGCCTGGCGGCCAAGGGCTGAGCATCGTAGTGAACACCCTCGGCGGATCCTTCACTGAGGAGACAGCCGCGGCGCTGCAGGAAGTATTCCCCGAAGCGTATATAAATACCGTCCAGCCGGAGGAGAACCTGGTTGAGGAGATCCGGAAGACAGCGGAGCACCCCGGCACCCGTGCACTCGGTGTGTGGGGCGGGGACGGCACCGTGGGAGCGGCTGCCGCTGCCGCCGTCGAAAGATCCCTCCCGCTGCTGGTCCTCCCGGGCGGGACGCTGAACCACTTTGCCCGGGACGCCGGCACCGGGAGCCTCAAGGAGGCCGTTGCAGCCGCATCGAGGGGGGAGGCAGCCATGGCCGACGTCGGCATTGTCACCGTTGAGCGCGGCCTCGCCGGCAACCCGGAAACGGCGCGGCTGACAATGCTTAACACGTCCAGCGTTGGCCTGTACCCGAACTTTGTCCGGCGCCGGGAGCAACTGCAGCCCGCCCTCGGAAAACCGCTGGCCGGTGTGGTGGCCATGTTCCGCACCTTCGCCGCCGGCACTCCCACCATCCTGACTGTCGACGGGCGCCGGCATAAAGTGTGGATCGCGTACGTGGGGCGGGGCCGGTACTACCCGCGGGACCACGCCCCCCTGCTCCGGCCCGTGATGGACGACGGTGTCCTGGACGTCCGCATGATCACGGCGGACGAGTCGTTTGCCCGGCTGCGGCTGCTGTGGGCAGTGCTGACCGGTACCGTTGCAACCTCGCGCATTACCCACCTTTCGGAGGGCACCCGGGTGCGCATCGACGCAGGCGGGTCACCCATGGCCCTGGCAGTGGACGGTGAAGCGCTGGTCGGCGTCCTCAGCGCGGAGTACACCGTCCGGCCCCGGGCGCTTGCCTACTACTCCCCCCACCCCTAGTTATTCCTGCACCGGTCATCCAACGGGACTACCCTGATCTGCCCCTGAATCATCCCTGAGACCGGCGAAATCCTGCCCTGCCGTGGGTAGCGTGGTGCCTACCAGTCTTCCGAAGTGCATCCCGCAGCCCGCGGCTGCCGTCCTAAGGAACATCCATGATTGAGGCAACAGGGCTGACCAAGGTCTACGGCGACAAAACCGCCGTGGACAGGGTCAGCTTCACTGTCCACGCAGGTCGCGTTACCGGCTTCCTGGGCCCAAACGGCGCCGGCAAGTCGACCACCATGAGAATGATCATGGGGCTCGACCGGCCCACGGCAGGTTCGGTGACCGTGAACGGTGTGCCGTTCGCCCGGCACGCCGCCCCGCTGCGAGAGGTGGGCTCACTCCTTGACGCCAAGGCCGTCCACACCGGCCGCACTGCATACCACCACCTGCTGGCCATGGCCGCGACCCACAGCATCCCCAGGAAGCGCGTCCGGGAGGTCATCGAGATGACAGGTCTGGGGGAGGTCGCGAAAAAGAAGGTGAAAGGGTACTCCCTCGGAATGGGGCAGCGGCTGGGTATTGCCGCAGCCCTGCTGGGGGACCCGCAGACCATAATCCTGGACGAGCCGGTGAACGGCCTCGACCCGGAGGGCGTGGTCTGGGTCCGGAACCTGGTGAAGTACCTGGCCTCGGAAGGGCGGACCGTCTTCCTGTCCAGCCATCTGATGAGCGAAATGGCGCTGACGGCCGACCACCTGATTGTCATCGGCCGAGGCAGGATCATTGCCGACGCCCCCATCGGCGAGATCATCACGGGCAAGGGCCAGTCGCGTGCCCGTGTCCGCACCGACCAGCCGCAGCAGCTCATGCGCCTGCTCGCTGACGACGGCGTCTCCGTGGAGGTCCAGGACTACGAACTCCTCGAGGTCAAGGGCCTGCCGCCCCGGCAGATTGCCAGGATGGCGCTGGACAACCAGATCATGGTCTACGAGCTCACGCCCCTGCAGGCGAGCCTCGAGGAAGCGTACATGGAACTTACCAAGGACGAAGTGGAGTACCACTCCCTCATCACCGGCGGCGCCGAGGCGCCCGCCCAGGCCGGAGGAAAGCAATGAGCACGGCAGCCCTTGAATCCCGCCGGCAGCACAACGGGTTGGGCCCGGGCCCCAGCTTCCTGCGCGTCCTCAATTCGGAGTTCATCAAGTTCAGGACCCTGCTCTCCACCTTGGTTCTGGTGGGGTCCACGGTGCTGGTGATGGTGGGTTTTGCAGCCCTGAATGCATGGGGCATCGGGCAATTTTCCGAAGCGTCAGAGACCGACCCCCAGGCGGCCGCGGCCTTTGCCGCCCAGGGCGCCGACCTGACTGCGGGGGTCCCGACATCGGGCATCGCCTTTGCCCAGCTCATCATCGGATCCCTGGCAGTGCTGCTTATGAGTTCCGAGTTCACCACGGGTATGGCACGGTCCACCTTCACGGCTGTCCCCAAGCGCATCCCGGCATTCATCGCCAAACTGCTGGTGGTGACGGTCTGTGCCTTCGTTGTGACGGTGGTGTCATCCTTCCTGGCCTACATCGCGGCCATCCCCATCCTGGACAGCTACGGCTTTGACATAGACCTGGGGTCCGAGCAGTCCCGCCGCCTCATCTGGGTCAGCGGGGTGTATGTAGCGGCAGTTGCGGCGATTGGCATGTCCCTGGGAACGCTGCTGCGCAACTCCGCAGGTGGAATCATGTCCCTGGTGGGGCTCTTCTTCGTGGTCCCTATCGCCTTCCAGCTCATCCCGGGCAAGTTCTTCGAGGAGGCGCGGAAGTACCTTCCGGATAATCTCTTCGAGAGGATCGTGACGTCTGCACCCGCCGATGGCGCCCTGGAGGTGTGGCAGGCCGCCGCCTGGCTTGGCGTGTGGGTGGTAGTCCCCTTGGTGGCTGCGATGATCGTGCTGAAGAAACGCGACGTCTAGCAGGGCCGGGAGGATCGCCGTCTACACTCAAGACCATGCCTTCTTCCTCCGCCGCAGACCACATCCAGGACCTTGGCGCCTTTGTCAGCGCGTCGCCGTCGAGCTTTCACGCCGTGCAAGAGGCAGGCCGGCGGCTGGAGGAGGCCGGCTTCCTGCGCCTGGACGAGCTGCAGCCCTGGGAGGGTGGCCCCGGACGGTTCTTCATCATCCGGGACGGTGCGCTGATCGCCTGGGTCCTGCCGGAGGGCGCAGGTCCGGCCACCGGGTTCAATATCCTGGGAGCACACACCGATTCGCCCACCTTCAAGCTCAAGCCCAAGGCCACCACCGGCGCCCACGGTTGGCTCCAGGCGGGCGTTGAGGTGTACGGCGGGCCGCTGCTGAATTCGTGGCTTGACCGTGAGCTGCAGCTGGCCGGCCGCCTGGTGATGCTGGACGGGACCGAGCATTTGGCGGCCACCGGGCCCATGCTCCGGTTCCCGCAGCTGGCCATCCACCTGGACCGGGCCGTGAACGACGGGCTCACTTTGGACAAGCAGCGCCATATGAATCCCGTGTGGGGCCTGGGGAATGCTTCCGACTTTGACCTGTTGGCGGTGCTGGCCGCCCACGTTTCAGGCGCCTCCGTGGATCCCGCCGGGATTGGCGGGTACGACGTCGTGATTGCGGACACGCAGGCACCTTCGGTTTTCGGGGGCAACAGTGAGTTCTTCGCCTCCGGGCGGCTCGACAACCTTTCCTCGACGCACGCGGGGCTTGCGGCGCTGATCGCGCATGCCGCCGCGCCTGCTGCTGGCGGCGCCGGCGCGCCGATCGCTGTCCTGGCCGCGTTCGACCACGAGGAGATCGGCTCCAACTCCCGCTCGGGTGCCTGCGGACCCATCCTCGAAGATGTCCTGGTGCGGATCTCCGACGGCCTCGGCGCCACGGTGAGCCAGCGGCGGCAGGCGCTGGCGTCGTCGTTCTGCATGTCTGCCGATGCCGGCCACGCCGTGCACCCCAACTACGCGGAGCGGCATGACCCCGTCAACCACCCGGTGCTCAACGGCGGTCCGCTGCTGAAGATCAATGCCAACCAGCGCTACGCCACGGATGCGCCCGGCGCGGCCTTTTGGGCCCGGCTCTGTGCGGAGTCCGGGGTGCAGTACCAGGAATTCGTGTCCAACAACGCGATCCCCTGCGGCTCCACGATCGGGCCGCTGACGGCTACACGGCTGGGCATCCGGACCGTCGACGTGGGCGTGCCGCTGCTTTCCATGCACTCCGCGCGCGAGATGTGCGGCGTGGAAGACCCCTGGCGGCTGGCCGCGGTGACGGAAGTATTTTTCAGGACGGCTCTTTAAACAACCCCCTACCTATTGAAATTCACGGGATGGACAACCCCTATACCTAACGAATTCACCATTCGGTAACCCCGTTACTTACTGACAGGCCGAAAGATGGCTAAACAAAAGCGAGTACTCACTACTGGTGATACCCGGGTGGACCAAAAGTAGGCTCTTCGTCACGGGCAGAGTCGTTGGCTGATGAGTTGCTGGGGCCAGAGACAGGACCTTGACCGGATAGAGCGCTAGTGACGCACCTGCTTCAAGCTGAGTGCGGCATTGTCCAGTTTCCGTCGATGTCATGAAGTGGTGAGGCATTTGTCCATTTCCACCCAGCTTCCGAATACGTTCTCCGAGCCAACGTTGTCGATAGTGAGAGCGTCAGTAAGCGTAGTAATCCCGACACTGAATGAGGCGAAGAACCTGCCTTGGGTGCTTCGCCGAATGCCCTCATACGTGGATGAGGTAGTGATCGTAGATGGCCGCTCCCAGGACAACACAGTGGGAGTTGCGCGGGCCCTCCGCAAGGATGTGGTGATCGTGGAGGAAAAACGCAAGGGAAAGGGTGTAGCCCTCCGGTCTGGTTTCGCTGCAGCCTCCGGCGACATCATCGTCATGCTCGATGCCGACGGCAGCATGGACCCTCAGGAAATCGGCTGGTTTGTTTCCCCCCTCCAGCACGACTACGACTTTGTCAAAGGTTCCCGGCACGTAACCGGCGGCGGGTCCGAGGACCTCACGTGGCTGCGGCGCACGGGCAACCGGGCACTGACGGCCTTGGCGAATGCGGTGCTGCACAGCAACTATTCGGATCTCTGCTACGGCTACATTGCCTTCAGGCGTGAATGCCTGGAAGTCCTTCAGCTCGAATCCGACGGGTTTGAGATCGAGACGGAGCTGATCGTCAGGGCGGCCAAGGCGGGCCTTCGGATCGCAGAGGTGCCGAGTATCGAACTGGAGCGCATCTCGGGGGCTTCGAACCTGCAGACGTTCCGGGACGGCTGGCGCGTGTTGGGGACAATGGCCCGCGAGTGCGTCTTGTGGGAGGCACCCACTGCCGGCGCCCGTCCTGAGGCTCTGCGACGCGTCAAATATGCATACGCAAACGTTAGTTTCCCCCGGACCCCCACCGACCCCCAGAGCCTCCTTTCCTTGCGGGAAGCAGCCTGAGATGACGACTTTTCCCAGGCCCACCGTTACTGTCGTCATCTGCACTTATACCGAGGACCGCTGGGCGAACCTGCTTGATGTCATCGAATCAGTCAGGGCACAGACCGTCAGTCCGCAGGAGATTCTCCTGGTAATTGACCACAACGTTGATCTTTATGAACGGCTTCTTGTGGTGGTTGATGACGTCACGGTCGTCCAGAACACGGGGCCGCAGGGTCTTTCCGGGGCCCGCAACACGGGCGTCGGCCTGGCTGATACGGATATTGTCGCCTTCCTGGATGATGATGCCGAAGCGGCACCGGACTGGCTTGAGCTTTTGCTGGCCTTGTACGACGATCCCGACGTCCTTGCCGTCGGGGGCCGGGTGGAGCCCATTTGGGAAACCGGCCGCCCCGGTTATTTCGGCGAGGAGCTGGACTGGATCGTTGGATGCAGCCACCTGGGGATGCCACGGGTGGCTTGCGAGGTCAGGAACGTCATCGGCGCAAACATGTCTTTCCGGCTTGACGTGCTCCGCCAGGTAGGGGGATTCAACCATGCTTTAGGACGCCAGGGTGCCGTACCCCTGGGGTGCGAAGAGACCGAGATCTGCATTCGCTCAAAGATGGGCTCGCCTGGTTCCCGAATTGTGTATGAACCGGCAGCAGTGGTGCGCCATCACGTCCCCGCCAGCAGGGGCACGTTCCGTTACATGCTGTCCCGGTCGTGGTCCGAAGGCCTGTCGAAGGCCCAGGTGAGCCAGGTGGTCGGCCACAAAAGGGCGCTCGGACCCGAAAGGCGGTATGTGCGCAGGGTCCTGCCGCGCGCGGTTGTAGCCGGACTTTATGACTGGGGCAGAAACGGAAACCCGGGAGGGCTCGGACGGGCCGGCGCCGTGGTTTCAGTTCTTGCCTTCACAGCTGCCGGTTATCTGCGCGGCCGGCGCCTGGCCCACGTCTCGCCGCACCTGGGAAGCGCGGTTGGCATGGATGCTGCCTGGAGGGACGTCCAGTGAGTGAAAGCGTGAAAGCGGAACCGTCAGAATTTCACAGCGCGAATGTGTCGGAGGGATGAAAAAATGAACAACTATTTTGCGCGCGGAGGCGCGGCTGTGCACGATTCCCTCGATGTGGCTGGCTTCGGTCTACCAGCGTCGCGGAATCTGCGGCTCTATGCACTGCTGACAGCTCTGCTGGTTGTGGTGGGTGCTCTGGTGTCCCCGGTCGCGGCGTCGGCTGCTGCGGGTGATGTCGGGGATGAGGGACCGTCGCATTCGGGGACGGGGACGCCGACGGGTACGAAGCGGGCTACGAGTGCGTTGTGGTTCAACGACGGGTCCTGGTGGGGCAACCTGTGGGATACTGCCAGCTCGGATTTCCATATCTTCCGGTTCAATGCCTCGACGCGTTCCTGGGTCGATACGGGTGTGGCGACGGACACACGGGCCGACACTCATCACGACGTGTTGTGGGACGGAACGACGTTGCATGTGGCGAGCTATAGGTTCGTCAACGACGGTTCGCAGGCTGTAGCGGGGTCCCCCACAACGATGCGGCGCTACACCTACGACTCGGGTACAAAGAAGTACTCGGCGACAGGTTCTTCTTCACAGATCAACAACTACCGCGTTGAGACCCTGACCATCGACAAGGACTCGACAGGTCGTGTGTGGGCAACGTGGCAGCAGGGGAACCGGATCTACCTGAACGTCACTGGCACGGATGGCAAGACCTGGGGGACACCGTTCCAGCATCCCGCGTCGTTGAGCAACGTCTCCGTAGATGACACCTCGGCCCTGATCGCGTTCGACGGGAAGATGGGTTTGATGTGGAGTCGGCAGGTAGGTGATGCCTCCGACGGCATGTACTGGAGCCATCACGTCGATGGAGCATCCAACACCAACTGGACCCCTGCCGTGGCGGCGGTGTCTGGGCAGCGCAGCGGTGATGACCACATGAACTTGAAGTGGCTGGACTCCACGGATGGCCAGGTTTTCGCCGCTATCAAGACATCGTTCACATCCGCGTCCCAGCCGCTGATCCAGCTCCTGGCAATGAATAAAACGACGTCGGCCTGGTCGGAGCACACGATCGCGACGGTGGCGGAGTGCCCGAACCGGGTGATCGTCCTGATTGACGAGAGCTCCCAGAGGCTGCGTACCTTCGCTACCTATCCGAAGCCCAGCGGCACAACGAACGCCGGCGTCTGCACCAGTTCGGGAGGAGCGATCTACGAAAAGTCCACACCACTGGACGACATCCGCTTTACGACCTCGAAGACGGATCGTATTGTCGACGCCGACCAGTACGTCCACAACGTGACGTCAACGAAACAGAACCTCAACAGCGCGGCGCGGGGCACGGCGAAAAGCGGTCTCCTGGTGCTCGCAGATGTGAACGCCACAAGCCGGTACTGGCACTATTACGATCCCAGCAGTGCTGGTGATACGACTGCTCCGACGGTGACGGGTACGTCGCCGGCTGCTGGTGCCAGTGGTGTGGCGGTGTCGGCGGATGTGACGGCGACGTTCTCGGAGCCGATGGATGCCGCGACGGTCACGTCGAGCGCGTTCGAGCTGTACGAGGGAACGGCGCCGGTGCCGCCAAATGCGACGCCTGTGTCCGCGGTCGTGTCGTATGCGGGCAACGTTGCGACGTTGAACCCGAATGAGGCGCTGAAGGCGGATACGCCATACACGGCGATCATCAAGGGCGGTGCCGGTGGGGTGGAGGATGCTGCCGGTAACGCGCTGGCTCAGGACAAGACCTGGTCCTTCACTACGGCTGCCGCGGGTGGTGGTGATACGACTGCTCCGACGGTGACGGGTACGTCGCCGGCTGCTGGTGCCACTGGTGTGGCGGTGTCGGCGGATGTGACGGCGACGTTCTCGGAGCCGATGGATGCCGCGACGGTCACGTCGAGTGCGTTCGAGCTGTACGAGGGGACGGCGCCGGTGCCGCCAAATGCGACGCCTGTGTCCGCGGTTGTGTCGTATGCGGGCAACGTTGCGACGTTGAACCCGAATGAGGCGCTGAAGGCGGGTACGGCGGGTACGACGTACACGGCGATCGTCAGGGGCGGCACCGGTGGGGTGGAGGATGCTGCCGGTAACGCGTTGGCGCAGGACAAGACCTGGTCCTTCACTACGGCCGCGGCCGCGGGTGGCGGGACGTCGGAAACGGTCACGCTCACGGCTATCGCTGACAGCTTTGTCTCGAGCGGGGCGCCCGGGACGAACTATGGCACGAGCACAATCCTGGGTGTGGACAACAGCCCGGTGGAGGTCACGTACTTGAAGTTCGACCTGTCAGCCTATGCGGGCAGGACCCTGGAGAGTGCGACGTTGCAGCTGCGGAGCGCCGGGAGCGGGTCAACGGGTACGCAGAACGTCAAGCTGGTCGCTGATGACAGCTGGACCGAGGCCGGGATCACGTACAGCGGAACCCCCCTCCGTCCGGCCCTCGGTACCCGCATCGGCACGCTCGGCCCGACAACGACCAACACCAACTACACCGTTCTGTTGGACCGCGCCGCCCTGGCCGGTGAGCTTGGCCAACTGCTCTCACTTGGTATCGACGCCAACAGCAGCGACGGACTGGACCTGAACTCCAAGGAGGCCGGCAGCACGAACGCACCCAAGCTGCTGCTCACCATGAGTGGTGGCGGCGGTGGTGGTGATACGACGCCTCCGGATACGACGATCACGTCGGGACCACTTGAGGCATCGACGTCGACGTCGACCAGCGCCACCTTCGAATTCACCTCGACTGAAGCTGGTTCGACGTTCCAGTGCAGCCTGGATGGTGCAGCGCACGTTGCGTGCACCTCGCCCCGGAATTACACCGGGCTGTCGGTCGGATCCCACACCTTCAGCGTCCGGGCCACCGACGCAGCCGGCAACACCGATGCCACACCAGCGACGCGGACCTGGAGCGTCACCTCCGGTGGCGGTACGTCGGAAACGGTCACGCTCACGGCCATCGCTGACAGCTTTGTCTCGAGCGGGGCGCCCGGGACGAACTATGGCACGAGCACAATCCTGGGTGTGGACAACAGCCCGGTGGAGGTCACGTACTTGAAGTTCGACCTGTCAGCCTATGCGGGCAGGACCCTGGAGAGTGCGACGTTGCAGCTGCGGAGCGCCGGGAGCGGGTCAACGGGTACGCAGAACGTCAAGCTGGTCGCTGATGACAGCTGGACCGAGGCCGGGATCACGTACAGCGGAACCCCCCTCCGTCCGGCCCTCGGTACCCGCATCGGCACGCTCGGCCCGACAACGACCAACACCAACTACACCGTTCTGTTGGACCGCGCCGCCCTGGCCGGTGAGCTTGGCCAACTGCTCTCACTTGGTATCGACGCCAACAGCAGCGACGGACTGGACCTGAACTCCAAGGAGGCCGGCAGCACGAACGCACCCAAGCTGCTGCTCACCATGAGTGGTGGCGGCGGTGGTGGTGATACGACGCCTCCGGATACGACGATCACGTCGGGACCACTTGAGGCATCGACGTCGACGTCGACCAGCGCCACCTTCGAATTCACCTCGACTGAAGCTGGTTCGACGTTCCAGTGCAGCCTGGATGGTGCAGCGCACGTTGCGTGCACCTCGCCCCGGAATTACACCGGGCTGTCGGTCGGATCCCACACCTTCAGCGTCCGGGCCACCGACGCAGCCGGCAACACCGATGCCACACCAGCGACGCGGACCTGGAGCGTCACCTCCGGTGGCGGTACGTCGGAAACGGTCACGCTCACGGCCATCGCTGACAGCTTTGTCTCGAGCGGGGCGCCCGGGACGAACTATGGCACGAGCACAATCCTGGGTGTGGACAACAGCCCGGTGGAGGTCACGTACTTGAAGTTCGACCTGTCAGCCTATGCGGGCAGGACCCTGGAGAGTGCGACGTTGCAGCTGCGGAGCGCCGGGAGCGGGTCAACGGGTACGCAGAACGTCAAGCTGGTCGCTGATGACAGCTGGACCGAGGCCGGGATCACGTACAGCGGAACCCCCCTCCGTCCGGCCCTCGGTACCCGCATCGGCACGCTCGGCCCGACAACGACCAACACCAACTACACCGTTCTGTTGGACCGCGCCGCCCTGGCCGGTGAGCTTGGCCAACTGCTCTCACTTGGCATGGACGCCAACAGCAGCGACGGACTGGACCTGAACTCCAAGGAGGCCGGCAGCACGAACGCACCCAAGCTCATCCTCACGCTGACGAAGTAGGCGGGCGCCGGCCGACACGGCCGGCGCCGTCCACATCAGCAATATCACCGATCGACACCACTAGACAGGGGACACCATGTACAAGCAGACCAAGACCAACACCAAGGCTCTGCAGTTCGACATCCATGGCCGCGTCACGCTCCGCGTCGATGCAGAGGCGCCGGCAGCGCCGCAGCTCAGGAGCATGTTGGCGTGTTTCGCAACCGAAACCGAACGGCCGGCCGACATCACTGTGGACAACAAACTGGAGCCGATGACGGATGCGGGCCTGCTCGAGCACGAGCTCGCGTACACGGAAAACAGCGTCCGCTTCCAAGCCGAGCGGCTCCAGGTAGTGCGGGACGGAGACCAGTGGCGCATCCACGGGCCGGGCGAGCTGTTGACCTCCGTGGTCCCTGTTCTGGATGCCGCCATGGTGGCTCGAGGTGCGGGCATGATCCACGCGGCAACGATGGCGTACCGGGGGCACGCGATCGCGCTTCCGGCCGCCGGAGGGACCGGTAAGACGAGCACCGCCGCCAAGTTGATGAGGCGCGAGGGTTGGTCGTTCATGGGCGATGACTGGGCTTTCCTCGCCGAGGACGCCACGCTGCTCGGCTACGCGAAGCCGATGTTCATTAAGCCGCACCACCGGAACATCTACCCGCACCTGTTTGAAGGGGTCCGGAAGCCCCTCGTCCCGCCTCAGCTCTCGAAGAGTGTCGGCCGCCTCACCACGGTGGTGCATCCGTACGTCATCCGTTACCCGCGCCTCGCGGACTTCTCCCGGCGTTGGTCGCCGGAGCACCGCATGGTTGATGCCGGGACCGCGTTTCCCGGCCGGGAAGTGACGACAACGGCTCCGCTTGCGGCGGCCATCTACATCGAGCGCTATGAGGGCTCCCGATCCCGGATTATCGAGCGGACAACCGAGTGGATGGTCGACCGCATGCTCGGCAACTTCCACATCGAGATGGCAAGCTTCTCGCAGCATGTCGTGACAGGCCTGGCCGCTACATCCGTCGTCCCCTGGCGCGAGCACTTCGCGGCAAAAGGCCTAGTCCTGAACAAGGCGCTCGACGGACGGCCCTGCCACCTGCTGCAGGTGCCCTCCGCGTACACGGCGGACGAGGCGTCTGACGACATCGTCCGGTATCTCGAAGAGCTGCTGCCGTCGGTCCTGGACGAGCAGATCTGAGGGGGTGGGCACAGTGGGTCCTAGCCCTTCAGAGGTCACCGCGGTCGTTCCGGCCCGCAACGCGGAGCACATGCTCCCACGCTGCCTGGAGGCCCTGCGTCAGTCCGGTGTAGCGGAGATCATTGTGGTGGACGGATGCTCCACCGACCGTACGGTCGACCTCGCTCTCGCGGCAGGTGCCAGGGTCCTGAGTGATGAAGGCCGCGGCTTGCCATGGGCGCGAACGCTCGGTGTGCAGAGCAGCAGGACCCCTTGGGTCCTGCTCGTCGACTCTGACGTCGTGTTCGGGCCACACGGAGTCGCCGACCTGCTCATTGAGCTGGTCGAGGGCGATTACGACGCCCTCCAAGCCGGTTTGGAAAGTGTCGCTGGACCGGGCTACTGGGGGCAGGCGCTGGCACATCACCATCGCACCGGCCGCAGCCGCAACTGGTTCGGGCTCGTCGCGACGATGGTCGACCGAGACCTGATGCTGGGTGTGGGTTTCGACGACTCGTTCAAGTCCGGCGAGGACATCGAGCTGCGTTGGCGGATGCGGGAGTCAGGGCTGCGGACGGCGGTGTCACAGCGGGTAGTCGTCGAACATCGTTTCGCCGCAGACGACTTCAACTTCGCGCTCGACCAGTTCCTGATGGACGGAACGGGACTGGGACGGATGATCCGCAAACACGGCTGGCGGGGTGCGAGATTGGCGCTGTTGCCCGCCGCCGCGGCCGTCCGGGGCAGCGCCTTGAGCCTCGCCTCGGGCCAGCCCCGGTGGCTGCGCTACTACCTCGCCTTCTGCTGGTACAACTATGCGGGCCTGGCGAAAGGTCTGGCGTCATGACCGCTGAGCTAGGGACCGCGGTCACGGACCCCTCAGCTGTCCGGCACTCCGCCCTGCGCAGTTCGCTCGGCCTCATTGTGGGCAAGGCCGCCCAGATTGGCTGGGGTTTTGCCTTCTGGGTCGTGGCCGCGCGCGCGACGTCAGACCGCGAGGTCGGGCTCACCATGGCCGCTGTCGCGGCAGTGATGATCTGCACGCAGCTCGCGGTTCTGGGTGCCGGGTCCGCCGTAATCGTTGCGGTGGGACGGGGAGAGCCGCCTGCGCGGGTGCTGGATGCGGCGTTCGCCATAGTGGGGGTAGCCGGTACCGTGCTCGCCCTCGGCTACCTCGTGCTGCAGGCGGCTGCGGCGCCGGAGACGGCGTCGGCGTCGGTTCTCTTCTGGTTTACGTTCCTTGCGGCTGCCGTCACCGGCACCCTGGTGATCGTGCTGGACCAGGCGCTGGTGGCGTTGGGACGCGGGGCCAGCGCGACCTTGAGGTATGCGTTGGGCGGCGGAGTTTCCCTCGGCGCTGCAGCGCTCGTTTCCTGGCAGGCGCATGGCGCCTCCGCCGACGTGGTAATGGCCTGCTGGACCCTCGGGAATACAGTGGCGTGCGTCGTCGGTGTGATCCAGCTGCGAAAACTGATTGGCTATCGGCCGCGACCATCCTTGCGTTCGACGCGCGGCCGTCCACTGCTGGCGGTGGGTATTCCGTACCAGCTCCTCACCCTCACCGAGCGCGCCCCCGGGCTGGTGCTGCCTCTCCTGCTCGCCCACACGGTGGCGCCGGAGATCGCTGCCTACTGGTATCCCGCATGGATGATGGCCTGGGCCGCCTACTCCGCTCCGATGCTGATGGGCATCGTCCAGTTTTCCGAAGGTGTCCGCGACCCTCACCGCCTGGCGTCTACAACCTGGGCGAGTCTCCGTTGGTCGCTCGCCGTAGGAGGTCTGGCGGCAGTCGTCCTCGTCCTCCTCGCTCACCCGCTGCTTAGTCTGCTGGGGGAGCGATACGCCGACGCATCCGCTGACGCTCTGCGGTGGTTGGCGGCCGGACTGGTCCCGTACGCGGTGCTGCAGGCCTACAACGCCGTGTGCCGGGCTCTCGGCCGGTATACAGAGCCGATCGTGGTCGGCGTGACGCTCGGGGTTGCCCTCTGCGCGTCAGCGCTGTTGGTCGCCGAAGCGGGCCCCGGCGCCATGGCCCTTGCGTGGCTGGTGGTGCTCTCCATTGGGGCTGTCGCTGCCGGCCTCCGGTTAATCGCCGTTCTCCGGCGCGTCACGAAGGAGTCACGATGACCACCGCGATTGATGCGCCCAGCCGCATCCAAGGACGCTGGAAGGCCCGTGACGCGTGGTGCGCACTGGCGGGGGCGGTGGCGCTGGCGCTAGCCATATGGGCCGCTTCCATGGTCGCCGTTCCCGTGAACAGCGACTTGGGGCTCGTTGCCGTGCTCCCCTACCCGTTCTGGGCGGGGGTTCTGATTCTGAACGTCGCCTTCGTTGTGGCGCTACGAGGGGATGTCTCAGGTCCGGCGGGCCGGGCGGTCATGATGTGGCTGCTGCTGGTGTTGGTGCTCGTGCTCTTCGGGACGGCAGCCTTCGTCACCGACGTACCACGTGGTGAGGTCGCGTTCCGTCATCTCGGCATTGCCGACGCCCTCTCGCGCAGCCAGGGGATCGACCCGGACATTGACGCTTACTTTAACTGGCCGGGTTTCTTCGCCCTTCTGGCGACAGTACTAAAGGCAACCGGCCTCGACCCGGTAGCCCTTGCCCTGTGGGCGCCGGTGCTTAACGTGGGCCTGTGGCTCGCTGCCCTGGGCGTGCTGATGCGGTACCTTACGCAGGATCCGCGACGGCGCTGGCTCGTGCTCTGGCTCTTCTGCTTCGGCAACTGGCAGGACCAGGACTACTTGTCTCCCCAAGCCTTCGGCTTCTTCCTGTACCTCGTCGTGATCGCACTTGTCGTCGGCCCGCTGGCCGCGCGGCCCCCCAAGTTCCGCGGCTTCCGAGATACCGACCTGGCCACCTGGTGGCAAGGGAGGTCCCCGGCTGAGCCCCGGCCAGGGTACCGGGTGAGCGCCCTCGCGGTGACTCTCGTGCTCGTCGCGGTCATTTGTGCGAGCCATCAGCTGACGCCCTTCCTGTTGCTGATCGCCCTCACCGCCCTCACCTTGAGCGGGCATGTCTGGCCCGGCCGGCTGCCCCTGATCACCGCGGTCGTGCTGGCACTCTGGCTCGCATATCCCGCCAGTACATACCTCTCCGGAAACCCACCCCTGGCGGAAGGAGGCGTGCTGGCCGCGATCAATGCCAACGTCGTCGACCGCGTGAGCGGGACCCCCGGGCACGTGCTCGTGGTGCAGGCCCGGGTGGTTCTCACCCTCCTGCTGTGGGGTCTCGCGGTGGCGGGCGCGGTGCGCGACCGGCGCCGGGGACGGCTCGATATCCGGGTGGTCCTCCTTGCCGTCACCCCCCTGCTGCTCTTCCCCGTGCAGTTGTACGGCGGGGAAATGCTCATCCGGGTCTCGCTTTTCGCTCTGCCCTTCATCGCTTTGCAGGCATGCTCGATCCTGCTTCCCACAGAAGGCGGCACACAGCCCTCCCTCCGTGCCGCGGGGGGCCTCGCGCTGACGTTTTGCTTGTTGGGCCTGCTGACGGTGACAGGCCGGTTCGGGAACGCCCAGTTTGACGTCTTCACCGACAGCGAGATCGCTGCCGTCGCCGCCGTACAGCGTCTCGCGCCGCCTGGCTCGACGATCATCTCGGCAGCCCCCCCGACGCCGTGGCGCAGCGAGGCCTACCTTGATCACCCGTATCGGACCATCGACTACATGTGCCGGTCCGACTTGTCTACGGCGGCCTGCGGCCCAGTCGTTTACGAGCATGCCCGGCAGAACCCTGCCGGTGCCGTCGCGCTGTTCACCCGCTCGTCGGAAGCGAGTCTTGTGCTCCGGGGCGCCACCAGCGCCAGCGGCTTCGCCGAGCTGGAGGGGTGGCTGCGCGAGCAGGCCGGCGTGGAGCTCGTGTTCAGCAATGTCGATGCACGCGCCTACCGGGTGACGCCATGAACCGCCCCATCAGCCGGCCAACCTTGGTCCTCGCTCTCTCGGCCGTCGCCTTGTCACTGGTTGCGCTCGTCGGGCTGCCGACACCGCTGCAGGTGGTTGCTGCGATAGCCGTCCTCATCCTGCTACCAGGGCAGGCACTGGTCCGACTCACGTCGGTTACCGACCTTGCCCTCCGCGGGCTGCTCGTTCTGGCTCTCGGCCTCGCCACGCTAACGGCGGTGTCCACCGCGATGTTCTACCTCGCTGTGTGGTCGTGGCAGGCGTGTGTCGTCTCGATGGGCGTCATCACCATTGGCGCGTGCATGGCACGCGCACGTCAGGAGGTCGTGTCATGATCGATCTGGGGGGACTGCTCGCGATTGCCGCCCTACTCATCACCATTGCCCTGCTCGTTACCCTTGTCGCGCTCGAGATCCGACGTGCGGGACCAGACGCCGAACGGCCCACGAGGCTCCTCGGCCTGACCATGAGTCGTAAGGTGGTCGGTGTCATGTGGGCGATGTACCTCGTCCTTTTCCTTCCACGCGTGGTGGGACTGCTCACGTGAACTCCGCATCGCGGTGGTGGCTCCTCAGCGACCTCCACCTGGGCTTATCGGACGACGACCCCCGCCGCCCAAGCGCAGTGCTGCCCGGATTCCTGCGCCGCGAGGTCCTTGCGGTAACCGGTACGCAGCGGCACGTCGCCTTCGTGGGTGACACGTTCGAGCTGGTCGGCTTAGCCGAAGACGAGAGCCTTGCCCGGCTGGAGTCAATCCTCGCCCGGCACGTTGACACGTTCCGGGCGCTGGAAGCGTGTGCGGCCCGCGGCGTGCAGCTGCACTTCGTATGCGGCAACCACGACGTCGAGCTGGCCCGGCCGTCGGTCGCCGCCCGCCTGTCAGCGCTGCTGTCACCCGGTGAGCCCTCACGGGTGCGGGTGCACCCGTGGTTCTTGCACGTGCCCCGCGTGCTCGTGGCCGAGCATGGACACCAGCACCACGCGCTGCACCGGATTCCTGAGGTGCTCCGGTCGGCGGTCAACGGGACCGACGAGTTGAACCTGCCACCGCTCGCCGCCTGGAACGCCCACCCGTCGAACTCGCGCCTGAGCCGGGCCGGGGCCGTTGCCCGGTCCTGCCTGGCGTCCGAGCTGGCGGAACGTCGCATCCGGGAGCCCGCGTACGACGAGATGTTGCAGTCCGAGTCATTTCGCCTTGCGCTGGACGAGGCGGCCGTTCGGGACCTGGCACGCCTGTCCCGGTTCCGGACGGTGTCGGCGCTCCCCCGCGCCGCCACTCGCATGGTGCTCGCGGCAGCCGGGCGCAGGACCGCGGGCGAGGAGCCTCCCGCAGCAGCGGGTCGGTTCGCACGCACCCTCGAAGAGTATGGTTCCGGGGTGTCCTGGTACGTATCAGGCCACACGCACCGCGCCCTCGAATCGGAGCTGGAGGCGTGCCCAACGCGGTACCTCAACACCGGCACGTGGTGTTCGGACGTCCGCGGTCGCGGACCTGACCGGCTGGATCGCCGGGCGTTCCCCTACGCCGTGATAGACGTCGCCCGCGACGGCGCCACGAGCGGCGGCTTGCGGTACTGGCGTCCGGACGGCGGCTCAGCCGTACCGGTGCCAGAGTAGTGACGGGGCGGGGTTCACGCCCCACGTGGCGAGGTCCCGGCTCACTTACCCTGGCGTTGACTCAGCCCTTGCTTCGTGACCCGCTGTCAGTCTGCATTCCGCCGGCAACAGCACGGAATTCCCACGTATAAGAGCCGTCAGCCTTGAGGCTCATCCTTAGGTGACCCCAGGTGTCGCTAAACTTCTGCTGCACATAAGAGGGGTTGCTGTTAAACCGCCGGAGGCCGATTCCACCCGTGGACACCTGGAATTGTTGCATCCCGTCCGCAACGCATTGGTCCACGTTGTTCACTGGGCAGGTCCGCTCATAATTGTGCTGGCTGCCTGAAAGCAGTATCCGGACACGGTTCGCCCAGAACACATCAATCCACGGCTTGGCCTCAGTGAAGCGGGAGTGGCTGGACGTGTCAGAGGTGAAGTATGGGTCATGGTAAACGACGGCCAGATGCCTGCCGGCCGCTTTAGCTGCCTTTAGATCAGCATCCATTTCCGACGTCATCGCCCGCGCACGCGCAGCGTCGTACCGCCAGGTGGCCGTAGGGGCTACAAGGAAGTGCCAGTTGCCCTTATCGAATGAGTACCATTCGAGGGCGTCCACGAACCGGCCAAGGTGGGTGTTGGTTGCGCTTTTCGTGGTGGAAACGCACTCACCGTTCATATATTTGTCCAGCTCATCGTTCCTGCCGGGCTGAACGTCGTGGTTCGGTCCTGCCGTCCAGTACGTTTTGGACTTGGCCGGTCCCCACAGCTGGTCATAGGATCCGAGCGCGGAGCACACCGACTTGTCGTACTGGAAGTCACCCGTGGCGATGAAGTTGTCCAGGCTGCCGTCGTTCAGACTGGCTATGATGGACGCGGCATTCTTGCCACTGGGCGATGCCGTGGACGTGTTCCTGTCCGGGTTCATGTCCCCGGCTGCGGCGAACTCGAAAGAGTCGGTGGACGCTTGCTGGGTGGTCCCTCCGCCGTCGGTTGTGGCTGGGGTGGTTCCTGCTTGGTCCGCCGTCGCCGTCGCGGTCGCCGTTGCTGGCTGTGGTGGTGAAGGGGCCGAGCAGCCGCCCAGGAAGATTGCCGCCACCCCAAGGGCGACCAAATGTTTACCCATACGTCAGATGATAAGGGCTTCCCCGGCGTGGGCGCCTCCAGTGGTTCCGACCCATTGTCATTGGCCAAAACGGGCCGGAAGTCACGCGTGACCAGGATTCCGCCGACCAGCCAAGCCTGCGGGTGGCAGGGTTTTCCACATCGTCGTACCAGCGCTTTCCAGGCCGTTGCCAGCCGCCTAGCCTTGAGGCAAGGATAAATCGCCTATCCGGCCCAGATGCACTAGGATAGTGAAGTCTGTGCTGCGCCCTGCCTCCCTTCCGGCGGCGGGGCATCGCATGGAATCGCAAATGAACCTCCTGTTACGGAAATGCCGTAACCGCTTAGCCCAAAGGAGGTGGGTTCACATATGCGTCCTTACGAATTGATGGTAATCATCGACCCCGAGGTCGAAGAGCGTACCGTTGAGCCGTCGCTTCAGAAGTTCCTGAACGTCATCACCAACGATGGTGGAACCATCGAGAAGGTTGACATTTGGGGCCGTCGCCGCCTGGCTTACGAAATCAAGAAGAAGTCTGAAGGTATCTACGCCGTGGTGAACTTCACCGCCAAGCCGGAAACCGCGAAGGAACTTGACCGCCAGCTGTCTCTTAACGAGACCATCATGCGCACCAAGATCACCCGCCCCGAAGAGCAGAAGGTTGTTGCTGAGTAATTTTCAGCACTGATCTTCATTCTTCACCCGCAGGAACGCACTCTTCACCCAGGATCGAACAAGGAGGCAGTAGATGGCAGGCGAAACTACCATTACGGTCATCGGTAATCTCACCAATGACCCGGAATTGCGGTTCACACCGTCCGGTTCGGCAGTAGCGAACTTCACCATCGCTTCCACCCCGCGTACCTTTGATCGCCAGTCCAACGAGTGGAAGGACGGGGAAACCCTGTTCCTCCGCGCCGCTGTCTGGCGTGAAGCAGCCGAGAACGTCGCGGAGTCCCTCACCAAGGGCATGCGCGTGATTGTTACCGGCCGCCTGAAGAGCCGTTCCTACGAAACCAAAGAAGGCGAAAAGCGCACCGTTATCGAGCTTGAGGTCGATGAAATCGGCCCCAGCCTGCGCTATGCCAACGCCAAGGTCAACCGCACCCAGCGCTCCGGCGCGGGTGGCCAGGGCGGCTTCGGGGGCGGCAACAGCGGCGGCGGCTTCGGAGGCGGCAACTCTGGCGGAAACCAGGGCGGCAACTCCGGTGGAAGCTGGGGCGGCGGCAACCAGCAGGCTGCGCAGGACGATCCCTGGGCCACGCCCGGCGTGTCCAGTGCAGGTGGCTGGGGCAACGGCCCCGATTCCGAACCTCCCTTCTAAACAACCCCATTAAGGCCCGACGCCGGGACCGCCACAGTGCCAACGAGCACCAGGGCGCCTGCCGCCGTCGGACCACCACCATCCCGTGGATCAACATCCACGGGCTCCCTAGAATAGGAGCTCCACGATGGCTAAGGCTGAACTCCGTAAGCCCAAACCAAAGTCCAACCCCTTGAAGGCCGCTGACATCACTGTCATCGACTACAAGGACGTAGCATTGCTGCGCAAGTTCATCTCCGACCGCGGAAAGATCCGCGCCCGTCGCGTCACTGGCGTTACGGTGCAGGAACAGCGCAAGATCGCCCAGGCAATCAAGAACGCCCGCGAAGTTGCTCTGCTGCCTTACTCCGGCGCTGGCCGCGGCTAAGGAAGGGATTAACTAACATGGCAAAGCTCATTCTGACCCACGAAGTAACCGGTCTCGGTGCTGCTGGCGACGTTGTCGAGGTCAAGGACGGTTACGCCCGTAACTACCTGCTGCCCCGCAACTTCGCCCTGACCTGGTCGAAGGGCGGCGAAAAGCAGGTTGAGTCCATCAAGGCTGCCCGCGCTGCCCGCGAGCACGCTTCCCTGGAAGACGCTCAGAAGCAGGCTGCTGCACTGCAGTCCAAGCCGGTCAAGCTCGTCGTCAAGGCCGGCGAAACCGGACGCCTGTTCGGCACCGTCAAGCAGGGCGACGTCGCTGACGCTGTTGAGGCCGCTGGCCTTGGCCGCATCGACAAGCGCAAGGTTGAACTGCCGGTCCACATCAAGTCGGTTGGTTCGTACCAGGCCAACGTCCGTCTGCACGAGGACGTTGCCGCTGTCATCGAACTCGATGTAGTGGCAGGCAAGTAGCCTTTACGGCTCAACAGTTCCGACTGTACAGAGACCCCCGTCGCCGGATCCCGGCAGCGGGGGTCTTTTGCTTTGGACCGTGGACGGGCCAGCCGGGTCAGACGCCCCAGTGAGCCAGGATTGCTTCGCAGAAGTCGTCGTTCGTACCCGTAGAACCGAAGATCAGCTCGTCGCTGATCACGTTGCCCGACGCCTGGTCGATGGTGAGGAGCCTGCGGACCTGGCCGTCGCCCTTGGCGAGGATCTTGCCGTCACTTCCAATCAGCCGATTCTCTCCGGTCAGCAGCACGGTGATGCTGAGCGTCCCGTCCCCGTTGTCGACAATCTTGAGGTCTTTGGCGAGCGTGTTCGGCTGGATGTCGGTCACGGTCATCCCGTTGTACGTGAATGTCTGGACGATCCTGAGCTTCTCGTGAACCCACAGCAGGCTATCCCCGCCGCGGGTCATGGTTGAGCCCGAACCGGTCCGGTCATAGGTGAATGCGACCTGCAGCCCCGAACCGCAGAAGTCGCCGTTTACTCCGCTGCTCGAAAAATCGAGGCTGTAGCGTTCCACGACCTCCGCGTTGGCGGGGGCAGCTCCGGTGACGGCGAGGCCGCCGAGGAGGAGCGCGGTGACGAATGGGCTGAGTTTACTGAGCATGGTGGTGACTTTCGATCGGGCAGACCCTGCGCAAACATACGGAAGGTGTCGCATCGGGATGCTTGGCGGACCGCCAGGCGCCGGCTGCGACGACGACCCAGCCTGCCGTGATTCTACGCCCCGGTCCCGCGTCGCGATACGGACCCGCGAGGCCTTGAATGCACCCCCGCCGACCCCTGGCATTGTGCTCGAGGCTGGCGGGACAAGGGAATAACCTGGCACGTTCCCCGGTTTTCCCTTTTGGATGCAAACATGCAAATGCATGTAACTTGTACACGAGCTGCCGAGCAACAGGAGACCGCCATGGAAACCCGCCGTATTACTGTCCTTTCCGCCGGCTTGGGCGTGCCGTCGTCGAGCCGTCTGCTTGCCGATCAGCTCGCCGCCTCGGCCGAGCGGCAGTTGGGTGCGGCCGGCTACAACGCGGCCGTTGACGTCGTCGAACTCCGCGATCTCGCGGTGGACATCGCCAACAACTTCGTCACCGGCTACGCTCCTCCGCGCCTCGCAGAGGTAATCGCAGGGGTGGAAGCCGCCGACGGGATCATCGCCGTGACGCCTGTGTTCAGCGCGTCCTACAGCGGCCTGTTCAAATCCTTCATCGACGTCCTCGACCCCAAGTCCTTGGACGGCAAGGCCGTCCTGCTCGGCGCCACCGGCGGCACCGACCGCCACCAGATGGTCCTGGACTACGCGCTCCGCCCGCTCTTCAGCTACCTGCGCACCAGGATCGCGGCCACAGGTGTCTTTGCCGGCCCTCTGGACTGGGGCACCGCGGACGACGACGGGTCATCCCTTGCCGCCCGCATCGACCGCGCCGCCGGGGAGTTCACCCGCCTGCTTGAGGGGCGGCAGCCGGGCCGGAAGCATGCTGCCATGGAGTCATTGCCATTCGAGCAGCTGCTGGCGGGCATCTCCGGGAACGCCTGAAGTTCCTCGCCGCGAGCGAAGCCAACTTCCAGTGGGCCCCTCCATGGGTGCAGCCGGGCTTAGTCGTCCAGCAGTTCGATGAACTCCCGGGCCTGCTTCATGGAAATATCGGAGTGCCGCGTCAGGGCCGTGGCAGCCGCCTCCGTATCCCCGTTGCGGGCCAGGGTGCGGATCCTGCCGTAGATCTCGTCGTTGAGCATATTGCTGCTGACCTCGCGGGTTACGTCGCCTTTGCTCGCGATGGCCCGGTAGCGATAGGGGAACCGCTGCGGCTCGTCGTCCTCGTCGTCCTCAGTGGACTGCGGCACTGCTTCGGGGCCCCGGTAGGGCTGGGGGTGGGCGGCCAGCGCACCGACGGCATCGCGTGACGCGCGCAGCCCGTCGCCCGTGACCTCGTAGTAGAGCTTGATGGCTGCCATGGCCTGGCCCTGGGCAATAAGGGCGTATAGCCGCCGGTGTTCGTCCTCGGAAAGTTTTGCGGCCGCCTGGCGGGCGAGGTCGGCGGAACTGACGGCCGGCGCCCCGGATGCCGCGCCGGCGGAAGCCCTTCGCCTGCTGATGGCGCGTGCAGCCAGGGAGACTCCGGCAGCCACGGCCAGGAGGATAAGGACAGGGATCACGAGCGATTCCATTTTCATAGCCGTTCTGTGTACTTCCTGGTGGCAGCCAGATCTGAGTGCATCGCCTGGGCGTTCTGGCTTGGCCGCGTAATGGCCTCAAGGCGGGCCCGCGCAGCGGTGGCCGCCTGGACCTGCGCCGCATAGTGCCGGGCTGAGCGTTCGGCGAGGTCACGCTGGTACTTCTCGGCGTCCGAAACGCCCGAATCGCGTGGGCTAAGGGCCGTGGCAAGCCCCCAAATAAGCGCCGCCAAGACGATCGCCGGCAGCAGAACCAGCAGTAGTTCGCCCATATATAGAGCTTATGCCAGTTCCTGTTTATCCACAGCAATATTCACTGTTGTGCATATGTGTTGGCCTGCCGAAGACCAGACGTCCGCACGGGCATATGACGAACGACACGGCCCGTGAACGAACTGGGTCACCGCCCGGTGCCCGGAGACAAACTGTGCCCCGGCGGTGAGACGGGCTGTGGATGAAATTCCCGGAAAGAAATATTTACTCCACATGCCGATGCTAACGTTTCCGCAGGTCAGGGCCCGATTGAACGGCAAAGTTTTTTGCTGTCCACAACCTTTCCCACAGGCTGTGCACAAGCTATGCCCCTTAGTGCACAGGTTGTCCACAGGGCCCGCGCGCCGTTGGCTTTGCAGCAGGAGCGGAGGGGGCTAGCGTAGCGGGGTACCTGTTCTTCAGGGTCCCGCCGGTTCCAACAGCAGCCTGCGGAATCGCCGGATCCGGAAGAAACCGCCCGCTGTGGAAAACCTGTGGATAGTGGGGATAACCCGTGCCTTGCCGTCTGCGGAGGGCATGGCCCGCTTCGTTGTCACACCCCGCGGGTAGACCTGAACGGGTAGCGGTGCGCGGTCTTCGTGCAACGCCACATCAGGATGGATCACCGCCGGGCCCCAGGGTCCCGGCTCATATAGAGGACGGCAAATTTGTCAATCGCGCATCTTGACCCGGTCGAAGCAACCCGCGGATCAGACGCGAGCCGAAAGCCGCCGCAGGACATCCCTGCCGAGCAGTCCGTTTTGGGCGGCATGATGCTGTCCAAGGACGCCATTGCCGACGTCGTGGAGATTCTCCGGGGACAGGACTTTTACCGCCCCGCCCACGAAACCATCTACGAAGCCATCATCGACCTCTACGGCCGCGGCGAACCGGCGGACGCCGTTACCGTCTCGGACGAACTCACCAAGCGTGCCGAGATCAACCGGATCGGCGGCCCCGCCTACCTGCATGAGCTGATCCAGACCGTCCCCACGGCAGCCAACGCCGGCTACTACGCCGAGATCGTTGCCGAGCGTGCCGTCCTCCGGCGCCTGGTAAACGCCGGGACCAAGATCGTCCAGCTGGGCTACGGTTCGGACGGCGAGGTGGAGGACCTGGTCAACCAGGCCCAGGCGGAGGTCTACGCCGTGGCCGAACGGCGCACTGCGGAGGATTATGTGGTCCTCAAGGACGTCATGGAGTCCACCGTGGACGAGATCGAGGCGTCCGGGCACCGCGGCGAGGGGATGACCGGCGTCCCTACGGGATTTTACGAGCTGGATGAGCTCACCCACGGACTGCACCCGGGCCAGATGATCGTCATCGCCGCCCGCCCGGCTGTGGGTAAATCAACCTTCGCCCTGGACTTTGCCCGCTCCGCCGCCATCAAGAACAACCTCTCCACGGTGATGTTCTCCCTCGAAATGGGCCGGAACGAAATCGCCATGCGCCTCCTCTCCGCAGAGGCAACCATCGGACTGCAGGACCTCCGGAAGGGGACCATCAAGGACGAGCAGTGGTCCAAGATCGCCACCACCATGGGCCGGATGAACGACGCCCCGCTGTTCATTGACGACAGCCCCAACATGTCGCTGATGGAGATCCGGGCCAAATGCCGGCGCCTGAAGCAGCAGCACGATCTCAAGCTGGTCATACTGGACTACCTTCAGCTCATGAGCTCCGGCAAGAAGGTGGAGTCCCGCCAGCAGGAAGTATCCGAGTTTTCGCGAGCCCTGAAGCTCCTGGCCAAGGAACTGCAGGTGCCGGTCATCGCACTGTCCCAGCTGAACCGTGGCTCTGAGCAGCGCCAGGACAAGCGGCCCATGGTTTCGGACCTCCGTGAATCAGGATCCATCGAGCAGGACGCGGACATGGTGATCCTGCTCCACCGCGAGGATGTCTATGACAAGGAATCGCCGCGCGCCGGCGAAGCCGACATCCTGGTTGCGAAGCACCGTAACGGTCCCACAAAGGACATCGTGGTGGCCTTCCAGGGCCATTACTCCCGGTTCGCCAACATGGCGGCCGACGCCGGCGGCGGGGGCTTCTAAAAGCCACGCGCAGGCGGCCGGTGGCTTAGCCCTGCGCCAGCAAGTGGTTCGGCAGGCGGTTGCCCGGGGCGGTGCCCCGGATCTCGAGCAGCTCCCGCGCGTGGGCATGCAGCCGCTTGTCCTCCTCGGTGACCGGCACCCAGGAAGGGACAGGCACAGAGTTGCCTTCGGCGTCGCGCGCCACCATCACCGTCAGGCAATAGGTGGTGAGGTTCATGTCGCGGCTCTTGGGATCGCCGGAGCGGACGTGGACTGCGATATGCATGCCCTTCGTCCCCGTGTACACCAAGCGGGCTTCCACCTCCACGACGTGGCCTATCAGCAGCGGCCGGTAGAACCGGACCCCGCCGGAGAACACGGCCACTGTATCCATGCCGCAGTACCGGGAGGCGCAGACGTAGGCTGCCTCGTCGATCCACTTCATGACAATCCCGCCGTGCACTTTTCCGCCCCAGTTCACGTCTGTGGGCGCAGCCATGAAGCGGAGCGTCACGCGTTCGGCCGTGCCCGCATCCGTATATTCCTGGCGGTTCATGGCTTCGACAATCTGTTCCCGCACCTTGATCCGTGCCAGGGCGTGGTCCCGCTGCTCGATCTCCGCCGCGGTGACTGGTTCGTACTGCTGGACCGGGATGGGTTTCCCGTCTTCGCCAACGGCCACGAAGATCACCATGCACTGGCTCCGCATGGTTGCCGGGCCGCCCTTCGGATCTCCGGAGGAGACCACGGTGCGGATGTGCATCGAGGACCGGCCGGTGTAGACGATGGTGGCCTCTACCTCCACCATGTCGCCGCTGTTGACGGGGTCGGCGAAATGGATGTTTCCCACATAGGCAGTCACGCAGTAGGACTTCGCCCACCCCACTGCGGCGGCATAGGCGGCTTTGTCCACCCACTCAAGGACGGTTCCGGCGTCCACCGAGCCGCTGTGTCCCACGTCCATGGGGGCGGCGAGGAAGCGGAGGGTCACGGAGTTGGAGGCAGGCGCACCGGTCATGGTGCGATCATACTGACGCCAGCGGGTTACCCAGCAGTCGGGTCCGCGGGATTAAAAGGCTCGACGGCGGGTGCCCGCCGGAGTGGGCACCCGCCGTCGAGCGGTTCCCGGCTGTGGCCGGAGGTGCGGCTTAGGCCAGGACGGACAACTTGGAATTGCTGCGGCCAAAGAGGGTCCGGTCCACCGAAAGCCGTCCGGCGCCGGTGAGGGCCAGGGCGAAGGCTGCGGCCGCGAGGAGCAGCACCAGCTCGTACCCGCCGTTGGCGGCAAAAACTCCGGCGGAGGCGTGGACCAGGACCAGGGCCCCCAGCATGTCCAGGACCAGGAGGGCTGCAACCACGCGGGTGAGGATGCCCAGGACCAGGGCGAGGCCGCCGGCGAACTCCAGGACGGCGATTGCGGGGGCTGCGATTTCCGCTGCCGGAACACCCATCTTGGCGAACGACGCCTGGGTGCCGGCGATGGTCCATTCGTTGAACTTCTGCCAGCCGTGGGCGGCGAAGAGGAAGCCCAGGATGACGCGGAGGGCAGTGATGGCGGTGGTGGTAAGTCGTGACTGGTTCATGCCGTCCAGTCTTCCGGCCGGATGGTTGAAGTGTCAACTAAAATCGTCACAATGTGTTCCTTGTCATGCGCACAGGCCTGATTGCGGCCGGCGGATAGGCTGGCATTGTGCCCCGCTTACCTGCCTCCACCACTGCCGCGCCATCCAGGGGGCAGCGCCGGGAGATCCTCCGGCTTGCCGTTCCCGCCTTTGGTGCGCTTGTGGCCGAGCCGCTGTTCCTGCTTGCAGACTCGGCCATTGTGGGCCACTTGGGGGTGGCGCAGCTGGCGGGCGTCGGACTCGCCTCGGCGGTGCTCCACACCGCCGTCGGCCTGATGGTCTTCCTGGCCTACTCCACTACCCCTGCCGTGGCCCGCGCCATCGGCGACGGCCAGCCGGGCAAGGCCCTGGCGGCCGGGCGCGACGGCGTCTGGCTGGCACTGCTGCTGGGCCTGGTCCTGGCCGCGGCCGGGTTCCTGGCAGCGGACCCGCTGGTCGGCCTGCTCGGGGCGGAAGGTGAAGTGCGGGGATTCGCCGTCGATTACCTCCGCTGGTCCATGCCCGGGTTGGTGGCCATGCTCCTGATTTTCGCCGGCACAGGCCTCCTCCGTGGCCTTCAGGACACCCGGACCCCGCTGGTGGTTGCCACGGCGGGCTTTGGCCTCAACATCGTCCTGAACCTGTGGCTGGTCTACGGACTGGGCTGGTCGGTGACCGGCTCCGCGGTGGGAACCAGCGTGGCCCAGTGGGCGATGGCTGGCGTATACCTGTTCATCATCAGGGGGAACGCGGTGAGCAGCGGAATCGGCCTGCTGCCAAGCTGGCGGGGGATCCGCAGTATGACACGGGTTGGATCCTGGCTGATGCTTCGCACGCTCAGTCTTCGGATCGCGATCCTGGCCACGGTGCTGGTGGTCACGGCGCAAGGGGCGGTCAACCTGGCAGCCCACCAGCTGGCCATGACCATTTTTTCCTTCCTGGCCTTCGCCCTCGATGCCCTGGCCATCGCCGCACAGGCCCTGATCGGCAGGGAGCTGGGCGCATCAAACGCCGCGAAGGCGCGCCGCCTGACCCGCACGATGATCCGCTGGGGCCTGGGCTTTGGCGTGGTGACCGGTGTGCTCCTGGCACTGGCGGCTCCCTGGGCCGGTGCCCTTTTCACCTCCGATCCCGGGGTGCAGTCGGTTTTGGCCATTGCCCTCTGGGTCCTCGCTGCCGGCCAGCCCATCGCCGGCTATGTCTTTGTGCTGGATGGAGTCCTGATAGGCGCCGGGGACGCAAAGTACCTTGCCTTGGCCGGGGTGCTGAACCTCGCCGTATACGTGCCGCTGTTGACGGCCGTGGCGCTGCCGGGCATATCGGGTGCAGCAGGCCTGGGCTGGCTGTGGGCCGCCTTCGCCCTCGGCTATATGGCTGCGCGCGCCCTGACCCTCGGCCTGCGTGCCCGGTCCGACCGGTGGATGGTGCTCGGTTCGGGGTAGGAGCGGCGGGAACGGGCCCCAAATTCTGCCCACCCATGGCCGCCACTAAACTGGAGCGGTGACGCAACCAAGGACACCCGCAGGCACCACCCCCGGAACCGCCCCCCCGCCAAACCTCTGGCAGCCGGTCCTGCTCCGCGCCGCTGCAGCGCTGGTGTTCGGCGCAGTCACTATCTTTTGGGCAACGCCCTCCGTGGAAGTCATGGGCTGGGCCGGGGGGCTGTATCTTTTGACCACCGGCGTGCTCCTCCTCCGGGGTATCCCGGCAACAGGCTTCCAGCGGAATGCTGCTCCGGGCAAGATGCTCTCGGCGGCAGGCGCAGTGCTGGCCGGCGGGGGGCTTTCCCTGGTTTTGCTGCACGGAGACCTCTTGTTTGGCGTTGTGGCCGCAGCGGGCCTTGGTGTGGCGGGAGCGTTTGAGCTGCTCTGCGGGTTGACGTTGCGCGGCCGCCACGTGCTCTCCCGGGACTGGATCACCTCCGGAGCCATCGGCCTTGGCACCGCAGCCGTGCTGCCGTTCTTCATCGGCCTGGGTGCCCATGCCCTGCTGGGGGTGGTTGGCGGCGGAGCAATTATTTCCGGCGTGCTGTGGGTACTTTCAGGCCTGACGCTTCGGCACGATGCCGGCCACGCCGCCGGAAAGCCGTAAACTAGGAAAGCGCGGTTCTACTCCTTGTAGAAAATTGGCCGGGCAAACCACCGCAATACTTAAACCAGGCCGGCCGGCGTGCCGCCTGCAGGGAGGAACCACCGTGGCAGACCAGCATCCAGGAAAACCGCGCAGGCTGCGGACCTCGGTGAAGGGGCCCCTCATGTTCTCCGCGTTTTGGGCCGTGATCGCCTTCCTTGCCGTGGTCATCTTTGCCTCGGGCGGAAGTGCACGGACTCCGCGCTTCGACCTGGCCTTCACCGCTGCCGGCATCGCCTTCATTGTCACCCTGGTGGTCGCCGCAATGCTCGCCATGAGCTACAAGGAAAACGCCGAGCACCTGGGTAAGGGGTCCGGCGTGAACCTCAGCTCGGCCCGGAAACCCTCCCACGGCTTCGGCGCCCCGGGCCCACAGGAACCGCCCGCCTCCGCCGACCGCCCCGATCAGCCGGACACCCCGGGCGGCCACTAGCTGGAGGCCGCCTGCCGGGCGCGGTAGGCGGCGACATGCGCGCGGTTGGCGCAATTGCCGGTGTCGCAGTACCTCTTTGACCGGTTCCGGCTGAGATCCAGCACGGCGGCGTCGCAGTCCTCTGCTTCGCAGGTCCGCATCCGGTCCGTCTCCTTGCCGCGGATGACGTCCGCCAGTGCCATCGCGGCCTCCGTGCTCATCCTGTCCACCAGCGGGGCTTCCGGTGTGGTGGCGTGCAGGTGCCAGTCCCAGTCGTCGTGCTTGACCAATTGGGGCAGTGCGCGCGCCTCGCGCAGGAGCCGGTTCACCGTGCGGACAGCCGCGTCTTCATCCGCCGTCCACAACTCCGCGAGCTGCCGGCGCAACTCCCGGACGCTTTCCAGCTCCTGCTCATCCCTGGTGCGCGATCCGGTGAAACCCTCGGCCGCCAGGAAGCGGTCCAGGTCCGCCTGGGTAGCAAGGCCTTCGGCCCCATTCGCCGCTGAATTGACCAGGTTCACCACCGTCCTCAGGGCCACCTCGGTGTCAGGGGCAAAAACCATCTTGACTCCTTACAGTGCCGTCCCGTACTGTCATGACCATAACCCCACTTTACTCCTGACAGGAGGTGCTCAATGTCCGCTGCGAGCAACCGCGCGCCCGGCCGCGTGTCCGCAGGCAAGCTGAACTTCCTCGCCTCCGGCCTGGGCATAGCCCTGTTCTCCTCAGCCGTCTTCGGCCTCTCCGGGTCCTTTGCCAAGGCGCTCCTCGAGACAGGATGGTCCCCGGGAGCTGCCGTCACTGCCCGGCTCACGGGCGCAGCCCTGATTCTCGCCGTGCCCGCGTTTTCCGCCCTTAGGGGACGCTGGCACCAGCTGCGGGACAACTGGGGGACCATCCTCCTCTTCGGGCTCATCGGCGTCGCGGCCTGCCAGCTCTTCTACTTCAACGCAGTGGCCAGGCTCTCCGTGGGCGTGGCACTCCTGCTTGAATACCTGGCGCCGGTCATCATCGTGCTGTGGCTGTGGGCCGCCAGCCGGAGGCGGCCGCGTGTCCTGACGTTTGGCGGTACCCTGCTTTCCCTTGCCGGCCTGGTCCTCGTCCTGGACCTCACCGGTGCCGTGAAAATCGACTTCATTGGTGTTCTCTGGGGTATTGCGGCCGCCGTCTGCCTTGCCATGTACTTCTTCATCACGGCCAAGGAGAACGACTCCCTGCCGCCCATCGTCCTGGCCTCCGGCGGGCTGCTCGTGGGTGCGGCCGCTATGTGGCTCTCCGCCGCCACAGGCCTGCTGCCGATGGCCTTCAGCACTGCCCACACCAGGCTCGGCCCCTGGATCACCCCGTGGTGGGTCTCGCTGGCGGGTCTCGTGGTCCTGGCGACGGTCCTCGCGTACGTGTCCGGGATCATGGCCGCGCGGGCGCTCGGATCGAAGGTTGCCTCCTTTGTGTCGCTGACCGAGGTCCTCTTTGCCGTCATCTGGGCATGGCTGCTGTTGGGCGAGCTTCCGGGCGCCATCCAGCTCGTCGGCGGAGCACTGATCGTCGGCGGCGTCATCCTGGTTCGGCTCGACGAACTCCGGGGCCCTGCGTCGGCGGCAGCGGGCGGTAAGGATACGCCCAAGGCGGCGTCCCCGCTGGAACACGCGAACGACGTCGAGCCCGTGCCTTAAAAGCAGGGGGCCCGGACTGGTGTCCGGGCCCCCTGTGCAATAGCTTTCGCAGCCGCGCTGCTAGTTGGAAGCCTGTTCCTGCTGGTCGGCGTTCCGCTTGGCGCGGGTGCTGGCTTCCTTCAGTGCTTCGGCCACCTTGGTCAGCTGGGTGGTGTGGGTTCCGGACCACTCTTCGCGGAACTTGTCCGCGTCCGGTCCCTTCCAGTTGGTGCTGTTCAGCAAGCTGGTGAGATTGGACTTCTGCGTCTCGATCTGTGACGCGCCCTCCTGAAGCTTGCTGCCCAGCTGACGAAGCTGCTGAACGTCTGCACCCCACATGGCCATTGGTTTCTCCTTGTTAGATCGTGGATCCGAACCAGGTCGGCATCCCCCGCGGCCCCCCGGCTCATCCGGAAGATCCATTGCCTAAAACCTACCCCGGCCCGCAAAACAGTGTCGATGGGCACCCCTGCCCATGCCGGACTCCCCCTGGACGGCAGCCCTTGCAAGCCTGGGCAGGGGGTCGATTGGAGGCGCTCCGGAGCCTAGCATGGCTGTATGTGCCGGAATATCCGAACCCTTCACAACTTCGAGCCGCACGCCACGTCCGAGGAGGTCCATGCTGCCGCACTGCAGTATGTGCGGAAGATCAGCGGCAGCACCAAGCCCTCCAGGGCCAACCAGGAAGCCTTCGAGGAGGCGGTCCACGAGATCGCCCACATCACGCAGCATCTCCTTGACTCGCTGGTGTCGCAGGCGCCTCCGAAGGACCGGGAAACCGAGGCGGCCAAAGCCAGGGCCCGCGCCGCAGTCCGGTACGGCGCGGCCTGAACTCCCGGCCTACTTGCCTGGCGACGGTTTTCCGAAGCTCCGCAGCCGCAGCGAGTTGGCCACCACCAGCACAGAACTGGCAGCCATCGCGGCACCGGCGATCATCGGGTTGAGCAGGCCGAGTGCGGCCACGGGGATGCCGACGGCGTTATAGAAGAACGCCCAGAACAGGTTGGTCTTGATGGTGGCCAGGGTCTTCCGGGACAGCTCGATCGCCTGTGCCACCTGGGCAAGGTCGTTGCCCATCACGGTCAGGTCGGCCGCCTCGATGGCCACGTCAGTGCCGGAGCCCATGGCAATTCCGAGGTCCGCCTGGGCCAGGGCGGCTGCATCATTGACGCCGTCGCCTGCCATGGCCACCGTGGCACCGCCGGCCTGCAGCCTGCGCACCGCCTCGACTTTCCCCTCCGGCAGTACCCCGGCGAAAACGTCTTCCTTGCCAATGCCGACGGCGGCGGCCACCTGGGCGGCGACGGCCGCATTGTCGCCCGTGAGCAGGATGGGGCGCAGGCCCAGCACCTTCAAGCGCGCGACGGCGGCCGCGGAGCCTTCCTTGACGGTGTCGCGCAGGCTGATGATGCCGGCGGGAGCGCCGTCCACAACAACCCAAATGGCGGTGGCACCCGTGGCTTCCGCCGCCGACAACGCGGCCTGCTGCTCCTGCGCAAAGGTGACGCCATCCTGCTGCAGCCAGCCCGCGCGGCCGGCAGCAACCAGCCTGCCCTCGACGGTTCCCGAAACGCCCCCTCCGGGCGCGGACCGGAAGCCCTGCACGGCAGGCAGGGCACCGCCGTCGTCCGCTGCGTAAATGCCCTTGGTGCCCCCGCGGGCGGCGGCCGCGATAGCCCTGGCCACCGGATGCTCGGATGCCCCCTCCACGGCGCCGGCCAGCCGCAGCACGTCACCCGCCTCGAACCCCTCGAAGGCCAGCACGCCGTCCACGGCAAGGACGCCAGTGGTTACGGTCCCCGTCTTGTCCAGCAGGATGGTGTCCACGGTCCTGGTGTCCTCCAGGACCTGCGGTCCCTTGATGAGGATGCCCAGTTGGGCGCCGCGCCCGGTCCCGGTCAGCAGCCCAACGGGGGTGGCAAGGCCCAGGGCGCACGGGCAGGCGATCACCAGGACGGCGACGGCGGCGGTAAAGGCCGAGCGCAGGTCGCCACTGCTGAGGTCAGGTCCGGTGAAGAGGAGCCACAGCGCGAACGTCAGCGCGGCGATCCCCAGGACCACGGGAACGAACACGGCGCTGATGCGGTCCGCAAGGCGGGCTATGGGCGCTTTGCCCGTCTGTGCCTGGGATACGAGGCGCGCCATGTGGGCGAGGGTTGTTTCCGAGCCAACACGGGTGGCGCGCACCAGCAGGCGGCCGGACGTGTTGATGGTGGCGCCCGTGACGCGGCTGCCGGGACCTACCTCCACGGGTACCGATTCTCCGGTCACCAGGGAAGCGTCCACGGCCGAATTCCCGTCTGTCACCACGCCGTCGGTGGCAATCTTTTCGCCGGGCCGGACCACCAGGACGTCATCCACCTGAAGCCGGTCGGCCGGGATCCGTTCCTCCTTGCCGTCCCGCAGGACGGTGGCGTCCTTTGCGCCCAGGTTCAGCAGGGCCTGCAGGGCATCGCCGGCTTTCTGCTTGGCATTGGCTTCCAGGTAGCGGCCCAGGAGCAGGAACGTGGTGACGACGGCGGCCACCTCGAAGTAGAGGCCGCCGGCTTCCATGCCTTCCATCCCCGGGTGTTCCGTCATCCGCGGATCTGCCAGCAGCTGCCAGGCGGAGAACAGGTAGGCGGCCGCCACGCCGATGGACACCAGGGTGTCCATGGTGGAAGCCAGGTGGCGCGCATTGATGGCCGCCGCGCGGTGGAACGGCCAGGCCGCCCACGTCACCACCGGCAGTGCCAGGAGCGCGGCCACCCACCCCCAGTGAGGGAACTGGGCCGCCGGGACCATGGACATAACGAAGACCGGGACGGTCAGGACTGCTGCCAGGATCAGCCGGGGGCGGAGCTGCGCGGCGCCGCCGTGGGCCGCGTGGTCGCCGACGGCGGCCCCGCCTGCGGGCAGCACATCGGTTTCTCCGCCGGCAGGGAAAGGCGCTTCCGCTGCCGAAGCCCTGCGAAGCGTGGCCTTGTAACCGGCCGCATTGACGGTGTCTACCAGCTGCTGGTCGGTGACCCCGGCCGGAACGGTCACATGGGCTGATTCGAGGGGGAGGTTCACCGTGGCCTGCACGCCGTCGAGCTTGCCGAGTTTCTTCTCCACCCGGTTGACGCAGGAGGCACAGGTCATGCCCTCAATATCGAGCTCCACCACCCGGGTGCCGGGCTGGTGGAGAAGGTCCTGGCTGCTCATGCGGCTCCCCGTGTCAGTTGTGGTCTCTAGGCTTCGTTGGCGACGACCAGGTAGCCGGCCTCCGCCACTGCCTCGCCGATCTCCGAAGGCGAGAGTTCCTTGCTGGAGGTGATGGTCACCGTGGAAATACCCCCGGCATTCAGTTCGACGTCCACTTCTTCGACGCCCGCCAGGGCTTCCAGTTCTTCGCTGACTGCGGAGACGCAGTGGCCGCAGGTCATTCCGGACACGTTGACGACGGTAGTGGGGGAGGTGGTGCTCATGGCTTGCTCCTTAAGGGGTGGCCGGCGGTGGCCGGCACGTGATCGGGTAATTGGCGGGTCAGCGAAGCAGCCGGCCGATGGCGTCTGCCGCTTCCTTTACCTTGGCGTCGATTGCTTCCGCGCGTGCTGCCGGGTCCGGTTCGGAGGCGGCCCCCACCACGCAGTGGCCGATGTGTTCCTCCATCAGGCCCAGGCTCACCGCGTGCAGGGCCTTGGTAACGGCGGAAACCTGGGTGAGGATGTCGATGCAGTACTTGTCCTCATCCACCATGCGCGCAATGCCGCGGACCTGGCCCTCAATGCGCTTGAGCCTGCGAAGGTATGCGTCCTTATTGCCGGTGTAGCCGTGCGTCGGCGGGTGAGCCGTCCCGGGCCCGGGCGAAACCGCTTCTTCGATGCTGTCCATGGGATCAGGTTATACCCCTCAGGGGTATCGAAACAAGTACCCCCAGGGGGTATCGCCGGAACGGCGTCTACGGCAAAGAAGGCACAAAAAAGCTCCGGAGTGCGTTATTGGGGGATACGCACTCCGGAGCAGCTTTTGGGCATGTCCGGCGGCAATCTTGATTGGGACCGGCCTGCTTGATTCAGCTTACTGGCTGGTAGCGCGGACCGCCAGCGCCCCGAATAACTACTTTCGCTTTATTATCCAAGCTTCTCCAAGGCCTGATCGGAGCCGGACGCCGCCGTTTTTACGGACGGTCTTCGTGGGCGGGCATCCGGTACGGAACCACCAGGACGGGCCTGCTTTGATGGTGGCTGAGCCACGCGCCCACGGATCCATTCAGGGCTTCTGCGAGGCGGTGCGAGAACCCCCGCTCCGAGGTGCCCACGATAATCATCGGCGCATTGATTTCCGCGGCAAGCTGCGAGAGGGCACGTGCGGGATCTCCCGCCAGTGTCCGGAGCGTCCACTTCAGGTTGTCCGCCCCTGCCGGCGCTTTTGCCACCGCAGCTTCTATGACTGCTGTGAGTTCCGAGGTCAGGGACCGGATCTCCTGGTCATCCGCATCCGGATGGAGGGACAGCCGGTGGGCGGAGCGCGCCGGGTCCCACTCCACGAGATAACTGGCCTCGTCCACGTAGGCGCAGACCAGCGGGACGCCCAGCTGCGCGGCGAGGGCTGCAGCGGTCTGGAGGACTTCGGGATGCTGCTTGGGCATGACACCCACCAAGAGGGGGGCCGTGCCGCTAAATCGATCAGACGTCATAGCTCATTGTCCGCCAAGCGAAAGGCCGCTGCACAGGGAGGCGGACGTCCCGCCGCTAAGAAACCGCAGGTGAGGCCGTGATAACGACGTTTTTCCCCCAGGGATCTTCCGTGTAGCAGCTGATGAGGACCAGGCGGTTGGGCACGATCTCCCAGATGGGGCTGTCCTTCAGGCTGGACTTCACGTAAGTGGTGATGTTGTCCACCTGGTACGTGATGGTTCCTGCAGCGGTGTCGACCTCGAACCGGTCGCCCACTGCGGCGGCTGAACTCAAATGGTTGAAAGGTGCTTCCGCGCCGTCCCAGCTATGGCCGATCACGTAGGTGGTGTTGGACGAGCCTTTGCCCGGGGTTCCGAAGGGAGTCAACCAGTAGCCGTCTTTCGTGGTGGGCGGCACGATGGTCTGGGTCGACTCGGCGTCGCTGTCCGGTTCAAGGGGGTGCACGGGAACGTCGAAGCCCGCGGACGGGTACCGGATGCGGCGGGGCTGCGATGCTTCGGGCAGTAGGGGTTCCGGAACAGAATTGGCAGGAGGGTCCGCAGGTGCCACGGTTACTTGTGCGGCAGCGCTTGCGGCGGCTGGCGCCGGCTCGGGGGCCGGAATTCCAGTAGTAGCGGATTCGACGGCACTTCCGCCGACGCCTGAGGCGGGGTGCGACTGGCTGAACAGGGGTGTGCCAAAGGTAATGGACAGGAAAGCCAGGACACCGCACAGGAGAATGGCCAGGTCTCCCCGGTCCCAGCGCCACCGCCGGGGTTTTGCCTCAGCGACGTGCCGGCTGTGGACCTTTTCCATGGTGCTCCCCGATGCTCGAGACGGAACCGGAAGGAAGGCGTCCCGCCGGGCACTGGCGGAACGCCTTCCTTGTCAGGTGGCCGCAATTGCGGCTTTGCCGGCGTCAGCCGTCCAAGGGCAGCGTGCGGGACCTGCGACGGACCGCGACGGCCGCTCCTGCAGCCATCAGGGCACCCAAGCCAGCCAGCCAGGACGGAGCGCTTTCAGCGCCGCCGACGGCTGTCTGGGCGTTGTACCCCTGGTTGGTTCCCCGGCTGACGGCTGCCGGTGCAGCCGGCGCGGCGGCAGGTGCCTGCCGCTGGACGGCAGCCTGCGGTGCTGCGGCCGCGGGCGCCGCCGCTGGCGCCGCCGCTGGCGGAACGACGGCGGGCTGGTTGACCGCCGGCTGTTCGACGACGACGGGCTGTTCGACGACGGGCTGGTTGACGACCGGCTGTTCGACCACAATGGGTGGCACCACGACGATCGGCGGCACCTCCACAGGCGGCGTTACCACTACGGGCGCAACGCAGTCGTTAGCGTGAATGGCGATTCCCGCCGTGTCCCAGTTCCGTTCGCCCATGTTGTCGTTTGGCGGAACGATGTCCTCCAGATGGAGGTCGTGCCCGTCCAAGGCGCTGACGCTGATGGTGACTGCCTTGTAGAAGCCGCCGCCCTCAGCGTGGCAGATGGTGATTTTGTCGGCGGCGGCGGTGGCTGGAGCGGCGACGGTGAACGCCGCCAGCCCCAGCACCCCCAGCGTGGCCATGGTGCGTTTCATGATGATTCTCCCCAGTTCTTTGCCGGAAACGGACCATGCTGAGGAGGAACAGTGCTTGCGCCGAATGCCCCAGCAACACGGTCAGCTTGCTTGAGTTTTCAGGCTAGGCGGCTGCCCCCGGGCCAGTCCTGAGTAGGGGGTACTCGTCTTTTCCCGTCCTTGGTGGTTCTGGTTACTTGCGGGTACCCGCATCACGGGGGACTGCCGGCGCTGGCTACCTGCCTTCCGGGCGGTGTGTCTTGTCGGCGGATGCGGCCGGGCCTAACGTTGAAGCAGACGAAAGGTGCGTGGAGTCATGGAAATCTTCATGTGGTGGCTGGACCTGGACCTGGCAAGCAAGGAATGGCTGCGGGAGAACCTGCGCGCCGAGGAGTTGCCCCTTCCGGTGCTCCAGGGGATTGCGGAAGCCGGCGGCCCGCATCCGGACAATCTCGCAGGAGTACTCACCGCCGCTGACTGGGACTTCATCGAAACCCAGTCGGAGTTCGTGGACTAGCAGCCCGGCAGGCAGGCCCGGCAGCAAGAAAACCGTTGCGGGCTGCGTTTGCCGGTGGTTGCATGGTGGGCATGGCAACCGCAGAGAATTTTGTCCTGGCGATCGGGACCAAGAAGGGCCTGTGGCTTGCCACGAGCCAGGACAGGCACCGGTGGTCCTTCACCGGCCCGCATTTCCTGATGAGTGAGATCCCCAGCATCGGGATAGATACGAGGGAAGGCCGGACCCGGATCATGGTGGGCGTCCGCAGCGAACACTGGGGGCCCACCGTGGCCCACTCGGATGACCTCGGAGCCAGCTGGTCAGAGCCGGAGCAGGGCGCCGTCGCGTTTCCGGAGGACACCGGCGCAGCGCTGGAGCGCATCTGGCAGATTTACCCGGACGCAGCGTCCCGTCCTGGCGTCGTTTGGGCGGGTGCGGAACCCATTTCCGTGTGGAAGTCAACGGATGGCGGCGAACATTTCGAACTGAACCGGGGACTCTGGGACCATCCCCACCGCAGCGAGTGGGGTGCCGGGTATGGGGGAGCCGCCGCGCACTCCATCGTGGTCCATCCGTCGGGTGAGACGGTCCATGTGGCCATGAGTACCGGAGGCGTTTACAGGTCGCTCGACGGCGGCACCTCCTGGGAGCCGCGCAACCGCGGCATTTCCGCCTACTTCATGCCCGACCCCAACCCGGAATTCGGCCAGTGCGTGCACAAGATCGCCGCGGATGCCGTCGTCGAAGGCCGCCTGTACGCCCAGAACCACCACGGCGTCTACCGCACGGATGACAACGCGGAGAACTGGAACTCCATTGCGGAGGGGCTGCCCGCCGATTTCGGCTTCGTGATGCTGACCCATCCCCGCCGCGAGGGCACTGCATGGGTGGTTCCCCTGAAGGCCGATGGCGAACGCATCCCGCCGGACGGCGAACTGGCAGTCCACCGCACGGATGACGCCGGCGGCACCTGGAAGAGACTCAGTAATGGCCTGCCCACGCAGGAGTACAACAGCGTGCTGCGTGATGCTGCGTCCGTGGACACCGCGGAGCCGGCAGGGATCTACTTCGGGACCCGCGGCGGAAGCGTCTACGCAAGCGCTGACGAGGGTGAGGTGTTCCAGGAGGTGGTGTCCCACCTTCCGGATGTGCTGTGTGTCCGGGCAGCCGTGATTGCCGGTGGCTGACACTACCGCGCGGCACATCGCTGTAGTGCTCCCCAGTGTGCTGCAGCCGCTGGCCGGCGGGCAGTCGGTCCTGACTGCGCCCGCCGACGGGCCGGTAACGGTGGGAAAGCTGCTGGATGCGGTGACGTCGGACTTCGCAGTGCTCGCCCGGCGACTCCGCGATGAAACGGGCGCGCTGCGGCGTTTCGTCAATGTCTACGTGGGCGGAGAAGACGTACGGCGGCTGCGGGGCCTGGACACAGAGGTGGTTCCGGGCCAGGAGGTGCTGGTCATCCAGTCCGTGGCCGGAGGCTGAGGGGCGGGCAGGGAACGTCCGCTGCGGCGGGCAGCCCTTACTGGCTACACCCGCGGCAACGGCTTCCGGATGGGGTCAGGCCACCCGCCAAACGCTGCATTCGTCCGTATTGATGGCTTTGCGCAGGCCGGTGAGCCGGTCCATGATCCAGACGACGCCGATGCCCGGCGCCGTTTCCTGGACACGGCCGCGGCGGATCACCACGTCGTCGTAGGAGGGCCCGACGGAAAGGCGGGCTTCGATCTCGTCGCCGCGGTGGAGCTGGTCCAGGGCGCGGACTCTGGTCACATGTGGTGTCGCTTTCTGCTTCATGGCGTGGCCTCCTGGCTGGGGCTGGTGCCGGCTCTTGCCTGCAGAATCAAGTGTGCCCAAGCAATGTTGCGCCCGCGTTTCCCCTCGGTTAGGCGCGGGTTAGCTTTTAGCGCCGGAGCTGTTTCCCCTAGGGCAGCTCCAGGCCGGTGCGGTAGGCCGCCAGGAACGTGGAGATCCGCCGCACGGCCTCCCGGATGTCCAGGACGGACGGAAGGATCACAAACCGGAAGTGGTCCGGCGCCGGCCAGTTGAACGCGGAACCGTGGGAGACGAGGATCTTCTGGTCCCGCAGCAGGTCCAGGACAAACTGCTCGTCGCTGCTGATGGGGTAGAGCTCCGGATCCAGCCGGGGAAACAGGTACATGGCTCCAGCCGCGGGCACGCATGTCACGCCGGGAATGTCCGTCAGGAGTTGGTAGGCAAGGTCCCGCTGTTCGCGGAGCCTGCCGCCGGGCCGCACCAGCGCCTCGATGCTTTGGTAGCCGCCAAGGCAGGTCTGGATGGCGTGCTGGGCGGGGACGTTGGCGCACAGGCGCAGGGAGGCGAGCAGTTCCAGTCCTTCCCGATAGGCGGCGGTTGCGGCGAGCGGGCCGGTGACTGCCACCCAGCCGGCCCGGTAGCCCGGCATCCGGTAGGCCTTGGACAGGCCGCTGAACGTCAGGCAGCAGACGTCCTCCGCCACGGCGGCAGTGTGGATGTGCTGCGCATCCTCATACAGCACCTTCTCGTAGATCTCGTCGGAGAACAGGACCAGGTGGTGCTTGCGTGCCAGTTCCGCGAACTGCGCCAGGATGTGGCGCGGGTAGACGGCGCCGGTGGGGTTGTTGGGGTTGATGATCACAATCCCCTTGGTGCGGCTGGTGATCTTGGCTTCCACGTCGGCCATGTCCGGCCACCAGCTCTCCGCCTCGTCGCAGAGGTAGTGCACCGGCTTGCCTCCGGTCAGGGTGATGGCGGCCGTCCAGAGAGGGTAGTCCGGTGCCGGCACCAGGATCTCGTCGCCGTTTTCCATGAACGCCTGCAGGCACATCGAAATGAGCTCGCTGACGCCGTTGCCGATGAAGACGTCCTCCACGCCAATCTGCATCAGGCCGCGGGTCTGGTAGTACTGCGAGATCGCCGTGCGTGCCGTGAAGATGCCCTTCGAGTCGCTGTAGCCCTGGGCCCCGCGAAGGTGGTGGATCATGTCCACCACCACGGACTCCGGCGCCTCCAGCCCGAACGGTGCGGTGTCCCCCAGGTTCATCTTGAGGATCCGGTGCCCCTCCGCCTCCATGGCTTTGGCCGCCTGCAGGATGGGTCCGCGGAGTTCGTACCGCACGTTCTGGAGCTTGCTGGAGTGTTGCATGGGGCGCATGGTTGATTTTTTCACAGACGGACGACGCCGGCGCACGGCTAGGGTGCCGGCCGATCGCCCTTGCGGTGCAGGCGGAACCAGCGGTAACCGTAGCGTCCCAGCTCAACCGTGAAGCTGCCGTCGGGATCCAGCGCTGTGTTGTCGCCGTCGAACAGGTCCAGCAGGACAGCGTCCCTGAACGCATTCCGCGGCCCGTCCTCCGCGGCCACCGTGCCCCGGACTTTTACGGGCTCTTCCCCGAAATTGTGCAGCAGCACCAGCGCGCCGCCGTCCGAGCTGAGGGTGTGGGCGAAGACGGCCGGTTCCGGCTGGTCGATGACGGCGAACTTGCCCCAGCCCAGCTCCGCCGATTCGCGGTAGCGGCGGATCAGCGTGACCATGAAGTTGAACAACGAACCGGGGTCCCGCTTGGCTTTGGCGGCATTCAGGTTCTCGGGGCCGTACTCACCCCGGACGACGGGCGCCACCAGCTGGGACACGTTGGCGGTGGAGAACCCGCCGTTCTTTTCGTCATTCCACTGCATCGGGGTGCGCACGGCGGCGCGGCTCTTCTGCCGCAGGTCCTCACCCATCCCGATCTCCTCGCCGTAGAACAGCACGGGCGTGCCGGGCAGTGAGAACATCAGCGAGTACACCATCCTCAGGCGTTCCTGGTCGCCGCCGAGCATCGGGGGGAGCCGCCGGCGCAGCCCGCGCCCGTAGATCTGCATGTTCTTCTCGGGCCCGAACGCCGCGAAAACTTCTTCGCGCTCGCCGTCCGTGAGCTTGTCCAGGGTGAGTTCGTCATGGTTGCGGACGAACATGGCCCACTGGTTGTCGGGATGGAGCGGTGGCCGGCTCTTCAGGGTCTCGGCCAGGGGACGGGCGTCCCGGCGGGCCAGCGACAGGTAGATGTGCTGCATGGACATGAAGTCGAACTGCATGTTCAGCTCGTTGCCTTCGGGGCCGCCGAAGTACTCCACCTGTTCCTTGTAGGGCAGGTTCACCTCGCCCAGCAGGACCGCGCTCCCGTTCCGACGGCTGACGAAGCTCCGCAATGCTGCCAGGTATTCATGCGGATCCAGGTTGGCGGCCTCGTCCTTGGGCTGGCCCCGGGTTTCCAGGAAGAAAGGCACGGCATCCAGGCGGAACCCGTCCAGGCCCAGCTCCAGCCACAAGCCCATGGCCTTGGCGATTTCGTTCCGCACGGACTCGTTGGTCACGTTCAGGTCCGGCTGGTGTTTGGCGAACATATGCAGGTACCACTCGCCGGTGGCGTCGTCCTTGGTCCAGAGTGAGTTCTCTTCACCCGGGAACACCACCTCGGAGGAGGTATCCGGGGGCGTGTCGCTCCGCCACACGTAGTAGTCCCGGTACCGGTTGTCCGTGGATTGCCGGGCCTCGACAAACCAGGGGTGCTGGTCCGAGGTGTGGTTCACCACGAAGTCGGCGATGACCCGCATGCCGCGGTCCTTGGCGGCCCGGACGAACTCCACCAGGTCTCCCAGGGTGCCCAGCCGGGGGTCCACGGTGAAGAAATCCGTGACGTCGTAGCCGTCGTCCCGGTCCGGCGAGGGGTAGAACGGCATCAGCCAGATGCAGGTCACTCCCAGGGCGGCCAGGTAGTCCACGCGCTGGGTGAGGCCGGCGAAATCACCGGTGCCGTCGCCGTCGTCATCAAAGAATGTCTCAACGTCCAGGCAGTACACTACTGCGTTCTTCCACCAGAGATCCGAGGTTTCGGCGATCCTCATGCCGGAGCCTCGGCCTTCGCCTGGAGCCGCGAGCCACGCAGCTGCGGGAGGACCTCTGCTGCGAACGCATCAATGAACGGTGCCTGCTCCTGCCCCACGAAGTGCAGGTAGAGCTCGTCGAAGCCCAGCTCGGAGTAGCCGGCCAGCCACTCGGCGTGCTGGTCCAGGCTCGCCGAAACGTTGACGGCCTTGCGGACCTGTTCCTCGCCCACCTGCCCGCTGACGCCGTCGAAATGCCCGGCCGTGGGGAGGTCCCACGGGACCGGCGGGGCAAAGGTGTTGGTCCGCCACTGGTCCAGGGCGATCGCTGCCGCATCCCCTTCACGGGACGCCCAGGACAGGTGCACCTGCAGTACAGCCTTGCCGCGGCCCCCGTTGTCCCGGTAGGCGGCCAGCATCTCTTGGAGCTTGCCTGCCGGTTGGTTGACCGTGACCAGGCCGTCCGCCCAGGCGGCGGCACGGCGGGCAGTGTCCACACTGATGGCAGGAGCGATCAGGGGTGGCGGGGTGTCCGGAACGTCCCAGATCCGCGCCTGTTCCACGGTGACCAGGCCGTGGTGCGTAACGTCCTCGCCCCGGTGGAGCCGCCGGATCACCTCAACGCATTCCTCCAGCCGGCGCTGCCGCGTTTCCTTGGGCGGCCACGCGTCGCCGGTAATGTGCTCATTCATGTTCTCCCCGCTGCCCGGGGCCATCCAGAACCGGCCAGGGAACATGCCGGCAAGGGTGGCGGAGGCGTGGGCGATGATGGCCGGGTGGTACCGCTGGCCAGGCGCCGTCACCACTCCAAACCGGAGGCCGGTGGTGGCCAGCGCGGCGCCCAGCCAGGACCAGGCAAACCCGGAATGCCCCTGCCGGGCGGACCACGGCTCGATATGGTCCGAGCACATCGCGGCATCGAATCCTGCCCGTTCCGCGTGCTGGACGTCCTTGAGGAGTTGCCCGGGACTGATCTGTTCGTGGGAGGCGTGGAAGCCGACAGTAACCATCGTTAACCTCTACCGTCCGGGGAGGTGTTGTGTCGAGGGGTTGTGGGTCTTCCTGCGTCAGGGTATGGCGCCTGTCCGGCTGCCCACGACTTGTCGGATAAGTTGGTAACTTGTAGTACTGTCCTGCCTCGGACTCGCGCGCAGGTGGCGGAAACGGAAGGAAGTACCCCTGTGGGCGGTGTGCTGATCGGCCTGGCGGTGATCGGCGTCGTCATTGCGGTGGGATACATCGCCGCACGGTGCGGCCTGGGCGGTGAGCCCACGGTCTCCGCCCTCACCCGCACCGCCTTCTTCATCACCAATCCCGTCCTGCTGTTTACCGTGGTGTTGGAATCGGACCTCACGGTGGTGTTTTCGGCCTACGTGCCGCTGGCGCTGATCACGGCAGCCGCCACCGCACTGCTGTACGTTCTCGCCAGCCGGCTGTGGTTCCGGCGGCCCCTGGCGGAAACCGCCGTGGGGGCAATGGCCAGTTCCTACGTCAACGCGAACAACATCGGAATCCCCGTCACGCTGTATGCCCTGGGCGACGCCACCCCCGTGGCACCGGTGCTGCTGGTCCAGCTGCTTCTGTTCGCCCCGCTGGTCCTCACCCTGCTGGACCTTTCCGCGGCCGGCCGGGTCTCGCCGCGCCTGCTGCTCACCCAGCCCTTCCGGAACCCCATGATCATTGCATCCCTGCTGGGGGTGGTCCTCGCGGCGTTCCACGTGGAACTTCCCGAACCCGTAATGGCACCGCTGGCACTCCTGGGCGGAGCCGCCGTTCCCGTGGTGCTGCTGGCCTTCGGCATGTCCCTGCACGGGACCAGGATGCTCCAAGGCGGCGGCCACACCGCGGAAATCCTTACTGCCACCGCGCTGAAGTCCGCGGTGATGCCCATGGTTGCCTTCGTCGTCGGCCGCTTTCCCTTCAACCTGGACCAGCACATGCTCCTGGGCGTGGTGCTGATGGCGGCGCTGCCCTCTGCCCAAAACGTGTTCCTGTTCGCCGGCAAGTACGGGCGCGGCGTTGCGGTGGCCCGGGAAACCGTCCTGCTGTCGACGGCGGCGGCGGCCCCTGCGCTGATCCTCATTGTGTGGCTGCTCGCCGGCTGAGCGCCGGTCTTCCGGAAGCGGCTGCCGCCCGGCAAGATGGGGCACATGGAACTCCCCGTGATGCCGCCCGTCCCGCCGATGCTCGCCAAGGCCGTCAGCGGCATCCCGGAGGGGGAGCTCAGTTATGAACCCAAGTGGGACGGGTTCCGGTCCATCATCTTCCGCGACGGCGATGAGCTGGAGATCGGCAGCCGCAACGAAAAGCCCATGACCCGCTACTTCCCGGAACTTGTCGAGGCGCTGAAGGAGAACCTGCCGCCACGCTGCGTGGTGGACGGCGAGATCATCCTGATCGGTTCCTCCGGCGACCGGCTGGATTTCGACACCCTCCAGCAGCGCATCCACCCCGCCGCCAGCCGGGTCAAGCTGCTTGCGGCGCAGACGCCGGCCTCCTTCGTGGCCTTCGACCTGCTGGCCCTGGGCGACGACGACTACACGGGCCGGCCATTCACGGAACGGCGGGCTGCGCTTGAGAAGGCGCTCGCCGCCAGCAAGGCACCCGTCCACCTCACCGCTGCCACCACGGGCAAGGACACGGCGGAGCAGTGGTTCCGGCAGTTTGAGGGTGCCGGGCTGGACGGCGTGGTGGCCAAGCGCCTGGACGGCAGGTATGAGCCGGACAAGCGGGTGATGTTCAAGACCAAGCACGAGCGCACCGCCGACTGCGTGGTGGCCGGTTACCGGCTGCACAAGAGCGGGCCGGACGCCATCGGATCCCTGCTGCTGGGCTTGTACAAGGACGACGGCGGCCTGGCCAGTGTGGGGGTGATAGGCGCCTTCCCCATGAAGCGGCGGCAGGAACTGTTTGAACAGCTCCAGCCACTGGTCACCGATTTTGACCACCACCCGTGGGCGTGGGCGAGGCAGGAGGAGGGCGAACGGACCCCGCGGAACGCCGAAGGCAGCCGGTGGAGCGCCGGCAAGGACCTGTCTTTCGTGCCGCTGCGCCCGGAACTGGTGGTGGAGGTCCGCTACGACCACATGGAGGGCGACAGGTTCCGCCACACGGCCCAGTTCAACCGCTGGCGGCCGGACCGGGACCCGGAATCCTGCACCTACGCGCAGCTGGAGGAGCCGGTCAGCTTTGACTTGGCGTCGGTGCTGGAGACCGGACGGCCGTAGTTGCTGCCGGGTTGCTGCCGGAACAGCCCATTTTTACCCAGTAAAGGCCCGCCATTCCGGGGAATGGCGGGCCGTCCGGTCCTAAAACCGGGCTGGTGCGTTACTTCAGGCCAAGCTGCTTGGTGGGGGTCCTGAAGGATTCCTTGGCCGTGAGGGCGGAGATGGCAGCGATGGAGCAGATGACGGCGGTGAAGATGCTGATCTGGACCCACCCGCCGGGCTTGATGCCGCCCATGGCCGCGACGATGGCCGGGGCGAAGCCTGCCATCAGGAAACCCAGCTGGGTGCCGATGGCCAGGCCGGAGAAGCGCACCCTGGTGCTGAACATCTCGGCGTAGAAGGACGGCCAGACGGCGTTGGAGGCTGCGTAGCCGCAGGAGAAGAAGCCGATTGCTGCCAGGAACATGAGCGGCACGCTGCCGGATTCCAGGCTGAGCAGGAACACGGGGGTCAGCGCGGCACTGGCCACGGCACCGTAGATGAACACCGGCTTGCGGCCGATCTTGTCAGCGAGCATGCCGAAGAGCGGCTGGGTGCCCAGTGCCACCAGGTTGGCGCCGACCACGAGCCACAGCGTGGTGGTGCCGTCCACGCCGGCAACCGTCTTGGCGTAGCTGATGGCGAGGGTGCCGAACACCGTGGAGACGGCAGCGATGAAAGCGCAGCAGATGACGCGGAGGACGTCGCGCCAGTGGCCCTTGAGGAGGTCAGCGACGGGGAGCTTGGAGATCTGCGCGGACTTCTGGGCTTCCTCGAAGGCCGGCGGCTCGTGCAGGGTGCGGCGGATGAAGAAGGCAACCACCACGACGACGGCGCTCAGCCAGAAGGGGACGCGCCAGCCGATGCCGTACTTGATCTCGTCTGGAAGTGCGAGCACCGGGATGAAGACGAGGGCGGCGAGGACCTGGCCGCCCTGGGTACCGGTGAGGGTCCAGGAGGTGAAGAAGGAGCGGCGGTTGTCCGGGGCGTGCTCCAGCGTCATGGAGGAGGCGCCGGCCTGCTCGCCGGCAGCCGAAAGGCCCTGGCAAAGCCGGGCCAGGACCAGCAGGGCGGGAGCCCACCAGCCAACGGTGTTGAAGTCCGGGAGGCAGCCGATCAGGAAGGTTGAGGCACCCATCAGCAGGAGGGTGAACATCAGGACCTTCCGGCGGCCCACCCTGTCACCGAAGTGGCCCAGGATGACGGCGCCAACCGGCCGCGCCACATAGGCGAAACCGAAGGTGGCGAAGGACATGATGGCCGCGTTCGCGTCAGCATTGGGGAAGAAGACCGTGGGGAAGATCAGCGCTGCGGCGGAACCGAAGATGAAGAAGTCGTAGTATTCGACGGCGCTGCCCAGGAAGCTGGCGAGGGCTGCCTTCTTCGGCGTCCCGGCCGGGGCAGCGGTGCCTGGCTCAGTGGACGGAAGTAACTGGCTCATGGAGTTCCTTAGATGTGACGACTTTGTCGCGGATGGATCAGGGCTCGCAGCCGGCACGGCCTGGGGTAGGGGCTTGGCTGGCACGGCTGGAAAGTTTGGAAAACCCGAACAGTAGCCACATGGTGGGAGCTACTTGTGCGATACAGCAATGATGGCTGTGAGTGGAGTCACTTGTCAAGAAAATAATCACCATCTAGAAATAGCTCTCACTATGTGGCAACATCGAGGTATGAGTGTGAATCAAACCACAGCGGACGATGACGTAGCTGCCGAGATCAAAGCGGACGCCAAGGCGGCCAAACCGGACCGTACCGACATGGTGGGCAAGGCCCTCGGCCTCCTGGTCCTCCTGGGCGATGAGCCGCTCGGTGCGAGTGCCGCGGAAATCTCCCGCCGTGCGGACCTGCCCTTCAGCACCACCTACCGCCTGCTGGGCTCGCTGACGCGGGACGGTTTCGTTGATTATGAACCGGACGGGCGCCGGTACCACCTGGGCCTGCGGATCTTCCAGCTGGGCCAGCGGGTCTCCAACCACCACGGCTTCGCAGGAACGGCCATGCCGGTTTTGCGCCGGGTGACCGAGCAGACGGGCGAGGCAACCATCCTGAGCGTCCGGGACGGCCACCACCACCTGACGGTGAACAAGGTGGACGGCCCGCAGATGTTCCGGGTGACCAGCGACCCCGGACACCTGGGCTCCCTCTCCACCACCGCCGTCGGAAAGGCCCTGGTGGCCTTCGCCGAGGATTCCGAGCGGGAAAAGCTGTTGGCGGAGCTTCCGCTGGAGGGGCTAACGGAAAAGTCCATCACCGACCGCGACGCCTTCCGCGCCGAAATCGGGAAGGTCCGGGCCGAGGGGTATGCGGTGATGGATGAGGAGAACGAGGCCGGGATGCGCGCCGTCGCGGTCCCTTTGCTCAATTCCCAGGGTCACGCGTTCGCCTCGCTGGCTACGGCCGTTCCTGTTTTCCGCCTGAGCCTTGAAGGCTTGGTGGCGCACGTTCCGCTGCTGCAGGAGGCCGCGGCGGAACTGGCTGCACGTCTTCCGCAGCGGTGAGCGTGCCCAATCGCCCGAATTACGCAAATTCAGGACCCCTTTGTTCGTATCTAGAACAAAAGTGCGAGAAGTGAACATTTGTTATATCGTTATTCCAGTCACCTGCTGGCAGCGCACGCCCAACGGCAAACGCCGGCCGCCCGGTGCCGTATCAAAGGAGCTGCACGGATGAGTAATCGAACTGAGTCCTACCTCGTGGGACTGGTCGGCGACGGCGTGATGCCGTCACTCACCCCGCCCATGCATGAACGCGAGGGTGATGTGCTGGGACTGCGCTACCTTTACCGGCCCATCGACCTCCTGGAACTGGGCCTTTCCGGGGAATCCGTGGGAGAGCTCCTCAAGAGTGCCCGGAACCTCGGCTTCAATGGCCTGAACATCACCCACCCGTGCAAGCAGCTGGTCCTCCGGCACCTGGATGAAATTTCTCCGGATGCCCGACGGCTGGGGGCCGTCAACACCGTGGTGATCGAGGACGGCCGGTTCGTTGGCCACAACACCGACTTTTCCGGCTTTGCCGCCGCGCTGGCTTCAGGCCTCCCCGCCGCAAAGCTGGACCGCGTAGTCCAGTTGGGCGCCGGCGGGGCAGGTTCCGCCGTCGCCTACGCCCTCCTCACCGCCGGGGTCCGCTACCTGGACCTCGTGGACATGGACGCCGCGCGCGGCGCCGCCCGTGCGGCCGAGCTGGCCGGCTTTTTCCCGGACAGTACCGTGATTGCACGGACGACGACGGAGCTGCCGCAGCTGATGCCCCTGGCCGACGGCCTGGTGCACTGCACCCCCGTGGGCATGGCCGCCCACCCCGGCGTTCCACTGGACCTGGACCTTTTGGAGTCCCGGCACTGGGTGGCGGACATTGTCTACCGCCCCATCGACACCGAACTCGTCCGGGGCGCCCGCGCCAAAGGCTGCGAGGTCCTGGACGGCGGCCGGATGGCCGTGGGCCAGGCCGCCGACGCGTTCCGCATCTTCACCGGCCTGGAGCCGGACCCGGACCGTATGCGCTCGCACTTCCTGGAGCTCGTGGCCGCCGAGGAGGTGGCCGCCTGATGCGCACCGGAATCGCCACGGTCTGCCTCTCCGGCACACTGAAGGAAAAAATGCAGGCTTGCGCCATCGCGGGCTTCGACGGCATCGAGATTTTCGAACAGGACCTGGTCACCTCGCCGCTGAGCCCCGAGGACGTCCGCAGGATGGCCGCCGACCTCGGCCTCGGGCTGGACCTCTACCAGCCGTTCCGGGATTTCGAAGGCGTCACGCCGGACCTGCTGAAGGCCAACCTTCGGCGGGCTGAAGCGAAGTTCACGCTGATGTCCCGGCTGGGCATGGACACCATCCTGGTCTGCTCGAACGTGGCCACGGCCACCATCGACGACGACGAACTCCGCGCCTCCCAGCTCTCCGAACTCGCGGAGCTGGCAGGGGACCACGGCATCAGGGTCGCCTACGAGGCCCTGGCCTGGGGCAAGCACGTCAACGACTACGAGCACGCCTACCGCCTGGCGGAGATGGTGGACCACCCCAACTTCGGTACCTGCCTGGACTCCTTCCACATCCTCTCGCGCGACTGGGACACCGCCCCGATCGAGACGATCAACGCGGAGAAGATCTTCTTCGTCCAGGTGGCCGACGCCCCCAAGCTCTCCATGGACGTCCTGTCCTGGAGCCGCCACTACCGCGTGTTCCCCGGCGAGGGCCAGTTCGAGCTCGCCAAGTTCATGGGCCACGTGGTCCGCGCCGGCTACACGGGGCCCGTGTCACTGGAAGTCTTCAACGACGTCTTCCGCCAGTCCGACGTCGAACGCACCGCCGTGGACGCCATGCGCTCACTGATCTGGCTGGAGGAGCAGAGCGCCAAGTGGCTCGCAAGCACCGCGCCGGAAGCCGAAGGGGGCACTGTTGCCGCGTCCCGCCGTCGTTATCCCATGGAACTCGCCACCCTGCCCAAGGTGAACGAGCCCGCCGGCTTCAACTTCGCCGAGGTCAAGGCCGAAGACACCGCGCAGCTCGAGAAGCTCCTCAGCCAGCTCGGCTTCGGGTTCGAGGGCCGGCACCGCACCAAGGACGTCCAGCTGTGGACCATGGGCCAGGCCCGCGTGATCATCAACGAGCAGGCGGCGTCGCACGCGGAACCTGCCATCGCTGCGCTGGGGTTCGACGTCGATTCCCCCGTGATTGCCTCGGCCCGCGCGCAGCAGTTGAAGGCGCCCGTGGTGGCCCGGAAGGTCCAGGCGGACGAGGAGGTGTTCCAGGGCATCTGCGCACCGGACTCCACGGAAATCTTCCTGTGCCAAGGTAGTCCCGACGGTACGGCGGCCTGGACGCGTGAGTTTGGCGAGGGGCTGGAACACCCGCGGCAGCCGCAGAACGCGGTCATTGACCACGTGAACCTGGCCCAGCCGTGGCAGCACTTCGACGAAGCTGTCCTCTTCTACACCAGCGCCCTGGCCCTGGAGCCGCAGCCGTTCGCCGAGGTGCCCAGCCCCAGCGGGCTGGTCCGCTCGCAGGTCATGCAGACGTCCGACGGCGCCGTGCGGCTGGTGCTCAATCTCGCCCCGGCGCAACAGGCCTCCGGGCACAAGACCTACCAGGAGCACATCGCCTTCGCGGTGGAGGACCTCGTGTCCGCGGCCCGGGCAGCCCGCGGCCGGGGACTGGAGTTCCTGCAGATCCCGGCCAACTACTACGAGGACCTGGATGCCCGGTTCGACCTCGACCCCGCGTTCCTTGCCACACTGCAGGAACTGAACCTCCTGTATGACCGCGACGCCGACGGCGAATTCCTCCATTTCTACACCGCCACCATTGGCAGCGTGTTCTTCGAAATGGTGGAACGCCGCGGCAACTACGACGGTTACGGGGCGCCCAATGCCCCCGTCCGCCACGCCGTGCAGTACGACTCGCTGCACCGCATCTGACCAGCACCACGTAACCGACCGATCCAAACGAAAACCAGAAAGGAGCCAGCCGTGCCGGAAGAAGCCGCCACTCCGCGTGAAACGGACGAGTCTGTCCCGCCCGCCGAGCCAAAGGCCGCGCATGTGCCGCTGGACCGCTCCATTGAAACCCAGGCTGACCTCAGCGCGGAGATCAACGGCCTGGCCGATGCCTACGCCCGTGCACTGAAGGACGGCGCCCCGGCGGAAACCCAGCCCCGGCTGGACTACCCGCCTTACCGCTCCAGCATCCTGCGGCACCCCACCAAGAGCCTGCACCACGCGGACCCGGAGACCATCGAGCTGTACTCCCCGGCGTTCGGGCACCAGGACGTGCACGCGCTGGAGTCGGACCTGACCATCCAGCACAACGGCGAACCCCAGGGCGAGCGGATCATTGTGGCCGGCCGGGTCCTGGACGGCGACGGCCGCCCGGTGGCCGGGCAGCTGGTGGAGATCTGGCAGGCCAACGCGTCCGGCCGCTACATCCACAAGCGCGACCAGCACCCGGCCCCGATCGACCCCAACTTCACGGGCATTGGCCGCTGCATCACCGGCCCGGACGGCTCCTACCGGTTCACCACCATCAAGCCCGGAGCCTACCCGTGGAAGAACCACCTGAACGCCTGGCGCCCGGCGCACATCCACTTCTCCCTGTTCGGCACCGAGTTCACCCAGCGCATCATCACCCAGATGTACTTCCCGGGGGACCAGCTCTTCCCGCTGGACCCGATCTACCAGACCATCGTGGACCAGGACGCCCGCGACCGGCTCGTGGCCAGCTACGACCACAGCCTCACCGAACCCGAGTGGGCCCTGGGCTACAACTGGGACATCGTCCTCACCGGGCCCAAGCGGACCTGGACCGAAAACGAGGCGTTCGGTACGGCAGGCGACAGCAACGAAGAGGCAGGGGAATAGGAACATGAGCAACCAGAGCACCCAGCTTGTTCCCACCCCCGGCCAGACCGTTGGCCCGTTTTACGGCTATGCGCTGCCCTTCGAGAAGGACAACGAGCTCGTGGCCCCGGGTTCACCGGGCTCCATCCGCCTGCAGGGCACGGTGTATGACGGCGCAGGACACACCATCCCCGACGCCATCCTGGAAATCTGGCAGCCGGACGCCCAGGGCAACGTGGTCCAGCGCACGGGCTCCCTGGTCCGCGACGGCTACACCTTCACCGGATGGGGCCGCGGCGCCGTGGGGAACTCCGGCGTCTTCACCTTCACCACGGTGAACCCCGGGCCCACCAGGCCCGGTGCTGCGGCCTTCATATCGGTTGCCATCTTCGCCCGGGGCCTGACCAACCGGCTGTTCACCCGCATCTACCTGCCGGAAGACACCGAGGCTCTCGCCAACGATCCGCTCCTGAGCTCCCTGGAGCCGGAGCGCCGCAAGACACTCATCGCCCGCCGCGACGCCGACGGCGGCCTGACCTTTGACATCCGCCTGCAGGGTGAGGGCGAGACCGTCTTCCTGGACTTCCAGTGAACGACGCCGGCCTGCTCAGCCCCGTCTCGGCGTCGCCCCTCGTGGCGGCGCTCACGGGTGACGACGCCGTGCTGGCGGCGATCCTCGCCGTCGAGTCCGGCTGGGCCGCGGTGCTGGAAAGGGCGGGCCTGGCACCTGCCGGCTCCGCCGCCGTCGTCGCATCCGCTGCCGAGGCCGGCCGCTATGACCCCGCCGACATCGCACGCCGTGCCCAGGGCGGCGGCAACCCGGTGATCCCGCTGCTGGCGGACCTCCGCCGGCACGTGGCAGCGCTGGACACCTCGCAGGTGGGGGCGGGGAAAGCGGTGCACACGTCGCTGACCAGCCAGGACGTCCTGGATAGCGCGCTGATGCTGGTGACCCGCAACACCGTGGAGGCGCTGCTGGGCGACCTGAAACGCACCACGGCGGCGCTCGCGGCCCTGGCGGAACAGCACGCGGACACGCTGTGCGTGGGCAGGAGCCTGACGCAGCATTCCCTCCCCTTCACGTTCGGCCTGCGGGCTGCGCAGTGGTTCCAGGGCTTGGCCGCGGCGGGCCGGCAGCTGGAGGACCAAGAGTTTCCGGTCCAGTTCGGCGGCGCGGCGGGCACCCTCGCGGCTGCCACTGTACTGACCCGCGGTTCAGCTGCCACCCCCTTCGGGCTCGCCGATGCCCTGGCCTCCCAGCTGGGCCTTGCCGCGGCCCCCGCGCCGTGGCACACCAACCGGCTGGCCGTGACGTCGCTGGGGCATGCGCTCGCCTCGGTACTGGATGCCTTCGGCAAAATCGCCGCGGACGTCCTGTTCCTGAGCCGGCCCGAGGTCGGCGAGCTGGCTGAGCCGCGGGCCGCCGGGCGCGGGGTTTCATCCGCCATGCCGCAGAAGCAGAACCCCGTGTTGTCCGTGCTGGTCCGCAGCGCCGCGCTGCAGGCCCCGGCCCTGGCCGCCCAGCTGCACCTGGCCGCCGCCAACTTCAACGACGAACGCCCGGACGCCGCGTGGCACGCCGAGTGGCCCGCGCTTCGGCAGCTCCTGGCGCTGGCCCTCGGGGCGGCCGGGCATGTCCGCGAACTGGCGGAGGGCCTTCAGGTTTTCCCGGACGCCATGCGCCGGAATCTGGATCTCGCCGGTCCGCTGCTTTTAGCTGAAGGCGTGGGTGCAGCTGTCGCCCCGCTGCTTCCGGACAAGGGCGGGATGAGCGGAAAGCAGCAGCTCCAGGCCGTGGTGGACCAGACACTCCAGGCCCCGCCTGCGGAGCAGGCCGCCACGTACCGCAAGCTGCTCCGCGAGGCGGTCCCTGCCGGGGTCCTGAGCGACCTCCGGCTGGAGGAACTCCTCAACCCCGCCGGCTACCTCGGCGAGGCCCCGGAAATTTCCCGGCGGATCCTGGCCGCGTATCCGGACTTCGCCGCCAATCCACCTGCAGACACCGAACAGAATGGATCTTCCCGTGGCTAAGCCAGCACTGAAGGCAGCACTGCTGTCGCCTCAACGCCCCCTCGGCGAGCACCCGCTGCTGGTGGTGGGGCCGTCCCTGGGCACCTCCACCATCCTGTGGAACCGCGCTGCGTCCCTGCTCGGCCACGACTACGACGTGGTGGCCTGGGACCTGCCCGGCCACGGCGTCTCACCTGCGGCCTCCGAATCGTTCGACGTCGGCGCACTGGCTGACGCCGTGGTGGACCTCGCCGATTCCATCGCCCCCGGCGCGTCTTTTCACTACGCCGGCGTCTCCCTGGGCGGCGCCACCGGCCTCCAGCTGGGCATCAAGCACGGGGAACGCCTCAAGAGCCTGTCAGTGCAGTGCAGCGGCGCGAAGCTGGGCACGCCGGAGGGGTGGCTTGAGCGCGCCGAAACCGTCCGCAGCCAGGGCACGCCGGTGATGATCCAGGGCTCGGCCGAGCGCTGGTTCGCGCCGGGCTTTATGGAGCGCGAGCCTGAACTCAGCAGCCGGCTCCTGCACGCCCTGCGCGACGCCGACCGCTTCAGCTATGCATTCTGCTGCGAGGCGCTCGCGGCTTTTGACGTGCGTGACGAACTGGGCAGCATCCGGGTGCCAACCCAGGTCATAGCCGGCGCGCTGGACGGGGTGGCCCCGCCGTCGTTCGCGGAGGAAGTGGCCGCAGGCATCACAGCCGGCGGCGGCACCGCAACCGCCGTCACGCTCGAGGGCGTGGCGCACCTGGCCCCCGCCGAGGCGCCTGCCCACGTGGCAGACCTGATGCGCAGCCTCATCACCTGGGCCGAATCGAAGGGAACAGACTCATGAGCACGAATGACCCGAGCCACGGCGTGGTCCAGCCCGATGCCACCAGCCAGGACATTTACGACGGCGGCATGATTGTCCGCCGCGAAGTCCTGGGCGACGCGCACGTGGACCGGGCCAACGCCAACAAGGACGAGTTCACCGAGGACTTCCAGGACATGATCACGCGGATCGCGTGGGGCGGCATCTGGACCCGGCCCGGCCTTTCCCGCCAGATGCGCTCCGCCGTCACCATCACCGCGATGGTGGCGCACGGGCACTGGGAAGAGCTGGCCATGCACATCCGTGCCGCGGTCCGGAACGGCCTGAGCCGGGACGAGATCAAGGAAATCCTGCTGCAGACGGCCATCTACTGCGGCGTCCCCTCGGCGAACACGGCCTTTAAGACAGCCCAAGAGGTCTTCCATGCAATGGACAACACTGCACTGGACAACACCCACACCGACGAACCCCAGCCCAACTAGGTAGCGCTAAGTGTCGTTTTGACCCCCGAAAACGACACTTAGCGCTACCTAGTTGGGAAACCCAGACGCAAACCAGAGGAACGAGTTATGAACCAGGCTTTTGTGTACGACGCCGTGCGCACCCCGTTCGGCAAATTCGGGTCCGGCCTTGCCGCCGTCCGCCCGGATGACCTCGCCGCGCACGTCATTAAGGAATCCGTGAAGCGGGCCCCCGACCTCGATCCTGGGCGGATTGACGAGGTGGTGTTCGGCAACGCGAACGGCGCGGGTGAGGAAAACCGGAATATCGCCCGGATGGGCACCCTGCTCGCCGGCCTTCCGGTATCGATCCCGGGCACCACGGTGAACCGGCTCTGCGGGTCCTCGCTGGATGCTGCGATCATCGCCTCCCGCCAGGTCAACGCCGGCGACGCCGACCTGGTGCTGGTGGGCGGGGCGGAGTCGATGTCCCGGGCGCCGTGGGTGCTGCCCAAGACGGCGAAGCCTTACCCGGCCGGTGACATGACCCTGGCCTCCACCACCCTGGGCTGGCGGCTGGTGAACAAGGCCATGCCGAAGGAGTGGACCATATCCCTGGGCGAGGCCACTGAGCGGCTGCGCGAGAAGTACGGGGTGACCCGGGAGGCGCAGGACGAGTTCGCCGCTGCCTCGCATAACCTTTCCGCCGCTGCGTGGGACGAGGGGTTCTATGACAACCTGGTGGCGCCGGTGCCGGGCACGGACCTGGTGCGTGATGAGGGCATCCGCCCCGGTTCCTCGGCGGAGAAGCTGGCCGGTTTGAAGACGGTGTTCCGGACCGAGGACGGCACGGTCACTGCGGGGAATGCTTCGCCGTTGTCCGACGGCGCCTCCGCGGCCTGGGTGGGGAGCGAGGCTGCCGCCGGGCTGCTGGGGCTGGACCCTTTGGCCCGGATCGCCGGCCGCGGCGCGCACGCGAACGATCCCCAGTACTTCGGGTACGCCCCGGTGGAGGCGGCGAACAAGGCCCTCGCGAAGGCGGGGATCGGCTGGGACCAGGTGGGCGCCGTCGAACTTAACGAAGCGTTCGCCGCGCAGTCCCTGGCGTGCATCAACGCCTGGGGGATCGACCACGAAATTGTGAACCGGCACGGCGGCGCGATCGCGATGGGCCACCCGCTGGGTGCGTCCGGAACCCGCATCCTGGGCACCCTCGCCCGGAGCCTGCAGGCCTCCGGTGAACGCTGGGGCGTGGCCGCGATCTGCATCGGTGTGGGCCAGGGCCTGGCCGTGGTCCTCGAAAACGTGACCGCCGCCGGAACCAACACTGGAAAGGACCAGTAATGCTGAACTTCGTAGATTCTGTCCGGGAGGCCGTGTCCGGTGTTAAGGACGGTTCCACCGTGATGATTGGCGGGTTCGGCAATGCCGGGCAGCCGTTCGAACTCATTGACGCGCTGCTGGACTGCGGCGCCACGGACCTGACCGTGGTGAACAACAACGCGGGCCAGGGCGATCAGGGCCTGGCGCTGCTGATCAAGGAGGGCCGGGTGCGGAAGATGATCTGTTCCTTCCCGCGGCAGTCCGATTCCTGGCACTTTGACGCCAAGTACAAGGCCGGCGAGATCGAACTCGAACTCGTGCCGCAGGGAAACCTGGCCGAGCGGATCCGTGCCGCCGGGGCCGGGATCGGCGGGTTCTTCACCCCCACCGGGTACGGCACCATGCTGGCCGAGGGCAAGGAAACCCGCATCATCGACGGCCGCGGCCAGGTCTTCGAAACACCTATCCACGCCGACGTCGCCCTGATCAAGGCGCTGAAGGCCGACGGCAAGGGCAACCTTGTGTACCGCAAGACGGCCCGGAACTTCGGCCCGATCATGGCCGCCGCGGCCAGGCACACCATCGTCCAGGTTTCCGAGATCGTCCCCGTCGGGGGACTGGACCCGGAAAACGTGGTGACCCCAGGCATTTACGTCAACACTGTGGTCCGCGTGCCCGCGGCCAGTACCGCTTCCCCTGCAGGAAAGGTCGCTTGAGATGAGCACCGCAACAACCCTCCAGACCTCCGTCACACCCCTGGGCCGGGACGACCTCGCCCGCCTGGTGGCCAGGGACATCGCCCCGGGATCGTTCGTGAACCTGGGCATCGGCCAGCCCACCCTGGTGTCGAACTACCTCACCGAGGAACAGAACATCACGCTCCACACGGAGAACGGGATGCTCGGCATGGGGCCGGAAGCCAAGGGCGACGAGATCGACGAGGACCTCATCAACGCCGGCAAGATCCCGGTCACCGAACTCCCGGGCGCCTCGTACTTCCACCACGCGGACTCGTTCGCGATCATGCGCGGCGGGCACCTGGACATCTGCGTCCTGGGCGCTTTCCAGGTGTCCGCCTCCGGTGACCTGGCGAACTGGCACACCGGGGCACCCGGGGCGATCCCCGCCGTCGGCGGTGCCATGGACCTCGCCACCGGCGCCAAAGACGTGTTCGTCATGATGACCCTGCTCACCCGCGAGGGCGCCTCCAAGATCGTGGAGTCCTGCACATACCCGCTCACCGGCGTCGGCTGCGTCACCCGCGTCTACACAGACAAGGCCGTCTTCCTCACCGGCCCCGACGGGGTCACCGTCCGGGAAACCTTCGGCTGCACCCTCGAAGAGCTCCAGGAACTCGTACCGGTCCCGCTCGAGGCGGCAGCCGCGCCATAGCAGGCGGCCCTAGGATTGGTAATCATGACCGACGCCGTCAGTACAGAAAACCAGCCCGCCCCGCAGGCCAGTGACCAATATGTCCAGTCCTTGGCCCGCGGGCTCGCGGTGATCCGCGCGTTTGATACAGAGCATCCGGTCATGACCCTCACCGCGGTTGCTGCCCGCACCGGCCTCACCCGAGCCACTGCGCGGCGGTTCCTGCACACCCTGGTGGAGCTGGGCTATGTCAGGACCGACGGCAAGACCTTCGCGCTCACGGCCAAGGTGCTCCAGCTCGGGTACGCATACCTGTCCGGGCTGTCGCTGCCGCAGCTGGCCCAGCCGCACCTTGAGGAACTGTCGCTGAAGCTGGGGGAGTCCACCTCCGCCGCTGTGCTTGACGGCACCGACATCGCGTACGTCGCCCGCGTGACCACCCGCCGCATCATGACCATAGGCATTACCGTGGGCACCCGTTTCCCCGCCTATGCCACCTCCATGGGGAGGGTGCTGCTGGCCGGGCTGCCTCCTGCTGACCTCAAGGCGTACCTTGCTGCCGCCGACATCAAGCCGCTGACCCCACGCGCATTGGGGAGCGTCAAGGAACTTCTGGCAGTCCTGGACACCGTCCGAGCCCAAGGCTGGTGCTTGCTGGACCAGGAACTCGAACTTGGCCTGATGTCCGTGGCCGCCCCCGTGTACGACGGGCCAAAGGTGGTGGCGGCAGTGAACGTGTCCCTGCAGGCCCAGTCCGTGGCTGCCAAGCCGGACCCTGACGCCTACCTTTCATCGGTTGCCCAGGAAATCGTCGCCACCGCAAAGCTGATCTCGGCCGACCTAACGGCCCGGGGCTGACCAGCCCCATCCGTGTCCTCAAACTGGAAGGGGCCGACGGCGGGTGCTTCCCGCCGTCGGCCCCTTGCTGTCCGCTGTGGTCCGGCCAGCTTCAGTTGACCGCGTTGCCGAGCTGGCGAAGGGGGGTCTTGCTGGTTTCGCGCGCCCAGAGGGCGCCGGCGACGGCCAGTACGGATGAGCCTGCGACGATCCATGCGGCCGGTCCCCAGTTGGCTTTGTCTGCTCCCACCAGGGCCGTGCCCAGGAGCGGGGTGAAGCCGGCGCAGAGGATGCCGATCTGCAGGCCGATGGCCATGCCGGAGTATCGGACCTTCACGTTGAACAGCTCGGAGAACCACGCAGGGTAGATCGCGTTGGACATGGCGTAGGTGCCGGCGGTGATCAGCGTGCTGGTCAGGAAGATCATGGGGATGTTTCCAGTGGAGATCACCGAGAAGTACACGAAGATCATGGCTCCGGATCCGAGCACGCCGGTGATGAACACCGGACGCCGGCCGAACCGGTCCGAGAAATGGGCCATGAGCGGCTGCGTGCCGATAGCCAGGACGTTTCCGAGGATGCTGACCCAGAGCATGGTTGAAGCCGGAACTCCCACGGTGACAGCGTAGGCAAGGCCGAAGGACTGCATGAAGGTGTTCGTGACGGTTTCGAAGGACATCAGGGCCACCTGGAAGAACTGGGCCGGATGGGTCTTGAACATCTTCGCGAAGGGGAGCTTCACCAGTTCCCCGTGGTCGTGCTTTTCTTCGAAGACTTCCGGCTCCTCCAACGACCGCCGCACCAGGTAGGCAACGATCAGCACCAGGATGGATCCCCAGAAGGGGATTCGCCAGCCCCACGCCAGCCGGTCGGCCTCGCTCATGGCGGCCACGGGAAGGAAGGCCAGTGACGCCAGGACGATACCGGCGGAGATGCCGCTCATAGCGAAGCTGGCGAAGAATCCGCGACGGCCTTCGGGAGCTTCCTCGGTGGAAAGGGCAGATGCGCCGGCGGTTTCCGCTCCTGCGGAGAGGCCCTGCATCAGCCGGAGCAGTACCAGGAGGGCAGGCGCCCAGTAGCCGGCGCTATTGAAGTCCGGCAGGATCCCAATGAGGAACGTGGCAGCGCCCATGAGGACGAGGGTCAGGACCAGTGTGTTCTTGCGGCCGATTTTGTCGCCCAGGTGGCCGAACACGACAGCACCGAAGGGCCGGGCGACGTAGGCGACGCCGAAGGTGGCGAAGGAGGCGATCAATGCGACGGTGGGATCGCCTGCGGGAAAGAAGATCTTGGAGAAGATCAGCGACGCTGCGGTCGCGTAGATAAAGAAGTCGTAGTACTCAAGTGCGCCTCCGAGGAAGGCGGCCAAGGCGGCTTTCTTGGCGCGCTTGAGCTGGCGTTCCGCCTGGGCAGCCGTCGCGGCCTCTGTCCCCGCTGCGATGTTCGTCATTTTCAGTTCCTTCCACGCTGAAGGCGGTGGGTTGATGTACGCATAGCGAACAAGTGTGCGAAATGCGTTTAGAACGAGCATACTAGGTGGTGAGGCGTATCACAACGCCGTTTCCCCAAGGCACTCAGCGAGAGCTGTCCGTCCTTTCCGAAAGGCAGAATATGGCAGACCCTGCAGCAGCTTCCCGCCTGTTCCTGATCGGCTCCGCGGCCTCTGAGGCGATGTCCCCTGCACTCTGGAATCCTGTGCTGGACCAGCTCGGCAGCCCCTGGACCTATGACGCTTGGGACGTGGGGCAGGATGCGGACATGGCTGCCGTCCGCGCCCGGCTCCTCATGCCGGACGTGGTCGCGGCCAACGTGACCATGCCCCACAAGCAGTGGGCGGCCCGCGCGGCCGACACGGCAACAGAAGCGGTCCGGCTGGGCGGAGCCTGCAACCTGCTGGTCAGGCAGGGCAGCACGCTGTCCGGTCATAACACGGACATTATCGCCGCGGGCGCGCTGCTCGGCGATGGATACCAGCGCCATGCCCTGATGATGGGGGCGGGCGGTGCGGCCAGGGCGGCCCTGATCGCCCTCAAGGGGCAGGTGGGCCGGGTCACTATCGCGGACAGGGACGCCCGTGCCGCCGCAGACCTGCTGGGCCTTGCCCGGGGCCTCGGTATCGCCGCCGAGAGTGTGGCCTGGCAGGAAGCACAGGACCTGGCTGCCGGGGCCACTTTGGTTGTCAATGCGACTCCCATCGGAAAGAGCCCCGCCGACGAAGCGGTCTGGGGTAACGGGCCGCTGGCCCGGGACGCCCTGGTTTACGACTTTGTGTACGCGAGCCATGCCACCGCCAGCATTGTCCGGGCTGAAGAGCTCGGGGCTTCGTGCATCGACGGCTGGGACCATCTTCGTGAGCAGGCCGTCGCCATGGTGTCCATCCTGGGGCTGCAGGCACAGGCCCCAGACCTGTTGCAGGAAGAGCTCAAGCTCCTGAAGGCAAGTCACTGACATGTGAATGCGATCGCCGGACTGTCCCCTGGGGCCGGTCACTATATGATCGAAAAGGCGCTGGCACCCGGCGCGCCCATGTGGGCCAGCCCAGAGCGTCCGGAGAGGAACACCACTGTTCATGGAGGAGCAGGCGGCCTACTTTGTAAAGTCGGTTGAGAAGGCTTTCGACGTACTGCTGGCCTTCACCCCGGAGGCTCCACGGTTGACGGTTTCCCAGGTAGCGGCCCGGACGGATATGACCCGTGCGTCTGCACGACGTTTCCTCCTGACGCTTGCCGACCTCGGTTACATCCGTGCGGAAGGCCCCCATTTCGAGTTGACCGCCCGCTCCCTGAACATCGGCAGGTCTTTCCTGGCGGGACTCGACCTGCCCAGGATCGCAGAACCCCACCTCAAAGCCCTGGCCGCGAACCTCAACGAAACAACAGCCCTGTGCATCCTTGAGGGTGCTGACGTGGTCTACGTCGTATGTGTCCCGTCCCCTCGGCTGCTCAGCGTCTCGATCACCGTCGGCACGAGGTTTCCGGCGTGGGCAACGTCCATGGGCCGCGTGCTCCTTGGGGGGTTGCCGGAACCCGAACTGGACTCCTACCTGCAGCAGGTCCAGTTGCAGCGTTTTACCGGGCGGACGGTGGGAAGCCCTGAGGAGCTCCGCGCCGAAGTGGAATCGGCCCGGAAAAAGGGCTGGTCGATGGTGTCGGAAGAACTCGAGGAGGGCCTGCGCGGCGTCGCCGTGCCGGTGTGGCGGGGAAAGGACCTCGTCGCGGCCGCGAACGTATCGCTGCAGACCCACAGGGCTTCCGCCGAAGTCCTCGAAGAGACCGTAATCCCCCAGCTGCAGGAAACGGCAAAGTCGATCGCCATCGATTTCGGCGGGCACCGGGCTTAAGGTAACTGTTTGCCACCCAAGCACGCCGCCCCACTCCCGCGGCAGCGGTGCGGGCCATAGACTCTAGCCAACTACGTGCAGCAGAGCCGCTCCGCGACGTTCCCGCCGGTCAGCCGGTCGGGCGCCACCGTGAGGCCCTGCCGCGAGCTACTGCAGCGAGGGGAGTCGGCGGGTGAAAATAGGCATACCGCGGGAACGCCGGGAGGGTGAACGGCGTGTGGCAGCCACACCGGAAACGGTGAAGCAACTGGCGGCGCTCGGCGTCGAGGTACTCCTGGAGGAAGATGCCGGTGCGGCGGCAGGGTATCCCGACCTGGCATACACCCAGGCCGGCGTGCGCCTCGTCCGTGAACTCGACCTGGCTCAACTGGACGTCCTGGCCCACGTCCGGCCCCTGGACCCGGAAACCGCCCGCTCCCTGAAAAGGGGAGCCGTCACGGTAGGCCTCGCATCACCGTCGTCCGAACTCCCAACGGTTGAAGCGCTCGCCGACGCCGGGGTGACCGCCTTTGCCCTGGAATTGGTGCCCCGCATCTCCCGGGCCCAATCCATGGACGCCCTCAGCTCCCAGGCGCTGGTGGCCGGCTACCGGTGCGTCCTGGAAGCGGCCATCCGGCTGCCCAGGTTTTTTCCGCTGTACATGACCGCCGCAGGGACCGTTCCGCCCGCCCGTGTCCTGGTGCTCGGCGCGGGCGTGGCCGGCCTCCAGGCCATCGGCACCGCAAAACGCCTGGGTGCGCGCGTCTTCGCCAACGACATCCGCCCGGCCTCCGCGGACGAGGTGGCATCCATGGGCGGCACCTTCGTCCGGCTGGACGTTGAAGCGGCCGAGGCTGCGGGCGGCTACGCGCGCCAGCTCAGTTCCGACGCCGGCACCCGGCAGCGCCAGCTGCTCGCTCCGCACGTGGCCCAGGCGGACGTGCTGATTACGACGGCGGCCGTCCCCGGCAGGCGCGCACCCCTCCTGGTCACCACCGAGATGGTACAGGGCATGCGGGCCGGTTCCGTCGTCGTCGACCTCGCCGCAGAGTCCGGCGGCAACGTGGAAGCCGTGGTTCCCGGCCAGGACGTCTCGGTGCCTACGGCGGACGGTTCCGGCTTCGTCACGCTGGTGGGACTGAAGGATGCCCCCTCGGCCATGGCCTCGGACGCTTCCCGCCTCTACGCCAAGAACGTTGCCAACCTGCTTGCGCTCATGGTCCGGGACGGCGCCCTGATCCCCGACTTCGGGGACGAGGTGCTGGCGGGCGCCTGCCTGACGCATGACGGCGAAGTGCGGCACCGGCCGACGGCGGAACTGCTGGCGGAGCGGGCCGGCAGCCGGCGGGAAGGGGTGCTCTGATGGACGGGATCAGCCTGCTGACCATCACGGTGCTGGCGGTGTTCGTGGGCTTCGAGGTGGTTTCGAAGGTCTCCAGCACCCTGCACACGCCCCTGATGTCCGGCGCCAACGCCATCCACGGGATCATCCTGGTGGGCGCCATCATTGTGGCCGGCCAGGCAGCGGACCCGTGGGTGCTCGCAGTGGCCCTCCTCGCCGTCGTCCTTGCCACCGCCAACCTCGTCGGCGGCTTCGTGGTGACCGACCGGATGCTGCACATGTTCCATGCAAAGAAACAGGTCAGCACGAAAGAGGCAACGGGGAAGGCGGACGGCAGATGAGCTTCCTCGATCCCGTATGGACCTCGCTCCTGTACCTCATTGCCGCCGTCTTCTTTATCCTGGCGCTGCGCGGGCTCAGCTCCCCGCGGACGGCCCGACGGGGCAATCTGGTTGGCGCTCTGGGAGCGCTGATCGCCGTCGTCACCGTGTTCCTGTCCGCACGGCTGGAAAACATTCCCTGGATCCTGGCGGCCATAGCCGTGGGGTCGGCGGTTGCGGCCCCTGTGGCGCGGCGGGTCAAAATGACCCAGATGCCGCAGCTCGTGGCGCTGTTCAACGGCGTGGGCGGCGGGGCGGCGGCGCTGGTGGCGCTCCTTGAACTCAGCCATGCCGGCGACCCCTGGATGCGGCTGGCGATTGTCTTCACGCTCCTGGTGGGCGCTGTGTCCTTCGCAGGCTCGGGGGTCACGTTCGCGAAGCTGCAGGAACTCATGACAACGCGGCCGGTGGTGTTCCCCGGGCTGCCTGTGGTGATGGCCGCGGTGCTGCTTGCCGCCGTTGCGGCCGCCGCCGCCGTCGTTTTCACCGGTTCCCTGCCGCTCGCGTCGCTGCTGCTGGTCCTGGGCCTGGCCGCCGGCATCCTGCTGGTGCTGCCCGTGGGCGGGGCCGACGTCCCGATCGTCATCTCGCTGCTCAACGCGTTCACCGGCCTGGCCGTCGCCGCCTCCGGCGTGGTGCTGGGGAACGTGCTCCTGGTGGTTGCCGGCACGCTGGTGGGCGCCTCCGGTACCATCCTTACCCGGGCCATGGCGGCTGCCATGGGCCGGAGCGTGGCCGGTATCCTGTTCGGCGCCTTCCGGGGAGGTTCGACGGCGGGATCCACCGCCGTGAGCGAGCGTCCCGTGCGGTCCTCCAGCGCGGAGGACGTGGCGGTGCTCCTGGGCTACGCGCAGCGTGTGATCATTGTTCCGGGCTATGGCCTGGCGGTTGCGCAGGGCCAGCACACGGCTGCCGAACTGGCGCTGGCCCTTGAGGGGCGGGGCATCGAGGTGGATTTCGCCATCCACCCCGTGGCGGGCCGGATGCCCGGTCATATGAACGTGCTCCTGGCCGAGGCGAACGTGCCGTACGAGTCGCTGAAGGAAATGGGCGAGATCAACCCGCAGTTCAAAACCGCGGATGTTGCCCTGGTGGTGGGTGCAAACGACGTGGTGAACCCTGCGGCCAAGACGTCACAGGGCTCGCCCATTTACGGCATGCCCATCCTGGAAGTGGCCGACGCCCGGCAGGTGATTTTCCTCAAGCGGTCCATGCGGCCGGGTTTCGCCGGGATCGAGAATGACCTGCTCTACGAGCCCCAGACGTCCCTGCTGTTCGGCGACGCAAAGGACTCACTGGCGCAGGTGCTCGGGGCGGTCAAGGCGCTGTAGCTTCCGGCCTGCCGCCTGCCTGCTTCGAACCCTTCGCGGGGCAGGCTAGTCTTCTTCCAGAAGTAGCCTTTCCATTCGCCACCGAAGGACGCCATGACTGCCAACAGCTCCACTTCACTCCAGCGCGCCGCAATCATCGTCAATCCAGCCAAGCCCGTGGACATCGACGTGCGCGGCCTGGTGGCCAAGCACTGTGTGGAAAACGGCTGGGGCGAGCCGCTTTGGTTCGAAACCACCAAGGAGGATCCCGGCGTCGGCCAGGCCAAGGAAGCACTCGCCCAGGGTGCGGACATAGTCATCGCGGCCGGCGGCGACGGGACCGTGCGGTGCGTTGCCGAGGTCCTCTCCGGTGGCGACGTCCCGATGGGCCTGCTCCCGCTCGGCACGGGAAACCTCCTGGCCCGCAACCTTGGCATGGACGTCACCGACTACGACGGCGCCATGGCCGGCGCCCTGATCGGAACCGAACGGAAGATCGACGTCGTCCGGGCCCGCCGCAGCGACCCGGACAAGGAGCAGCTGTTCCTGGTCATGGCCGGGGTGGGATACGACGCCACCATCATGGCCGACACCAACGAGGAGCTGAAGGACAAGGTGGGCTGGCTGGCCTACGTGGACGCCGGCATCCGCAACCTCCCGGGCAAACCGGTGAAGGCCACCATTGTGATTGACGGCAAGACTGCCGTGCACCGCGGCGTCCGTAGCGTCATGGTGGGCAACTGCGGCAAGGTCCAGGGCGGCCTGGAGATCTTTCCCGAGGCCAAGATGGACGACGGCCTGCTCGATGTGGCCGTGCTGGCCCCGCACCACGGAAAGCTGGGATGGCTGTCCGTGGTTGCGGGGATGATCGGCAAGGGCCGGGGCAAGGACACCGCGGTGGAGTACTACCAGGGCAAGACCGTGGAGATCACCCTGGAGCACAACGACGACTACCAGCTGGACGGCGACCACGAAGGGCAGGGCAAGCACGTCCTGATGACCATGGACCCGTCCGCCCTGATCATTCGGATGTAGCCCAACTAGGTAGCGCCAAGTGTCGTTTTGGGGCCCTATAACGACACTTAGCGCTACCTAGTTGGGGAGACCCGGGGCCGGACGGTGGGCCAGGATTTCGGCCAGCTCCGCCAGCCTGTGGGCGCGGGCCGATTCCGCCGGGGTGAACGGCTCCCCGGGCCGCGCAAAGGTGATGGGACCGTGCCAGGCCGTGGGAATTTTGATCCGCGTGCCGGCGTCGTGCCTTTCCAGGCGCGCCTCCGCCGGAGAAAGGATCCGTGCCCGCAACAGCTCCGCCACGGCAAGCGGCAGCTCATCCGGCGCGTCCGCGATCCGTGCCGCGAGGCTGAGCGCCTTCGTCTGCCCGTCCGCCATGGCCAGGGCTGTTGTGGGCCAGGCGCGGGACCGGGTGCCGCCGGCCTGCTGCAGCGCCTCGAGCAGCTGGTGTTCATCCACATCACCGGGCGTGGACAGCACAAACTCGTCCAGCACTCCGCCGGCCACCGGATGCACGTGGATGCTCAGGATGTTCGTGTCCAGGCGGGCCAGGGCCTTGGTCACCTTCTGCAGCGCTCCCGGCTCATCCCGGAGGACGGTGCGCGCCCGCCACAGCGCCGGCGCCACAGCCAGCCGCCGCCGGTGCCGCAGGGCCGGAGCATGCAGCCAGCTACGGAGCACCCGGGCCGCGGAGGGCTCCGCCACCCAGATGACAAGGACAGTGGCAGTGACAGTCAACACCATGACCTTGGCCAGGTAGGAAAGTTCGGTGCCCACCACCAGCGCGTGGACCAGGAGCTCAATGGGAAGCATCACCGCCACGTTGGCCAGGGTCAGCCGCGTCCGGGTCGGTTCCGGCATCAGGCCGCAGACCTCGCAACTCAGTTCAGCCTCGGGAGTGGTCCTTGCGCTGGGCTTCATGGTCCAAGGATGGCGCGGCGCTGTTTCGGGGGTATTGCCCGGCTGTTCCGATCTCGCGACGCGTGCCGGGCGTAGGATCCTGGAGGACGTCGTGGGTGCCTTCGTTCCGCTCTTCTTCCTGGTGCTGCCGGGCCGGCTGGACACGCGCCAGCGGAAGGCGCGCTCAGGGCGCAAGCAGCCGCCGGACTGCTGCGGCGATGGCTGCAGCAGCTGGCTGCCCGTCCCGCCGGACCGTGAGCAGGTGGAGCATCAAGCCGTCGCCGTAGTCCGCCACGTCCCGGGCCCGGGCGGCCGGTGAGGGACAGCACCAGCCTGGCCAGCTGGTCGGCAAGCTCCGCAACGTTTTCCGGCGGGCTCGACGGAGCGAGGCCCTGGAGCAGCTGGCCGTGGAGCTGCTCCATGCGGTTCAGCACCGCCTCCACCAGGGCCGCGCGGGTCCGGTAGTAGTTGGACTTTGTGCCTTCGGCGAGCTGCGCCGCCGCGTCAACGGTTCCGCCGGCTGATCAGCGAACAGGAGCGGCCGGCTGCAGGGCGCCCTCCCCGGACCCGGTGGTCCCGGGAACGCCGGGGCCAGGCGCGGCGGACGCGGGCGGAAGGGCCGGCAGCCGCTTCTTCCGTGACCCGCCCCGGCTGGAGCGGCCGTACACCAGGTACATGGTCACCCCGGTGATGACCATCAGGAGCACGGTATACACAAAGGTGTTGGCGACGCCGGCCACGCCCTCCGCGCCGTCCGTGTTCGCCTTGATCACCAGGCCCAGCGGCTGGACCAAGGGGTGGGCCAGGAAGATGGCGGTGTCGTAGTCGTCGAGCAGGCTGTTGAAATTCAGTGCCGTGATGGCAGCGGCAGCCGGGAGCACCAGCGGCAGGAGGATCCGCCGGAAGACATACAGCGTCTTGGCGCCCATGATGGCCGCTGCTTCCTCCAGGGAGGAATTCACCGATGCGAAGGACGCTTTGAGCATCCGCAGCGTGAACGGGATTTTGACCGTGACAAAAGCGATCAGCAGGATCACGGTGGTGCCGGTGAGCACCGCCCCGCCCACCAGGGGATTGGGGTGGTCGTAGCTGATGATGAGGCCAAGGGCCAGTAGCGCGGACGGCAGGATCCAGGGGATGTGGAGCAGGTATTCGAAGACCGACGCCACCCAGTTTTTGTACTTCTGCAGCAGCCGGGCCACAAACAGCAGCCCGCCCACGGCAATGATGGCTGCCAGGGCGCTATAGACCACGCTGACGATGAACGGCCGCAGCCCCGACGGCTGGGTGAGGACCCGCACGTAGTTCTCAAGCGTCAGGCTGCCGAGTGAAAGCTGGCCGGTCTGAATCGCAGCGCCGTCGGCGAACGAGTACAGGACAATCAGCACCACCGGCAGCGTGTAGACGGCGAACAGCAGGTAGGCAACAGCGTGGACAGCCGCGTTGGCCGCCGGGTTGGTGATGTCCTGCTTCTGCAGGGCCGAGGAAACCTTGGACACCGAGAAGTAGGTGCCGCCCTTCTCCAGCCGCGACATCACTGCGAGCATCAGGATCGTGGCCAGCCCAAGGATCACCGCCAGCAGCGCAGCCAGGTCCCTGGAAGTGGGGCTGTTAGTGAAGGTCAGGATCATTGGGGTGACGGTCTGGAAGTCCCGCCCGCCCAGCACCTGCGGAGCGCTCAGGGCGCCCAGCCCGGTGAGGAAGGACAGGATGGTGACTGCGAACAGGGTGGGCTTGAGCATGGGCAGCACGATCCGGCGCAGGATGGTCCAGGTTGAGGCCCCCAGGTTCCGGGCCGCTTCAATGGTCTGGTAGTCGATGCCCTTCAGCGCGTTGGCCACGAACAGCATGTGGTTGGTGGTGGTGGCGAATGTCATTACCACCAGGACTGCGAAGAAGCCAGAGAACCAGCCGGGGTCCATGCCGGGGAACACCTTCACCAGCAGCGAGGTGACGATTCCCTTGTCCCCGTAAATGAACTTGTACCCGGCGGCCAGGACAATGCCGCCGTAGATAAAGGTGGATGCATAGCCGAGGAACAGGATCCTGGAGCCGCGGATCCGGAAGTAGTGCGTCACCAGGACAATGAACACGCCCACCAGGTTCACCGTGACGGACAGGGCCACCGCCAGCAGGAAACTGTTGCCGAGCGCCTTCATGGCCCGCTGGGACGAGAAGAGCTTTTCCGCCGCCCTCCCGGAGAAGCTGCCGTCCGGGAAGAAAGTGGCTATCAGGACGTTGATGTTCGGCCACACCAGGAATGCCGCAATGAACCAGGTCAGGACCACGCCAACCACCAGCACGAAGGGGGAGCGGGCCATGCTGCGGACCGCGGTGCTGCTCATGGCAGGACTGCTGCCGGGTGCTGCTGCCGAAGGGCAGCCCCCGTCGCAGGGTGGTACTGCAGGACGTGCCCGGGCTGGAGGTAGACCGTGGTTTCCGTGCCCGGCTCAGGGTGGGCGCCGCCGTCCTCCTTCACCAGCAACCGGATGTCCGCTCCGTGGCTGCGCACCACATAGCGGCTGTGCAGGCCGTGGTAGGTGCGGGACACCACCGTGCCGGAAAGTCCGACGGCGCCGCCTCCTTCAGCCCCGCGGTCCAGGGACGCTTTTTCCACCCGAAGGTAGGACTTGGCGTCCGTGTTGAGCCCTGCCCCCGCAAGCCGGTTCAGTTCCGCCACGAACTCCGGGGTCAGCGCGGAGCTGTCGCCGATGAAGTTGCAGACAAACTCCGAGGCCGAGTGGTCGTAGATCTCCTGCGGCGTCCCCACCTGTTCCACCACGCCCTTGTTGAACACTGCCACCCGGTCGCTCATGGCCAGCGCCTCGTCCTGGTCGTGGGTGACGTACACCGTGGTGATGCCGAACTCGCTCTGCAGGTCCTTGAGCTGCTGCCGTAGCTGGTGGCGCAGTTTGGCATCCAGGTTGGACAGCGGCTCGTCCAGCAGGAGGATTTTGGGCCGCAGCACGAGCGCCCGTGCCACGGCAACCCTCTGCTGCTGTCCGCCGGACAGCTCCGCCACATTCTTGGACAACTGCTCATCGCTGAGCTCCACCCGCCGCGCGATGTCCCGGACCAGGCGGTCACTGTCCGCCGGTTTCTCCTTCCTGACCCTGAGTCCGAAGGCGATGTTCTCCCACACGCTCATGCTGGGGAAGAGGGCATAGTTTTGGAACACCATGCCCACCTGCCTCTTGTCGCTGGGAAGGCGGGTAACGTCCTTGCCGTCAACGTGCACCCTGCCGGCGGAAGGCTGGATGAAGCCCGCCAACGTCCGCAGGGCAGTCGTTTTCCCGCAGCCGGACGGCCCCAGGAGGGTGAAAAACTCCCCCGGGCGCACGTGCAGGTCAAGGTTGGGGATGGCGGTGAAATCACCAAAGGAAACTTCGATGTTGTCCAAGCGGATCATGGCAAACCTGTCTGATGAAGCGAAGGTCGGGTTGACGGGGCCGGCTGCGGACCGGTTACGTCATGTACTCGAGTTCGATCTTCTCCACCCAGGCGCCCATGTTCTCCTGCACGAACTCCCAGTCGATGTCCTGCTGCTTGAGGTCCGCGAAGAAGTCCACCACCTCGGGGTTGGCCTGGGCTTCGGCTTCCTTGTTGACCGGCATGGAATTGAATTGCTTTGCGAACTCGCCCTGGACCTCGGAGCTGCCGAACCAGTCGATGAATTTCTTGGCCTGCTCCTCCTTCTTGGTGCCCTTCACCAGGGCGATCTGTTCCACGGCGAGCGGGACGCCCACGGACGGGATCACAGTCTCGACATTCACCTTGAAGGATTTCTCGCGCTCGGCGATGATCGAGGACGGCATCTGGCCCATGTCCACTTCGCCGGACGCGATGCGGGCAAAGAGATCGGTCTTTGCAACCGCCGGGCTGCCGTTCTGGAAGTACTGCTCCACCTGCTTCCAGCCCTCGTCGGAGATCCCAAGGTCGCCGGAATCGTCCCGGTAGCGGCTGAGGATTCCAGCGAAAACGAGCTGCGCGGTGGCGGTGCCCAGTCCGGTTACGCGCTCGTAACGGTCCTTGAACTCCTCCTTGGTCCACAGGTCGGTCCAGTCCTGCGGGGCCTTGTCCTTCGAGATCTTCTCCGAGTTGTAGCCAAGGAGGATTGCCTGCTTTACCAAGGGCCAGTAGGCCTCGCCGTCACCCAGTTCCTTGTCCACTTCGCCGGCCCAGGCCGGTTCGTAGGGCTCTAGGGCGCCTGCGGCCTTGATCTGCGAGAAGTACATGTTGTTCAACCCGAACGCGACGTCGGCAATGGGGTTGTTCTTCTCGGCAATCAGCTTGTTGGTGGCGTCTGCGCCGCCGGCACCGACAATCTCGATCTTGAAGCCTGCTTCAGCGGCCTTGGCAGTCAGCCAGTCCCCGCGGCCCTCGCCGTTGGAGTTCGTGTAGACAACCAGGGTTTCTCCCGAACCGCCTGCCGGAGCTGGGGAGGACTCCCCTGACGCGGCGGGGGTGGCGGCCCCTCCGCCGCATCCGGCAAGAAGGGTGAGGGCGACGGCGGCGGCAGCCAAGGTCTTCAATTTACGCACGATCTGGACTCATTTCTGGACTGGAATCGGAGCATGTCCGGCAAGCCTAACGCCGGGCATGCGGAATTCACGGCTGTTATGGCTATCGATTCGATAAACAGCCCGGCTGTCCACTCTGGTCCAGGCAGGAGAACGGTCGGAGGCGTACGTATGAACGGGCGGCAAAAGTTGCCCAAGGCGCCGCGGCAGGCGTCGGCAACGGCGGCCCGACGGCGGAACGTACGCGCCGCCGTCGTCAGCCCCTACTGTGCGTCTCCACTCAGCGTCTCCGTGAGGTGGTGCGTGGGGATCCTGTCCCGGTCGTAGGTGATCTCGGTATAGCCGTGCGGCTCCGGCTTGCCGGATGGGTTGAGGTTCACGAAGACGATTTCCTCGATGGTGAGGATGCTTTGGCGGGTGATCATGTTGCGGACCTCGGCGCGCATGGTCAGCGAGGTCCTGCCGAAGCGCGTGGCGGTCAGCCCCATCTCGATGAGATCGCCCTGCACAGCGGAGCTGACGAAGTTGATTTCAGAGATGTACTTGGTGACGGCGCGGCCGTTGCCGAGCTGGAGGATGGCGTAGATGGCCGCTTCCTCATCGATCCACTTCAGCAGGCTGCCGCCGAACAGCGTCCCGTTCGCGTTGAGGTCCTCGGGCCGGACCCACTTGCGGGTGCGGAAAGTGATGTCTGCTGTTTCCATAGGGCGAGGTTAGCTGAAGGCGGCGCAGGCGCATCCTGTGTGACGTACCCGCACGCCTGGCGGGGGCGGGCTGCCCCCCCGGTCCCGCGAGCCTAGGCCATGGCGGTATGGGCCGCGCTGCGGGCGTTGATGCTCTTCGCGTAGCAGTAAGAGTGTGCAACCCCGATGTAGGGTCCGAAGTTCGGAACGGCTTCAAACCCCGAGTTTTCGTAGAAGTTCCGCCCGTCCGGCTGAGCCGATCCCGCTTCCGCCTTGATCCGCGTGATTCCCTGCCTGAAGGCTTCCGCCTCAAGGGCTGCCAGGATGGAACTCGCCACACCCGAACCCCGGGTGTACGGAACCACGTACAAACGTTTGATCTCCGCAGTTTCCGCGTCGAGCATCCGCAGGCCGCCGCAGCCCACGGGCTGTCCCGAGCCCTTGTCATACGCAACAAGGAAGACTGCGCAATCGGCGCCCGACGGCGGCGGCCCGGGTTCGTGGTCGGGGGTGCCAAAGCGGGCGTCCAGTTCGGCCTGCTGGGCGCGGCGCAGATCCGCGCCCACGGGGTTGGACCAGGGGACCTGCCTGATGTTAAGCCGCGGGTTGGTCTGCATTGTGCCTCGATTCTCCGAAGGGTTATGCAAACCCAGAGTAGGAGGCGGCCGTTACGCCGTTGTTTCTTCCCGGTTAGCTGCGGGATAACGTGCAGTTTATGCACATCGCCAACTCACTTGGCTGCCTAGTTATCAGCTGGACTAGTATGATTCCATGCGCTCTATGGGTAATGAAGGCTCCGGGTATTGGTACGGGCCGGATGGTCAGTTGGACTACAGCGCGGCGGTATTGAAGTCGTTGCGGGACTATCGGACTGCTGAAACGGCGGTGCGCCGGTCCACCCGGGATTCCATGGGAATGGGTGAAACGGATATCCTCGCCCTGCGCTACCTGCTGCGGGTCCAGGCCTCCGGCAAGACGGTGGTTCCCAAGGACATCAGCCACTTCCTGGGCATCACCAGCGCATCCACCACCTCCCTCATTGACAGGCTTGTGGCGAGCGGGCATGTGCGCCGCGAGGCCCATCCCACGGACAGGCGGTCCGTAGTGGTGGTTCCCACCGTCGAATCGGACAAGGAGGTGCGCGTGACGCTCGGTGCCATGCACCGGCAGATGATGTCCGTGGCAGAAGGACTGACCGCGGAGGAGGCCCGGGTGGTGGTTAAGTTCCTGGAGCGGATGACCGAGGCGCTGCAGCAGGCGCAACACGAAGAGAAGTAACTAGCCTAGCTAGCTAGATGAGCTAGCAATATGTATGCTTACGATTATTCCCGTAATCCTTACAGCCGGAGTCGTGAGCGTCTTGGTTACCTTTACTGAGCTTTTGCCGTTGGAATCCCTTGCGTGCAGCGCGTCCTTCAACGCTTCGCCTCCGCAGGACGGGGCGGTCAGCAGTCCCGCCGTCCACTGCGGCTCCGCCATGGAACTTGTCACCCCCGCCGTGGGGCCTGCGGCCGTCGGCTACACCTTCGAGCCTGAAAACGGCGGCCCCGTCCACCTGCCCCCCGTGTGGCGGTGCGGGTGCGGTTTCCAGCTGGATGCCTGGATCGAGTCCCCTTATGGCCACGGATCCGAGGACGGGGCAGTTATGCCGGTTCCGGCCCGTCCAGCGGCGCTCTCCGCATGACCGCCCCCGCGCACCTTCGATCAACCCCGGCCGTCAACGCCGCCGCACCTACAGTGGCGGGACGCTACCAGCTCCAGGAGCTTGTTGGCCGTGGCGCGCTCGCGCAGGTTTTCCGCGCGGCGGACCTGGAAGGCGGGGCCGACGTGGCAGTGAAGGTGGCGGTAGGCGCCTCGGCCAAACACTTTGAGCGGATCAGCAACGAAGCCGCCGTCTTGGCGGGCCTGCAGCACCCCTCGATCGTCAGGTTCATCGGCCAGGGCGTGCTGCCCGGGAACTCTGCACTCGCCGGCCGCCCTTTCCTTGTGGAAGAACTTGCACTGGGCCCCAGCCTCTCGGACGCTGCCCGCATCAGCCAGTACCATCCCGACGTGGTTGCCGGCTGGGCGCGGGGCCTCTTTGAGGCGCTGGCCCACCTCCACGGGCAGGGGATGGTGCACCGCGACATCAAGCCCGCCAACCTGATGCTGAGCGGCCTGCGGCGCAGCCCTGTCCGCATCATCGATTTCGGCATCGTGGCGCCTGCCGGCTCCGCTCCTGAACCAGGCGTCTCCTCCGGGACTGTGCACTACATGAGCCCTGAGCAGGCATCGGGAGGACCGGCGCGTGCCTCCTGGGATGTCTACGCCATGGGCCTGGTCCTGCTGGAGCTGCTCACCGGAACCAAGGCGTTTCCCGGCACTGCCATCGAGTCCCTCGTGGCCAGGACCCTTCGCAGTCCGGAGGTGCCGGACTCCCTGGGTTCCGGCTGGTGTTCCTTCCTCCGGTCCCTGACGGCCATGGACAGCGCGGGACGTCCGACGGCGGGGGAGGCGGCGGACATGGCCGCGCGGCTCGTTCCCGTACCCGCCGGCGAAGCAGTCAGCCCCTGCCGCGGGATGGCGGTTTTTCCCGCCCGGCGGATCCGCCAGCTGGCCTAGGCTACGTCCCGGCCAGTGGGGTCCTCCGCGGTTGCGTCGGCGAGGGCAAGTCCGCCCACCGGGCTTCCGTCCCAGTGGATGAGCTTCCACCCGCTGTCCGGATCGCCTTCCAGCGCCACGATTCCGGTATTGGCCAGCACGTGCCGGGCGGCGAATTCGTGGTCCGCGTCCTCCGCCCGGCGTCCCGCCCAGGTGCGGATCGCCGCACCGTGGCTGACCACTGCAGCGGCCTCATGCTGCTGGTCGAGTGCCCGGTCCACGACCCGGCGGATGGCAGCATCGAAGCGGTCAAAGAACGTGTGCCCGTCCGGACCTGCCGGCATCCGGCGGTCCAGGTCCCCGGCGGCCCAGGAGAAGACCGTCCCCATGTAGCGCTTGTAGGCTTCATGGTCCGTCAGTTTCTCGAGGGAGCCGGCTTCGATTTCGTGCAGGCCTTCCAGCACCTCGACATCCAGGCTGTGCAGCCGGCCCAGCGGCGCGGCCGTGATCTGGGTCCTGATCAGCGTGGACGCGTACAGGGCGCCGATGGGCTCGTTCGCCAGCGAGCGGGCCATGGCCTCGGCCTGCCGTTCGCCGAGTTCCGTGAGGCCGGGGCCAGGATGCGCCGTATCGAGTTGGCCAAGCACGTTACCGGGAGTCTGTCCGTGGCGGATGAGCAGCAGTTTCATGCTTTCAGTTTCGCACTCCCCTATCCCCTGAACGACGCCCGAAAGCCCGGATGACCCGCAAGAAAGGCGCCGGGCCTTGGGAGCCCGGCGCCGTCGTCGTACTTTTACTTGAGGTGGTCCACCAGCTGGTCGGCGATGCCGGTGTACTTTCCGGGGGTCAGGGCGAGCAGCCTGGCCTCGGCCTCCGGTGACAGGCCAAGGCTTTGCACGAATTCCTGCATGCGGGCCGCGTCCACCCGCTGGCCCCGGGTGAGGTCCTTGAGCCGCTCGTAGGGGTTCTCCATGCCTTCGACGCCGGCAATCGCCTCAGCACGCATCACCATCTGGATGGCTTCCCCCAGCACTTCCCAGTTGGTGTCCAGGTCGCCCGCCAGAACGTCTTCCGCAACGTCCAGGCGCTCCAGGCCCTTGGCCACGTTGGAGATGGCCAGCAGGGAGTGGCCGAACGCCACGCCGATGTTGCGCTGGCTGGAGGAGTCGGTGAGGTCCCGCTGCCAGCGGGAGGTGACCAGCGTGGCGCCCAGGGTGTCCAGGAGGCCATTGGAGATCTCCAGGTTGGCTTCCGCGTTCTCGAAGCGGATCGGGTTCACCTTGTGCGGCATCGTGGAAGAGCCCGTGGCGCCGGCCACCGGGATCTGCGCGAAGTAGCCGATGGAAATGTAGCTCCAAATGTCCGTGCAGACGTTGTGCAGGATCCGGTTGAAGCGGGCGACGTCGGCGTAGAGCTCGGCCTGCCAGTCGTGGCTTTCGATCTGGGTGGTCAGCGGGTTCCAGGTAAGGCCCAGGCCCTCGACGAAGGATTTGGAGACCTGCTGCCAGTCGGCGCCCGGGACGGAAGCGACGTGGGCGGCGTAGGTGCCGGTGGCACCGTTGATCTTGCCCAGGTATTCGGTCCGGGCAATGCGGTCCAGCTGGCGGTTCAGGCGGTGCGCGATGACGGCGAGTTCCTTGCCCAGGGTTGTGGGCGTGGCGGGCTGGCCGTGGGTGCGGGACAGCATGGGGACGGCGCGGTTGTCCTCGGCCATCGTGCTGATCTGTGCCACCAGGGCCTGTGCCGCGGGCAGCCACACGTCCTCCACAGCGCCCTTGATGCCCAGGGCGTAGGACAGGTTGTTGATGTCCTCGGAGGTGCAGCCGAAGTGGACCATGGCCGTCAGGTTTTCGATCCCGATGGCGGGCAGGCGCCGGCCGATGTAGTACTCCACGGCCTTGACGTCGTGGACCGTGACGGCCTCGATGTCAGCAAGCTCGGCCACGGAGGAGGCGTCGAATTCCGTGACGATCGCACGCAGCTGATCCTCCTGCTCCGGGGCGAGCGGGCCGGCGCCGGGAAGGACGTTGTTGCTGGTCAGGTGGATGAGCCATTCAACTTCCACCGCCACCCGGTCCCGGTTGAGGGCCGCCTCCGAAAGGTAGTCCACCAAGGGTGCGACAGCCGACTGGTAGCGGCCATCCAGCGGGCCGAGCGCAATTTTTTCCGGGGACGCGGCGAGTGCCAGGCGTCCTGAGGGCGTACGGGTGTCAGCTGTGGCGGCAGTTTCAGGCATGTGCTGATTCTTTCATGAAGTCCGGCACCCCCTTAAGCGGCCGCTGTCCGCGTTACTTGTCCACATAGCCGGCGACGGCTCTTCAGTCCGGAGCGGCCGCTCCGTAGCGTCCGGAGTGGAAAGGCAGTTCCCGGATAGGGCCGGGGAGTTTTCGGATGCAACAGGCAAAGGTGTGGTGGAAGGGCAATGGGCAGAGACTTGGCGGGCGCTGACCTGCAGGCCGGCATGATCCGTGTTTCCCAGGTGGACCAGTTGGCCGATCGCTTGGCGGTCTGCCTGGTCCGGGCAGAGGAAGTCCTGGCCGGATTCAGGGACATCCAGTTGCTGCAATGGGAGTCGCCGGCCGGCCGAGCATACCGGGATTCCGTGTCATTGCAGGCTGTCGCCCTTCGCCGTTCCCTTGAATCCTTGACTGAGGCAAAGGCAGCTGTGGCCAGGCACAGCCAGGAGACCTTGGCGGCGGCCTGCTCCTACAGCGGCAGGCCCTGATGGCCGAGGCCACGCCTTCGGGCAGCGGCGGGCCCATCCGGGTCTCCGGCCCAGCGGACCATGGCACCCTGGCGATCCGGGGAGGCGTGGGCGGTATCAGCTTCCAGCTCGAGGAGCTTACGGGCGGCGCCGAAAAACTGGATGACCTGGCAGGCAGGCTTGCCGGGATCGAGGTTGAGGTCCGCCGCGTCTGGGAGGACCTCGCTCCATTCCAGGATCTGCCCCGGTGGACGGGAACCATGGCCCTGAATGCGGTGGGTGGGGCTGGGCGGAGCGTCCAGGTGGTCCGGACCGAACTGCAGAGCATCAGCAGCCAGGTCCGGGCCTGCAAGCACGACTACGAAATGGCGGAGCGGCTGGCAGGCGCTGCCCGCGGTCTTGGAGTTCCAAACGTCGAAGGAGAGCTGCAACGCCACGCGGACTTCTGGCGGACAGGGTTTCTCAGCCGAAGCGCCACCGAGAACGTCATCGGCAATGCCGCCTTTGTCTCCCCCTTCCTCAAGGCGCTGGCGGATGTCGTGATTCCAGCACTAAAGCCTCGCCCGTTGGCAGTCACCAGGGAGGAAAGTATTCCGATTGTCCTGGACCCTTCTCCGTCAGGCCTGCTGGAACGTGTCCGGGTAATTGATGAACGCGGAGCCGGCTATATCGAGGTCATCGAAGTTGATGGCGGCGGGCGTAGAGCCTATGTGGTGGTGATCCCGGGGACCCAGCTGCGTGACGCTGCGGGGGGCGCAAATCCCTTTGACCTGGACGGCATAGTCGAAGGCGTGGGAGACAGCTCGGAAAGTGTCAACAAGGCTGTTCGGGAAGCCCTTGAAGCAGCCGGCGCCAGGAAGGGTGACCCTATAGTGGGCGTCGGTTACAGCCAAGGGGGCATCCACGCGATGAACCTGGCAGCAAGCGGCGCCTTCCTGGAGGAATACGACCTCAGGTACGTCCTGACCGCGGGATCGCCCGTCGCCCACATTGCATCAAAGCCGGACGTCAGCAGCCTCCACCTTGAGCACCGGACGGACTGGGTCCCCGGGGCCGACGGCGCACCAAACCCGGACGCCAGAAACCGGGTCACGGTCACCATGACCAATGACTTGTACGTTCAGACGGGGGAGGATGCAGGCATAGGTCCGGGCCATCAGCTAAGCAGCTACCAAAACGGTGCCCGGCTCGTGGCACAAAGCCGCGACCCTTCGCTGGTGGAGTCCACCGCGGCGCTGGGCGCCATACTCGGGACGGGAGGCACCGCTACGGCCACGCGGTTTTCCCTGTCGAGGACAAGGGCCCCCGCACCTGCCGCGGCCTCCGCTGATTGGCACAAACCGGGACGTGGTTATGCAGGACGCTAGGCCCGGGCGAGGCCGGACAGCGAAGTGCCCGCTTACCGGCGGACGCCCACAAGCCGGCCGGCCACCAGCGAGATCAGGGTGATGATGATGGCCGCGAGCACTGCCGTCCAGAAAAACGAATCAATGGTGAAGTGGACCGGCGTGAAGCTGCTGATCCACGACGTCACATACAGCATCGCGGCGCTGATGACGATGGTGAAGAGGCCCAGCGTCAGGATGGTGATTGGGAGGGACAGGAAGCTCACTAAGGGGCGGATGAACGCATTGACTAATCCGAAGATCAGGCCGATGAACAGGTACGCCAGGATGGTTCCCGCCACGTCCGTTCCCTCTGCCACGCCGGTCTTGGCTACTGCGTCCGTTGTAGCAGATGTGGTGATATCCAGGCCGGGAAGAACCCAGCTGGCAATCCACAATGCCAATGCGTTGATGAGGACCCGGCCAATGAATGAACGCATGGTCCTATGCTGTCACAGCGCCAGCGTGGGCGCGGCACCCACAAACGAAAACGCCCGGTGGTGCGGATGTCCACACAACCGGGCTTTCGTGGTGGCCCATGCCGAGTGGTCCTTTTTAGCGCACCAGGCCGTTCGGCTTCCGTGCCACCGAAACGTCGGCGACGATTGGCAGATGGTCGGATGCGGCGCTGCTGATGACCTCTGCGGAACGGGGCCGGATATCACCGTGGCCGAGGATGTAGTCGATCCTACGGTCAGGATTCTCCACGGGCATCGTGTAGGCCTGGTCCTGGCCGAGCGCAGCAAAAACGTCCGTGAAGCGTGTCATGAGCTGCTGCATCTCGGTGGAGGCCGGAACGGCGTTCAGGTCACCCACGAGCAACGAGGGCCGGTCGGATTCGGAGGTGATACCCAGGATTTCCTTGACCTGCAGTTGGCGCTGCTCGCTGCGGCGGTGGTCCAGGTGCGTGTTGTAAAAACCGATGTGGTTGCCCTCCACATTGATGACTGTTTCCAGCAGGCCCCTTTGCTCTGTCGGCTTCTCTGCATACTGGATGTTGGTCAGCAGGTGGTTCTGCGAACTGAGAATGGGGTATTTGCTGAGGACAGCCGTACCGTACTGCCGCCGGTCAGTACGTCCCGGCTCCGGATCGAGGTCCAGGTTCGCTGCGTATGCATAGTGCATGTCGAGACGCTCCGCCAGCCACGCCGCCTGGTCCTGGTAATTGCTGCGCGCGGACCAGTGCCTGTCCACTTCCTGGAGGCCGACGATCTGCGCTCCAGTGGATTCGATCTCCCTGGCAATCCGATCCAGGTCGAGCACGTCATCGCCGCTGGCACCATGGTGGATGTTGTAGGACATGACCCGGAGATCGCTCAGCCCGGTCGTTTTCACCTCCTCCTCCTCGGCGGCAATGGCAGGTGCGCCGGCACTGAGTACGCCGGCGACGGCCAGGGCGGCCGCGGAGAGCGTTGCGGCAAGCTTTCGCTTCATTTGAGGTTGTCTTTCTGCTTGGTCCTCGTGGGATCCCCAGCCCATCAGTGGCGGGTGACGCAGTGGTTAAGGGACGGTGAACCCAGCAGTGCCCGCAGGTGGGTGCCGCGAAGTAGGCTGGTCTGCATGACGTCATCTGAGACAGTGACGGGCGGTGTCCAGCCCCGTCCGGTGGTGGCCCGGCTACCCCGCTACGCCGCCGGAAAGCCCCCCGCGGCCGTTGACGGGCTGGCCAGCTACAAGCTGTCCTCGAACGAGAATCCGCTGCCCCCGCTTCCCGCAGTCCTGGATGCCATTGCGCACCAGGCCGACTTCAACCGTTATCCGGACCCGCTCAGCAGCAGGCTCCGCGGCGAGCTGTCCGCGTTCCTGGGCGTCCCTTCGGACGACATCGTCACGGGTGCGGGCAGCCTTGGCGCCCTGAACCAGCTCCTGGCCACTTTCGTGGGACGGAACGACGACGGCACGCCGGATGAAGTGATCTACGCCTGGCGGTCCTTTGAGGCGTACCCCATCAGTGTGGGCCTCTCCGGCGCTGAAGGCGTGCGCATCCCCGTCACCGCCGACGGCCGGCACGACCTCCCCGCGATGGCCGCCGCCGTGACGCCCCGGACCAAAATGGTCCTCCTCTGCACACCCAATAATCCAACCGGCCCAGCCCTTCGCGCAGCGGAAACCGAGGAATTCATCCGGCTCGTCCCACCTCACGTGGTGGTAGTAATTGACGAGGCCTACCAGGAGTTCGTGCGGGACGACGAAGCGGTGGATGGAATCGACATGTACCGCAGGTACCCCAACGTGGTGGTGCTCCGGACCTTCTCCAAGGCGCACGGGCTGGCCGGGCTACGGGTAGGCTACAGCGTGTCCAGCCCCGCGCTGACGCAGCACCTCAGGGTGGCCGCAACCCCCTTCGCCGTGTCGCAGATCGCTGAAAAGGCCGCAATTGTTTCGCTGCAGAACTTCCCCCAGGTTGTAGAAAGGGTACAAAGCCTGGTTGATGAGCGGGAGCGGGTCACTGCAGGACTCCGAAGCTTGGGGTGGGCCGTTCCCGATGCCCAGGGGAACTTTGTCTGGCTGAAACTGGGCGCCCACAGCGCCGAGTTCGCCGAGGCGGCCGGGGCAAAGGCGCTGTCCGTCCGCGCATTCCCGGGCGAAGGTGTCAGGGTGAGCATCGGTGAGGCCGAGGCGAACTCCCGGTTCCTCCAGCTGTGTGCGAACTATACAAACGCGCCACAGGGTTCCTAGCGCTTAACAAGTAGCTCTGCGGCTACCTACTGAAGATAAAGTTAGGATCAGTACAGCAATATATATGCCTCAAATGGAATCTATTCCTTTTGAGGCATATATCCCAGCGACATTGCACTGCATCCGCATGCGGCAAGCGAGGAGACGGTATGGGCACACATCTGCCTTCCACCGAGTTCGACGAAACAGCGGTAGACGACCAGCGCGAGGCTGATGCCGAGGCCGTCATGGGCGAGCCCCCGGCGCAGATGGTCCAGCTACTGGGCCCGGACGGAAAGCTTGGTTTGGACCCCGTCTTCACCGAGTACGCGCAGAAGATCACCCCTGAAGTCCTGCGCGGCCTCTATGCGGACATGGCGGCAATCCGCCGGTTTGACGTCGAGGCAACGGCACTGCAGCGCCAGGGGCAGCTGGCCCTCTGGGTCCCGCTGACCGGCCAGGAAGCTGCGCAGATCGGCTCCGGCAGGGCCAGCCAGCCGCAGGACTACATCTTCCCCACCTACCGCGAACACGGCGTGGCCCTGACCCGCAACGTGGACCTGGCCGAGCTCCTCCGGCAGTTCCGCGGAGTGTCAAACGGCGGCTGGAACCCGAAAGACACCAACTTCCACCTCTACACACTGGTCCTCGCAGCCCAGACGCTCCACGCCGTGGGCTACGCCATGGGGATCCAGCGCGACCAGAAGCTGGCAGCAGCAACGGGAGCCACCGGTGCAGGGGAGGACGCTGCCGTGATCGCCTACTTCGGCGACGGCGCCAGCTCCGAGGGCGACGTCCACGAGTCCATGGTTTTCGCTTCCTCGTACAACGCCCCGGTGGTGTTCTTCTGCCAGAACAACCACTGGGCCATTTCGGTGCCCACCAACGTCCAGACCCGTGTCCCCCTGTCCAACCGCGCCAAGGGGTACGGCTTCCCGGGCATCCGCGTGGACGGCAACGACGTGATAGCCGTCCATGCCGTCACGGAATGGGCTTTGGAGCACGCGCGCCAAGGCAAAGGCCCGGTCCTGATCGAGGCCTTCACCTACCGGGTGGGCGCGCACACCACCGCCGATGACCCCACCAAGTACCGCCAGTCGTCGGAAGAAGACGCCTGGCGGGCCAAGGACCCCCTGGCGCGCGTGGAGAAATACCTCCGCTCGGAAGGCCTGGCCGACGACGCCTTCTTCGCGAAGGTAAAGGCCGACGGCGATGAGCTTGCCGCCTACGTCCGGCGCACCACCCACGACCTCGAGACACCTGACATCCGCTCTGCCTTCGCCAATACCTACGCCGAAGCCCACCCCCTGGTGGCGGAGGAGCTTGCATGGTTTGAGGAATACAGCGCGGGGTTCGCGGCCGGTGAGCCTGGCGAAGAAACGGCGCAGGCAGCAGCAAAGGCAGGCCTCTGATGACCACCATGACTATTGCCAAGGCCATCAACGAAGGCCTCCGCGCAACCCTCACGCAAAACCCCAAATCACTGCTGATGGGTGAAGACATCGGGCCCCTGGGCGGGGTCTACAGGGTGACCGACGGACTGATCGGCGAGTTCGGCCCGGACCGCGTGGTGGATACCCCACTGGCCGAATCCGGGATCATCGGCACCGCCATCGGCCTGGCCCTGCGCGGGTACAGCCCCGTCTGCGAGATCCAGTTCGACGGGTTCGTCTTCCCCGGTTTCAACCAGATCACCACCCAGCTGGCCAAGATGCACGCCCGCAGCAACGGCAACCTCACGGTCCCGGTGGTCATCCGCATCCCGTACGGCGGCGGAATCGGTTCGGTTGAGCACCACTCGGAGTCCCCGGAGGCACTGTTCGCGCACACTGCAGGCCTGCGCATCATCACGCCGTCCAATGCGCATGACGCGTACTGGATGGTCCAGCAGGCCGTGGAGTGCCAGGATCCCGTCATCATTTTCGAGCCCAAGCGCCGGTACTGGCTCAAGGGCGAGGTGGACGTGCAGGCGCCGGGCCGGGCGGGCGATCCCTTCAAGGCCCACGTCCTCCGCAGCGGCACGGACGCAACTGTGGTTGCGTACGGCCCGCTGGTCCCGGTTGCCCTTGCCGCCGCCAACGCAGCGGAGGAGGACGGCCACAGCGTGGAGGTAATCGACCTCCGGTCCATCTCGCCGCTGGACTTCGATACCGTCACGGCCTCGGTGCAGAAGACCGGACGGCTGATCGTGGCACATGAGGCACCCACGTTCGGCGGCATCGGCGGTGAGATCGCGGCCAGGATCAGCGAGCGTGCCTTCCATTCACTGGAGGCCCCTGTGATCCGCGTCGGCGGATTCCACATGCCCTATCCGGTTGCCAAGGTGGAGGAAGACTACCTTCCGGACATTGACCGCATCCTGGAGGCGCTGGACCGCGCCCTCTCCTACTGAGGCTTTCCAACCGAGGACACCATGACTCTCAACAAGTTCAACCTGCCCGACGTCGGCGAGGGACTCACCGAGGCCGAAATCGTCTCCTGGAAGGTCAAGCCGGGCGACGCCGTCGCCATCAACGACGTCCTCTGCGAAATCGAAACGGCCAAGTCCCTCGTGGAATTGCCCTCCCCTTTTGCGGGAACCGTCACTGAACTGCTGGTCCCTGAAGGCGTGACCATCGACGTCGGCACCGCCATCATCAGCGTCAGCGATGATGTTGCCGGGGACCCGACCCCCGCGGATACCCGCGCCCCGGAGATGCCCGTGCAGCCGCTGTACGGCAAGCTTCCTGCCGGGGACGGGGCAGCGTCCGACGCCGGCACGCAGGACAGTGCCCTGGCCGGCGGTCCACTGGTGGGTTCGGGGCCCAAGGCCGACGCCGTGAAGCGCAGGCCGCGGAAGGCGTCGCCGGCTGCCGCCTTTACGGCGAACGCCCCCGAGGTTGAGCCTGTGCAGCCGCATTCGACGGCGGAAATCCAGGATGCGGCGGCGCCCGGCACCAGCCAGGACGCCGCCGCCGACAACCGCCCCACCCTGGGAGGCACCATCACAGGCCTCGTCAACCGCGTGCTGGCGAAGCCTCCGGTCCGCAAGATCGCCCGGGACCTGGGCATTGACCTGGCGGACGTGGTGGCAACCGGATCACGCGGCGAGGTCACGCGGGAGGACCTGGTCAGCTACCAGGCCCAGCGGGACGCGGAACTGGACAAGGCGGACGGGTTCTGGGGGAAGGCCGGCAAGCCGCAGGACCAGAGGATCGAACGGATTCCCGTCAAGGGCGTCCGGAAAGCCACGGCGAAGGCCATGGTGGATTCCGCGTTTGCGGCGCCGCACGTCAGTATTTTCGTCGACGTTGATGCCAGCCGCACCATGGAATTCGTCAAGCGGCTCAAGGCGTCCCGGGATTTTGAGGGCATCAAAGTCTCGCCGCTGCTTATCCTTGCCAAGGCCGTGATCTGGGCGGCAGCGCGGAACCCCAGCGTCAATGCCACGTGGGTGGACAACGCGGACGGAGCCGGCGGCGCCGAGATCCAGGTAAAGCACTACATGAACCTGGGCATTGCGGCGGCCACACCCCGCGGGCTAATGGTGCCGAACATCAAGAACGCCCAGGACCTGTCCCTGAAGGAACTGGCGCTTGCGCTCAACAACCTGGCCGTCACCGCCAGGGCCGGCAAAACCCAGCCCGCCGAGATGCAGGGCGGCACGCTCACCATCACCAACATCGGTGCCCTCGGGATTGATACCGGCACTCCCATCATCAATCCGGGCGAGGTTGCCATCGTTGCCTTCGGAACCATCAAGCAGAAGCCCTGGGTCCTGGACGGGGAAGTGATCCCGCGCTGGATCACGACGCTTGGCGGATCATTCGACCACCGCGTGGTTGACGGCGATCTCTCCGCCCGCTTTATGGCCGACGTCGCCGCCATCCTGGAGGAACCGGCGCTCCTCCTGGACTAGGACAGCACTGTGGCCGCCAACAGCAGCCGCGCCATCCGGCTGAAAAACCGGGTCGCGAGATGGCTGACGGAGGTGTTCCAGCCACCCGTGGTGGTGGGCATCCAGTTGCTGATCAGCCCCATGACGCAGCCGGGGTTCCCCGGAACCATTGGCTACGGAGCGCTGGCCGCCCTGTTTGTCTGTGTGCTCCCGCTGTTCCTGCTGCTCCTGCTTGTACGGATGGGGAAGGTGACGGACCACCACGTCAGCGACCGCCGGCAGCGTGCGCCTGTGCTGCTGATGGCGCTGGCCTGCATCCTGGCCGGGCTCCTGGTGCTGGACGCCGCGGGGGCGCCGCAAAGCGTGGTGGCAATGGTCCTTGCCGTGGTGGCGGGGGTGGTGGTGCTGGCGGCCGTTAGCCCGTTCTGGAAGATCAGCGGGCACGCGGCGGCGATGTCCTCTTCAGCCGTGATCGCCGTGCTCATGCTTGGGCCGGCGTGGCTTCCGCTACTGCTCCTGGTGCCCGCCGTGGGCTGGTCCCGTGTGGTGCTGCGCGCGCATTCCCGTGCACAGGTAATAGCCGGCTCGCTCTTTGGCGGCGTGGTGATGGGCGGGATCTGGTGGGCCCTCAAGGGCTGGATGGTGCCTTAGCCAAGCAACCCGGCAGGAGGTGGGTTCGCTCCTTAGTAGGAGGTGTACGCGGCGAATATTTCGAAAGCGGCAGGGTCTGCCGTGGTACCAAGAACCACTGCTGCACCCGTCATGAGTAAAGCCATGGCCGCTGCCATGCCGGCCCAGGCCGTAAGGAGCTTCCAGTCCTCCCGCAATACGCTGCCCACGGTCTCGGGATGCCTCAGGCCGGGAGCGATGAGGTTCGGCGCGCTGTCCACGCTGCCGTCGTCCAGCAAGGCAACTACCCGGTCATTGCTGCGGTCAACCCGCATGGAGCAGATGTGGTTGCCGTGGCGGGCCAGGAGGATGTCGTGGCCTGCGAGATGGCGGCGCTGGAGGGTAATCATCGGGGCCCCTTGATGGTGGTGGTAGTGGGTGTCCGCACCGTTGGGGGCTTATCCAATTTTATCGTCGGGGCAGCGCCGGAAGGGCGCTTTCGGGCGTGAGAACGGACACCATGCAGGGGCGTGGCTCCCGCATGGTGTCCGCGGAGCCTTGCTAGTCGGCGTCGTACGTGTTGGCGATGTATACGTCGCAGGGGGCGTTGTGGGCAACGCTGTTGGCTACGCTGCCAAGCACGCGGCCAATACCGTGCATCCTGCGGTTTCCCACCACGATGATCCGGGCTTCCATCCGCAGGGCCTCCTTGATGAGGGCGTCGGCCGGCCTGCCGCGGGCGGCGGAGTACGTCACCTTGATGTCCCTGCCCAGCGATTCTGCAACTGTCCGTGCCACGTGCTCGGCGGCATCGGCGTCGGACACGATCCACCGGTCACTGCCGCTGCCGAACACCTCGGTCTTGTCGCTGTCGAAGGCGGACACCACATGGAGGGAGGCTCCGAGGGCCGCGGCGAGGTCCCGCGCCGCTTCGGCTGCCTTCTTTGCCGTCCCGCTGCCGTCCACCCCTACAACGATGATTCCGCTCATGTGTGCTCCTTTGCTTGGTTTCAATGGCGCTGGTCAGGCCAAGGCTACAGCGCGGCGATGGCTTCCCGCAGCACCGGCGCCAGGCGGCGCACGCCTTCGGCGATGGCTTCCGGGGGCACGGCGCTGAAGGCCAGGCGCAGCTTGTTGGACGGTTCGTCCGACGGCGTGAAGGCGGCCCCCGGGATGAACACCACTCCGGCGTCGATCGCCTTGTGCAGCAGGGGATAAGTGTCCACTCCCTCCGGGAGGGTCACCCACACGAAGAAGCCGCCCTCGGGGCTGGTCCAGGTGGTTCCAGCCGGCATGTCCCGGGCCAGGGCGGCGAGCATGGCGGTGCAGCGTTCGGCGTACAGCTCGCGGTAGGTCTGGATCTGGCCCCTCCAGTCGTACTCGCGGAGGTACGCTGAGACCAGCATCTGGTTGAAGGCCGGCGGACACAGCGTCACGGCTTCGGCCGCCAGGTAGTACCGGCGCTGCAGGTGTTCGGGAACCAAGGCCCAGCCGATCCGCAGTCCGGGGGCGAAAATCTTGGAGAAGGAACCCATGTAGATGACGTCGTCCGGGTTTTCTGCGCGGAGCGGCTTCAGTGGCTCACCGCTGAAGCGGAGCAGGCCGTAGGGGTTGTCCTCGATCACCAGGATATTCGCGTTGCGGCATATGTCCACCACCTGCTGGCGCCGCTCCTTTGCGAGCGTTATCCCCGAGGGGTTGTTGAAGCTGGGGATGGTGTACAGGAACTTGATGTTTTTTCCGGCCGTTTGGAGCGCGGCAATACGCGCCTCCAGCAGTTCCGGCACCAGGCCGGACTGGTCCATCCCCACGGTTTCAACCTGCACCTGGTACGCCTCGAATGTGTTGAGTGCACCCACGTAGGTGGGATCCTCCACGAGAACCACGTCGCCCGGATTGCAGAAGACTTTGGTGGCCACATCCTGCGCGGACTGCGAACCGGCGGTGATCACCACGTTCTGCGGCAGGGCATCCAGGATGCCTTCGGCCGCCATCACCTCGCAGACCTGGGCGCGGAGCTCATCGGACCCTTGCCCGCTGCTGTACTGCAGTGCCGTTAGCCCGTCGTCCGCGATGATTTTGGCGGCTGTTGCGGCCAGCCGGTCCAGCGGCAGGGACTGCAGGTAGGGACTTCCGCCGGCGAGCGAGACAAGGCCCGGACGCATGGAGATGTCAAAGACATCCCTCACGGCTGACTGCCGGATATTCGCGGCCCGCTCTGAAAACAGTTCTTCATGGCGGTGGGCGGAGGTAGCCGCCCGCTCGATGGCATCAATGGCTTCGGCCGGCAGCGTCCCTGCTGCGGCGTCAAGTGTTTCGTGGCTCACACCATCAGGATAGCGCGAACTGTTGCCTAAAAAGCAACAATTGTATATCTGTGAGTCACGCCGGGAGTCGCCCTAGGCGCAAAGCGCCCTAGTCGAGCTCCAGGGCATCCGCCAGGGTCCGTCCGTTCACGTAGATCTCTGCCCTGACGGCGCCGGCGGCCGCCACGGCAGTTTGCGTGAGCTGAGCTTCCATGCGGGGCACATCGCACGTTCCCCCGGGCCGAAGGACCCCGGCGAGATACACCGTGACAGTGGTGCCGTCGAAGCTGCCCGAAAGGAACTTCAGCCGCGACCCGGACAGGGCGTTGTAGGCCTCCGGTTCATGCTTGGACAGCACGTCGCCGGGTGGGTCCAGCAGCGCGCCGATGGCAGCAGGAAGCGCCTCTTCGGCAGGGCTGGTGCGGGCTATGCCCACCAGGCTGTCATTGCAGCCGAAACGCACTCCGTTCCTGCCGCCGTCGTCCAGGAGCACGTAGTAAACGGTGACCGTGCCGGCCTTGGATTCGCCCTTTGCGGGGCCGGCGGGGAGCGAAGCTTCCGCTGGCCGGTCCCCGGGGGTACTGCCGGTTGCCGCGGGGGATGCACTCGGCGCGCCCGGCCCGGCAGCGAGGCCGGATGCGGTTTCGTCCGTGGGTGCGGCGGGGGTGGGCGGTACTTCCAACGGCGCGGAATCCTGGGGCCGCGGTGCGGGGGTGAGGGACTGCGGGGCTGCTGCCGGCGCGCTCCTGTTGAGTGCCTGCGGGACGGAAGACGCCCGGGTCGACTCCTGGGGGTCCTGGAGTGCACAGGCGCCGAGCCACAACGGAAGCGTGAGGCTGGCCGCTGCTGCTGCCCGCAGCCGTGCCCTGCGTTCTCCTGCATTCCACCTTGCTGGCATGCCTCCACCGCACTCCTTGTCCGGTCCGGTGGATTAACGTTACGGCCGGGGTTTTGGGACGGGAATGCCGGGAAGGTACCGGTTGGGATAAGAGTTGGTCACGGCCTTGCGGCTGGCGGCACCGCAGTCAGGACGCCGGCTGGCCCGGCCATTCCCTGCCAGCCCATGGATCGTAGTCCGCGATGAGGTCCTCCTGAGCCGGGCGCTCCGCCTCCGGGACATGCTGCAGGTTCACCCGCACCCGGTACCAGAGCGAACTCGATCCGCGCATCCCGTCCACCATGACGTCTGCGGGATGGAGGGCCTGGACAAGGCCGGCATGCCGGGATTTCCACTCCTCAAGGGCAGCCTGCGCCTCGGGTTTGGTCCTGGTCCGGGCCACTTCGATGAGCGGCATCACGGACTGCCGGCGGCCGGAGCCGTCCCCGGCCCGTGGCGCCTTCTCGGCGGTTCCCAGCTCGGCAGCAAGAGCCAGGAGTGCATCCAGGTTCCCCACGGCGTCGTCGATCCCCGCGTGGGGGTCGCCCATAGCAGCGAAGCGCCCGGGCACTGTAAGGACCGTGAACTCTTCGGGCCGGGCGGAGCGGACTTCATTCCACGCCAGCGGCGTGGAGACCCGGGCATCGGGGAGGGGCCGGACCGAGTAGGCCGATGCCACCGTGCGGTCTTTGGCGTTCTGGTTGAAGTCCACAAACACGCTCTCCCCGCGCTCCTCCTTCCACCATCGCGCGGTGGCCAGGCCCGGGGCGCGGCTTTCCACCTCGCGGGCGAGGGTCTCGGCGGCGAGCCGCACGTCACGGTAGGACCACTGCGGCGCGATGCGCACCAGGATGTGGAGCCCGCGCGATCCGCTGGTCTTTGGCCACCCCGCCAGGCCCACGTCATCGAGCACCTCCCTCGCCACATAGGCGACGTCGACGATCTGAGACCAGTCCACGCCCGGCATCGGATCGAGGTCCACGCGGAGCTCATCGGGGTGCTCCAGGTCCTCCGCGCGCACAGGGTGGGGGTTGAGGTCCAAGCACCCGAGATTAACCACCCAGGCCAGGCCTGCGGCGTCACGGATGACCGCCTCTTCGGCCGATGTCCCGGATGCGTAGTGCAGTGTTGCCGTGTCAATGAAGTCCGGGTGGTTCTCCGGCACGCGCTTCTGGAAGAACGGCTCGGCGCCGATGCCCTTGGGGAAACGCTTGAGGACCATCGGCCGCCCGCCTGCACCGCGCAGTGCGCCCTCCGCGACGGAAAGGTAATACTGCACCAGGTCCAGCTTCGTCAGCCCCGGTTCCGGGAACACCATCTTGTCGGGGCTTGAGATGCGGACCTCTGTCCCGGCGATTGTGAGGGTCTCGGCCGGGGTCTTCGACGGGCTCATGCCGTCACGCTAGCAACGATCGGATGGTGCGGCCAGAGCGGGCGCGGCCGCCGGGTTAAACAGAAGTGCCCGGCGCAGATCTCTGCACCGGGCACCGCGGAAGGCAGGCGGTTAAGCTGCGGGCCGGGCGGCCGCGAGGGCGTCGAACACACCCTTGATCTGCTCCACCACCTCTGCGTCGTCCTTCGGGTGGAGCTCAGCGAAGCGCACCATGGAGCCGGGCACGGCGAGCTTGACGTCCTCCAGGATCTGGGCGCCGGCGATGCCAGCAGCCTTGCGGGCCTCGTCCTGTGCCCAGACCCCGCCGTACTGGCCAAAGGCAGTTCCGACGACGGCGGTGGGCTTGCCGGCGAGGGCGCCGGCACCGAAGGGGCGGGACAGCCAGTCGATGGCGTTCTTCAGTGCGGCCGGCACCGTTCCGTTGTGCTCCGGAGTGACGAGCAGCAGCGTGTCCGCCCCATTGGCGGCGGCGCGGAGCGCGGCGGCTGCCTCGGGCACCTGGCCCTCCACATCGATGTCCTCGTTGTAGAACGGGATGTTGCCCAGGCTCTCGTGGATCACCACGTCCACCTGCTCCGGTGCGTTCAGCTGGATTGCCTCGGCCAGTTTCTGGTTGGTGGAGCCGGCGCGGAGGCTGCCGACGAGGGTAAGGACGGTGCTCTTGGTCATTGGAACTCCTGGATCGGGGCCGCGGGAGGGCCGCTGCCGTTTGAAAGCTGGGGCAGTTACTGCCTTCACCAGACTAAACGGACTGCGGTCCGCTTATTATTCCCGGGCCTTAGAATAGCTGGTGTGAGCTTCATCCCACTGCGGCCCGGGCTGACCCCGGAACCCTCCCCCGAACGCAGCGATGCTGCGCGGAACAGGGAGCGACTGCTGAAGGCTGCGCAGGAGCTTATTGAGGAATGCGGCGCCCAGGGCCTGACCATGGACCGGCTCGCTGAGCACGCCGGCGTGGGCAAAGGCACCGTCTTCCGCCGGTTCGGCAGCCGGGCCGGGCTGATGCTGACCCTCCTGAGTGAATCGGAGGCCGCCTTCCAGGCGCGTTTCCTTTTTGGGCCGCCGCCACTGGGGCCCGGCGCTCCCGGGCTGGAGCGGCTCATCGCGTTCGGTGCCGCAAGAATCGCCTACGTGATGGAGTTCGGCGAGCTCGTGCTCGCGGCGGAGAATGCAGCGCGGGGCCGCTTCGAAGCGCCTCCCGCGGCGCTCTGGCACCGCCATATCGAGGTGCTGCTCCAGGAAGAGGGATTCCAACCCGACCCCTGGCTGATGGCGGGATCCCTTAGCGCCACCCTTGACCCGGAGCGGCTGCTGACCTTGGTGAAAGTCCACGGCGTAGCCCCCGAACGGTTGGCGGCCTCATGGCGGGAGCTTGTCACACGGGTGGTCCGCGGCGCGTAGATTACGCCAGTTCCGGGCCGGCCGTCCAGTCACGCGAACTTCACAAACTTATTCATAACGATCTGATACGGGCGGGTAGCTTTCCGGGCGTCCGCCCGCATTTTCGCTCGGGGCCTGTGGTAGTTTCCTCTGGAATGTGACCCGCGACATAGTCCATCAGGACGTGGCCTGCCAAGGCTGCGGGAGGCCAGCTACCCGCTGGCGGAGGACCTGGTGAAGCGGCACAACCCCCGCTTAGCCGGGGATGACGGAAGGATCCAGCACGTGATTGTTGACAGGCCCAACACCCCGGCGCGCCAGTGGATACCGCTGTGCTCCTTCCCCCGGCCCGTGGCGGCGAAACGGAAATAACGCCCCATGTTCAGGTACCTCGCCAAGCGCGGCATCACGTACATCTTCATGATCTTCCTGACCACCTCGGCCGGATATTTCCTGGCGGTCAGCTCCCTGAAGCCCGCGCTGCTTGAACAGGAACGGATTCCCCGCCCAACCCCGGAGCAGGTGGCAAACTCCATGCGGCTGAAGGGCCTCGATCCCGATCTCAGCCCGTGGGAACGGTACGTCGAATGGCTCACCGCGATCGTGACCCGCTGGGACTGGGGCCGGAGCCCCAACGGCGCCTTCATCAACGCCGAGTTCGGGGACCGTGTCTGGATCTCCACGCGACTCTTCCTGGCCTCCATCATCCTCACCCTGGTGATCGGCGTGGCCCTGGGAGTCTACTCGGCCGCGCGCCAGTACAAGTTCCAGGACCGGGCCATCACGTCGTACAGCTACCTTGCCTACATCGTTCCCGCCCCGATTGCCTACTTCCTGGTGCAGCTGGGCGCCATCAATATCAACGAAACCGTGGGCGAGCGCATCTTCTTCGTCACCGGCATCTCCACCCCTGGCATAGAGCCTGGCTGGACCCAGTTCGTCGACATGCTGGCGCACTACGCGGTTCCCACGGTGGCCATCACGTTGGTGGGCTGGGGGTCCTACCAGATCGCCCAGCGCCAATACCTCCTGGACAACGTCAACGCGGACTTCGTCCGGACAGCCCGCGCCAAGGGGCTTACCCGCAACCAGGCGATCTCACGGCATGCACTGCGGGTCTCCTTCATTCCGGTGGCCCAAAGCATTGCCTTCACAATCCCGGCCATCTTTGCAGGCGGCTTCTTCGCTGAAAAGATCTTCGCGTGGCCAGGCGTGGGTTCGTGGAGCATCGACGCCATCTCGCTCCAGGACGTGAATGCCGCCACCGCCACCCTGGCGTACGGTTCGGTCATTTTCGCCCTCGGAGCCATACTGGCGGATTTCGCCACCACCCTTGTCGACCCGAGAGTGCGGGTGCAGTAGCCGTGACCAACCTCAATGCGGTTGATCCGGCCGCAGTCGCCCAGGACGCGCACCTGGAGAACGCCGACGTCGTCATTGGCAAGAACACCATCATCTTCCGCCGGTTCATGCGGAACAAGACGGCTGTGGCGGGCCTTGCCATCTTCCTTGCCCTGACCCTCTTTTCCTTCGTGGGCGGATACTTCACCCCCTGGGACAAGGAAACGATCGACCCCTTCAACATCGGCATGCCGCCGTCGGCCGAGCACTACCTGGGCACCTCACAGGCGGGCATCGACCTCTACGCGATGACCGTGGAGGGCACGCGGATTTCCATCCTGATCGGCCTGATTGTGGGGCTTGTTTCGGTGCTCGTCGCCGCCGTCTACGGGTGCACCATGGCCTACTTCGGCGGCAAGGTGGACAAGGTGATGCTCTTCATCCTGGAAGCGCTCATCATGATGCCGGCCCTCCTGGTAGTGGCGGTGGCCACCAGCGGCGGAGGTGAGGGGCTCAGGCGGGACCTGCCGTCGTGGCTGCTGCTCATCATCGTGCTGCTCGTCTTCAGCTGGATGGGCACGGCAAGGCTGATCCGGTCCATGTCCATGTCACTGATGCAGCGCGACTTCGTCAAGGCAGCCCAGTACATGGGCGTCCCGGCACGCAGGATCGTGTGGCGGCACCTGGTCCCCAACATCGGGTCGCTGCTGGTCCTGGACATCACCCGCGGCGTTACCGGTGCCATCCTCGCGGAAGTTGCCTTCTCCTTCATCGGCATCGGCATCAAAGTTCCGGATGTGAGCCTCGGCGTGCTGATCGGCGGCGCCACGTCCCAGGTGCAGACCTTCCCCTGGATGTTTTGGGTGCCGTTGACCGTCATGTTCCTCCTTACCGGGTCCCTGGCAATGATGAACGACGGCCTGCGGGATGCCTTCGACCCCAGCTCAAGTTCATCCGGCAGCGCCAGGAAACGCACCGCCCCGAAAACCCGCGTAAAGGGGAATGCCTCATGAGCAGCGAAACTGCCGCCGGGCCGGTTGGACAGCCCCAGTCAGCTGTAGAGCGGCTGCACGTCGCGGGCCTGCACGCACCCACGGACGCAATCCTGTCCGTCCGGGACCTGAACGTCCGCTTCAACACTGAAAACGGTGTAGTGCATGCCGTCCGGGGAGTGGACTTCGACCTGATGCCCGGAAGGACGCTGGGCATCGTGGGTGAGTCCGGCTCCGGCAAGTCGGTCACATCCCTTGCCATCATGGGCCTCCTCCCCACAACGGCGGAGGTCACCGGCTCCGTCCGGCTCAAGGGCAAGGAGCTGCTGGGCCTTAGCGACAAAGCCATGTGCGGGTACCGCGGCAATGAGCTGGCCATGGTCTTCCAGGATCCGCTGTCTTCCCTGACGCCGGTCTACACGGTGGGCACGCAGATCATCGAGGCGCTGACCATCCACAACCCCGCCATGAGCAAGCAGGCGAAGGAGGCCCGCGCCGTCGAACTTCTTGCCATGGTGGGCATCCCCAGCCCCAAGGAGCGGCTCAGGGCCTTCCCGCACGAGTTCTCCGGCGGCATGCGCCAGCGGGTGATGATCGCCATCGCCATCGCCAACAACCCTCGGGTGCTCATCGCGGATGAGCCGACGACGGCCCTGGACGTGACCATCCAGGCCCAGGTGCTGGAGGTCCTGCATACCGCGCAGGAGGAAACAGGTGCCGCCGTCGTGATGATCACGCACGACCTCGGCGTGGTGGCCGGCATGGCCGATGACATCATGGTGATGTATGCCGGCAAGCCGGTGGAGACGGGGGCAGTGGATGACCTCTACTACAACCCGCGGATGCCGTACACCATGGGCCTGCTCGGCGCCGTCCCACGCGTTGATGTCGCGGAAAAGGCGTCGCTGGTCCCCATTGAGGGCATGCCGCCCAACCTGGTCCACACACCCACCGGCTGCTCGTTCGCGCCCCGCTGCCCGCTCGCCGCGGACGCCTGCCTCGATGGCGAGCCGGCGCTCCTCCCGGTACCGGGCAGCGCGTACCACAGCGCTGCCTGCATCAAATCGGAGTCCCTTGGCGGTGACGTTGATGTCCGCGATGTCTTCGCCGCCCCGCCCGTGCCCGTCTCACGTTTCGACGCCATCCCGCGGGAGGAGCGCTCAACGGTCCTGCAGCTCAAGGATGTGCGCAAACACTTCCCGCTGACCCGGGGCGCGCTGCTCAAGAGACGGATCGGCACCATCAAGGCAGTGGACGGTCTGAGCTTCGATATCCGCGAAGGGGAGTGCTTCTCCATCGTGGGGGAGTCCGGCTCGGGCAAGACCACCACGCTGCTGGAAATCATGGAATTCCACAAGGACCAGGACGGCGAGGTGGTGATTGGCGGCATCAGCAACAAGCAGGCCGCGGATGCCCGGGCCAAGAGCGCCATGCGCCGTGAACTCCAGATGGTGTTCCAGGACCCCACCGGTGCACTGGATCCGCGCTTCACGGTCTACGAAGTGCTCGCCGAGCCGCTCCAGAACGCGGGTATGGACCGGCAGGCCATCAAGAAGCGCATCATGGAGCTCATGAAGCTGGTGGGCCTGCAGCCGGACCATGTTAACCGCTTTCCCAACCAGTTCTCCGGCGGCCAGCGCCAGCGGATCGGCATAGCCCGCGCCCTGGCCGTGAACCCGAAGCTCGTTGTCCTGGACGAGCCCGTCTCCGCCCTTGATGTCTCCGTCCAGGCCGGCGTCATCAACCTCCTCGACAAGCTCCGCGCTGAACTGGGCCTCAGCTACCTTCTGGTGGCCCACGACCTCTCCGTGGTCCGGCACATTTCCAGCCGGGTGGCCGTGATGTACCTGGGAAAGATCGTGGAGATCGGCGAGGTGGACCGTGTGTTCGACAATCCCCGCCACCCCTACACCCGAGCCCTGCTCTCGGCTATTCCGGTCCCGGACCCGCAGCTGGAACGCACGCGGGAACGCATCATCCTCCGGGGGGACCTGCCCTCGCCGCTGGACGCCCCCAAAGGCTGCAACTTCGCCACCCGCTGCCCCGTTTTCGCAGCGCTGCCGGCGGCGAAGCAGGAAAAGTGCCTGACTCTTGAACCACCTCTGGAGCCCGTACCGCCGTCGCCGGCGGCCCAGGCCCTGGCGGCGCACCCGCTGCCTGCACTGGACCAACGCTTCGCCTGCTTCTTTCCCGACGGGGAGCTGGACGAGGACATGCTGGTGGTCCATGACGCGGCGGACCACCACGCACCCTAGGTTTTTTACCGACCCATCACCAGCACCACCACTCGCAACAACGAAGGGAACACCATGAGGAATCTGAACAGGATCGGCGGAGCGGCGGCCATTGCCGCAGCTCTGGCGCTGACGGCCTGCGGCGGCGGTGGCGGGTCCACCGGGCCGGAAACGGCCAAGGGCCAGGAGGCAGGCAGCGACCTCTCCAAGCTCATCAGCATCAATGAGAAGCCGGCAGCCGATCTTGAACAGGGCGGCAAGGTCACGCTTCCGCTGGGCAACATCGGCCCGGATTTCAACGGATTCTCCAACAACGGCAACAGTGCGGACAACTCCGCGCTGCAGATTCCGATGAACCCGGTGGCCGTGAACAGCGGCGGCATCGGCGGCTGCTGGAAAGTCGACTTCGAGGGCAAGGCGACCCCCAACAAGGACTTCTGCGAGGACGTCAAGAACGAAGTCAAGGACGGCAAGCAAACCATCACCATCAAGGTGAACGAGAAGGCCACCTACAACGACGGCACCCCCATCGACATCAAGGCCTTCCAGAACACCTGGAACATCCTCAAGAGCCCGGATGCCGGCTACGACATCGTCTCCTCGGGATCGTACGAGTTTGTTGAGTCCGTCGAGGCCGGCAGCAGCGACAAGGAAATCATCGTCAAGACCAGCCAGCCGGTGTACCCGCTGGAGGACCTGTTCTTCGGCCTGATCCATCCCGCCGTGAACAGCCCCGAAGTCTTCAACGAGGGCTTCAACGGCGAACTGCACCCGGAGTGGATGGCCGGCCCGTTCAAGCTGGACCAGTACGACACCGCAGCCAAGACCGTCACCCTGGTTCCCAACGAGAAGTGGTGGGGCAACAAGCCGGTCCTGGAGAACGTGGTGTTCCGCCAGCTTGAGACCAGTGCCCAGATCGCTGCCTTCAAGAACGGCGAGATCGACGCCATGTCCGCCAACACCATCTCGCTCTACAAGCAGCTTGACGGCACCAAGGACTCCGAGGTCCGCCGCGGGCAGCGCCTGTTTGCCGGCGGCATGAACCTCAACGCCCAGCGCATCACCGATGTGGCTGTCCGCAAGGCGATCTTCGCCGCCGTCGACCGCGAAGCCCTCCGCAAGGTCCGCTTCAACGGCCTGAACTGGGAAGAGCCCAGCTCCGGCTCCATGATGCTGCTGCCTTTCTCCGAGTACTACCAGGACAACTACCCCGTGAAGGAAACCGGTCCGGATGCCGCCAAGAAGGTCCTGACCGACGCCGGCTACAAGGCGAACGCCAACGGCATCATGGAGAAGGACGGCAAGCCCGCCGCCTTCAAGATCAGCAACTTCGGTGACGACCCCACCACCCTCGCCTTCACCCAGACACTGCAGAAGCAGCTCCAGGCCGGCGGCATGGATGTTGGCATCGACCAGCGCGCTTCTGCCGACTTCGGCAAGGTCCTGGGTGCCCGTGAGTTCGACATGAGCGTTTCCGGTTACACGGTTGGCGCGGACGCCACGTCCGCCGTCAAGCAGTACTACGACTCCAAGACCAACGAAAACCAGCTGGGCGACGCCGAGCTGGACAAGAAGATCGCGGACCTGGCGTCCATCGAGGACAACGCCAAGCGCAACAAGGCGGCCATGGACGTGGAGAAGGAGCACATGGCGAAGTACTACTCCATGGGCGTGGTCATGAACGGCCCGCAGATCTCCTTCGTCCGCACCGGCCTGGCCAACTACGGCCCGTCCCTGTTCCAGAGCCTTTCGCAGGTTCCGGACTGGACCACCCTCGGCTGGGAAAAGAAGTAGCGCTGCCCGCTCTATAGCGAAGGCCGGCACTCCCTGGGGACATGGGTGCCGGCCTTCGCCGTCTGCCCGGCCCCTCAACGCTCTCTCACTTAACGTGGGTTTCCTTGGAACGCTCTCTCACTTAACGTGGGTTTCCTTGGAACGCTCTCTCACCTAACGCCCCCATTTCGGCGCCGCGCAACCAAGCCTGGCGGGAGTAGCGTAGGACCATGACCGGGGACCAAGCTTCACAGCGCACCATCCGTACCGCCGTCGTGGGGTTCGGGCTTTCCGGAAGCGTGTTCCACGCCCCCCTGATAGCGGCGGACCCCCGCTATTCGCTGGATCTCATCGCCACCTCCAACCCCGGCAGGGACGCCGCGGCCACCGCCCGGTATCCGGGGGTGCGGACAGTACCGGATGGCCAGGCGGTCCTTGCCCGCGCGGATGAGGTGGACCTCGTGGTCCTGGGAACACCGCCGGCTACCCACTATCCCTTGGCCAAGGCGGCCCTGGAGGCAGGCGTGGATGTAGTGGTGGACAAGCCGTTCGCCGTGACGAGTGGACAAGGCCAGGAGTTGACCACGCTGGCCGAGGAGCTGGGGCGGCTCCTGACGGTATTCCAGAACCGGCGGTGGGACGGCGACTTCCTGACGGTGCAAAAACTCCTGTCCGCTGACGCGCTGGGCAAGGTCACGCGGTTCGAGTCCCGCTTCGAGCGGTGGTCCCCGGCCATCGCGAAGGCCTGGAAGGCGCGCGCCACCGCGGCGGAGGGCGGCGGTACGCTGTTCGATCTGGGCAGCCACCTGATCGACCAGGCGCTCCAGCTCTTTGGCCCGGCCTCCGTGGTCCACGCAGAGTTGAAGGCACGCAGGTCGGACGAGAGGGCGGACGACGACGTGTTCCTGGTACTTCGGCACGAATCCGGTGTTTTGAGCCACCTGACCATGAACATGATGTGCGCCCAGCAGGGACCGCGGTTCCGGGTGCTGGGTTCCGTTGGCGGATTCACGAAGAAAGGCGTGGACCCGCAGGAGCCGTACATCGCAGCGGGAGGCAGCCCGTTGGACGCCGAATACGGGGAGGAGGCGCCGGAATGGGCAGGACTGCTGGGCCGCGATGGCCACCTCGACGCCCTGCCCACCGAACGCGGCGCCTACCCCGAGTTCTACCGTATCCTCGCGGACAAAATCCTCGACGGCGGAGCGACGTCCCCCAAGCCCCTCCCGGTCAAGCCGGAAGAGGCCGTCGAGGCACTCAAACTAATAGAAGAAGCACGAAAGCTCGCGCATTAAGCATCGATTGCTCCGTAAGTGTCGTTCAGGGGGTTCAAAACGACGCGTACGGAGCAATCGATGGACTACTTAAGCCGAAACCAGTTCGTGCCAGTCGGCGACGAGCGGCAGGTTGTGTGCCTCGGACACGGAGTGGTGTGCCACGTGGCCGGCGGCGATGTTCAGGCCTGCGGCCAGGGCGGGGTCGCGGTCGAAGGCTGCCTTGACGCCCAGGTTGGCGAGGGACACCGCGTAGCGCAGGGTGACGTTGGTCAGCGCGTAGGTGGAGGTGTTGGGTACGGCGCCGGGCATGTTGGCTACGCAGTAGAAGATGGTGTTGTGCACCTTGTAGGTGGGTTCCTGGTGCGTGGTGGGGTGTGTGTCCTCGAAGCAGCCGCCCTGGTCCACGGCGATGTCCACCAGGACTGAGCCGGGCTTCATGCGGGCCACGAGGTCATTGGTGACGAGCTTGGGGGCTTTGGCGCCGGGGATCAGGACGGAGCCGATCACCAGGTCGGCGTCCACCACGGACTTCTCGATCTCGTACTTGTTGGATGCCACGGTCTTGAGCCGGCCCTGGTACTGGGCGTCCAGTTCGCGCAGCCGGTTGATGTTGATGTCCATGATGGTGACGTCGGCGCCCAGGCCCAGTGCCATGGCTGCGGCGTTCGTGCCGGCAACGCCCGCGCCCAGGACAACTACCTTGGCGGGCCGGACGCCGGGAACGCCGCCGAGCAGCACGCCCTTTCCGCCGGCGGGTGCCATCAGGGACGCGGCGCCCACCTGCACGGAAAGCCGGCCCGCAACCTCTGACATGGGGGCGAGCAACGGAAGGGTGCGGCCTTCCTGGACGGTTTCGTAGGCGATGGCGGTGACGCCGGAGTTGATGAGCTCGCGGGTGAGTTCGGGCTCGGCGGCCAGGTGGAGGTAGGTGAAAAGGATCAGGCCCTTGCGGAAGCGGTGGTACTCGGCCTTGATGGGCTCCTTGACCTTCATGACCATGTCGGCGCGGGCCCACACGTCGTCGGCTTCATTGACGATTTCGGCGCCGGCGATGGAGTATTCCTCGTCGGTGATGCCGGAGCCCAGCCCCGCGCCGCGCTCCACCAGGACGGTGTGGCCGTTGCTGCGGAACTCGTGGACACCGGCGGCGGTGATGGCCACCCGGAACTCGTTGTTCTTGATTTCTTTAGGGACGCCGATGATCATCGTGGGCTCCAGGTTCTCGGCTTGGTACGCCGGAAAGTGCGGAAGGATTTCGTGTATCAACGATAAATCCGGTTGTGAGCCAGCTGACATGAAAGCGAGCGGCGGCCCGAAAACGAACCGCGTCATTCCGGGGTTTTTGCCGGTTCGTGCTGGACATTTGTCGAGCCGCAGGGCGGCAGGTGTCGCCTCGTGTCCGTTCGTCCCGGAAGCCGCCCAGGCAGTAATGTTGGCCCATGCAGCAGCAGGGTGTGGAACAGCTGGTTGAACAGGTGGCGCAGAAGTTGGGCCGTGGCCTGTCACTGGAGGATCTGGACGGGGTGCTGCTGGCCTACAGCTCCAACCAGTCCCACGCGGACCGGGTGCGGGTGAACTTCCTGCTGAGCAAGAAAGTGCCGGCCGACGTCAGCGCCTGGCAGCTCTCGCACGGCATTGCCACCGCCGTCCGTCCGGTGGTGGTGCCGGCCAACCAGGACCTGGGCATGCTGGGCCGGGTGTGCGTTCCGCTGATGGTGCGCGGCTTCCGGGTGGGGTACCTGTGGGTGCAGCAGGACTCCGCCGATGAGAATCCGACCGCGATCCTCACCCAGTTGCCGGCCGTCAACCACGAGCTTGAAACGTTGTCAGGGCTCCTGCTCGATTCGAACACGGCCGAGTCCGAATTCCGGCGGGGGCGTGAACGGGAGTTCCTGGCCGCCTGCTCCGGCGAGCCCAACGCCGTGGCCGCCATTGCAGGCTGGAAGGAAATCCAGGGCCGCGGTCCCTGGCAGGTGGTGACAGTGCTCGACGCCGATGGCTGGGCCGGCGGATCCGACCCCATCGCCTCCACCCTCATCCACCGCTCTGCCGCGCTCCAGGCGACCATCGGCGTCGACTCCGCCCTGTTCAGCGCCGGCACGGACACCCATTCCGTTGTGCTGTTCCGCGAATTGTCCGGCCGGGCCAACCACGCCCAGGTGCTGGTCCACTACCAGCTGGAGCTTGCCAAGCGTTCCGGCCGTCCGGTGCAGCGCATCATTTTGGGCATCAGCGAGGGCTTTGGCCGGCCGCGCGGGCTCGCCGCGGCGTACCGCCAATCCAAGCTGGCGGCCCAGGCTGCCGCCGTGGATCCGCAGCTCGGGGAACTCGTGGACTGCAGGGCCACGGGCGTCTACCAGCTGCTCGCGTCCGCTGGCGGAGGCGCGAGTGCCTGGGCTGACTCGGCTTCGGTCTACTTCCGCATGCTTGAGGACCACGACCGCAACGGGGAGCTGCTTCCGGTCCTGGAACTCCTGTACGACAACGACGGCTCGGTCCAGGACGTGGCCACCAAGCTCCACCTGCATCGCAGCAGCATCTACAACAGGCTGGGCCGGATTCGCCAGCTGCTCGGCGTTGATCCGCTCAAAGGGATGCCCCGCCTGGAGCTCCATGCCGCGCTAAAGATGCGCCGCTGGGCGGGCCGGCCACGCATCTGAGGCGTGCAGAACCTAGGCGCTGTTCCCTGGTTCCTTCGCTTCGTCAGGTTGTTCGGCCTTCTTCTGCTTCTCCAACCAGGCCGTTATGGCGGCCCGCGGAATCCGCCGGTGGGTGCCGCGGTACTCCACCGGGATCTCCCCGCGGTCCGTCATGTTGCGCAGGTACGTGTGGGAAATGCCCGCCAGCTCGGCTGCCTTGGACGTGGTGAGCATGTCCTCCACGCTGCTGACGGTCACCGCTTCGCCGCGGCTGAAGCGGTGCAGGAGATCGACGACGGCGTCCCTCGCCAGTGGCGGCAGCCGATGGACCGTGCCATCCACGAAGACGGTGATGTCGTCGCTGCCCGCAAGCGCCCGGCCCAGCTTCTCAGCATCCTCCGACGGGAGGGCGCCAGTGATCCGCGGAGCTATCAGTGCCATGCACCCAGCCTACCGGCGGCCACCCCGCCCGGGCGGTATGCTCGGCAAATGGAACTTAGCGGCGGCCGGGATGTGGAAGCGGGCGGGCTTCGGGGCAGGCTTTACGCCTCAGTCCTTCCCGCGGGAGCCCCTAACCGGCCTGCCTACGTCCTGCTGCACGGCATCGGAGTTTCCCACCGGTACCTGGCCCGGCTGCATCTCGAGCTGGCCAGGGAAGCGGATGTCTATACATTCGACCTCCCGGGCTTCGGCAAGGCGTCAAGGCCGCCCCGCCAGCTCCAGATCGATGATTTTGCGGAGTTCGTGGGCGCTGTCCTGGCCGACTCCGGCGTTTCCAGCTATGTGGTTGTGGGGCATTCCATGGGCGCGCAGTTCGCGGTGGAACTGGCGCTCCGGAAACCCGGCCGGGTGGCCGGTGCCGTCCTGATGGGGCCGGTGGTGGATTCCCCCAGGAAGACTGTCACCAGGCAGGCGCTGGCCCTCACCCGCGACGCACTGTTAAGGGAGAGCCTGACATCGAACGCCGTCGTGTTCAGCGACTACTTCAGGGCCGGGCCGCGCTGGTACCTCACCGAACTGCCGGTCATGATGGCATACCCCATGGAGGAAAGGCTGGCCGGCATCAGCCAACCCTGCCTGGTCCTTCGCGGCGCCAAGGATCCCATTGCGCGCCGCCCCTGGTGCGAACGCCTCGCGGCCATTGCGCAGCAGGGCACAGTGGCTGAAATCCCGGGCCAGGGCCACGTTCTGCAGCACACTGCCCCTGGAAGGGCGGCCCGGGCCATCAGTGGCTGGGTTCGTGCACTGGATGGTTTCGGCGTGACCGCATAGGGCGGCACGGGCCGGACGGTGTCCCTAGAGGCCGAGTTCTTCCAGGACCGGCAGCTTCTCCCGGACCCATGCCCGCGCTTCCGTGGCGCTTGGAGCGGACAAGGCAAGTTTCGCCAGCTGCTGGGCTTCCTCGAGTGTGACGGTTTTCAGCACCGCCGCCACGGCAGCAAGCGAGCGGGCCGTCATGGACAGGGTGCTTACGCCCAGGCCGGTAAGGACGACGGCGAGGGCAGGGTCGGCCGCCGCCTCACCGCACACGCCCACGGGTTTGTTGTTTCCTTCCGCGCGGGACCCTTCGACTGTCAGGCCAACGAGGCGCAGGACGGCCGGCTGCCAGGGCGTGTTGAGGTTGGCGAGCGGGCCGAGCTGGCGGTCTGCGGCCATGGCGTACTGGGTGAGGTCATTGGTGCCGAGGCTGGCGAAGGCAACTTCCCGAAGGATGGCTTCGGCGGTCAGGGCGGCGGACGGGACCTCCACCATCACGCCGGGGGTCTTGATGCCGGCGTCCGCGCACATGGAGGCAAACCGGGCAGCCTCTTCCGCCGTCGAAATCATGGGGGCCATGACCCAGACGTCCGCTTGGGACTGCTTCTCCGCCAGGGCGATTGCCTCCAGCTGCCGGTCCAGGACGCCGGGGGTGGTGAAGTCCGTGCGGTAGCCGCGGACACCCAGGGCAGGATTCGGCTCGGTGGAGTCGGTCAGGAACGGGAGCGGCTTGTCGGCCCCGGCGTCAAGCGTGCGCAGGACCACTTTCTTTCCCGGGAAAGCGTCAAAAACGCTCTTGTAGGCCGCGGCCTGCTCTTCAACGCTGGGTTCGGTGTCACGTTCCAGGAAGCAGAACTCGGTGCGGAAGAGGCCTACGCCCTGGGCGCCCAGCTTGGCTGCCGCCTCGGCATCCTTGCCGCCGCCCACGTTGGCGAGCAGCGGCACCAGGTGGCCGTCCGCCGTCGCGCCCGTGCCGTTGAACTCGGCCAGCAGGGAAGCCGTGGCTGCCCACGCTTCCGCTGCCGCGCGCAGGGATTCGTCAGGTTCGGAGGTGATGTTGCCGGCGGCGCCGTCCACGTAGACTTCGGTGCCGTCGGGGAGCTCATCCACGCCCACGGCGGCAACAACGGCGGGGAGGCCGAGGGACCGGGCGATGATGGCCGTGTGGGACTGCGGGCCGCCGCCGGCGGTGACGAGCGCGAGGACCTTGTTGGGGTCCAGGGTAGCGGTGTCCGCCGGCGCCAGGTCCTCGGCCACCAGGACGAACGGTGTGCTGGATGCCGGGATGCCGGGTGCGGGCACTCCACGCAGCTCAGCGACAATCCGGGCACGGACATCAAGGACGTCAGTGGCGCGTTCCGCCATGTAGCCGCCCAGGTTGTGGAGCATTTCGGAGACCGAGGAGCCGGACTCCCAGATGGCGCGCTCGGCGGACGTGCCGCGGGCCACCAGCTTGGCGGCACCCTTGATGAGCATGGTGTCCTTGGCCATCAGCGCAGTTGCCTCCAGGACGGCCTTTCCATCACCGATGGCGTGGGCGGCGCGGTCCTTCAGTTCATCGTGCACGGCCTGGGAGGCCGCCTTCAGGGCTGCGGTTGCTTCCTCCGCGGTGGTCCCCGCCGCCAGCTGCTCGCTGGCGGGAGGTTCGCTGATGGGTTTGGGCATCTGCCGGATGGTGCCGATGACGCGGCCTGGGCTGACGCCTACTCCTGGGAAGTTCTGCACTGAAGGTCCTCATTCTCTGCCGGTTGCCAGGCCCGCCGATACCGCCGGCGCCATGCCGGTCCGCCCGGACTGCTACGTCCGGAGGCGGGAAACGTGCCTGAAAAAAATTGTATGTGATTCAGTTCATATAGCAATGCTATAGGTGCTAGGGTAGCGGTTATGAGTTTGGATGGCCAGCTTCCCCCCAAAATGCGACTGCTCCGTGCTGCCGCGGAGCTGCTGGCGAACTCGGCGGGCGCTCCCGTCTCCACCCGCCAGATCACGCAGCTGGCGGGGGTCACAGCTCCCACGCTGTACCACCACTTCGGTGACAAGGAAGGTCTGTTTGACGCCGTCGTCGCCGCAGGGTTTGAAGACTACGTAGCGGGCGAGAGGGATTTCGCCCCCTCCGGACAGCCGCTCGAGGATATTCGGAGAATGTGGGACAACCATGTGCAGTTCGGGCTGAATCAACCGGAACTGTACCTGGTGATGTTCGGCAACATCCGCCCGGAAAGCCGCCCGGCGATCGTCGCAGACGCCGAGGCGCTCATGGAGGAGATGCTGAACAAGGCAGCGGCGGCGGGCCAGCTGAACGTCCAGCCCAGGGAAGCGGCCAGGTCCATCCTGGCGGCCAACGTGGGCGTGACGCTGATGCTGATTGCGGAGCCCGCCTCCGAGCGGAACCTCGAACTGTCCACCATGACCCGGGACGCCATGATCTTTGCGGTGTCAGCCGAGCCCGCCAGCGGCCCGGCCCCGGGAGATGCCGGGAGATCCTCGGTAGTAGTGGCAGCGATCGCCCTGAACGCCGCACTTCAGGCATCGCACTCTGACCAGCTTTCAAGCTCGGAGCTCAAGCTTTTCCTCGAATGGCTCCACCGCATCTCCACAAGCTCTTAAACATCGGACCATCCTGCGGAGCAGCAGGAATGACGGTTAGGAAATCACATGGCAACAGAGACAGTTGCAAAACCCCGCACCAGCGCGCGCGTGCACGTCCAAAAGTTCGGGACGTTCCTGTCCGGCATGATCATGCCCAACATCGGCGCCTTCATCGCCTGGGGCATCATCACGGCACTCTTCATCCAGAAGGGCTGGGTGCCTGTTCCCCAACTGGGTGGCTTCGGGGAGACGGACGGAAAGCCGAACGTTGGCCTCGTCGGGCCGATGATCACCTACCTGCTGCCCCTCCTGATTGCCTATACCGGCGGCCGGATGGTCTATGACGTCCGCGGCGGCGTGGTGGGCGCCATCGGCACAATGGGCGTGATTGTGGGTGCCGGCATCCCGATGTTCATCGGTGCCATGATCATGGGCCCGCTGGGCGGCTGGACCATGAAGAAGATCGACTCCCTCTGGGAGGGCAAGATCCGCCCCGGCTTCGAGATGCTGGTCAACAACTTCTCCGCGGGCATCTGGGGCGCCCTGCTGGCCATGCTTGGCTTCTATGCCATCGCTCCGGTGGTTTCTGCGTTCAGCGCGGGTGCCGGCAACGTGGTCCAGTTCCTGGTGGACAACGGCCTGCTGCCCCTGACCAGCATCTTCATCGAGCCGGCCAAGGTGCTGTTCCTCAACAACGCCATCAACCATGGCGTGCTCACTCCGCTGGGCGTCCAGCAGTCACTGGAGCAGGGCAAGTCCATCCTGTTCCTGCTTGAAGCCAACCCCGGCCCCGGCCTGGGCATCCTGCTCGCCTACATGTTCTTCGGCCGGGGAGCCGCCAAAGCTTCGGCTCCCGGTGCCGCGATCATCCACTTCCTCGGCGGCATCCACGAGATCTACTTCCCGTATGTGCTGATGCGGCCGCTGCTGATCCTTGCTGCGATCGCCGGCGGCATGACCGGTGTGGCCACCCTTGCCATCACAGGTTCGGGGCTGGTGGCGCCAGCCGCCCCCGGTTCCATTTTTGCGGTGCTCGCCCAGACCTCCCGCGACAGCTATCTCGGGGTGATCCTCGCGGTCCTGCTGGCCACGACGGCCTCCTTCCTGGTGGCCTCCATCATCATGAAGACCACCAAGCACAGCGACGAAGTGGACCTCAATGACGCCACCGCAAAGATGGAGCAGATGAAGGGCAAGAAGAGCTCCGTTGCCTCCAGCCTGGCCGGTGCCGGCGCGGCTGCCGGCGCGGGCGGCGTGGCCGTCCTGGCCGGGCCGGTGCGCAACATCGTGTTCGCGTGCGACGCCGGCATGGGCTCGAGTGCCATGGGCGCCTCGGTGCTGCGGAACAAGATCAAGGCGGCCGGGTTCCCGGACGTCAAGGTCACCAACGCGGCCATCGCCAACCTTCGCGACGACTACGACGTGGTGATCACCCACCAGGACCTGACGGAACGGGCCAAGCCGGCCACGTCCAGTGCCGTCCACTACTCGGTGGACAACTTCATGAGCAGCCCCCGCTACGACGAGATCGTGGAACTGGTGCGGAAGAGCAACACCGAGGGCGGGCAGGCAAGCAGTGCCCAAGCAGCCGAGGCTCCGGTGGATGCCGCCCCCGGTGCCGGCACGCACGAGATCCTGGCCCGCGAGAGCGTTGTGCTTAACGGATCGGCCACCACGCGCGACGCCGCGATCGACGAAGCCGGCCGGCTCCTGCTGGACCGCGGTGCGGTGGACGAGGGCTACATCGCGGCCATGCACGAGCGGGAGCAGTCCGTGTCCACCTACATGGGCAGCTTCCTGGCCATCCCGCATGGCACCAACGCCGCCAAGGACCACATCCGCAAGTCCGCGGTTTCCGTGATCCGGTACCCGGAGGGGATCGACTGGAACGGCAAGCAGGTCAAGTTCGTCGTGGGCGTCGCAGGAGTCAACAACGAACACCTGCACATCCTGTCCGCCATCGCGAAGGTCTTCACCAACAAGGAACAGGTTGCCCGGCTTGAGGCGGCCACCTCGGTGGAGGAAGTCCTGGAGCTCTTCGGAAAGGTCAACGCATAGTGAAGGCTGTACATTTCGGGGCCGGAAACATCGGCCGCGGTTTTGTCGGGCTGCTCCTGCACGACGCCGGCTATGAGGTGGTGTTCGCGGACGTTGCCGAGGACCTCATCAGCCAGCTCGCTGCAGCGGACAGCTACGCGGTCCACGAGGTGGGGGAGAACCCTGCCGTGCGGACAGTCACCAATTTCCGGGCGCTGAACTCCACCACGCAGGAAGCGGAGCTCGTCGCGGAAATCGCGACGGCGGATATCGTCACCACCGCGGTGGGCCCGCACATCCTGAAGTTCGTGGCGCCCGTCATTGCCCGGGGCATCGTGGCAAGGGGCCCCGGTCTTCCGCCGCTGGAGGTGATGGCGTGCGAGAACGCTATCAACGCCACGGACATCCTCGCCAAGGAGGTTGCCTCCCAGCCGGGGGCAGCCGCCGGGGCGCTGGACGGGAAAGCCGTGTTTGCGAACACCGCGGTGGACCGGATTGTGCCCAACCAGGAACCAGGGCAGGGCCTGGACGTCACGGTGGAGACCTTTTACGAATGGGTCATCGACCGCACTGCCTTCGGTGATTCCGCACCGGTCATCCCTGGGGCCACCTTTGTGGATGACCTCTCGCCGTACATCGAGCGGAAGCTGTTCACTGTCAATACCGGCCACGCGTCGGCCGCCTACTTCGGGTTCGAGGCGGGCCTGGCGAAGATCTCCGAGGCCATGGCCGACCAGGACGTGGCCGAGGATGTCCGGGCGGTGCTGGAGGAAACCAAGCAGCTCCTGGTGAGCAAGCACGGTTTCAGCAACGACGAGCAGGAAGCCTACGTCCAGAAAATCCTGGTCCGGTTCTCCAACCCCTACCTGCCGGACACCGTCCACCGGGTGGGCCGTGCCCCGCTGCGGAAGCTAAGCCGGCACGAACGGTTCATCGGTCCCGCCGCCGAACTCGCGGAACGCGGCATTGTGCCGGAGGCGCTCCTGGGCGCCATCGCCGCAGCGCTGCGGTTCAACGATCCCGCCGACGCCGAGGCCACGGAACTGGCCGGCATCCTGGCCTCCTCCAGCCCGGCGGACGCTACCGCCCGCATTACCGGCCTGGAACCGGACCATCCACTGTTCAACGCCGTGGCAACCCTGGTGGAAGAGCGGCAGGCAGAGGCGGCCAAGGCCCCGGCCTGAACCCTCTCGCACTTCCTGCGGCCTTTTCCCCAACCCTCTCGCAGATAATGCGGGTTTTCCCGCAACCCTCCTGCAATCACGACGCCGGCACCCACCCGAGTGCCGGCGTCGTGCGCTGTGATGTCTCTGGCGGTGGAATGCTGGTCCGGTGATGCGCAACCCAGGTGCCTGCCCCGTTTCCTCCCGCGTATGTCGCGGCAGGACGGCTGGCGCTCGCAGATCGAGGGCGTGCGGGTGGCCGCGAGCCTCCGTGGCAAAGGGCTCGGGAACCTGATGGTGCGGTGGGCCATCGATGAATCCCGGCGCCGCGGCTGCACGCTGATGCAGCTGACCACCCACCGCTCTGACGTCGGTCGGTGGGCGACATTAACTGAGAGAGCGTCGGTGGGTGGGCGACATTAAGTGAGAGAGCGTCGGGGAGAGGGCCGCTTTAGGCGCGGGTGGAGCCCTTGGCCACGAACAGGGTCTCCGCCTGCTCCAGGGACATGCCGTTGGTCTCAGGCACCTTGAACATGACAAAGAAGAACGACGCCGCGGCGAACAGCGCGTACATGGCATAGGTCAGCGGCAGCGAGCCGGCGGCCATTACCGGGAAGCTCAGCGTGATCACGAAGTTCGCCACCCACTGCGCGGCCGCAGCCAGGCCAAGGGCGCGGGCACGGATCCGGGAGGGGAATATTTCGCCCAGGAGCACCCACACCAGCGGTCCCCAGGACGCGCCGAAGCTCACCACAAAAACATTCGCAGCCACCAGGGCCACCGGACCCCACACACCGGGCAGGGAAATCTCCGAACCAGAGCCCACGGCGGTGGAGAAGGCAAGGGCCATGGCGCCCAGCGACACGGCCATGCCCACGGAGCCTGCCAGCAGGATGGGCCGGCGGCCGATGCGGTCCACCAGGGCAATGGCCACCAGGGTGACCAGGATGTTGGTGACGGACGTGGCCACCGAGATGGCCAGGGAGTCCTTCTCCTGGAAGCCCACCGCCTTCCACAGGGTGGTGGAGTAGTAGAAAATCACGTTGATGCCCACGAACTGCTGCAAAACGGATAGGACGATGCCCACCCATACCACTGCCTGCAGGCCAAAGGTCCGGCCGCGCAGGGAGCCCTTCTGGCCCGCCAGCTTGTCCTCCTCGATGGCGTCCTGGATCTCGCGGATGTGCCGGTCAGTGTCCTCTGCCGGAGCAATCGAGTCAAAGACCGCACGCGCTTCATCCTCCTTGCCCAGGAACACCAGGAAGCGCGGCGACTCGGGAAGAGTGAACGCCACCCAGCCGTACACCACGGCGGGCAGGGCTGCGGCCAGGAACATCCAGCGCCAGGCCTCGATCCCCAGCCAGTAGGGCTGGTCGGCGCCGCCGGCGCTGGTGGCCAGGAGCGCATCGGACAGCAGGGCTGCGAAGATACCCGTGGTGATGGCCAGCTGCTGCAGCGAGGCCAGCCGGCCCCTTACGTGCCGCGGCGAGATCTCCGAGATGTAGGCGGGGGCGATCACCGAAGCCAGGCCGATTCCGAGCCCGCCCACCAGGCGCCAGAAGATCAGGTCCCAGACGCCGAAGGCAAAGCCGGTGCCCAGCGCGCTGACCAGGAAGAGCAGAGCACCAAGCTTCATGGCGGGAATGCGCCCGTAGTGGTCCGCCACCTTGCCCGCAAGGAACGCGCCGGCAGCGCATCCCAGCAGCGCGATGGCCACCGCGAAGCCGGTCACGGCCTCGGACAGTGCGAACTCGTCCTTCATGGCATCTACCGCGCCGTTGACCACCGACGAATCGAAGCCGAACAGGAATCCGCCCACCGCCCCCGCGAGCGCCAGCCAGATCACCCGCTGCGGTATCCGGGCGGTTGTCTGCTCCTGTGCAGTGGGCATGGTTCTCCCTTGGTCTGGGGGTTTGGTGGATGCGGTGCGGACGTCGTCGGCTGCGGTACCGGCCGGGACGGCCGGCGCACACGCGCTACACAGTGTGGCACGTCACCGCCCGCGGTTCCACTTTCGGACTGTCGCCCTCCAACACAGAAGACGACGACGGCGGGGTCCGGGCTCGCCATGGCGGTCCGCATCAGGTCCGCGATCACGCCGGGAGACCACGGCCCGGTGTCCACGCCGAGGGAGAGTCCCTGACACTGGCGGCAGCGGTGAGGATGGCCGTGCCCAGGATGGGGAAGACCCGGCAGCCAAAAAATTTCGGCCCCGATGCCGCGGAAGCTACCGTTCCACCAGGATGCCGTCAGGGTCGCACCAGATCATGGCTCCCGTTCGGATGGTCACGTCGCCGATCTCCACATCCACATCAACTTCGCCGGCGCCGTCCTTGGCGCTCTTGCGCGGGTTGCTGCCCAAGGCCTTCACGCCGAGATCCAGTTGGGCGATGGCTTCCCGGTCCCGGATTGCGCCGTTAATGACGACGCCGGCCCAGCCGTTTGCCACGGCGCTTTCGGCGATCATGTCCCCCATCAGGGCCGTGGCCAGCGAGCCGCCGCCATCCACCACCAGCACGCTGCCGTTACCCGGCGCGGCCAAGGTTGATTTCACCAGAGCGTTGTCCTGGAAGCAGCGGATGGTCCGCGCCCGGCCGCTGAAGTGCGAGCGGCCGCCCAGGGACTGGAACTGCAACGATATCGATGCCAGTTCATCGCCGCGTTCGTCGTAGAGGTCTGCGGTATTGACAGCGGTGCCCTCCGCGGGCGTGGGCGCTGCGTTCATGTGGTTCTCTCCTTGATCCTCGGTGACGCTGGTGGCGCCGTTCCGGCGTACGGCACCGCCGCACAGTTACGCCCACGATAGTCTGACTCCGTCGCCAACCAGCCGTCCGGGGGGAAACACATCATGAGCCTGTCCAACACTCCCGCGCCACTTGGACGCGGTGCCGCGGGACCCGAGGAGCCGACGGCGGCGCTCGCCGAGCCGACGCGAAAGGTCACCGCGCGGTGGGTCACCGGGCTGGTGCTTGTGAACGTGGGCATTAACGCCGCCTTCTTTGGGCCTATCAATGTCTTCATTGGACAGCAGGCGATCAGCATCGACGCACCCGCCAAGGAAGCGATCCTTTCCCTCGTGACGGCGTGCGGCGCTGCGGTCTCGCTGGTGGCAAATCCGCTTTTCGGTGCCCTCTCCGACCGCACCACCTCCCGCTATGGCCGCCGTGCCCCGTGGGTGTTGGCCGGTGCCGTGCTGGCAGCCGCCGCCCTCCTTGCGATGTCCGGGGCAGCCACCGTGGCGCTCATGGTGCTCTTCTGGTGCCTCGTCCAGCTCGGTGCCAACGCCGCGTACGCTGCCATCACGGCGGCCGTCCCGGACCGGGTGCCGGTCAAGCAGCGCGGCGGAGTCGGCGGCCTGGCCGCCATGGGCCAGACCCTGGGGATCCTTGCCGGCGCCGTGTTCGGCGCCGCGGTGTCCGGAAACTTCATGGTGGGCTATTGGCTCTGCGCTGCAGCCCTTCTCGTGTCGGTGCTGCCCTACCTCTTCCACCGGAACGATCCTGCGCTGCCCAAAGGCAAGCTCCCGGCGTTCCGGCCGGGAGAATTCGTCCGAGGCTTCTGGGTCAGCCCCCGGGCCTACCCGGACTTCGCCTGGGCCTGGCTGACACGCTTCCTGGTGAACGTGGGCAACCAGCTGACCATTGTCTACCTGCTCTTCTTCCTTCGCGACATCATCAGGCACGAGGACCCGGCGGCGGGAGTGCTGGTCCTCACCGGCATCTATGCGGTGATGGTGATGGTCACCGCGGTGGTGGCCGGCCCCTGGAGTGACAGGGTGGGCCGGCGCAAGCCCTTCGTCATCGGTTCTTCCATCACCATCGCCATGGCGGGCGCCATCATGGCTTTCTTCCCGGTGTGGCCCGGAGCCCTGGCCGGCGCGGCAGTCCTGGGCATTGGCTTCGGGGCGTACCTGGCGGTGGACTTCGCACTGCTGACCCAGGTCCTCCCCTTTGCCGTGGACCGGGGAAAGGACATGGGCATCATCAACGTGGCCAATTCCCTGCCCCAGGTGGTGGCCCCGTTCCTGGCGTTTATGGCTGTGGCGTACGGGGGCGGTTATCGCTCCCTGTTCGTCACCGCTGCCGTCATCGGCCTGCTCGGGGCGGTTTTTGTGGTGAAAATCAAGAGCGTCCGCTGACGTTCAGAAGGGCCGGAAGTAAGGCACCTGACTAATTAGGCCACAGTGGTGTGCCGTATAGTTGAACCGGATTGCAGGCGGTCCGGCATGGGGAGGACCGCACCATAGGAACACAACCCCGGAATGCTGATGCCCGAGATTCTTCCAGACCATCCGCCCATGGCCCCCAGGCCCTCCGCGCCCCGCCAGCGGTTCCGCTACGCCAAGATCCTGGAAGCTGCAGGAGGCTTCGCGCGCAAGGGCCTGGACTCGGTTGACCTTCCTGAGGTGGCAGCCAAGGCCGATGTCCCGCTCGGCACGCTTTACCGCTATTTCCCTTCCCCCACCCACCTGATGCTCGCCCTGTACCGCCACCAGCTGGAGGAACTCCAAGGGCCGGCCCGCACCACTGCGGCCCGTTTCCGCGGCCGGGCGCTCGCCGGGCTGGTGATGGAGATCTTCCACATGCGTGTCATGCAGCCGGCAGTGGAGCAGTGCCTGACCCGCGGCGTCTACCTCCCGGACCGGGACACCACCGGGCTCCTCCGTGAGATCGATGCCTTAGGGGAGAAAGCACTGACCGCGGCGTGCGGTGATGCCACGGCGGCCCGGGTGCTGCTGCTGACAGTCACTGGTCTGGTCCAGTCCGTGAGAAACCGGCGGCTGTCCCTCTTCGAGGCTGAGGAAGACCTCAAGAAAGCCTGCACACGCCTTTCCGGAACCGGCGAGCCACGCTACACACTCCACCAGAGCGCGTAACAGGTCTAGACCAATCCGCCATTAAATCAGCCATATTGGCGTGGCGTACATCACAAGATGCCTTGCTAAAACGTTGTGGCACGGTTTGGGCCGCGTCAAATCGAAATGGCGGCCCCCTTGTGCCGCCTACCATGGTTCAAACGGAGCAGCAGGGACCATCCCCCAAGCTCCTACGGACCCGCCACCCCTTGGGTTTCCTGCCGCACCATCGCCACTGCCTCGAGCCATCCCGGACTTGAGCCCCACGTGCCGTGCGCCCACGGCCAGCACCAGGAGACAACGACGTGTCCATTGACGCACTTGCAGCCACTGACAATTCCGCAGCCACCGCGCTGAGCGAAGCCGAGATCTTCGACGCCCACCAGGGCGGCAAGCTCTCCATTGCGAGCACCGTTCCGCTGTCCAGCAAACGCGATCTTTCCATCGCCTACACTCCGGGAGTGGCTGAGGTCAGCCGCGCCATCCACGCCAGGCCCGAACTCGCCCGCACCCTCACCTGGGCCCAGCGCCTGGTGGTGGTGGTCAGTGACGGCACCGCCGTCCTTGGCCTGGGCAACATCGGAGCCAGCGCTTCCCTGCCCGTCATGGAGGGCAAGTCCGCCCTGTTCAAGACGTTCGGCGACCTGGACTCCATCCCGCTGGTGCTCAACACCACCGATGTGGATGAAATCGTGGAGACCCTCGTGCGCCTGCGCCCCAGTTTCGGTGCGGTGAACCTCGAGGACGTCTCCGCACCCCGCTGCTTCGAGCTTGAGGAAAAGCTCATCGAGGCCCTGGACTGCCCGGTCATGCATGACGACCAGCACGGCACCGCCGTCGTTGCCCTTGCAGCCCTCACCAATGCCGCCAAGGTCACCGGCCGCGCCCTGGAGGGCCTGCAGGTTGTGGTCTCCGGCGCAGGGGCAGCCGGCATCGCCGTCGCCGAAATCCTGCTCGCTGCCGGCATCACCGACGTCGTCCTGCTGGATTCCCGGGGCGTCATCAACAGCGGCCGCGCGGACCTCGCGGCGGACACAGCCAGCAAGAAGGCTGACATCGCGGCCCGCAGCAACCCCCGCGGGGTGGAAGGCGGCCCGGCCGAGGCCCTCGCCGGCGCGGACGTCTTCATCGGCGTCTCCTCCTCCAAGCTGGACGAGGAACACCTGAAGCTCATGAACCAGGACGCCATCGTCTTCGCGCTCTCCAACCCGGACCCCGAGGTCCTGCCCGAGGTGGCAGCCAAGTACGCCGCCGTTGTGGCCACCGGCCGCAGCGACTTTCCCAACCAGATCAACAACGTCCTGGCCTTCCCGGGCATCTTCCGTGGCGCCCTGGATGCCGGCGCCCGGCGCATCACCCCCGCCATGAAGCTGGCCGCGGCGTACGCCATCGCCGAGCTCGCGGCGGAGGACCTGTCGGCCGACTACATCGTCCCCAGCCCGCTGGACCCGCGCGTTGCCCCGGCGGTCACGGCCGCCGTCGCTGCTGCAGTGGAAGCGGAGTAAGCAGCCTTTCCCTGGCGGACCTACCCTTAGTGGAATGTACGACGGCGGTGCCTCCCCTGCGCGGGAGGCACCGCCGTCGGGGGTTAACAGGGCGCCAACCATAGACTGGAGTCCATGACCTCCGAAACTGTCGTGACCATCCTGTGCGGCCTGGCGATCCTCGTAGGCGTGGCGGGGACGGTCGTCCCGGTGCTTCCAGGCAGCATCCTGATTGGCGCAAGCCTGCTGGCGTGGGCAATCTGGGGCGGCGCCGGCACCGCGGGCTGGGTGGTGTTCGCGATTGCCATGATGTTCGTGGTGGCGGGCATGGCTGCCAGTGCTGTCCTTACCGGCAGGAAACTGAAGGAGCACGCCATCCCCAGCCGAAGCATCGTGGCCGCGCTGGTGGCCGGCGTGGCGGGAATGTTCATCATCCCCGTGGTGGGACTCTTCGTGGGCTTCGCCGCCGGACTCCTGCTCAGCGAATTCCTTCGCACCCGGAACATCGGCTCCGCAACAACCTCCAGCTGGGCCGCCCTGAAGGCCACGGGACTGGGCATGCTCGCCGAGTTCGGCCTGGCCTGCCTGGCGGGCAGCACCTGGGTGGTCGGCGTGTGGATCGCTGCCGCCAGCGGCTGAGTGCTTGCGGGCCGGAACCGCAGGGCGTAGAACGGCACCATGACTGAACCAACATCAGCGCGCGGGCACGTGCAGGGCTGGATGGACAAGTACCAGGCCGCCTGGACCAGCAACCGGCCCGAGGACATCCGTGCACTTTTCACGGAAGATGCGCGGTATGAAACGCGGCCGGGCGATCCGGACCCGTGGCTCGGCCGGGACGGCATTGTGGAAGGCTGGCTCGCCGCCCGGGACGAACAGGGCGACTGGACGTTCAGCTGGGAGCTGCTGGGCGCCGACGGCAACACCGCCTTCGTGCAGGGCGTCACCGTCTATTCGGGCGACCGCCCCAGCTACGACAACCTCTGGATCATCCGGTTCGACGGAGCCGGCCGCGCTGCTTCCTTCACTGAATGGTTCATGGAACGGGCCTAGGCACCGGCGGCCGCCGCACAGGGAACCTCCGGTTAGCATGGAAAGATGACCGCCGGGGATACTGCACCGATCTACTGGGACAGCCGGGACCTCACCCCCTTCGGGCAGCCGCAGCTGCGCACGCCGGTCCATGACCTTGCCGGGGGAGTGGGCGACATCCTCAGCGGTGTGCTGGGTGGACGCCACCCGGCCCTGCTCTCCGTGGACGGGGAGATCCCCCGGCTTAAGCGGATGCTGCCCAAGCCCGCCAAGGCAGTCCACGAGGCCATTTTCACCAGCCGGGAGCCGGAACGGCTGATCACCCTGGGGCGTGCCTATCCTGGCTGGGCCGGGCTCTGCTACCTGATGTCCGGCCTCCTCGTCTACAAGCACGGCGGCTATCTCCGGGCGTCGGAACTGCTGCAGCGCGGGCTGACCACCAGGAACGACGACGACGCCAACCGCTACTCGTCCACGTACCTGACGCGGATTGTCACCCGGATCGAACTCGCCGAACGCGTGGAGGTGCCGGTCCTCTTCAGCGAGGAGTCGGTGTTCCTGGCACTCGCCCATTCACTGCGCGAGACGGGCCGCACCGAAGCCGCGCTGGACGCGCTGGCCGGACTGCCGCCGTCGCTCCCCATGGCCCTGGCGCGCTGCTCGCTGGCGCTGAGCCTGGGCCGCAGCCGTACGGTGATCGACTGGACCGAAGGCCTCCTGAACGCGGACGACCTCTCGGCGGCGTTGCTGCTGGTCCGGGCCCGCGCCCTGCGCAGGGAGGGCAGGCTGGAGGCCGCCCACCAGGCGATCGCCGAGGTGCTTCGCCGGCGCAAGACCCACATGGTGCTGCGCAACGACGCCCTGACAGACCGCGCGCTGCTCGTGCTGGATTCCAGCAGGCGCTCGCTCAACCCGCGCGACTGGGGGCGGCGCCGCGAGGACCCGGTGCCGCAGAATGAGATCGCCGCCCCCGTGCCCATCCGCAAGGACGAAGAGATGCGCCGGATCTGGGAACAGGACTGGAAAAGGCTCAGCGACGATTAGCTCGGCCTAGCCGGCGGCTACGCCGGCGAGCACCGGCAGCAGCTGTTCCCCGAGCAGCACCACGCCCAGTGCCACCATGATCACCCCGCTGGCGAGCGTCACTGCGCGGGCGGCGCCCGGCCGGCTTTGCAGCAGGGTGCGGGACAGCAACGCGACGGCGGTGTACACGAGTCCCGCGAGCAGCACGAAGGTCATGCCCAGCAGGCCGGACTGCACCGGTACGGGCAGCGGCGCCTCTGCGCTCACGAACTGGGGGACGAGCGCCACATAGAAAAGCAGGCCCTTGGGGTTGATGCCGCTGGTGCCCATACCCTGCAGGAAGGTGCGGAGCCGCGTCTGGCCGTCGCTGCCCGGCCTGGCCGTGAAACTCGCCCCGCGCCAGGAGCGCAGCGTGCTGATGCCCAGCCACATCAGGTAGCCGGCGCCGGCCAGGGTTATCCAGCCCAGCACCCCGGGTGCTCCCGTCAGGACGGCGGCCAATCCCGCCACCAGCAGGATCGTGTGGAGGACGTATCCGCCGCACAACCCTGCCACCGCGGGGACAAAGCTGCGTTGCCGGAGCCCCGCCGCGATGGAGTACGCCCAGTCCACCCCGGGCGTGCAGGCCAAGGCGGCCGCCACCAGCACAAAGGCCAAAAACAGCTCCGGGTTCATTCTTTCTCCTGCCACGAGGTCCGACAGAAGAAACCCTAGATACTTCGGCTCCGGAAGTGCTGTCCTTTTTCGCCCGCAGAAGCCCACAGAATGTAAGATTCTTGCGTGATTGACCATGTTGACAGGAATATCTTGCGTTACCTCAAAGAGGACGGCAGGATGACGGCCACCGCGCTCGCCACCAAGGTGGGCTTGACTGTGGCGCCATGCCACCGGCGGCTCCGGGACCTGGAAAAATCGGGCGTCATCCGGGGCTACAAAGCGGACATCGATCCTGCCGCCGTGGGGCTGGGGTTTGAAGCGATCGTTTTTGTCACGCTGCGCCAGGTGGACCAGGCCACCATGGCGATTTTCGAGAACCGCGTGGCGGAAAACGCCAACATCGTGGAGGCCCAGCGCCTCTTCGGCTCGCCTGATTACCTGCTCAAAGTCATTGCCGAGGACCTGCCCGCGTACCAGCGCTTCTACGACGCCGAGCTTACGTCCCTGCCCGGCGTCGAGCGCCTGACCTCCACCCTGGTGATGAAGAACCTGAAGTCCAATGCAGGACCCCCGGTGTAGCGCGCCGGACTGCTGCTACTCCCTGAGCAGCCCGGTGGTGCGGTAGGGGATGACCTCGCGAAGGAACATGCTGGTGGAGGTGCGCACAATACCGGGGCAGAGCCTGATTTCCTCGGACACGCGGTAGAGGTCGTCCGGGCTGGTGGCCACCACGCGGATGAGGAGGTCGGTGTCGCCGGCGGGTGCGTGGCACTCCAGGACTTCCGGGATTTCCCGGAGGGCGGCAATGGCCTCGTTGAGGTGGCTCTGGTCCAGTTCGGCGCTGACTGCCGCCGCCACCCCGCGCCCCAGCGCTCCGGGAACCACCCTGCTGCTGTTGGGTCGCAGGGCCCCCGACGCCGTCATTCGCTCCAGCCGCGACTGCACCGTTCCGCGGGCCAGCCCAAGCCGCTGGGCGAGCACCATGATGGGAACGCGCGGATCTTCGTCAAGCGCGTTCAGGATCCGCTTGTCGGTGGGGTCCAATTCCTGCAATCTGACCACTTCCTGTCGATCGGAGCCTTGAGGACCGGTCAAACTGATCAATCAAAGTCCTGCTGGTTGCCCCAACTGTAGGCTCTCTGTTGAAATGATGGCAACAAGGCAGAAGCTACCGCTGATGCTCGCAGGCTACCGCTTCCCGGCACACCACCCGGACGGCGGAACATCGTTTCCCGCAAGGAGGCTGCCCTTGATTGACTCTTGTTCACACCATGGTCACTCTGCAAACACGGCAAGAGCCCCTGAGCTACCGGCGTCGGATTCCCGAAGTCATCGGTAGCTGAGGGGCTCTTGTGTTGTCCCCGCCACCCAGCCTCCCGCATAGTGTTGAGCCATGACCCCAGCCGGCCGCTTTGCCCCCAGCCCATCCGGCGAGCTGCATGTAGGGAACCTCCGGACGGCCGTCCTTGCGTGGCTGTTTGCCCGCTCCACCGGCCGGAAGTTCCTCCTCCGGGTGGAGGACCTGGACCGGGCGCGGGCGGGTGCGGAGGCGGTGCAGCTGCGCGACCTCACCGCCGTCGGCGTGACGTGGGACGGCGGCATCGTCCACCAGACGGACCGCGGGCCCCTTTACGCCGCGGCGATCTCCAGGCTGCAGGATGCCGGCCTCACCTACGAGTGCTTCTGCACCCGCAGGGAAATCCAGGAGGCCCCGTCCGCTCCGCACGCGCCCCAGGGTGCGTACCCGGGGACGTGCCGGAACCTCGGCCCGGCAGAGCGGGAATTCAAGCGCTCCATCCGTCCTGCGGCCATCCGGCTCCGCGCCGATGTTGCGGAGTACCGCGTACACGATGGGCTGCACGGGGAATTCACCGGAATCGTGGATGACTTCGTGCTGCGCCGCAATGACGGAGTGACCGCCTACAACCTTGCCGTGGTGGTTGACGATGCCGAGCAGGGCATCGACCAAGTGGTCCGCGGCGACGACCTCCTGCCCTCCACCCCCCGCCAGGCGTACCTGGCCTCGCTGCTGGATATTCCTTCTCCGGAATATGCCCATGTGCCGCTGGTGGTGAATAACGACGGCGCCAGGCTGGCAAAGCGCGACGGTGCGGTTACGCTTGCCGACCTGTCAGCGCTGGGAGTGGATGCGGCCGCAGTGCGGGACCGGCTGCTCGAGTCCCTTGGCCTGCCTCCGGGTCCGCTGCCCAGGGCGCTTGCATCGTTTGATCCGGATGCCCTGCCAAGGGAGCCTTGGGTGTGGTCCGGCCCGTAGGCTGGAGTCATGCCAGAACCCACGGAACAACCGCCCGCCAGCAGTTTCACGCCGGAGACAGCCAAGGTGCTGGCCGAGGTGGCGCACAACCGCCAGAAGGACAAACTGAAGCGGCCCTACAAGGACCATGTACTCGCGGTGGGAGACGCCCTAGCTGACTTTGACGACGACATCCGCATTGCAGGCTATCTCCACGACATTGCCGAGGACACCCCAATGACCCGGCAGGCCCTCCTGGACATGGGCGTCTCCGAGCGGGCCGTGCAGATCATTGAACGGGTCACCAACCGCCTGCACAGCACCCCGGACGACTACCAGGCCGTTATCCGCGAGATCGCCGAGGACCATGACGCCGCCTTGGTCAAGATTGCGGATAACGCGCACAACTCGCTGCCTGAGCGCGTCCAGGCGCTGGCCGAGAAGTGGCCGGACAAGCCGCCGGTCACCAAATACCGTGACGCCCGCCCTGTACTCTATGCCGCCGTCGAGGTTGACGAGGTGCGGAAGATCCTGGCCCGGGTGAATCCGTGGCTGCTGGCGGAATTCGATGACCAGTTGGATGAGGAAGACACCACGGACTACGAGAACCTGTCCTATGAGGAGCCGGCTGCCGCCGCCGGGGCTGCCCGGCAGGCGGACGCGGACGAAGGGGAGGCTCCTGGCGCTATGTCCTCCGGGGAGCGGTAGTTCCTGCTTCCAGCTTCTGAAGGGCGAGGTGCAGCCGTTCTGAGCCCCGGCGTTCATCGATCACAATAGAGGCGCCGAGCGCCAGCACAATCACGAAGAGGCAGGCGGGGACTGACGCGCCCGCCGCGGCCAGGCCGACGGCAGCAGCCATTGCTGCCAGCACGCCGCCGGCCACGGTGATAACGGTGCGGTCTGCGCCCACCATGACGCTGTACAGCCATGTTATGGAGCCCTTGAACAGTGCCACCGGAATGGCGATGCTGGCCACGGCCGCGGCGGCGCTGATCCGGGCCTCGTGGTCGATATAGTAGGCGGCCACGTGGAGGCCGGCGCCGGTGGCTGCGATGGCGGCGAAAATGGGGATGTGGCCGTAGCCGAAGAGGAACGACCGGTGCCGGCGCAGGTGCAGGGCGCGTCCGGCCGGCAGCATGAAGTAGATCCACCACATGGCAAATGCCAGGGCCGTGCCGCCGAAGCCCACCAGCGCCGCATCAACACTCCAGCCGTGGTTTGCCACGATGGCCCGAAGGGTTTCAATGGCGCCGATCAGGCATTCGCCCAAGGCAATGATGGCCAGCAGCCCGTACCGTTCGGCAATGTGGTGTGCGTGCCAAGGGGTCCTGGTCCTGCGCTCGGCCGCGAAGGGCGCGGCCATTTCCAGCGCAACCAGCGGGACGATCATGAGCAACGTGGTCAAAACGTCCGCCTCGATGAAAAGCACTGCGATCCACCCGAGCTGCACCAGGGCCAGGTACCTGGCGTACCGCAGGCACGTCTCACGGCGGGCAGGATCCTGGCGTGCGGCCCGGAGCCACTGCGAAACCAGGGCCAGCCGCATGATCACGTAGCCGCCCACCATCACGGCGTTGTCCACGTGGTCGCCCTCCACCAGCGAATGGAACATGGGCTCAATGCCCATGGCGAGGATCAGGACACCCACGATCTGGACCATGGTGACCACCCGGAAGATCCAGTCATCGGTGTCGTAGGCGCTGGCGAACCAAGTGAAGTTGATCCACGCCCAGATCACGGCGAACATTGCGAAGGAGAACCCCAGCAGGCCGGGGACAACGTGGGCTGCCGCTATTTCGTGGGCAAACTGGCTGCCCGCCACACCGAACGCGATCACAAACGTCAGGTCGAAGAAGAGCTCAAGCGGGGTAGCGGCGCGGTGCTTCTCATGCGGGTCACGGCCGCCCATGCGCGCCATGGCATGGCGGAAGGGGTTGGAGGACATAAATAAAAGCTACACGCGCCCCAAAGCGTCGATGTCCTCCAGGAAGTCCTGGTGCACTTCGGCGCTGACGGTGGTCCGGGTGTCCGCGATGGAGTCGAGGTAATCCTGGGTGGAGGGCCCCTTCCGCACCGCCTCGCGGACAGAGGCCGTGCCGCCGGAAGCCAGCCCGCCGTCGCTGTCCTTGCCGTAAACAGATTTTTCCAGCGCACGCTGGGACGCGCTGCGGGCCGCATACTCGATATCCGCGGGGGAGAAGCCCTCGGTCTTGTCCACGAGCAACTCCACGTTCACGATGTCCACCACGGGGGCGGGGATGAAGCGCTGCCACATGGCTTCGCGGGCCTGCCGGTCCGGCAGCCCGATGGGGATGACATAGTCGAACCGGCCGTGCCGCAGGAAGGCGGAATCCAGGGCGCGGATGAAGTTGGTGGCGCACACCAGCAGCCGGCCGGGCTGTTCGCGGAAAGCCGGGATGATCTTGAGGAGCTCGTTGGTGACGCCCTGCAGGGGTGACGGCGGCTCGCCGGAGCGCTGGGCGGCGATCTCTTCCACCTCGTCGATGAACACCACCGCGTGTTCCAGCTCCGCGATTTCGAGGAAGGTTTGGCGCAGTGCCCCGGCGAGTCCTTGAGGGTCGGCCGCGAGCCGGGAGGGGAAGACCTCCACGAAGGGCCATTCCAGGCGTGAGGCGATGGCTTTGGCGAAGGTGGTCTTGCCCGTGCCCGGCGGGCCGAAGAGGACGACGGCGCGCGGCGGCACTACGCCGAACTCATCGGCGAGGTCCGCCTCGGCCAGGGGAAGGACCAGACGGCGTTCCAGCAGTTCCTTCTCCTTGCGCATGCCCGCCACGTTTTCCCACAGGTCCCGCGCCAGCACGCGCCCGCCGAGCTGGCCCAGCGCGCCGAGCTCCTGCCGCTGGACGGGAATGGTGCGCTCGAAGTAGCGCAGGTTCTTCTTCAACGCGAAGCCGCGGCTGAGGAACGCCTCCACCCGGGTTTCGGATTCCGGCATGAGGGCCGAGAGCTTGTTCAGGCCGTGCGGTGCCATCCGGTTTTCGACGGCGGCGAGGAGGGAAGTGCCGATGCCCCGGCCGCGGTACTCGGGCAGCGTTGCCAGGAAGACAATCCATCCCTGGTCGTGGGCGGCCCGTCCGACGGCGGCGCCCACCACCTGCTCACCCTGAACCGCCACCACGGCGTGGTCCTTTTCGCAGGATGCCAGCACCTCGGAGAGGGCATAGACGGGTTCCACGTTGTTCGCCTTGAGGGTCTCCCACAGGTGCAGGATGCCGTCGAGGTCTGCCGAATGGAAATCCCTGATGCGCCAGTTGGTCATACCGTGTCTCCCGGGTGGTTCGTCGTTGAACTGCATCGCTGAAGTGCATATGGCAGCAAGGTAAAGCACTCTGCCGAGCATAAGCGATCAGCCCGCGACGAAGGGTTGCGGGAGCGTTGCATTACATTACGGTCTACGGGTCAGTGGTCAGACCTTGATCGGAACGGGATGGACCTCGTCCGCGGGGTGGCCCGCCCGCTCATGGATACGCCGCACAGCGTCCGCTGAGGGGGCCTCTGACAGGCAGTAGACCAAGCCTGACTCAGGATCGGCCCAAGCCGATTTGAAGTCAACGTTCTCGTCGCCTTGAATGGCAAGGTCGGCGTTATGGGCCTCCAGGAGGGCTTCCTTGGTGATTCCGACCATATTGTGGTGGACATCCATGAACTCGGGCATGCTGGCTGTGCTCCTTAACTTGGTCATCGTTGAACAGCAGGATGTGGCCGAGGCTAGACCTATGCCTTTGGGCCGTCAAGAGGCCGCGTTGACGAATGGAATGCCTGTGACACGAAGGTCCCCTGGAGGACAGGGAGTGAGAGCAGGCCGGTCAGACTCCCAGGGTGTCCAGCGCGTTGCGCAAGGTATCCGCGGAGTGCTGCAGGGCCACCACTTCGCCGTCGTCCATGGGCATCTCGAGGACGGTGTGGACGCCGCCGCGTCCCACAATGCTCGGCAGCGAGAGCGCCACCCCTGAGATTCCGTGCTGTCCGGCCAGGACCGTGGAAACCGGCAGCACCGCTTTCTCGTCCCGTAGGACCGCTTCCACGATGCGTGCGCCGGAGAGGCCGATGGCGTAGTTGGTTGCGCCCTTTCCGGCGATGACCTTGTAGGCCGCCTGCGTCACTTCGCGTGCCGTTTCGGCAAGGTAGTCGGGAGTGAAGACGCGCTCGCCGTCCACCTTCCAGTCGCGGACGGGGATGGGCCCGATGGTGGCGGTGGACCAGGCCGGGAACTCCGTATCCCCGTGCTCGCCAATAATGCTGGCGTGGACGCTGGCCACGGCCACGCCGGCACGGCGTGCCAGCAGCCACCGCAGCCGGGAGGTGTCCAGGACGGTGCCTGAAGAAAGGATGCGTCCCGCTGGGAGGCCGGAGATCTTCTGCGCTGCCACCGTGAGCACGTCGCAGGGATTGGTGACCAGGACGAAGACGGCGTCCGGGGAGCGCTCGAGCAGCGGCGCCATGAGGTCTTCCAGGATCCGGACGTTGGTTCCGGCCAGGTCCAGGCGCGTCTGCCCCGGCGCCTGCTTGGCCCCGGCGGTAATGACGACGACGTCCGCACCCTCTGTCACCGCGATGTCACCGCCGCCGGTCACGGACGCAGCGGCCGCAGCGAACTGGGTGCCGTGGGCGAGGTCCAAGACTTCGGCTTCGGCTTTGGCAGCGTTGACGTCGAACAGGGCGACGTTGCCGGCTGACCCGCGGATGAGGGCGGCGTACGCCAGGGAGGTCCCGACGCTCCCCGCACCGACAATGGCGAGCGTCGATCCTGACATGGAGTACCTCGTCTTCCCCGGCCCGGAGGCGGGCCGGCGCTGATGGTCCTGCTGCCCAATGGCTTTCATGCTACCGAGCCAGCCAGGGTAGGCGGCACCGTTGAGAGTGTCATGCCCGAGGAGTAGCGTGTGAGCCACCTCACCCCACCCATTCAGGAGCAACCATGCCATATCTGGGACGCCGGCTCGCTGCCGTAACCGCAGCGTTGGCCATGAGCGTGACCACAGGTGCCATCATGAGCCCCGCCGCTTCCGCTGATGAGCGGCAAACCCAAAAACAACCCGTCGCCACCGGGTACGGCGGTGCCGTCAGCACCGTGGACCCCGAAGCCTCGGCGGCGGCCATCGAAGTCCTCCGCGAGGGCGGCAACGCCGTGGACGCCGCCGTCGCGGCAGCAGCCACCCTGGGAGTTACGGAGCCGTACAGTGCCGGTATCGGCGGCGGCGGCTACTTTGTCTACTACGACGCCGACAGCGGCAAAGTCAGCACCATCGACGGCCGCGAGACAGCCCCGGCCGCCATGCCCCAGGATGCATTTATTGACCCTGCCACGGGTGCGGCGTACCCGTTCCGCAAGCAGGCCACGAGCGGCATGTCGGTGGGCGTTCCCGGCACGCCTGCCACGTGGGAGCGCGCACTGGAGCGCTGGGGGAGCGTCAGCCTGGAGGAGGCCCTTGAGCCGGCCATCGAGGTCGCCAGCAGGGGCTTTGTTGTAGATGCCACATTCCAGCAGCAGACGCTGGACAACATGGACCGGTTCCAGCCCTTTACATCCACTAGTGAGCTCTTCCTGCCAGGTGGCAACGCACCGGCCGTGGGGACAATCTTCAAGAACCCCGGCCTCGCCGACACCTACCAGCTCCTGGCTAAGAAGGGCATGAAGGCCTTCTATAAAGGTCCACTTGCGAAGGAGATCGCGGAGACAGTCCAGAACCCGCCGATGGTTCCCGGCTCCACCCTGCCCGGCCCGGCGGGGGTCATGACCACCAAGGACCTCAAGGACTACGAGGCGCTGGACCAGGAGCCCACCCATGTGAATTACCGCGGCTACGACGTCTATGGGATGGCCCCGTCCAGCAGTGGTGGAACCACGGTGGGTGAGGCGCTGAACATCCTGGAGGTGTTCGATCTTCCATCCCTGAAGGCTGACGAGCCCAAGGTGCTGCACCACTACCTCGAAGCCAGCGCGCTTGCCTTCGCGGACCGCGCCAAGTACGTGGGCGATCCCGCGTTTGTGGACGTTCCCACGAAGGCGCTCCTGGACCCGGTGTTCGGCAAGGAACGGGCCTGCGAGATCAATCCGCTGGAGGCGGCCGTCAAGCCGCTGAAGACCGCCGGAGACGTCACGTCGTACGACGGCGTGTGCCCGGTGAAGCCGGCAGCGCTCGCTGATGAGAAGGACACAGAGAACATCTCCACCACCAACCTCACAGTTTCAGACAAGTGGGGCAACGTGGTGGAGTACACCCTCACCATTGAGCAGACCGGCGGGTCCGGCATCGTGGTTCCGGGCCGCGGGTTCATCCTCAACAACGAGCTTACGGACTTCTCGGTGGTGTACAGCGAATCGGATCCCAACCGGATCCAGCCGGGCAAGCGGCCGCGCTCGTCCATGTCGCCCACCATCGTCCTGAAAGAGGGCGAACCTTTCCTGGCACTCGGCTCGCCGGGCGGCTCCACCATCATCACCACCGTCCTGCAGACGCTCATCAACCGCATTGACCTGGGGATGGCCATCCCCGAGGCCCTGGCTGCTCCCCGCGCCACCCAGCGGAACACGGAAAATGTCGTGGCTGAACAGGCATTCATCGATACGTACGGGCCCGTCCTGACGTCGACGTACAAGCACAAGCTTGTGGCAGCGGGCACCCCCGGAACCTCGGCTGCAGAAATCGGCGCCGTCACGGCCATTGAGTTCCTGGATGACGGACTGGTGGTTGCCGCGGCCGAGCCGGCAAGGCGCGGCGGCGGATCGGCGATGGTAGTGAATCCCGCGAAGTAATCGGTCCGCCAGCCGCTATAAGCGGCAAGCGTTAAACCGCGACGGCGGCACGCAGGTTTCTGGAGCTTCAGAACCTGCGTGCCGCCGTCGGACGTTAAGGACGGTGGTTTACTTCTTGAAGGCGGCCGCCGGCGGGTTGGCGATGACGGGGGAGAGGCCGGTGTAGCCTTCGCGGGTTTCGGCGATTTCGCGGATGCGGGTGCGGCAGGCGTACCAGCCGACGACCATCAGGACCGAGGCGATGGCGGTGACGAGCATGGTGAGGGGGGAGTCGATGAAGACCATCACCAGTACGCCCGCCAGGAAGAGCAGGGACAGGTAGCCGGTGTAGGGGGCGCCGATCATGCGGAAGGAGGGGCGTTCGAGCCAGCCTTTGTCGGCCCAGCGTTTGAGCTGGATCTGGCAGAGGACGATCGTTGCCCAGGTCATGATGATGCCTACGGAGGCGACGTTCAGGACGATCTCGAAGGCCTGGGCCGGGACGAGGTAGTTCAGCGGGACTCCGAGGAGGGACACTCCGGCGGTGATGGCGATCCCGCCGTAGGGGACGCCTGCTTTGTTCATGCGGGAGGCGAATTTGGGGGCGGAGCCGTTCACGGACATGGAGCGCAGGATGCGGCCGGTGGAGTAGAGGCCTGCGTTGAGGGAGGACAGGGCGGCGGTGAGGACGACGAGGTTCATGATGACGTCCACGCCCTGGATGCCGATGGAGCCGAAGAACGTCACGAAGGGGCTGACGCCCTTTTCGTAGGAGGTGTAGGGCAGCAGCAGGGCCAGGAGGATGACGGAGCCGACGTAGAACACGGCGATGCGGAAGACCACGGAGTTGATGGCCTTGGGCATGATCTTCTCGGGGTTCTCGGTTTCGCCGGCGGCGGTGCCGACCAGTTCGATTGAGGCGTAGGCGAACAGGACGCCCTGCATGAGGATGATCATGGGGAGCAGGCCGTTGGGGAAGACGCCGCCGTTGTCCGAGAGGAGGCTCAGGCCGACCTGCTGGCCGTCAACGGGGGTTCCGAAGATGACGAAGTAGGTGCCGGCGATGAGGAAGAGGACCAGGGCGGCGACCTTGATCAGGGCGAACCAGAATTCCATTTCGCCGAAGACCTTCACCGAGACGAGGTTCAGGCAAAGGACCACCACGAGGGCGATCAGTGCCCAGGCCCATTGGGGGACTGCCGCCATCCAGGGGATGTAGTTGCCGAAGAAGTTCATGTAGAGGGCCGCGGCGGTGATGTCCACGATGGTGGTGGTGGCCCAGTTGATCCAGTAGAACCAGCCCGACACGAACGCGGCCTTCTCGCCGAAGAATTCACGGGCGTAGGAAACAAAGGAGCCCGAGGACGGGCGGTGCAGCACCAGTTCGCCCAGGGCGCGCAGGATCAGGAACGCGAAGAACCCGCAGACGGCGTAGGCGATGACCAGGGACGGGCCCGCGGCGTTGAGCCGGCCGCCCGCGCCGAGGAACAGGCCGGTGCCGATCGCACCGCCGATCGCGATCATCTGGATCTGCCGGGGCTTCAAATTCTTGTGGTAACCCTTGTCCTCGGCATGCAGGGCGGTTTCGGAGGCGTGGGCGTGCCCGCCGTCGATGATGTGGTCTGGGATGGGGGAATTCGTCATGGGGTGTCCTTAGTGGCTACTTGCTGAGGTTGGCGAGGCGTTCGGGGCTGAGGAGTTCCTGGAGCTGCGTGTCCGTGAGGAGGCCGTGTTCCAGGACCAGTTCGGCTACACCCTTGCCTGTTGCGAGGGCTTCCTTGGCGATGGCGGTGGCGGTGGCGTAGCCCAGGTGGGGATTGAGGGCTGTGACTAGGCCGATGGACTGCTCCACCGTGCGGCGGAGGTGTTCGGTGTTGGCGGTGATGCCCCGGATGCAGCGGGTCGTCAGGGTGCGGCACGCGGCTTCCAGGTGGGAGATGCTCTTGTGGAGGCTGTGGACAATGACGGGCTCGAAGGCGTTGAGCTGGAGCTGTCCGGCTTCGGCGGCCATGGTGATGGTGACGTCATTGCCAACCACCTCGTAGGCCACCTGGCTGACCACTTCCGGGATCACCGGGTTGATCTTGCCGGGCATGATTGAGGAGCCGGACTGGACGGCCGGCAGGTTGATCTCGCCGAATCCGGCGCGCGGGCCGGAGGAGAGCAGGCGGAGGTCGTTGCAGATCTTGGACAGCTTCACGGCCACGCGCTTGAGTACACCTGACAGGTGGACAAAGGCGCCCACGTCCTGGGTGGCTTCGATCAGGTCCGGCGCGGTCACCAGCGGCAGGCCGGTCACTTCCGCCAGGTGCCGGCACGCAGCTTCCGCATAGCCTGCGGGGGCATTCAGGCCGGTGCCGATGGCGGTGGCGCCAAGGTTGATCTCGTGGATCAGCAGTTCGGCCTCGGCCAGGCGCAGCCGGTCTTCGCCGATGGTGATGGCGTAGCTGCCGAATTCCTGGCCCAGGGTCATGGGCACCGCGTCCTGCAGCTGGGTGCGGCCCATCTTCACCACGGTGCGGAATTCCAGGGCCTTTGCGGCGCAGGCTTCCTCCAGTTCCGCCAGCGCGTCCAGCAGTTCCCGCGCAGCGAAGATGGTGCCGAGCTTGACCGCCGTGGGGTACACGTCGTTGGTGGACTGGCTGAGGTTGACGTGGTCGTTGGGGTGGAGGCGGGCGTAGTCGCCCTTGGGGTGGCCCAGTATTTCGAGGGCGCGGTTGGCGATGACCTCGTTGGCGTTCATGTTCGACGACGTCCCGGCACCTCCCTGGATGACGTCCACCACGAACTGGTCGGCCAGCTGGCCGTCCAGCACGTCCTGGCAGGCCTGCTCGATGGCGTCCGCGCGTTCGGCATCCAGCAGGCCAAGTTCGCGGTTGGTGCGGGCGGCGGCCAGCTTGACCGCTGCCAGGCCGCGGACCAGGTGCATGTTGGACGAGAGCTTTTGGCCGGTGATGGGGAAGTTCTCCACGGCCCGGAGCGTGTGGACGCCCCAATACGCGTGGGCGGGGATGTCGCGGTCGCCGAGAAGGTCGTGTTCTGAGCGGCTCAGTGCTGGGGCGGTGGTATCGGCGGTGGTCATGTGTCCTTACAGGGCTTCGTTGACGGGTGTGGACAGGGAAGGGTGGTTCAGGAAATCGGTGGCCTGCAGCAGGCCCACCTGGCGGCCGCCGCCCAGGACGGGAGCGGTTGCGAGGTCAGCCAGCGGGGCAGTGTCCACGCGGAGCGCCTCCAGCAGCGTGACGGTGGCCGGCATCCGGGCGCGGTCGCCGCCGTCGGAAATCTTCACCGCCACTGAGCGGCCGTCCGCCAAACCCACCAGCTGGACACCTTCAAAGCCGTCCTTGGCTACTGCGCCGGGCAGCAGGCGCATCAGTTCGGTGACGTCGCGGCCTTCCCCGGCCACCATGTCCGGGTGCTGCTGGATGGCGAGGCCGACGGCGGCTTCGGCACCGCGTGCACCAAAGCCGGCGTCGTCGTCGGCGGCGGCGCGGGCAATCCGCCCGAAGGCGCGGGCCATGCCGCGCAGCGTCAGGGCAAACAGTGGCGTGCCGCAGCCGTCGGTGCTGAGGCCGAGCGGCTCTTCGCCGGTGAGTTCGGTGATTGTGGCGGCAACGAGCCGCTGCAGCGGATGCGACGGGTCCAGGTAGCCCTCGACGGGCCAGCCGTTGATAACGCACGTGGCCGCCATGGCTGCGTGCTTGCCGGAGCAGTTCTGGGTGAGCTGCGTGGAACGGCCCCCGCTGCGCAGCCATTCCTCGCGCTCGCTTGCGCCGTAGGGGAGGTCCCGGCTGTTACCGAAATCGCTGACGCTGAGGCAGTGCTGTTCGAGGATCCGCAGCGCTCCCTGGCGGTGCTTCGCGCCGCCGGAGTGGCTCGCCGCGGCCAAGGCCAGGAGGTCCGCCGGGAGCTCGAGCCCGGCGCGGACCATGGCGACGGCCTGGAGCGGCTTGAGGGAGGACCGGGGGTAGAACGGCGCCAAGGGCTCTCCCGCCGCCGCCGCGAATGTGCCGTCCGCTTCGAGGGCGACGGCCGATCCGTAATGGATGCTTTCGACCAGTCCGTCGCGGGTGGCGGTGACCAGGGGAGCGTGCTGGGGAAGCAGCGCGGCAGCGTTGTGGGCAGCAGAAAGCGCGGGGGAGGGCATGGATTCCTTTGTGGGGTACTTGGCTGTGGCTAGTTGTTGAGGATGGAGTCGAGGGCCTTGCCTACGGCGTGGAGGTGGTGGGCCATGGCTTTGCGCGCCGCTTCCGGGGAGCCGGCCTCTATGGCGGCGAGGATCTGCTGGTGTTCCATGTCCGAGGCGTGCTGCCTGTCCGCAACCATGTTCAGGGTTTCGGACTGGTGGGCCAGGGCTCCCCGGATGTCCGCCACCACGCTCGCGAACACCTTGTTTCCGCTGGCGCCGGCGATGGCTGCATGGAAGGTGGAGTCCAGGGCAACCCAGGATTCCGGATCAGTCTCGGTGGCCATGGCATCCACCAGGTGCCGGAGCGTTTCCAGTTCCTCCTCGGTGCGCCGTTCGGCTGCCAGTCCGGCGGCAGGGACTTCGATATGCGGCCTGGCTTCGGTCAGGTCGCGGGCGGAGTACTGGCCGAGCGTGAGGTCGTTAGCCACCTTGTCCGCGACGACGAATGTCCCCTTGCCCGTCTTGGTGACCGTCAGGCCCAGCGCGGTGCAGGAGCGCAGGGCTTCACGGATGACCGAACGGCTTACCCCGTACTGCTGCGAGAGGCTGGCCTCGGAACTGAGCTTGCTGCCCACCGGGACCAGGCCGGACTCGATGTCCTGCCGGATCGCGTTGAACACCGCTTCCGCAGCGCTGAGCCGCGCGAGGGGTGCAGGCTGTCCTGCTGTCCGGCTGTCTGACAGGTTCACGTGTTAAATATGGCAGGGGTCACAGCGCGTGTCAATGTGAAGCATCAAGCACGCCCGGTGCGCGGGATGCGGCAGAGATGTGCGCCGTCCGGGAGAAGGGTGGCTCCCTCAGGCGTAGCTTACGACCGTGGAGGCGAGTAGTTTGCGAACCTCGGGGCGGTCACGCCATGCGGGGAGGCTCTCCGCTGCGCCATCTCCGATGAACCCCAACAGCTCTTCAGCCGTGAAAAGCCCAACGCCACGAGGCGACCATCTTTCGGGTCCGATGGTGGCGGTTCCAGCCACGATCGTCATGATGGGGACAACGTTCACGTCCGGGCCCAAGGCTGCGCGGTAACGATCTGCAGCGTCAGCAATCTGTGTATGCCGGTGGCCGTCATCGCCTTTGGAAGTGATCGCCTTACCCTTCCTGTTCAGGTGCCAGCTGTAGTTGTCGGGCCAGTCGAACCATGAATCGATCAAATACACGGCATTTCCGTGGGATACCGCATGCTCAACGTCAATTCGCTTGGCTCCGGGTGACTTTAGCCCGTGGAATACATAAATACCGGGAATTTTGACGAGCTTGTTGAGAAGCAGGCCCATCACCCAGATGCTGCTGCGCGTGGAATCGCTGGAACCCCGGCCCCACTCTCTCGGCTGGTCCCCGTACACGTACTGGTTGCCGGATACCGAAACTTTATTCCTTCTAAAGAGCGGCGCACTGTACCAAGCCACGGCAAATGCGGCAGCGAGGGTAAAAAATCCGATCATGCCCTCAAGGCTGGCGCCTTCGGCAAACGCTCTCAGCGAGCCAAAAGCAAACAGCCCTGATACCGCCGCTCCGAGAATGACGTACAACGTACTCCCGCTTAAGGCCATCAGCGCCGCCAGCAGCATTACAAAGCAGCGCAACATGCTCAGGGGAAGATCATTATCCCCAGTTAAGTTGGTGAGAAGGGTCGGCAGCAGGAAGACAAATGCCACAAATGCCGCAATGAAAGCCTTTGCCCTGCCGGACATTCGCGATTCTTTTACCACGGCATTCGCCACAACTGAGCGGTTTGGCATGCCGTCATATCCGCTGAAGTCGGTGCTTAGCCACTTCCACTGCGTGATTTTGATGCGTCGGCGGTCAAGTTCGTTTTCCACGTTTTCCACGAGCCATCCACCTGGTAGTTGTTGATTATCTACCTACTTTTTATCATCCGCCTGTTCTTTTCTTCTGCGCGCCCGGTTAGCCTCCTGCTATGGATGAATACTCGGAGGAACTCGTCAACCTTGCATTTATGGCCCTGGACCACGCCATCGACTCGGTGGTCTCGTCCGGCACGGACCTGGTCCCGTTTGTCATCCGGGAGCATGGTGGACAGCGGAGCCTGCAGCGTTATCTTGTGGACGGCAAGCTTGAGGCAGGCGTTGCGGCCGCCCGCCAGTCGGTTTTGCAGGAACCGCTGCCAGATCGCGTCGCCCTTGCCTGGGACGGTTTCATGACAACGTCGGAAGGGCGGCAGGAGGCCGTCTTCGTTGAATCCTACGAGCAGGGCACGCCCGCCGGGTTCATCATGGCGCAGCGGTACCAGCGGGCCGGTTTCCTCAAGAAGAAGCGTGAATCCCTGGGGAACCCCGCCCTTGTGGAGAAGAACACCGCACCGCTCTTCTAGCGTGTCCACCTTGGTGGTCGATGTCCGGCATGATCGTACCGAAAATGCCTTCTACGCGTCCCTTCTGGTCGGAGTAGGCTATTGGCTATGGCCAATCGGCACGTTCGTACCTGAGGAGGGATAGCCACGCCTTCCTTTTCCGAACAACTCGCAGCCGAGGTGCGCGCTCGCCGCACGTTCCTCCGCCTGACGCAGCAGGACCTCGCCGACATGGCAGGCGTCTCCGAGCGTTTCGTGCGCTTCGTGGAGCAGGGCAAGCCAAGCGTCCAGCTGGATTCCCTTCTAGCGATCCTCGAAACGCTTGGGCTGGAGCTGCAGACCGCCACGCGCACCACCCATGCTGCACGCGCGCTCTCCATGCCGCCCCTCGGGAACGGCGCCGAAGAGTGAGGCACCGCATCGCTGACATCTACAAGGCGGGCGTGCTGGCCGCGCGCCTCGAACGGCACGACGGCGGCACCAAGTTCAGCTACCTGCCCGCCTACCTCCAAACCGGGGGACCCGCCGTCGCTACTTCCCTGCCGCTCAGCAGCGAACCGCTGCTGTCCGCCGCAGGTGCCGCCCCGCCCTACTTCACCGGGCTACTGCCTGAGGGCCGGCGCCTTAACGCGCTGCGGCGGTCCATCAAGACCAGCGCCGATGACGATCTCTCCCTGCTTATCGCGGCCGGTGCCAACCCTGTGGGTGACGTGCAAATCGTGGGCCACGGGGAGCAGCTGGATCCGGATGACCACGCGGTCCGGCTTGATCCAAAGCAACCCGTGGATTTCGACCAGCTGCTGGGAGACCCCGACCTGATCGATCCGGTGGCGCTGGCGGGCGTGCAGGACAAGCTGTCCGCGGGAATGATCTCGGTGCCGGTGGCCGGGGCCGGGCGCCAGTTCATCCTCAAACTCAATGCCCCGGAGTTCCCGCATGTGGTGGAGAACGAGTTGGTGATGTTTCGTTACGCGGCCAAGCTGAGGATTCCCCTGGGCCGCGTCCGGCTGATGCGTGATATTGCGGGCCGACCGGGGCTGCTTGTGGAGCGTTTCGACCGCGTTCCCGTGCCCGGCGGCGGATCAAATAAGGTGCGGCGACTGGCTGTCGAAGACGGCGCGCAGGTGCTGAAGCTCTACCCCGCGGACAAGTACAACGTCAGCTACTCGCAGGTCTTCCACGCGCTCGCGGAATATTGCTCGGCACCGCTCCCCGCCCTGCGGAACCTCGCCATCCAGTGCGCGTTTGCGTGGCTGAGCGGCAACGGTGACCTCCATGCCAAAAACGTCTCTATGGTCCAGCAGCCTTCGGGCGAGTGGACCATTGCGCCGGTCTACGACATCCCCTCCACAGTGGTGTACGGCGATAAGACTCTGGCGCTGGCCATAAGTGGCAAAAGGACCGGGATTTCCCGCCGCCACTTCCTGGGCTGGGCGACGGAGCTCGGACTTACCGGGCGGGCGGCTGCGCAGGTGCTGGAGATGGCCTTAAAGGCGTCGGGACCGCTTTTGGCGGACCTGGAATCCGGGACGGCTTTCCGCGGCCTGGACGGGGCCGGACAGAAGAATAACGACGACGGCGGCTCGCCGTTCCCGGACCTCGTCACCAGGGCATGGGTCAAGGAGTTGAAGCACCGGAGAAGGCTGTTGGAAGGCTAAATGGGATTGTGCGCGGTGCCGCTACGAGCCGTCGCACCACCTGAGGACCCGCAGTGCCCGCAGGGTGTTCCAGCGGCTTGGGTGTCCGTCGCCTGCTTCCAGCGGGAAGTGGATCTTGCCGGCGTGGGTGTTTTCCAGGAGCCAGGTGCCGTCCGGCTGCCGCTTGGAGCGGACCACTTCCACTGCTTCTGCCAGTCGCTCGTCCGGTCCGTTGCCAGTGGCGCGGAAGTAGTCCAGCCCGCGGAGCACGTCGAAGAACCACCGGGTGGGGTAGGAGAACTGAAGCCAGCCGGTACTGATCACTGCGCCAGTGGATTTCCGCCTGAACAGCCGACGTTCCAGCAGGTATTCCTCTCCGCGGCGCCGCGCCTCCCGGGATAGGGAGGTTCCGCCGGTTGCACGCTCATGCTCAAGGAGCCCTTCAAGGACGCAGATGGTGGTGTGGAATGAAGAACGCGTGGAGCCCCGTTCGGCCTCGCAGTTCCAGCCGCCGTCACCGAGTTGCTCCCGGGCCAGCCGTTCCACCACTTTGTCCACGTTCTCTCCGAAGTATGCCCCAACCGCCACGGCCATGCCGTTGATGCAGGGTTCAACTTCGCCGTCGAAAAAGGGCTGGTTGCCTTCCTCCCAATGGCTGTTCTCGCGGACCAGGGTGACCGCCTGGCGGGCTTCCTGGCTGTCCGGCCTGAGGCCGAAGTCGCGCAGGAGCAACAGGCTGTAGGTGGTTGCAGTCCAGGGCTGGCCGTCAGGGTCGTTGTCGATTGCGGGCCAGTACGTGCCGCCGTCCCATTGCCCGTCGGCCCCCTGCAGCGCGAGCATCCGCGCACCCCAGCCCTGGCTGGCTACCCGTTCCCGCTCCTTAAGGACTTCCCGGGGCGAAGCAGCGGTGAGGTCGCGGAGGACCTGCCAGCGGATGGCGGGATCGGAATCGAGCAGCCACTCCATCACGTCCACGGCGGGAAGGCCGTTAGAGGTGCTGGATCCCTGCGCGTTGCATGGCGTCCTTGTAAACGTCCACGTTCTTGGCCAGGAGCTCTTCCTGTTTCGCTTCCGAGACGGCGAAGGCGCGCCCTCCCAGGGCGGTGGCCTTGTATATCTTGATGCCGCTGTTTTTCAGGGACTGGTGGTAGGTCTTCTCGAAGAGGGTGAGGAAGGTTGAGGCATCAGTCCCGTGGGCGATGATTGCCGAAACCCGTGAGTTGATCTTCAAGAACTGCCGGAACGGGCGCAGACCGTCCGTTTTCTCCTGCACATTCAGGGCGGAGGGCATGTCCGGGTCGCGGACCCAGGGGTAGGCGTTCCACGGCATCACGTAGCGGGGATCGAGTTCGGCCAGTTCGTAGATCTGGGTGGCGCGGCGGGCGGCCTCGTCGTCGTTGTAATGCGAGACGAAGCCGGACTCGGTGCCCTTCCCGGGGCTGACCTGCAGGCTGACAATCCGGCACTCATCCTCGTCATGCACAGGGTCGATATAGGGGACGACAGACCCTGGCTTCTTCTCCATCAGTTCATCGCACAGCTGCGTGACCTTGGCAATGTTCGGTTCCTGTAGCAGGGCCTTTTTCTCGTCCCAATCAATCGTCACGATTTCTCCCTCAGCAGCAAGGCGTCCAGAATCAGGCGTCTTAGGCCACTCTACGCTTCCACGCTGGAGGGTGGGCAGGGGAAGTTCTCTCTCCCTTGCGCAGACGCAACGTCGCTATGTACCTTCCGTGGCCCGCAGGTGCCTCTTCCTCACGCCGTCAGGGATTGCCAACGATGGGCGCGCTTGGCTGCTTTGGCCCGTTGCCGGTGTTTTCGGCGATGGCGCCACGGCAGCCCGTCAAGTGCCGGCCAGGACGCCGGCCTCGCGCCTACTTGCATGCCAACTGATGCGGTGTCGGCCAGTGCTGTGTCAGGAGGGGGTGTATTAGCCGGTGCTGTTCCCGGCAGCGGCGGCGAGGTGGAGTGGTACGTGTGGCCGGTGGGGGTTTGGAGTTCCACTGAGTGACGCTGCCCTGGTCTGCTTACTGGTTTGGCGGTCCAGCCAGGTGTTTCTTTGGTGTGGTTGCAGGCTTCGCAAAGGCCTTGGCCGTTGGTGCTGGTGGTGGGGCCGGACTGGTGCCTGGGGAGGATGTGGTCGTGGTGGCGGATCGGGGCGTCGCAGTAGGGGGTGCGACAGGTATCGTCGCGGATCTGGAGGAAGCGGCGGAGCCCGGGCGGGAAGAGCCGGGCTTTGGAATCCATGGCCAGGAGGTCCCCGGTGCCGGGGGCCGTGTAGAGCCGGCGCAGCCAGATCGTGACTCCGGCATCGTGGTCGGTATCAGTGCCCGCCGCCCTTGGTGAGCCCGGGTCGCGGTCGGCTCCGGCGCCCGCCCTTGCTGAGCCTGCAGCTCCTGCTGAATCCGTAACAAGTGACCCTAATTCGCCTTGGACTGCTTTCCGGGCCCAGTGGGCGGGGACGGTGCCGTAGCCGGTGAGGCGGGCGGGTTCGCTGTCGCCTTGGAGGAGGGTGCGGTCGGTCATGATGAGCTGGATTTCGATGCCGGTGATCCCTCCCGGGGTGCCGGTGATGCGTTGGACGAGGGCATCGGCCATGATCGCGCCGCGGGACCGGTTATCCCCGGCGGACTTCGCCCCGGCGGACTTCACTGTGTCCGCGTGGCGGGTCAGGGCCGCATAGGCGGCGATGCCCTGGGTTACCGGGAGGAGCGCGGTCAGGTAGGTCATGGTGTCCGGCGCCGGCCGCAGGCTGACACAGCGTTCCGTGACGGCGCGGGACGCGCGTTTAGCCACCGTGTGCGGGTCGCGCCGGTACGCGGCGGCGCGGACGGCGGTAGTGATGGTCCGGTCCCCGGCGCCGGCCAGGGCGCCGGTGTCGGCGGCGAGTTCCTCGTCCACGGCGCACCGGTCTGCGGCGGACAGGCAGGCGGTTTCCTTCACGATGAGGGTGGCCCGCCATTCGTTCAGCTGCCCGGACCTTAAAGCTGCCAGGGTGCGGGGCATCTCGGTGGCCAGGGCTTTGGCCAGGCCCAGGAGCCTGGCCCCGCGGGCCGGGGACTCCCGCCGCGCCAACGCTATTTCCGCCCCTACCCCGGCACCCTGTTCAGCGGCGGGGACACCGGCCGCTGCCTGTTCCCGGCGCCGGGTGAGGTCGAAAGCCGCGGCGATTTCGGCCTGCTTCGCGGCAGCCAACGACTTCAGGTCCTCAAACCCGCGGAGCTGGTCGATCATGCCTAGGCCGTCAACGGCGGGACGGACGGCAGCCAACGCGCGCAGGACGTCGGCAACACAAGGCCCCGGAAGGCCACCCGGCACCAGCCCCCCACCCGCATCCAGCCCTGCTTTCGCCTCCAGGCCCGTCACCACCGCTTCCATAACCTAAGCCTTCCAGCCCAGGCCCGGCACGGCACCCACCCCTCAACGCTATGTGGATAAACAAGGCACCTTCGCCTGCAAGCCGTACAGGCACAGGCGGTGCTGTTGAATGAAGGTATGGAGTTCACCAAAAAGGGCCTGAAAGCGGAGGGCTTCGCCGGCTTCCGGCCAATCGGCGCGCTCGATGCCATGCGGATCCCCCAGGGAACCGGGCTCTTCGCAGTGCTGGCTCCGGAAGGGTTCCAACCCCGCTTCCTCAGGAAAAGCACCGCCGGCGTCTTCAAGAAAAGGGACCCGTCACTCCCCGAAGCGGCCCTGGCCGCAGAATGGGTGGACACTGCCGCTGTCCTTTACCTGGGCAAAGCCGGCCCCGGCAGCAAAGGCAACCGCGGACTCAGGCGGCAAATCCAGGAGTTCCTGGACTTCGGGCAGGGCAAGCCGCCGGGGCACTGGGACGGCCGCCTGGTCTGGCAGCTCGCAGACGCCGAAAAGCTGGTCATCGCCTGGAAGGAAGTCGCGCAGGAACAACTCAACAAGGCCGAGGCGGAGTACCACTCCGCCTTCATCGAAGGATACGGAAAGCTCCCCTTCGCAAACCTCGTGAGGGCCCGCGTCAAAGGCTAGAAGCACCTGGAGCTAAACCAACCCGCCGTCGTATGTAAAACGTCCGGCAAGCATCGTGGCCGCCACCGGCATTGCCGCGAACTCCCCGTCCGGCACAGTCAGCGGACCCCCATCGAGGAGCACCAGGTCAGCGGCGTCGCCAACACAAACACGCGAGCGCCCCCGGGCTGAAGCCAGGAGGGCCTGCTCCCGCGTGATGGCTTCCTGCGGATGCCACGGCCCGCGCCCGTCGCCCCGTGCGCGCAGGGCAGCGGCGGACATCGCCAGCCACGGCTCAAGCGGCGCCACCGGTGCATCCGAGCCCAGCAGCAGCGAAGCCCCCGCATCGAGCAGTGACCGCAGCGGAAAGGCCCGCTCCGTCCGCCCGGCCCAGTTGGAATCCGCGGCGTCCCGGTCATCCAGCGCATGGACCGGCTGGACGCTGGCCGCCACCCCCAGCGGCCCGAAGCGCGCAAGGTCCTCCCGGCGGACGAACTGGGCATGTTCGATCCGGCCGCCAACGCCCGCGCTTTCAAAAGCGTCAAGGGCCACCTGGTTGGCCGCATCCCCGATGGCGTGTACGGCGGGAACAAACCCGGTGTCCCGCGCCCGGCCCAGCAACGCCGCCAGCTCGCCAGGATTCACTGTCAGCAGCCCGCGCCCGCCGAAAGGGTAAGGATCCACACAATAGGCAGTCCGGGTATTAAGGGAACCGTCAATGAGCACCTTAAGCGGTCCCACGCTCAGCAACCCGCCGCCGCCGTCCACCTGCTGCCCCGTTCGCATGCCCTCGGCAACGGCGCGTTCAAGGTCTGCCGGATAGACACCCGCCTCCACACGCAAGGCGTCAAACCCGCCGGCGATGCGCCGCAGCCACGGGTCCCGGTTCCATGTCATCTCAAAATCCACCACGCCCACCACGCCGCGGGCAGCAGCCGCCCGGGCGGCGTCACGGACCCAGCCATCCAGGACACTGTCCGGCAGCCGTCCCAGTTCCCGGGTCAGGGCAAAAGCGGGCTCTTCCCGCAGTAGTCCGGAGGGGTCCACGTGCACTCCGTACCGGCTGGCCGCGGCCGAGTTGAGCCAAACGCTGTGGAGGTCGTGACTGACCAGCGCCGTCGGCCGGCCGCCGGTGGCGGAATCCAGCAGAGCCAGCGAGGGCGCGTCCGGCCATAGGGCGTCACGGAAGCCGACGCCGACAGTGGTCACGGAGGGGTCGGCGCCGGACACGAAGGAACGGACGACGGCGGCAGCATCCCGGGCGGTCACCGCACCGGAGAGGTCGATCCGGTTGGCGTGCAGCGCCCACTGGGTCATGTGGACGTGCTCGTCCCACAGGCCCGGCACGATGTAGAGCCCCTCCGCATCAAGCACGGCCGCTCTGCCCGGGGACTCCCCGGCAGTACCGATCCGGCTCACGCGGCCGCCGCTGATGTGCACACTGACGGGAGCGGCGTCCCCCGGCATCCGCACGTTCTCCAGGACAAGGTCGCTCATGCGGAACCGCGGAGCCGTTCCATCTCGCGTCGGTCTTTCTTGGTGGGCCGGCCCGCGCCCCGGTCGCGCTGCGGCAGGCCAAGTGCCGGGGCAACCGGGCGAGGCGGCGTGTGGTCGGTGAAACAGTGGGAGGCCGCCTCGGCGCCAACGCGCTTGGCAATCAGCCGGCGCACTTCAAGGATGCGTTCGTAGCCGGGCATCCGCACGGTCACGGTGTCGCCGGTGACCAGCGTCGCGGATGCCTTGGCCGGGCTTCCGTTCAGGCGGACATGGCCGGCTCGGCAGGCGGCGGTGGCCGCGGAGCGGGTCTTGTAGGCGCGGATGGCCCACAGCCACGCATCGATGCGGACGCTGGCGGGGGAGGAAGGAAGGCTGGTCATGGCTGGCACCGAGTATAGCCGCGGCTCCCGGGCGCGGAGGCCAGGCAGGCCAAACGGTTACTCCACGGTCACACTCACCCGCTGCACCATGTTGTTGCCCATGCCCTGATAGTTCCAGGACTGCTCCAAGGGCTGGGTGGCACCGGTCTCATCCGTTGCGCGGCAGGAGAGCTCGTGCTCGCCCCGGTCCGCCACCCACGGCATGGTCCACTTCCGCCACGCGTATCCGCCGGCGGGCTTATCCAGGTGCGCGGGCTGCCAGGTGCCGTCGATGCCGACCTCCACGCCGGTGACCGCGCCCTTCCCGGACCAGGCCCTGCCCTGCAGGAGTACCGGACCGGGCTTCAGGAGCCGCGTGCGCGTGAAGAAGTCCGGGATGCCCGGCGGAACCATCAGCGAACGCACCCTGATCCGCGAAACGGGAGTCCCGGCGTCGTCCGCTGAATCCTGGTAGCGGTAGGCAACCTCCTGCTGGTAGCCCCGGAAAGGGGCCGTGACCACCTCAATGGATTCCAGCCACTTCACGCTGGCCATGCCGTACCAGCCGGGCACTACCAGCCGGAGCGGGTATCCGTGCTGCGGCGGCAGTTCGCTGCCGTTCATTTTGTAGGCAAGGACGACGTCGGGACGCATCGCTTCATGGATCGGCAGGCTCCGCGCGTAGCGCTGGGTGACGCCGCCCTGGACGCCCTGGTCCGATCCTGTGAACACCACCTCCACAGCGTGCGGCAGGACGCCCGCCTTGCCCAGGAGGTAGGCGAGCGGAACCCCGGTCCAGTGCGCGGTGCCCACGCCCTCCATGATCCACGGCTGGCTAAGCGGCCGCGGATCCAGGAGCGAGCGTCCGTTCCCCGCGCACTCCAAGGTGACGGGTACCGTGATGGCGGGGTCCTTGCGCAGGGCCGCCATGCTCAGTTCCAGGGCCATTTCAACCGCGCCGCTGATCCGGAGGTGCCACGAGGAAGCGTCGATGTCCGGAATATCGAAATGCGTCAGCACGTAGTGGAGCCCCGGCGGAGTGATGTCCCGGCGGAGCGCCTCCAGCGGCATGGAGTGGTTGCGCGCACCCAACTGAAGTTCCTCCCGGGTGAGCGGGCCAGTGGTGGGCCCGGCAGCGGGCGGGGCGGGAGGCGCCGCCGCAGCCGGACCGGAAGACTGCTGGTTCGTGGAGGCCTGTTTCATGGCGCTGCGACTCTTTCGCCTGGGGATTCTGCTCGGCGGGCTGGAAGCTCCCGTGCCTCAGGTTTACGCCCGCCCCGGCCGTCCGTCAACGAAGGCCGCTGTCCGTCAACGAAGGCGGCGGGGCGGGAGGCAGGGGCCGCTGCCGGGAATGCGTGAAGCCCAGGCCGGATACTCTCCTCGGCGGACGCCAGAGGGGCGCCTATGCTTCCCGTTTGGCCGGGGACTTGGTCTGGGCGGGATCGCGCTCGGCCAGTGAACCGATGGCGTCGTCGATCTTCTTCAGGACCTCCGGTTCCAGCGTCACGCCTGCAGCGCCCACACTGTCCGCGATCTGCTCGGGGCGCGAGGCGCCCACGATGGCTGAGGCAACGTTCGGGTTCTGCAGCACCCAGGCCACCGCCAGCTGCGGCATGGACAGCCCGGCTTCCTCGGCGATGGACTTGAGGTCCTGGACGCCGGCCAGGACGTCGTCGCGCATCCAGCGCTCGATCATCTTGGCTCCGCCCTTCTGGTCCGTGGCGCGGCTGCCTTCCGGTGCGGGCTGGCCGGGAAGGTATTTGCCGCTGAGGACGCCCTGGGCCATGGGCGACCAGACGATCTGGGAGACACCCAGTTCCTCCGACGCCGGGACAACCTCTGCCTCGATGACCCGCCACAGCATGGAATACTGCGGCTGGTTGGAGATCAGCTGGAAGCCGAGTTCCTTGGACAGGGCGTGGCCTTCACGCAGCTGTTCCGCGGTCCACTCGCTGACGCCGATGTACATGGCCTTGCCCTGCCGGACGATGTCCGCGAACGCCTGCATGGTTTCTTCCAGCGGTGTTTCGAAGTCGTAGCGGTGGGCCTGGTAAAGGTCCACGTAGTCCGTCTGGAGCCGCCGGAGGGAGCCGTTGATGGACTCCATGATGTGCTTCCGGGACAGGCCAAGATCATTCTTGCCCTTGGGGCCGGTGGGGCCGTAAACCTTGGTGAAGATCTCGAGGGATTCGCGGCGCTCGCCCTTCAGGGCTTCGCCCAGGACTGTTTCCGCAGCCGTATTGGCATAGACGTCGGCGGTGTCGAACGTGCTGATGCCGGCGTCAAGGGCGGCGCGCACACACTGCGAGGCGACGTCGTTTTCAACCTGCGAGCCGTGTGTGAGCCAGTTGCCGAATGTGATTTCCGAGACTTTGAATCCGCTGTTTCCGAGGTATCTGAATTCCATGGGTTTCACGCTAGCCCAGATGGTTGCTCAGGGTAAGGGCTGTTTGCCCTTTGAAGGGGGGCCCGTGGTTCCTGCTCCCTTGCCTCTTTCCGCAGCCTTGAGGATATGCGCCGGACCGGAGAGGGATGCCAGCGAGCCGGTGTCCAGCGGAGCCAGGGGGTGGGGAGCCTGCGGCTTCTTGAAGGACCGCGGCAGCTCGCGGGAAGGACGGCTGGTATCAAGCGCGGACTCCACCAGCGGCGCCACTTCCGCCACCTTTTCAGCCGGCACTCTCGGATCAGGAAGATCGCGCACTGAGAGTTTTATTTGCGGCTTTGCTGCGCGCGCCCTGGCTTTTGCGCGGGCGTCCGCATCTGCGACGGCGGCGGCCCAGTCCCCGGCAAGGACGGGCGGTTCGCGGCGGGCGGCAGCCAGTGCAGGGTGGTGTTCGACGGCGGTGCGCAGCGAGGACTTCAAGCGGGCGGGCTTCAGCGCGGTGCGCCAATCGCGGGGCGTCTTTTCCGGCCGGCGGCGGAAGGCCCGCACGAGCAGCCCGGGGCGTGGCCGGCGCGCTGCGGATGCCGCGCCAGCACCGCCGTCGGCCGCCCTGCCCGGGCCCTGCTGGCTGCCGGCCGGCGCCGTCAAGCGCACCAGCGGGAGTGATTCGTTGCCGGTGCCCCTGCCGAACAGGGCCAACAGCAAGACGGCGGCGAGCCGGCCAAGTCCTGCCAGGACCAGGGTGATGACGCCCAGCAGGAAGAGGACCAGGAACATCAGGAAGGCGACTCCCACGGTGCCCAAAAAAGTCAGGTTCAGGATGAGCGTATCCGGATTTTCCACGTCATCTCTCCTCTCTGCCGGCAACAGGGCCGGGGCCGGCACCACCCTGCCCGGGCGCCGGCACCTTCTCCACCTTACGGATTTTTGCGGGGCCGTGCCGCCGGGTGCCCGGCCGCTTCCCTGGTTGTAGCAAAGCTGTTACCCATGTGACAGCATCGGTGGGATGACCGACTCCAGGGACCACAAAAACTGCATGTGCCTGTCCGGAGAGCCGTACGGACAGTGCTGCGGGCGGTTCCACGGAGGCGCGGCGGAGGCCGCCACCGCGGAGCAGTTGATGCGCGCCCGCTACAGCGCGTTCGTGCTTCTTGACGGTGACTACCTGCTGCGCACCTGGCATCCCCGGACAGCGCCGGCGGAACTGGAACTGGATCCGGGGATGGAGTGGCGGCGCCTGGATATTCTCTCCACCTCCCGGGGCGGGCCGCTGGATACCGCGGGGACCGTTGAGTTCAAGGCCTACTACCGGCACGGCGGCGAACGCGGGGTCCTGCATGAGAACAGCAGGTTCATCCGGGAACATCGGCGGTGGCTCTATCTGGACGGGGAGATGCTGGCCTGACTACTCGTCGGCGTAGTCACTGTCCGGCGTGAACCCGGCCCGGTCCACCTTCCGGTGGAAGTGCATGCCCGCGAGTCCGCCCAATACTGCACCTACCAGGGCCACCAGGGCTACCACCACGGCGGCGATGATGCTGGTGGTGGTCAACTGGCCCTCATTGACGGGGATGCGCGGGAAGCTGTTCAGGTTGGCCAGGACGTTGAACTGCTGTCCGAACACGAGGCCAAGGATGGAAACGAGTACTGCCACGATCAGCGCCCAGATCCACACCATGACGCCCTGCTTGGCGCCGTTGAAGCGCGCCATGCGTCCTGCCACGTAACCGCCGCAATAGTAGGACAGGAACAGGATGACCAGCAGGACAATGATGCCCACCAGCCCCACCGTGCCCTGGTTCTGCGCCGCCTGGTTGACGGCCTCATTGACGTCCGTGTTGGTGGCAAGGCCAACGGCGGTTCCGGCCGCCGCCACGAGGGCGGTCAGCAGGACGGCCATGCCCGTGGCCGTGAGCCAGCCGAAGAACGCGGAGCCCACCTTGATGCCGCCGAACCGTTCCTTTTCCCGGGCGACGGCAGTCTGCCGGTCTGTGAGGTTCGGATCAGCAGCCGGGGCAGGGGGCGTGGCGACGTAGTCCCGCTCGGCGTAGGCGCCCGAGGATCCTGTGCGGTCCGCCGGCACGCGGTCGTAGGCGGAGGTAGGGGCGGCATCGGTTGCCGGCACCTGCGGGTAGGAGCGGGTGGGTTCGCCGCCGGCGGTATCGTCGCGCTGGTTTCGGTTCCGGTCAGCGTCCTCCCGGGCTCGCCTCGAAGGCAGGTTGTCTGGGTCTGTTGAGCTGCTCATGAATCCACTCAACCATCGGCCCGGAGGGATAGCAAGGATGCTTACTATTTTGTGACCTGCAGCTTTACCGGTACCTGCGGTGCAGGTTGTCCTTCTGGGAGGGGCCGGGAGAGGCGTCGGCGATCCACGGACCCGTTCCTTCAGACTGGTCCAGCACGCCTTCCTCCAGCCAGGTGTACTCTCCGGCGAGGACCTTCCGCGTGAGGGCGTGGTCGCCGTCGTCCGTGTTCCGCCATAGCTGGTCGAAGTATTCGTCCACGCGCACCCTGGCCTGCTCGCAGTACGCCTCGGCGAGTTCGTAGGCGCTGGCGGCCTTTTCGGGAGCGGTGCGGAGCAGCATCTCCGCCCGGGCGCAGCAGGCCGTCATGGCGAACAGCTCGGCGCCGATGTCCACCACCCTGCCCAGGAACGCCTGCTTCCTTTCGAGCCTGGCCTGCCAGCGGCCCATGGCGTAGAACGTCTGCCGTGCAAGGCGCCGGGACGAGCGCTCCACGAACCGCAGCTGCTTGGCCAGCCGGCCGAAGTCGCTGTACGAGCGCGGGTCCATGCCGGCCCCGGCCACCAGCTTGGGGAGCCACTTGGCATAAAAACCGGAAGCGCCGACGGCGGCCTTCGCCTTATCGGACAGGCTTGCGTCAAGGGATGCAAGCTCGCCCGCGGCGGCCAGGTGCGCGTCCACCGCTTCCCGGGCGATCAGCAGCCGCATGATCTCCGAGGACCCCTCGAAAATCCGGTTGATCCTCAGGTCCCTCAGCTGCTGCTCGGCCGGGACGGCGCGCTCGCCGCGTGCAGCCAGGGATTCGGCGGTCTCAAAGCCCCTGCCGCCGCGGATCTGCACCAGTTCGTCGGCGATTTGGCAGCTGATCTCCGTGGCCCAGAGCTTGGCCAGGGCGGCTTCAATCCGCACGTCCTTCTGGCCGGCGTCCGCAAGTTCGGCCGAGAGCTCGAACACCGCATCCAGCGCAAAGGCGGAAGCCGCGATGAAGGCGATCTTCTTGCCCACGGCCTCGTGCTCGCCCACCGGCCTGCCCCATTGAGTGCGGGCGTTGGACCATTCCCGGGCAATCTTCAGGCTCCACCGGCCGGAGGCCACGCACAGCGCAGGCAGCGCAAGGCGCCCGGTATTGAGCGTGGTCAGCGCGATCTTCAGGCCTTGGCCTTCGCGGCCCAGCCGGTTGGCAGCCGGCACGCGGACCTGGTGGAACCTGGTGACGCCGTTCTCAATCCCGCGCAGGCCCATGAACGCATTCCGGTTCTCCACGGTGATGCCCGGCGAGTCCATCTCCACCACGAACGCGCTGATGCCGCCCTTGTGCATGGTGCCGTCCGCATCAGTGTGCGCAGGGACCACGGCCATCACCACCACCAGTTCCGCAACCACTCCGTTGGTGGTCCAAAGCTTGACGCCGTCCAGGAGGTACGCATCGCCGTCGTCCGTTGGCGTTGCCGTGCTGCCCAGCCGGGCGGGATCGCTGCCCACATCCGGTTCCGTCAGCAGGAAGGCGGTGATGGCCCCGGCGGCGCAGCGCGGCAGGTACTCGCGCTTTTGCTCAGGGGTTCCGAAAACCTTGACCGGTTCCGGCACGCCGATGGACTGGTGGGCCGAGAGGAGCGCGCCGAGGCTTGGATGGACGCTGCCCAGGAGCGCCAGGGCACGGCCGTAGTAAACCAGGGAGAGCCCAAGGCCGCCGTATTCCTCCGGGATCTTCATTCCGAAAACACCGAGGTCCGCCAGGCCCCGGATGTACTCGTCCGGGATCTTGGCCTCGCGCTCGATCACCCGGCCGTCCATGGTGCGGGCGAACCCGGTCAGGCGCTCCATGAATGCCTCGCCCCGCTCCACGGAGGCAGGATCGGGGGCCGGCCAGGGGTGGACCAGCCCGAGGTCGAAACTGCCCAAGTACAGCCCCTTCGCGAAGCTCGGGCGCTCCCAGCCGGTTTCCCGAGCGGCCTCCGCTACGGCGCGGGCATCCTGGGCTGTGGCGCCGGCACCAAGTTTTCCGGCGGGAACGGGGGTCTCCCCGGGGTGTGCGTCCGTTGCGGTTGCGGTGGAAACGGTGAGGCCGGTGGCGGGGCTTGTTGCGGAGGTGCTGTCAGTGGCGGAGCTCATGGGTTATCTCCTTGGCCGGAATGGCCGGTGTAGCCATGGATCCGCCGGGTTGGAGAACCCTTCAGCTGTCCCTCAAGATTACCCGCGGGTAGGTTCCGGTGCTAGGGGAGTGCTGGGCCTGGAAATCGCCGGAAACATCCACCCCCGCCGCGTGATGGACCAGCCTGTCCCAGCCTGCGTTGATACCGTGGACCACGGCCAGGAGGATTGTGGAAACCACGGTCCAGCCCAGCTTTCCGATTCCCAGCAGCACCAGGGCAACCAGTCCCGCCGCCAGGACGAATACCGCCAGGATCACGGCGAACACCAGGGTGCCCGCGAAGACCATGGTGGCGGTTTCAACTGAACTGAGATCGAAGTGCATTGAGTCCCCCTGCTGCGACGTTGCTTTGGTTGAGATCAGTAGCAGAAGCGTAGGGTGGGACCTCTCCGCCCAGCCATAGCAGCCGGGCCGGCAGAAGCTGTTGGTATGGGATCGAAACACTACGGCCGGGTAGGTCACGAAGCGGTCGCGGCGCCTGCGTTAACCTTGTAGTTGGCAGTTTTCCATCCAAGCCGCCGCCCCGCCCCCGCAAACAGCCCAAGGAGAGTGTGTGCCCCGCTCCGCCAGGTCATCCGCTGAGGCCATCAGCGCCCGGCTCCGGGACCTCGAACTCCTGACCAAAGGACCTGCCTGGGCCTTGACGCGCTCGGCCCCCTGGGTGATCGCGGTGCTGCAGGCATCCTTCACCCGCACCCGCCCCCAGCTTCCGCTCGAGGAGTTCCACGCCGACGTCGACTCCTTCCTTGAGGAGCTGCGCCGGCAGGAGCCCGGGCTGGGCGGCGGGGCCAATGGAAAGTCCTTTGGCGATGAGTGGACGCGCCGGCAGTTCCTGACGCGGCGGAACCAGTCCGGCCAGATCGTTTACGAGGTAACGGAACCGGCCGCCCGCGTGCTTGCCTTCCTGGACAGCCTCTCCAGCGAACGCTCCACGCTCAACGGATCACGCCTCGGCACGCTGCTGGGCGACGTCGAGAAGCTCGCCAACGAGACCAACCCGGACCAGAGCGCCCGCCTCGAGTCGCTGGAAGAGGAGATTGAAGAACGCCGGCAGCTGATCCAGGACATCAGCTCCGGCGAGTTCGACGGCCTGCTGGACGACGACGAGGCGGTGGAAGCCGCGGGCAACATCCTGGACCTCGCCGCGAGCCTGCCGGCCGACTACAAGAAGATGCGTGACCGGATCGAGGAACTGGTGGGCGGGTTGCGCAACCAGATCATCGAGGAGTCGCTCACCAAGGGCGCCACCATGGCCCAGGTCCTGGAAGCGGACAAGCGCCTCCGCCAGAGCCCCGAGGGCAGGACCTTCCGTTCCTTCACCGCGTTCCTCGAGGACCCGCAGCAGCAGCTGAGGTTCCGGTCCGCGATCGGCGAGGTCCTCAGCCGGCAGTTCGCCGACGACCTCTCGCCCGAGGACCGGGAAACGCTGAAGAACCTGGTGGCCGAGCTTCGCCAGCAGCACAGCCAGATCCAGCGGATCTACGGCAAGCTGAGCGAAAGCCTCAACACCTACGTCCAAAGCGACGACTTCCGCCAGTCAGTCCGGCTCCGCCAGGTGCTCCGGGAAGCGGAGCAGGCCATCCGGTCCCTTCCGTACGAACGGGACCGCCCCGGCCTGGTCCGCGGTCCTGTCCTCTTCAACGCCGGATTCGAGTCGCTGTCCATGGTCAAGCTCTTCGACCCCGACGAGTTCGCCGCTCCGCCCAAACTTGCGGGTCCCATCGCGTTCAGCGATGCCGACCGCGTGCGCTCGCCGAGGACCGGCAAGGCCAAGCCCGAGGTGGTGCGCGCGGCCATGGCCGGCGCCGCCACCCTTTCCGAAGCCTGGCAGCAGCTGCCCCCGGAAGAGCAGCACATCAACACCATCCGGGCGCTCCTCTCCCACGCCCTCCACGCCGGAGCGGGCTTCGACAAGGAAGCCCTCGACGCCCTGGACTTCGAACAGATAGACGGAACCCCACGCAGGGCCTACCTGCCGCTGGTCACGCTTCCAAAGGATTCACGATGACTGAAGAAATGACGACGACGGCGGCCCCGGAGGTAGAGCGCGGCGAAGGGGCGGCCTCCGGTGCGGAACGGCCTTTCGCCGTCACCCCGCGCGATACGTTCGTCGACGGTGCGGCCCTCTTCCCGGGTGATACGGGCGTGCTCTCCATGAAGGTGCGGCAGGCGCTGGTGAAGCTCCTCAAGGGTCCGTATATCGACGGCGGCCGGGACGAGAAGCTCTGGACCGTCCTCCTGGACAACCAGGTGATCCTGCGCAGCCGGTTGTCGGAGCTGTTCCTCACCATGGAACTGGACCACGAACGGAAGATTGCCGTCCTGCGGCCGGTGGATCCGGACGCGATCGGGGGCAGCGCCCGCTCCAGCATCCTCCGGCAGCAGCGTGCGCTCAGCCGGGTGGAGACCATAGTGCTTCTCCGGCTGCGCCTGTTGCTGGACCGGCATGTCACGGCGCAGACGGACCCCACCATCACGCGCGAGGAGATCGCCGACCTCGTGGCGCACTACCAGCCCGCGGGCCAGCAGGACGCGCTCCGGGATTCGGACGTTGTTAACAGGGCCATCACCAAGCTGCTGGCCCGCCAGCTCCTCCTGCCCACGGGCTTGGAGGACGTCTACACCATTTCCAATGCGCTGCCCCTTGCCCTCCCCTTCGAGAACATCGGCGACATCCCGGCCCAAATAGAAGCCTTGGTGGCGGCGACCACGGATCCTGCGGGCACCGAGGCATTAATAGAGCTGGACACGGATCCGGTGATTGACCCCGTCGGGACCGGGGATGCAACTGAAGTGGAGGATGCCCAGTGAGCATCGCGAGCATGCTGCCTATGGGCGAGCTGACGAACCCCGGCCAGATGCGCCTTGCCCTGGTGCAGGTGGTCAACTGGGGCACGTTCCACGGGGCGCACACGATGCACGTGGACCGGAACGGCACGCTGCTGACCGGCAACTCCGGCGTCGGCAAGTCGACGCTCTTTGATGCCATGCTGCGGGTGTTCGACGCCCGGCCGAGGTCCAATGAGGCCGCCGCCCAGCGGTCCGGCGGTGCAGTGGAGGACAAGCGGACCACGTTTACGTACATGCGTGGCAAGGTGGGCGACAAGGCCGTGGGCGAGGGCTCGGCGAGTGCCTTCCAGCGGCCCGGTGCCACCTGGTCCGCCGTCGCCCTGACGTTCGACAACGCCGCGGGCACGCGGGTGACCGTTTCGGCGCTGTTCGACCTGCCCAAGAACGGCACGGAGTCCAGCGTGGGACGCTTCTACCTTGTGGACCACCAGCCGCTGGACCTGGAGACGCTGGAAGGCATCGCCGACAAACGGTTCACCAAGGCTGCCCTGGAGGCGATCTTCCCGGAGGCCCAGGTTTTCGATGTCCACAAGGCGTTTGCGGAACGGTTCCGCCGGCTGCTCGGCATCAACTCGGACCAGGCCCTTCCGCTCCTGCGCGTGATCCAGGCCGGCAAGGGCCTCGGCGGCAGCGTCAACACCTTCTTCCGCGACCAGGTCCTGGACGCCCCGGCCACGCTTGCGGCAGCGGACGACGTCGTGGAGGAATTCAGCAACCTGATGTCCATCCGGCAGCGGCTGGAGGACGTCCGGCAGCAGCGGGACCAGCTCGCCCCGGTTCCCGGGCTCAACAAGGAGTACGCGCAGGCGCTCCTGGACGCGAACCGGCTGCGGGACCTGGCCGGCGAGGAATTCGAGGCCTACAAGCAGCAGCTGGCCGTCTCGGTCCACGAAAAGACACTGCTCCGCTTCAAGGAGCTGGCCCAGGCGAAGGCCAAGGAGCTCGGCGCCGAACGGGCGGTCCGGGACGGGCTGGCCAAGGAGCTGCGCCAGCTGGAGGCGGACTACAACAACCAGGGCGGCAACGCGATTTCCGCCATTGAGCAGTCGCTGGAGAACGCGCGCGTGGGCCTGAAGCTCCGCGAGCAGGTGGAGGAGGCGGCGCGCCAGGCATTGACCGATGCCGGCCTGCAGCTGGAGTGGTCCTCCGGTGGTTGGGAACAGGCGCACGAGCAAGCGGCCGCGAGGTCGGCAGAGCTCAAGGACGACTCCCAGGCCCTGCAGGAGCTGCGCTTCGAAGCGTTCGACGCGCACGCCACGAAGAAGCGGGAGCTGGCCGCGGCCGAGCAGGAGCTCGTCTCGCTGAAGACGCGCAAGTCGCTGCTGCCGCCTTCGAGCATTGAAAACCGCGCAGCGATCGCCGCCGCCACCGGCATACCCGAGGACAGGATGCCGTTCGCCGGCGAGCTGATGGACCTTGCCGAGGGGGAGGAAAAATGGCGCCCAGCCGCCGAGCGTGCGCTCCGCAACCTCGCCACCACGCTCCTGGTGCCCGGTGCCCACTTCGCTGCCGTGACCCGCTACCTCAACGGCCACAACGTGCGCGGAGCGCTGCGGGCGGTTGACGTGTCCAAGCCGCTATCCGGTGGTGCGCTGGCGCTGGAGGACGTGCACGACGGCGACCTGCTCACCAAGCTGGACATCCTCACCACGGGCGTCGCCGCCGAAGCGGGATCCTGGATCCGTGAGCGGATCGCGCTTGATTTTGCCTACCCTTGCGTTGAGGATCCGGACGAGCTCGCCGGGCTGGACCGCGGCCTCAGCCTGGGCGGCGTGGTGAAGCGCAACCGCCACACGGTGGAAAAGGACGACCGCTTTACCAGCCGGCAGGACTACGTCCTCGGGTTCGATAACGCCGCCAAGCTGGAACTCGTGGCCGGCCAGGTGGAGGACCTGCGGCAGGAGGTTGCCAAGGCGGCGGAGCTCGCGCAAAGCCGGGAGGATTCGCACCAGGGCATGAGCCGGCAGCTCGAGGCCCTGCGCCGGGTCGCGGAGGACCACCGTTCGTGGGAACAGGTTTCGGCGGAGGTTGCTGCCGAGGAGCTGGCCCGGATCGAACAGCGACTCAAGGATGCGCTGGCCGCCCAGGCGGACCTGGAGCCCCTCCGCGCGGCCATCGAAGGAGCGCGGCAGAAGCACCAGTCCAGCACCGAGGCCGCCGCCGTCCTGCAAAGCGAATACAAGTCGCTGGACCGGCAGCTGACCGCGGCGGATTCGCTGCTGGAAGCCGCACGCAAGCGCCTGGCCCAGGCTCCGCCGTCGGACGCTACGGTCAGCGCGCTGGAACCGTACTTTGCCGACTTCGGCGACGTGACGGAGATGCACGAGCTGGACAACCTGGCCAACCGGGTGCGGACCGGACTGCTGGGTGAACTGCACGCAGCGGAGTCGCGCGGGCAGTCCACGGCGGAGCGGCTGACGAGGATTTTCGAGGGGTTCGTCCGGGAGTGGGGGAGCGCCATCTCCGCGGACCATGGCACCACCATCGGCGCCGCGGGCGAGTTCGAGACCCGCTACCATGCGATCGTGAGCGACGGGCTGCCCGCCCAGGAGGCGGAATTCCGGCAGTTCTTCAACCAGCGCACGCACGAATCCTTCAGCACCCTCCTGCACCTGCTCGACGAGGAACGCCGCTCCATCACCAGCCGCATCCTTCCGCTGAACGGCATCCTGTCGCAGGTCAACTTCCACGAGGGCAGCTTCCTGGAGCTCGACATCAAGCAAACGCTGCCGCCCACTGCCAAACAGTTCAAGGACGCCATCCATAACGCCCTCAAGGCGCGGCACGCCCGGCCCGTCCGCCCGGACGCCTCCAAGGCGGAGGGGGCCGGCCAGGAAAGGGACGACGACGCCGAGCTCACGGCCCGCTATAAGTCCCTGGAAACCCTGGTGAAGCGGCTGGGCTCACAGGCGCCGGAGGACAGGCGGTGGCGGGCCGAGGTGCTGGATGTGCGCGGCCACCTGTTCATCCAGTGCAAGGAACACCGCGAGGCGCGCGGGAAAACCGAGGTCTTTATGCACGCGGACACCGGATCCATGTCCGGCGGTGAACGGCAGCGTTTCACGGCCTTCATCATGGCCGCGGCCCTGAGCTACCAGCTGGGCATCGCCGAGCAGGGGTTCACCACGTACGGCACCGTGATGATGGATGAGGCTTTCGTTCTGGCGTCAGAGGAGTTTGCGGGCGCCGGGATCAAGGCGCTGCACGAATTCGGCTTCCAGCTGCTGCTGGCTGCCCCGGAGAACGTCATCGACCTCTCCCGGCACCTCGGTTCCGTCACCGAAATCCTCCGCGACAAGCGGACAAACCGCTCCGGCGTGCTCACCGCGCCTGTCATCAAGCCCCGGCCGGGCGAAGAAGGCGCCTGGCGCTCCGAAGCGAACCCGGTGGATATCGTCCTGCGCTGACGGAACCCTCTCTCACTTAATGTGCCTTTTCCCCAGACCCTCCATCACCCGGTGATAGAGGGTTTGGGTTTTTCCTGCATTAAGTGAGAGAGCGTCGGCGGGGTGTGTGCTTCGTCACGATGGGGAATAAGTTACAGAAACCTTGCGTAATGGCCCCGAGGCTAGGTTAGCCTTACTTAAGTTCGCTTCATTCACTTAAGGAGTTCTGTGACTTCCCCCCTCTTCTCCGGACCCGGCACCACCCGCCGCACGCTGTTCAAATCAGCCGGCAAGGCAACGGCCGTCCTGGCCGCAGCGGCACTTACCCTCTCCGCCTGTTCAACAGGCCCCGCGTCCTCCACCTCGGACGCCAGCGCATCCAGCGCCAGCAGCGCGCAGTTCCCCGTCACCATCGAGCACGTGTACGGCAAGACCACCATCGAGAAGCAGCCCACCCGGGTAGCTACCGTTTCCTGGGTCAATGACGATGTGGCCATTGCCCTGGGCGTTGTCCCGGTGGGCGTTCCCAAGAACGAATGGGGCGGCAACGAGCAGGGCTCCACGCCCTGGAAGGACGCAGCCCTGGAGGACCTCGGCGCAGGCTTCGGCTCGGACAAGGCCCCGGTCCAGTACTCCGAGGCGGACGGCATCAACTTCACCGAGATCGCCAAGCTCACCCCGGACGTCATCCTGGCCGCGTACTCCGGCCTCACCGAGGAGGACTACAAGAAACTGAGCGAGATCGCCCCGGTTGTGGCCCATCCGGAAATCGCGTACGGAACCTCCTGGCAGGACTCCACCTCCATCATCGGCAAGGCACTCGGCAAGGACGCCGAGGCAACCAGGCTGATTTCCGACACCGAGGCCGCCATTAAGGACAAGGTTGCCGAGTACCCGCAGCTCGCCGGCAAGAGCTTCATCTACGGCAACCTCGAGCCGGCCAAGGGCGACGGCGTCAACGTCTACACCGCCATGGACAACCGCCCCCGCTTCCTCAACGAGATCGGCATGAAGCTGGCCCCGATCGTGGAGGAGAAGTCCAAGGGTTCCAAGGAGTTCTTCCTCCCTTGGTCAACTGAAAAGGCCAATGAGCTCGAATCGGACATCTTCGTGACCTGGGTGCCGGATGCAGCCACCGCTGACTCCATCAAGTCAGATCCCCTGCTGAGCCAGATCCCGGCCATCAAGAACGGCGCCCTGGTTGCCGATTCGGACAACACCCTGACGCTGTCCATCTCCGCTTCCTCCCCGCTGAGCCTGCCGTGGTCGCTGGATACGTTCCTGCCGCAGCTGGCCACCGCAGCGGATGCCGTGAAGTAAGCACCGCTCAGGTAGGAACAGATAAATGACGGACAGTACGACGACGGCGGCCCGCCAGGAGCCGGCGCCCGGCACCTTCGTGCCGGGCACGGGGCCTGCAGTACATGCCCCCGGCCGCACGTTTGGAGGGCCGCGCGCCGCCTGGCTGCTGGCCGCCGTCGTTGTACTTGCCCTGCTTGCCGGGGCCTCCCTGGCCATTGGCGCGCGGGGCCTTCCCCTGGCCACCGTTTGGCAGGCGCTCATCGCGTTCGACCCCGCCAACGGTGACCATGCCGTGGTCCACGCCCGTATTCCCCGCACGGTCCTTGGCCTGGTGGCCGGCGGTGCGCTGGGCCTTGCAGGTGCAGCCATGCAGGGCGTGGCCCGCAACCCGCTGGCTGACCCCGGCATCATGGGCGTCAACGCCGGTGCCGCCCTCGCCGTGGTGACCGGAATCTACGTCTTCGGCATCGCCTCCCTCTCCGGCTACATCTGGTTCGCCTTCGTGGGGGCGGCTGCTGCCGCCGTGGTGGTGTACCTCATTGCCTCGCTCGGCAGGGACGGGGCCACCCCGGTGAAGCTCGCCCTGGCGGGCGCCGCACTGAATGCGGGCCTCTACTCCCTGATGAACGTCATCCTGGTCTCCAGCCAGGACACTTTGGACCGGTTCCGCTTCTGGCAGGTGGGCGGCATCGCCGGGCGCGACTGGTCCGTGGTGCTCTCCGGACTTCCATTCCTTGCCGCGGGAGCACTCATTGTGCTGCTGACCGGCCGCGTCCTCAACAGCCTTGCCCTCGGCGACGACATTGCCCGCGGCCTCGGCCAGCGCGTGGGACTGGCAAGGGCCGTCACTGCCCTGGGAATAGTGCTGTTGTGCGGTTCCGCCACTGCCCTTGCCGGGCCCATCGCCTTCGTGGGCCTGGTCATCCCGCACGCAGTGCGCTTCCTCACCGGCCCCGACTACCGCTGGATCCTGCCGTTCTCCCTGGTCCTCGCACCGGCGCTGCTGCTGGGGGCCGACATCATCGGCCGCGTGGTCCTCCTTCCCGGCGAAGTCCCGGCCGGCATCATGACCGCCCTCGTCGGAGCACCGGTCTTCGTCTGGCTGATCCGCCGCAGCAAGGGGGCCGGACTGTGAGCATGACCAAAACCCCCGTCGACCTGTCAGACGCGGCTCCCACAACCGGCTTTAAGGGACCACAACTGACAGGGCAACGCCGGGGACGGCTGCGGGTGAACCGGACCGCCGTCCTCGCCGCCGCCGTCGTAATCCTCTTCGCAGTGTCCGTGCTGCTGGGCAGCTACACCGTGACCATCCCGGACTTCTTCAAAATCCTTATCGGGCACCTGACAGGCGGGGAAAAGATCCCCGGTGCCAGCTTCATCGTGATGGAAAACAAGCTGCCGCGTGCCGTCATCGGCACCATGATCGGTGTGGCGTTCGGCCTGGCCGGAGCCCTGTTCCAGACGATGCTCCGCAACCCGCTGGCCAGCCCGGACGTGATCGGCATCAGCTACGGCGCCAGTGCCGCCGCCGTGACCGCCATCGTCATCTTCGGCGCGTCCGGCGCGGCCGTCTCCGGGGCAGCGCTTGCCGGCGCGCTCGGTGTCGCGGCGCTGATCTACGCCATCTCCAGCGGCGCCATGGGCGGAACCGGCCGGGGGGATGCTGCCGGCAACCGGCTCATCCTGGCGGGAGTGGGCATCGCCGCCGCGCTGCATGCCGTGGTGAGCTTCCTTATGACCCGCGCCGACATCCGCACCGCAGCGGATGCCCTCGTCTGGCTCAACGGCTCCTTAAACTCCGCCAGCTGGGACCGGGCAGGGGTGCTGGCCCTTGCCCTCACCGTCCTTATTCCCTCCGTTGCAGCCATCGCCGGCCCGCTGCGCATCCTGGAGCTTGGCCCGGATGCCGCCGCGGGCCTCGGCGTCCGCGTCGGTGCCACGCGCCTGGCGCTGGTCATCATCGCCGTCTCGCTCGCGGCCGTGGCGACGGCGGCAGCCGGCCCTGTCTCGTTCGTCGCCTTCCTGGCCGGGCCCATTGCCCGGCGCCTTACCGGCAAGGCCAGCCTCCCGGCGTCGGCCCTGGTGGGTGCCCTCATTGTCCTTGCGGCGGACTACCTGGCCGCCAACCTTGCACCCCTGCTGCTGGGCGGCACCGTCCTGCCGGTGGGCGTCATCACCGGTGCGCTCGGTGCCCCGTTCCTGCTGTGGCTCCTGGTCACGGCCAACCGAAAGGAAGCCTGACGTGGCAGTTCTCAACGCCAAGGACCTGACGCTGAAATATGACCAGCGCTGCGTGGTGGACGGGCTCAACGCCGAAATCCCGGAAGGCAAGGTGACCATGATCGTGGGTGCCAACGCCTGCGGGAAGTCCACCCTCCTCCGCGGGCTGTCCCGGCTCCTCAAACCTGCGGCCGGCACCGTCGCCCTGGACGGCAAGGACATCCACTCGCTGCCCGCCCGCCAACTGGCCCGTACCCTGGGCCTCCTCCCGCAGCACCCCACAGCCCCGGACGGCATCACCGTGAGGGACCTGGTGGGCCGCGGACGCTATCCGCACCAGGGCTTCTTCCGGAGCTGGAGCCCGCAGGACGAAGCTGCAGTGCAGCGCGCACTGGAAGCCACCGAGACGCTGGCCCTCGCCGGGCGGAACGTGGACGAACTCTCCGGCGGACAGCGGCAGCGGGTATGGATTGCCATGGCCCTTGCGCAAGAAACCGACGTGCTCCTCCTGGACGAACCCACCACCTACCTGGACCTCGCGCACCAGGTGGAAGTCCTGGACCTCGTGACGGACCTGAACCGGCGGCGCGGCACCACCGTTGCCATCGTCCTGCATGACCTGAACCTGGCCGCCCGGTACGCGGACAACGTCATCGCCATGAAGGGCGGAGCCGTGGTGGCAGTCGGGTCACCCTCCGAGGTGGTCACGGAGGGCCTGGTCCGCAATGTCTTTGGCCTCGAGTCCCGCGTTATCCCCGATCCCATTACCGGAACACCCCTGGTCATTCCCATCGGCCGCCACCGCGTCCCCGCCAACGAACTGGAGCTCGTTTCATGAAAACCCGGGAAACTGCCGCCGCAAAGACGATGAACACCGAGCCCATGACCCTGGCGTTCGAAGTCACTGTGACATCGGTCCAGGAATTGAGCCCCAACTTCCGCAGGATCACGTTCGGCGGGTACTCCCTGCGGGACTTCGGCGTCCACGGCGAAACGCTGGACCTCCGGATCAAGCTCATGATCCCGTCCCTCGCGGCGGACGGCAGCCCGCTGCCCCTCCCGGTGTTCGAAATGAGCCAGGCCGGCTGGTACCGGGAATGGCTCGCCATGGATCCCGCCGTTCGGGGCTCGATGCGGACCTACACCGTCCGGCAGTCGCGCCTTGACGCTGTCTACCCGGAGATCGACGTCGACTTCGTGATGCACTTTGACCACTTTGGCAACGGCGGGCCGGCCGCCAACTGGGCCCTCAACGCCAAGCCGGGCGACGCCATCACCATCATCGGGCCAAACAACAGGGCCGCGCACTGCGTCACCGCCGAGACCTACTCAGGAATCGAATGGCGCCCCGGACTGGCGCAGCGCATCCTGCTGGCCGGCGACGAGACATCGGTCCCGGCCATCTCCGCCATCCTGGAAAGCCTGCCGGAATATATGAGCGGGCACGCCTTCCTGGAAGTCCCCGAAGCCGGCGACTTCCTCGAACTGACCTCACCCGCCGACGTCGAAATCACCTGGCTCGCACGGGGCGCCTCGATCGGACGGTCCAGGCCGCACGGGGAACTGCTCCAGGACGCGGTGCGGAAAGCAGTCCCCGTGCCCGGCTGGGTTGGCATCAAAGCGGCCGACGGCGGTGCGGGCCCCGATCCAGAGGACGTCAACGTGGACGTGGACATCCTCTGGGAGACCCCCGCGCGGATGGAAACAGCCGGGATCGCGGCCACCAAGAACCCCGGCAGACCGGCCGGCGCCATGCCCTTCTACGCCTGGATCGCCGGGGAAGCCGCCGTCATCAAGGACATGCGCCGCTACCTGGTCCGGGACGTCGGAATCGACCGGAAACAGGTCGCGTTCATGGGCTACTGGCGCCAGGGCAAGGCCGAGCTGTAGCCTCAGCCGGAAAAGGGCTGCCTTACTTGTAGACGCGGACCCAATCGACCTGCATCTGCGATGGCTTGGTGGCGGAGCCGTCCGGGAACCAATCCAGCTGCACTGTCTGCTTCATTACGGTAGAGGGCTGGTGCGCCGGGTTCGTGTCCGTGAAGGTCTTTACTCCGTCGACGTATCCGCTGATGCCGTCCGGGGTCCACTCCACCGCGTAGTTGTGCCACTGCGTGCCATCGACAGGCGTCGCCGCTGTGGTCTGGAAATCCGCTCCACCACAGGCGTAGTGCAGGAAGAACCTCATCACGGAGGTGACTGAGCTGCCCTCGGCATAATCGATCTCGGCGCAGTTCGGGGCACTGTTGTTGTTGAGGATCAGGACCGGGTGGTATTTCGGGTCCCGCGCATTGGTTTTCATGCGCGTTTCCCAACGGCCGTACCTTTGCTCCGCGAACTTTGCCGACATGCCTCCAGTGGTGCCGGCTGCGTCTCCGCTAACGGTGGCTACGCCGTTGGCAACGGACCAGGCCTGGGGGCTGCGCAGGCCTTTGCCTGCATGCCCTGCACTGTTATAGACACTCCATTTCGTCCGGTCCGGTGCGCCGGTGTAGGAGAATTCGTCGCCCGTCAGGACCGGGCCCCAACCGAAGGCGGTAGCTGCCTGCGCACCGTCACCCGTCGTCGCGAGAGCCTGGCTGGCCGGCTGGGCGGCCGCAGGAGCGGCCGCAGGCGCGGGTGCCGCGGGAGGCGCCGGCGCAGAGGTGACCGGTGTCGCCTCGGTTGTCCCCTCCGCAGCTGGAGTCTGGCTGCTCGAAGCCGTGGCCGCGGGAGACGCTGTGGCTGTGTCAGTGGGGCCTGGAGTGGCGGGCGCGGACGCGCCGTCGGCCGAGGATGGGTCAGCCGCCCCGTTGGTCGTAGGGGCCGGGCCGCATCCTGTCAGGGACAAAGCGCCCATGGTCGTGACGATGGCTATTTTCTTGAACAAGATACCTCCGGGCATAGGGCAGGAAGAAACGGCTGATGCACTTGAGACGTTGACGAGTGCGGAAAGCATCTTTGGGCCCCCTTGGCGGGGCCAGAGCTAGCAGGCGCCGAAGGGGCGCAGCGGGGTCCAGTGATCGGGCGCCCGGGGCCCTGCGTTGGGGCCAGCCGCCCACGTTACCTGATCGTGACCATCGGCCGCAAAAATGCGACAAGGGCCAAGTAGCCGCTGATCGGGCCGATCTGGCCCCGATTCGCGGACTCTGCGGGCAGCTGTCGCCCTTCTGCGCATCCTGTTGCTGTCCGTTTACCTTGGCGTCTCTTTGGGCGGCTACTTTCGTCGAATGGGTGCTAATCCTTTGCTTCCGGAGCTGGAGGGCCGGCGGGTATTCGTTGCTTTGGGCGATTCGTTTACCGAGGGCGTCGGGGACCGGGATGAGCGGCTGCCCAACGGCGTCCGGGGCTGGGCGGACCGGGTTGCGGAAAAACTGGCCAAGGCCCAGCCGGGTTGGCGGTACGCGAACCTGGCCATCCGGAGCAAACGCCTCCGGCAGATCATCAACGAGCAGCTGGAACCGGCACTGGCAATGAAGCCCGCCCTGGTGACGCTGTACGCGGGCGGCAATGACATCCTGGACCTGAAGACGGACATGGTGGCCCTCATGGCCGACTATGAAGACCTGGTGGCACAGCTGGCGGAGACCGGAGCCACCCTGGTGCTCTTTACCGGGTTCGACGTCAAGGTCTCAGCATTGTTGGAACCGCTGAAGAAGCGCAACACCTTCTACAACCAGCGGGTTCGGGCGATTGCGGCAAAATATGGCGCAGTCCTGGTGGATTACTGGTCCCTCGATGCCTTCCATGACCGGCGGATGTGGGACTCGGACCGGCTCCACATGTCCAAGGCCGGGCACAAATACCTGGCAGGGCAGGTGCTGGACCGGCTGGGCGTGCCCCACAAGATCACGCCCAAGGACTGGGAACCGCCCTTACGGCCCAGCCTGCGGGAGTGGGAGCGGCAGCAGCGGCGCTGGATCCACGACTGGGTACTGCCGCTCTTCGGCCGCAAACTTCGCGGCGTCACCCTGGGGGACGAGCTGACCCCGCGGTGGCCGGAACCGGTGAAGGTGCCGCGGAAAGGCGGGCTGAAGAAGCTGGCGGCGGAGTCCCGCTTCAGTGAAGCCAACTAGCGTCCCCGGCCTGAGCCTTAGGCCTCAGCTGTCCGGCAGATTTAGCTGTCCAGGAGGATTTCGTAGCCCGGCGCCACCCTTGCGGCGTGGAACTCCATGACTTCGAAGTCCGCAACGCCGTTCGTGTAGAACGGGTCCTGCTTCAGGCAGGCAGCGAGGGTGGCGCGGTCGGCCTGGGAGAGCAGCAGGCCGCCGGTCCGCGGCACCTTGCGGCCTGCGGCAATAAAGACTCCGTCATCAAAGGCCTTCTGCAGCCAGGAAATGTGGCCCTCATTGTGGAAGTCGACGATGTCCTGCGGAACCCGGTAACTCAGCGAAACAACATACATGGCCCCAGCCTACCGGCCGCCACAGGACCTACTTGAAGGATCAACCAGGCCGCTCTCGTAGAATGAGGGAATGACCGAACCGCGCTGGCTCAACGCCGACGAACGCCGAGCCTGGCTGGCCCTCGTGAGCATCAATACCCTCCTGCCCGCGGCCTTGGACACCAAGCTCCACACAGCGGGAAAGCTCTCGCTTTTCGACTACACCGTCCTGGCCATGCTCTCCGAGGCGGAAGGCAGGTTCCTGCCCATGAGCGAACTTGCTGCCCGCAGCAGTGCATCGTTGTCCCGGCTCTCGCACGTGGTGACCAAGCTGCAGAAGCGCGGCTGGGTGGAGCGGCGGCCGCATCCCCATGATGCCCGGGTCACCACCGCCCACCTCACCGACGAGGGGATGGCAACCATCGTGGGCCTTGCACCGGGGCATGTGGAGGACGTCCGTGACCTGTTCCTTGATGCCCTCACCGAGCAGGACGTCCTTGACCTGGCCCGGATCGGCGAAAAGGTAGTGGGCCGGCTGGATGCGGACCACTGGATCCTGCGGGAAAACTAGGGTGCCGCGCCCGCGGTTGGTTGCTTCCAACAACTGATGGCAAACTATCCGAATGGATTTCACAACCCGGTTCGTTGCCCTTGGCGACTCCTTCACGGAGGGTGTGGGCGACGACGATTCCACCCGTCCCAATGGCGTCCGCGGCTGGGCGGACCGCGTGGCCGAACAGCTGGGAGCCGCTGACCCCGCGTTCGGCTATGCCAACCTCGCCATCCGCGGGAGGAAGCTCCGCCACATCCTGGCTGAGCAGGTGGACGCCGCCGTCGAACTTAAACCCACCCTGGTGAGCATCTACGCGGGGGCCAACGACATCCTGCGCCCCAGGATCGACATCGATGACCTTTTGGTGGAGTACGACGACGCCATCGCCAAGTTGCGTGCCACCGGTGCCACCGTGGTGATGTTCACGGGATTCGACGCGCGTGGATCGAAGGTGTTCAGCACCATGCGTGGGCGCACGGCCATCTACAACGAACTGGTCCGCGGCATCGCCGGCGACCACGGCGCGCTGCTGGTGGACTACTGGCGCTTCAGCGAGTACTACGACTGGGGCATGTGGGCGCAGGACCGGATGCACATGTCCGCTGCCGGGCACGCCAACATGGCCAAACGGGTGCTGGACGTCCTGGAGCACGACCACTCCATCGACATCCCGCCCATGACGCCCGTCCCCGAACTCAGCGGGCTGGACGCCCTCCGGGCCAACGCCCGGTGGTTCCGCGAGTACGCCGGGCCGTGGGTGGTCCGCCGGGTCACCGGCAAGTCGTCCGGGGACGGCCTTAAGCCGAGGTACCCACAGCTCACGCACCTCTAACCCCGGGCCTGCTTATACACCCTCCAGCGCCGGATTGGTCTTTAATTGCGCGAACTCGTAGACTTGGTAGGCGCTAAGTGCGCGGAGCGTGCGCAATTGCTCCGGTTGCCCGGTAATTTCTCCAGGGTGGCCGGTAGTTAGGGGCTCAAGTTGCGTGACTAACCGTTGCCCTTCTTCATTTTTGGGTCGCCCTTAGCAGCATGGTCCAGCAGCAGATATGCGGATCATTACTTTCAATTCTTGAGGAGAAGTCATGGCAGCACACTGCCAAGTGACCGGAGCCGAGCCGGGCTTTGGGCACAGCATTTCGCACTCGCACCGCCGCAACAAGCGCCGGTTCGATCCGAACATTCAGAAGAAGCGCTACTGGGTTCCGTCCCTGCGCCGTAACGTCACGCTGCAGGTCTCTGCACGTGGCATCAAGACCATCGACGTACGCGGCATCGACGTAGTCGTCGCCCAGATCCTGGCTCGTGGGGTGAAGCTCTAGTGGCTAAGGACAAGGACGTACGTCCGATCATCAAGCTCAAGTCGACCGCGGGCACGGGTTACACCTACGTAACCCGCAAGAACCGTCGTAACGATCCGGACCGCATGGTCCTGAAGAAGTACGACCCCAAGATCCGCCAGCACGTCGAATTCCGAGAGGAGCGCTAAACATGGCTAAGAAGTCCAAGATTGCTCGCAACGAGCAGCGCAAGGTCATCGTGGAGCGTTACGCTGCAAAGCGCCTCGAGCTGAAGAAGACCCTGGTTGACGAAAACGCAACCGACGAAGCACGCGAAGCGGCCCGCTTGGGCCTGCAGAAGCTGCCCCGCAACGCGTCCCCGATCCGTCTGCGTAACCGCGACATCATCGACGGCCGCCCCCGCGGAACCTTCCAGAAGTTCGGCATCTCCCGTGTCCGCTTCCGCGACATGGCCCACAAGGGCGAACTTCCGGGCATCACCAAGTCTTCCTGGTAATCCAGCACTGCTGATACCAGCTGCTTGAAAAGGGCCGGCAACCTCACGGTTGCCGGCCCTTTTGCTGTCTAAAAATTCTCCGGTTGGCGTCCTTCGATCCGGCGGCCAGGCACTGTGCTGCAGCACACAGGAACGAAGTACGACGCCGGATGGGTTTCCATGGGGGCCGATGGGCCGTCCAGCCGCGGAAACACGGGGTTCAGGGCGCCTTGCCAGGGAGATTTGCGGAGGTGCCCGGGGAGGTGTATTGTTTTCTAAGTCGCCGCGAGGGAGACAGCGAAGAGCTGGTTACCGCGGGCGGCCAAAACCCCAAAATCAAGACCAAATTCTGGCAGGGCTTTCGAGCGCTCCTGAAGAGGTGGGGACGACTTCCCGCCGATGAGAATCCTGAAACACGGATTTGCATCGGAGCGGAGAGTCGGGTAAGTTTGAAAAGTTGCTCCGGAGCGATCCACGGTGGTTTTTGCTGGTGGTGGTGCCGGGTGTGTCTGTTGTTTGAGAACTCAATAGTGTGCCAAGTTTGTTGATACCAATTGTTTTAGTGATTGGTTGAATTGACCGGGCTGTCCGCCCCTGTGGGTGGTCTGGTTTTTACAGCTGGTTTCAAATTTTGTGCAGCCTTTTTGTTCCGTTTTCCCGGGGCTTGGGGTTGTGTCTGTTTTACTTCAACGGAGAGTTTGATCCTGGCTCAGGATGAACGCTGGCGGCGTGCTTAACACATGCAAGTCGAACGATGATCCCAGCTTGCTGGGGGATTAGTGGCGAACGGGTGAGTAACACGTGAGTAACCTGCCCTTAACTCTGGGATAAGCCTGGGAAACTGGGTCTAATACCGGATATGACTCCTCATCGCATGGTGGGGGGTGGAAAGCTTTTTGTGGTTTTGGATGGACTCGCGGCCTATCAGCTTGTTGGTGAGGTAATGGCTTACCAAGGCGACGACGGGTAGCCGGCCTGAGAGGGTGACCGGCCACACTGGGACTGAGACACGGCCCAGACTCCTACGGGAGGCAGCAGTGGGGAATATTGCACAATGGGCGCAAGCCTGATGCAGCGACGCCGCGTGAGGGATGACGGCCTTCGGGTTGTAAACCTCTTTCAGTAGGGAAGAAGCGAAAGTGACGGTACCTGCAGAAGAAGCGCCGGCTAACTACGTGCCAGCAGCCGCGGTAATACGTAGGGCGCAAGCGTTATCCGGAATTATTGGGCGTAAAGAGCTCGTAGGCGGTTTGTCGCGTCTGCCGTGAAAGTCCGGGGCTCAACTCCGGATCTGCGGTGGGTACGGGCAGACTAGAGTGATGTAGGGGAGACTGGAATTCCTGGTGTAGCGGTGAAATGCGCAGATATCAGGAGGAACACCGATGGCGAAGGCAGGTCTCTGGGCATTAACTGACGCTGAGGAGCGAAAGCATGGGGAGCGAACAGGATTAGATACCCTGGTAGTCCATGCCGTAAACGTTGGGCACTAGGTGTGGGGGACATTCCACGTTTTCCGCGCCGTAGCTAACGCATTAAGTGCCCCGCCTGGGGAGTACGGCCGCAAGGCTAAAACTCAAAGGAATTGACGGGGGCCCGCACAAGCGGCGGAGCATGCGGATTAATTCGATGCAACGCGAAGAACCTTACCAAGGCTTGACATGAACCGGAAACGCCTGGAGACAGGTGCCCCGCTTGCGGTCGGTTTACAGGTGGTGCATGGTTGTCGTCAGCTCGTGTCGTGAGATGTTGGGTTAAGTCCCGCAACGAGCGCAACCCTCGTTCTATGTTGCCAGCACGTGATGGTGGGGACTCATAGGAGACTGCCGGGGTCAACTCGGAGGAAGGTGGGGACGACGTCAAATCATCATGCCCCTTATGTCTTGGGCTTCACGCATGCTACAATGGCCGGTACAAAGGGTTGCGATACTGTGAGGTGGAGCTAATCCCAAAAAGCCGGTCTCAGTTCGGATTGGGGTCTGCAACTCGACCCCATGAAGTCGGAGTCGCTAGTAATCGCAGATCAGCAACGCTGCGGTGAATACGTTCCCGGGCCTTGTACACACCGCCCGTCAAGTCACGAAAGTTGGTAACACCCGAAGCCGGTGGCCTAACCCCTTGTGGGAGGGAGCTGTCGAAGGTGGGACTGGCGATTGGGACTAAGTCGTAACAAGGTAGCCGTACCGGAAGGTGCGGCTGGATCACCTCCTTTCTAAGGAGCACCTACAGATTGTTCGTGCCGTGTATGCGGTGCGGGGGTTTGTCAGGAGTACAGCCCGTTGCGCAGACGCTAGTTCTGCGGCGGGTGCTCAAGGGTGGAATATCAACGAATAGCGGCTGCCGGTTCTTTCCGGTGCTTAGTACGGTTCCTCTTTGCGGGGGTTCCTGGAAGGGTGCTGGTGGGTGCGGGTGGTTTAGTGTTTGGCACACTGTTGGGTCCTGAGGCAACAGGGCCGTGGTCTTGCCCTTTTTTTGGGGTGGGGTTGCGGGTTTGTGTGTTTCTGGTTTCCTGGCTGCACCGGTCATGCATGTTGTGTGTGTGGGGTGTGTGGTTTGGGGTTGTTGTTTGAGAACTACATAGTGGACGCGAGCATCTTTTATAAGAAGCAATTTCCAAGAATATGAACCTGGATCTGTTGTGCTGTCTTTCGGGATGGTGCAGTGGTTTTCGTGGTTCTCTCGAAAATTAGCGTTTTTGATCTTTTGTGGTCAAGTTTTTAAGAGCACACGGTGGATGCCTTGGCATTAGGAGCCGAAGAAGGACGTAGGAATCTGCGATAAGCCTGGGGGAGTCGATAACCGGACTGTGATCCCAGGGTGTCCGAATGGGGAAACCCCGCCGAGCGCGCGAGTGACTCGGTGACCCGCATCTGAACACATAGGGTGCGTGGAGGGAACGCGGGGAAGTGAAACATCTCAGTACCCGCAGGAAGAGAAAACAATAGTGATTCCGTTAGTAGTGGCGAGCGAACGCGGATCAGGCTAAACCGTTCCATGTGTGATAGCCGGCGGGCGTTGCATGGTCGGGGTTGTGGGACTTTCCATACCAGTTCTGCCGGGCTGGTGGGGTGTGATGTGCAGGCATAGGTGAACGGTTTTGAAAGGCCGGCCAGAGAGGGTGTTAGCCCCGTAACCGTAATGTTGTGTACCGCCTGTGAGAGTATCCCAAGTAGTACGGGGCCCGAGAAATCCCGTGCGAATCTGTCAGGACCACCTGATAAGCCTAAATACTCCCTAATGACCGATAGCGGACCAGTACCGTGAGGGAAAGGTGAAAAGTACCCCGGGAGGGGAGTGAAACAGTACCTGAAACCGTGTGCTTACAATCCGTCGGAGCAGCCTTGTAGCTGTGACGGCGTGCCTTTTGAAGAATGAGCCTGCGAGTTAGTGTTACGTCGCGAGGTTAACCCGTGTGGGGCAGCCGTAGCGAAAGCGAGTCTGAATAGGGCGTTGCAGTGGCGTGATCTAGACCCGAAGCGAAGTGATCTACCCATGGCCAGGTTGAAGCGACGGTAAGACGTCGTGGAGGACCGAACCCACTTCAGTTGAAAATGGAGGGGATGAGCTGTGGGTAGGGGTGAAAGGCCAATCAAACTTCGTGATAGCTGGTTCTCCCCGAAATGCATTTAGGTGCAGCGTTGCGTGTTTCTTGCTGGAGGTAGAGCTACTGGATGGCTAATGGGCCCTACAAGGTTACTGACGTCAGCCAAACTCCGAATGCCGGTAAGTGAGAGCGCAGCAGTGAGACTGTGGGGGATAAGCTTCATAGTCGAGAGGGAAACAGCCCAGACCACCAACTAAGGCCCCTAAGCGTGTGCTAAGTGGGAAAGGATGTGGAGTTGCGAAGACAACCAGGAGGTTGGCTTAGAAGCAGCCATCCTTAAAAGAGTGCGTAATAGCTCACTGGTCAAGTGATTCCGCGCCGACAATGTAGCGGGGCTCAAGTACACCGCCGAAGTTGTGGCATTCAAATATTAGCTAAGCCCTTGTGGTTCAGGCGTTTGGATGGGTAGGGGAGCGTCGTGTGGGCGGTGAAGTCGCGGTGTAAACCAGCGGTGGAGCCTACACGAGTGAGAATGCAGGCATGAGTAGCGAAAGACGGGTGAGAAACCCGTCCGCCGAATGATCAAGGGTTCCAGGGTCAAGCTAATCTGCCCTGGGTAAGTCGGGACCTAAGGCGAGGCCGACAGGCGTAGTCGATGGACAACGGGTTGATATTCCCGTACCGGCGAAAAACCGCCCATGCTGAACAGGGGATACTAACTGCCCGAGACCTGCCTGACACCCCTTGTGGGTGAAGGGTTTTGGTGGAGCGCAGGACCTGATCCTGGGAGGCAAGCGTATTAACAGGTGTGACGCAGGAAGGTAGCCGAGCCGGGCGATGGTTGTCCCGGTCTAAGGATGTAGGGCGAACGGTAGGCAAATCCGCTGTTCATGATGCCTGAGATCTGATGGGACCCCCGTTTGGGGGGATTCGGTGATCCTATGCTGCCGAGAAAAGCATCGACGCGAGGTTTTAGCCGCCCGTACCCCAAACCGACACAGGTGATCAGGTAGAGAATACTAAGGCGATCGAGAGAATTATGGTTAAGGAACTCGGCAAAATGCCCCCGTAACTTCGGGAGAAGGGGGGCCCCAACCTTGAACACCACTTGCTGGTGGGAGGGGATCGGGGCCGCAGAGACCAGGGGGAAGCGACTGTTTACTAAAAACACAGGTCCGTGCGAAGTCGCAAGACGATGTATACGGACTGACTCCTGCCCGGTGCTGGAAGGTTAAGAGGACCGGTTAGCCGCAAGGCGAAGCTGAGAATTTAAGCCCCAGTAAACGGCGGTGGTAACTATAACCATCCTAAGGTAGCGAAATTCCTTGTCGGGTAAGTTCCGACCTGCACGAATGGAGTAACGACTTCCCCGCTGTCTCAACCATAAACTCGGCGAAATTGCAGTACGAGTAAAGATGCTCGTTACGCGCAGCAGGACGGAAAGACCCCGAGACCTTTACTATAGTTTGGTATTGGTGTTCGGAGTGGCTTGTGTAGGATAGGTGGGAGACGTTGAAGCCCGGACGCCAGTTCGGGTGGAGTCATCGTTGAAATACCACTCTGGTCACTTTGGACATCTAACTTCGGCCCGTAATCCGGGTCAGGGACAGTGCCTGATGGGTAGTTTAACTGGGGCGGTTGCCTCCTAAAAAGTAACGGAGGCGCCCAAAGGTTCCCTCAGCCTGGTTGGCAATCAGGTGTCGAGTGTAAGTGCACAAGGGAGCTTGACTGTGAGAGAGACATCTCGAGCAGGGACGAAAGTCGGGACTAGTGATCCGGCGGTACATTGTGGAATGGCCGTCGCTCAACGGATAAAAGGTACCTCGGGGATAACAGGCTGATCTTGCCCAAGAGTCCATATCGACGGCATGGTTTGGCACCTCGATGTCGGCTCGTCGCATCCTGGGGCTGGAGTAGGTCCCAAGGGTTGGGCTGTTCGCCCATTAAAGCGGTACGCGAGCTGGGTTTAGAACGTCGTGAGACAGTTCGGTCCCTATCCGCTGCGCGCGCAGGAAATTTGAGAAGGGCTGTCCTTAGTACGAGAGGACCGGGACGGACGAACCTCTGGTGTGTCAGTTGTACTGCCAAGTGCACCGCTGATTAGCTACGTTCGGATGGGATAACCGCTGAAAGCATCTAAGCGGGAAGCTCGCTTCAAGATGAGATTTCCATACACCTCGTGTGTGAGAGGCCCCCAGCCAGACCACTGGGTTGATAGGCCGGATGTGGAAGCGAGGACTAACGACTCGTGAAGCTGACCGGTACTAATAGGCCGATAACTTACACCACACACCACACCCGTGAAACCGGTTCAAAAGCGGTTCCACACCAGGGTTGGTAAAAAGAAAAAATCAAGACTGCTTGCGTCCACTATGTGGTTCCCAAACAACAAACCAAACGTTGTCGGGGAACACCAACTGAATAACAACACCACCCTGCCCCCGAACACGGGCAGGAAAGCATGTTGTAACCACAACACTTCCCACCCCCGGAATCACACCCGGGCGGACGGGTAACAAGGTTACGGCGGTCATAGCGTGGGGGAAACGCCCGGTCCCATTCCGAACCCGGAAGCTAAGACCCACAGCGCCGATGGTACTGCACCCGGGAGGGTGTGGGAGAGTAGGTCACCGCCGGACAACCATTAGGTCGAGGCCCCAACCACCAGGTTGGGGCCTCCCGCATTTAAACACCCACCCCACACCAAACAGACAACACCACACCCCGCCCACCACCAGCCTAGACTTACCGTCATGACCTCGAGTTCCAGCGGCCCACAGGTCCGCCGCGCCACCATCCTGGACGTGGCGGCCGCCGCAGGAGTATCCCGGCAGACAGTCACCCGGGCCATGAACGACATGCCGGGAATCAGCGCGGCCACCCGTGAGCGCGTCAAGGCGCTGGCAACAGAGCTCGGTTATTCCCCCAGCCGGTTTGCCAAGGGCCTGGTGCAGGGCGCCCGAACCTCACTGGGGCTGGCCATTCCGGATCTCACAAACCCCTATTTCCCGGCCTTTGCATCCAGCGTGGTGGAGGAAGCCACCCAGCGGGGCTGGAACGTGGTCATGGATGATTTTGGCCACGGCAGCGGAAACGGCCTCGATGCCGTGGCCCGGCTCGCGCCCCAGGTTGATGCCCTGATCGGCTACCTTGGGGCCAGTTCGCATCAAGCCCAGTCCTTGATGGGACGGCGCCCTGTGGTGGTCCTGGACAACCCGGCAGGACAGGCCGCCGGTTGGATCTCCTTTGACTACGTCCATGCGGCACGGATGGCACTGGAGCACCTCCTGGCGGCACAGTGCCGGCAGATCGCCTACCTGGATTCGGACGAAGGAGGGCCGGCCACCACCCGCGGGCTCGCTGTTGCGGCAGCGGCCGCCGACGCCGGCATCGACATCATCATCCGCCAGGCAGCGGACACAGCCCCGGCGGCACGGGACGCAGTCCGCTCCCTGCTCGAGCAGCACGGCACGGTCGACGGGCTCCTGGTGTTCAACGACCTCATGGCGGCTGGAGCCCTCAAAGCCCTGCACGCCGCCGGCAGGGCGGTGCCGCGGGACTGTGCAGTGATCGGCATGGACGGCATACCCCTGGGCGAACTCATCTCGCCCGAGCTGACCACGCTCGCACTGGACCTGCGTGCGGTAGGTCGGGCCGCCGTCGGACTTGTGGCAGATCTGCTGTCCGGCGCAGTGGAGGCTGGAAGCCCGGACGCCGCCCTGGTCCTCAAGCACCGGCTGGTGCTTCGCCAGTCGGCCTGACCCTTCTCAAAGCAGACGTGAACGGATAGGCTTGAACGGCGGGCCGTGAACGTTCACGTAGAGCCAGTCGAGACCACGGTTCCCGCACCCCGACCCCAGCCTCCCTGAAGCAAGGAAACCCATGCCAGCCCACTCCCTTACCGCCACGGCGGACAGCACGCCCGAAATCATGACCGGTTCAGCAGCCCGATGCCTGGATCTTGGGGCTGGCCAGATCAGGGACCTGGAATCTCTTGGACCGGGCAAGGGTACGTTGCTTCCGCGCGCTTCCCTTCTCAGCGACGCGCCACGGCTGTCGTTGAACGGCGACTGGCAGTTTCGCCTTAGTTCCGGCATCCGGACCGCACCGAAAGCCGGCTGGCAGCGGGGCGAGAACCTGGATGGATTCGAGAGCCTGCCCGTACCATCCTGCTGGCCAATGCACGGGCATGGCACTCCCGCCTACACCAATGTCCAGTTTCCCTTCGCCGTGGAGCCGCCGCATGTGCCGGAAGCCAATCCCATTGGCGACCACCTGGTTGCCTTTGAGGCCGGCCCCGAGTTCTTCCCGCACGCCCTGCTGCGATTCGACGGCATCGAGTCCGCCGGAACCGTGTGGCTGAACGGAGTAGAGCTTGGAACTACGCGCGGCAGCCGGCTGGCCCATGAATTCGATGTATCCGGGATCCTGGTTCAGGGGCAGAACATCCTTGCTGTGCGGGTGGCGCAGTTCTCGGCCGCCAGCTACGTGGAGGACCAGGACATGTGGTGGCTTCCCGGCATCTTCCGCGATGTGACGCTGCAGGCAAGGCCTGAGGCCGGCATCGACGACGTCTTCGTCCACGCAGGCTACGACCACGCCACCGGCGAAGGCACCCTCAAGGTGGAGGTGACCCGGGGCGGACAGGCGATTGACGCCGTCGTCCGCGTTGCCGAACTGGATGCGGAACTGTCTGCAGGCACGGAACTGCGCATCCCCGCCGTCGAACCCTGGTCTGCGGAGGTGCCCCGGCTCTATGAGGCCACCGTCAGCACCCCCGGAGAGTCGGTGGAGCTGCAGCTCGGCTTCCGCAGCATCGCCATCGAGGACGCGCAATTCAAGGTCAACGGACGGCGGATCCTGCTGCGCGGCGTTAACCGCCACGAACACCATCCTCGCTTCGGCCGCGTGGTTCCCAGGGACGTAGTGGAGGCCGAACTGCGGCTCATGAAACAGCACAACATCAATGCAATACGCACCTCCCATTACCCGCCGCACCCGGAGTTCCTGGCACTTGCCGACCAGCTCGGCTTCTATGTCGTGCTCGAGTGCGACCTTGAAACGCATGGCTTTGAAAGCGCCGGCTGGGCCCAAAACCCGAGCGACGACCCGCAGTGGGAAACAGCCCTGGTGGACCGCATGCGCCGGACGGTTGAGCGGGACAAGAACCACCCCGCGGTGATCATGTGGTCGCTTGGCAACGAGGCGGGCACCGGCAGGAACCTTGCCGCCATGTCCCGCTGGACCAAGGACCGGGACCCTTCCCGGCCCATCCACTACGAGGGCGACTGGTCCTGCGCGCACGTCGACGTCTACTCCCGGATGTACGCCAGCCAGGCGGAAACTGCCCTGATCGGGCAGGGGACTGAGCCGGCGCTCGAAGATGCCGCGCTGGATGCCCGGCGCAGGGCGATGCCATTTGTCCTATGCGAGTATGTCCACGCCATGGGCAACGGCCCCGGCGGCATGAGCGAGTACCAGGAACTTTTCGAGAAGTACCCGCGCTTGATGGGCGGCTTCGTGTGGGAGTGGCTGGAACACGGCATTACCGTCGCCTCCCCGGACGGTGGTGAGCACTACGCCTACGGCGGGGACTTCGGCGAGGAAGTTCACGACGGCAATTTCGTCACTGACGGCCTGGTTGATGCGGACCGCAAACCCCGGCCGGGCTTGCTGGACTTCAAGAAGGTCATTGAGCCGCTGCGCATCGCGGTGGCAGGCGACTGGTCCGGTTTCACACTGCGCAACGGCCAGGACTTTGCGGACACTGCTGCGTTCAGCTTCGGTTATGTGGTGGAATCCCAGGGCAGGACCCTCGACGCCGGCACGCTGGACGTTCCGCGCGTGGCACCACAGGCGGAAGCGGTCATTGCCCTGCCTGCCAGTGTCGCTGCCCTTGCCGTCTCTGAGCATGACGGCCGGCCTGCTGTACTGACTGTCAGCGCAGTCCTCGCCGCTGATTCCGCCTGGGCTGCCGCTGGTCACGAAATTGCCTGGGGGCAGTCCGTCAGGGAGCCTGGCGCTCCGGCTGGACCGGCGCAGGCTGCAGCGGTGCACGTCCAGCAGGATGAACTGACGCTGGGACCCATCGTCTTCAGCCGGGTGACGGGCATGCCCACCTCCATAGGCGGCATCACCGTGGAAAAGCTCGCGCTGAATCTGTGGTGGGCCCCCACGGACAACGACCTTGGCCGTGAATGGGGCGGCGCCGACGAGCGTCCCCTGGCCGCCCGGTGGAAGGACGCCGGCCTCAACCGGCTCCACACCCGTTTGCTGGGTATCACGGCGGACGCCGCTGCCGGCGCCGCCCCTGGCTCCAGTACTTTCACTGCCGACGGCGGGCGAAACGGCGGCGAAGTCCTGACCGTCCGGACGCGCGTAAGCGCTGCCGACAAACAGTATGGAGTGTTGGTGGACTATGCCTGGACCAGCGATGGCGAAGCTGTTGGGCTTCGGACCTCGGTCCGGCCGGACGGCGCGTGGACCGATCGAGGCTACGGCGTGGAATGGGCGCGGATAGGGCTGGAACTTGTGCTGGGAGAAGAGGCGGAGCTGGTGAGCTGGTTCGGCCAGGGTCCCCACCAGAGCTACCCGGACACGGGGCAGGGAGCGCGGACGGGCTGGTTCTCGATTCCGCTTTCGGGGATGGATGTGGACTACGTGCGGCCCCAGGAATGCGGCGCCCGGTCCGGCGTGCGGTCGGCTGCATTGCGGTTTGGGGACCGGGCGCTGGAGATAGCGGGAGATTCTTTTGCGCTGACTGTCCGGCCCTACAGCCAGGACGTCCTGCACGCCGCGACGCATCGGCCGGACTTGAGGGCGGATGGCCGAAGCTACCTCTATCTGGACCATGCGCTCAGGGGGGTGGGAACCGCTGCTTGTGGTCCCGGTGTGCTGGCGCAGTACCGTCTTGAGCCCCGTGAAGCCGACTTCTCCCTGACCCTGAGGGTGCGCAGCTAAGGGAGCTGCAAAATGTGAGCCAGTCCATAGTGCTGGAGGGCGTGGCGCAGACGTGCCGGCTAAGGCCAAAGACCCCTGGAAACCCCGGAAATCCGGGGTTTCCAGGGGTAGGCCCCGTCCCTGGGAGAGGATTTGCGGAGCGGCTTCGCGCCGTGTATTGTTTTCTGAGTCGCCGCCGCTGAAGCGGAAAAATAGCGGCCAAACCCCTTACCAAACAGCCTGAAAATGGTTCGCCTCTTGGCGCGCCGAACGCGGGCGGGGCCGGTTTCAGAGCAGAGAAAATCGCGGAAACGCCGATTTGCAAAGCTCCTTGAAACCGGGTAAGTTTGAAAAGTTGCTCCGGAGCGATCCACGGTGGTTTTTGCTGGTGGTGGTGCCGGGTGTGTCTGTTGTTTGAGAACTCAATAGTGTGCCAAGTTTGTTGATACCAATTGTTTTAGTGATTGGTTGAATTGACCGGGCTGTCCGCCCCTGTGGGTGGTCTGGTTTTTACAGCTGGTTTCAAATTTTGTGCAGCCTTTTTGTTCCGTTTTCCCGGGGCTTGGGGTTGTGTCTGTTTTACTTCAACGGAGAGTTTGATCCTGGCTCAGGATGAACGCTGGCGGCGTGCTTAACACATGCAAGTCGAACGATGATCCCAGCTTGCTGGGGGATTAGTGGCGAACGGGTGAGTAACACGTGAGTAACCTGCCCTTAACTCTGGGATAAGCCTGGGAAACTGGGTCTAATACCGGATATGACTCCTCATCGCATGGTGGGGGGTGGAAAGCTTTTTGTGGTTTTGGATGGACTCGCGGCCTATCAGCTTGTTGGTGAGGTAATGGCTTACCAAGGCGACGACGGGTAGCCGGCCTGAGAGGGTGACCGGCCACACTGGGACTGAGACACGGCCCAGACTCCTACGGGAGGCAGCAGTGGGGAATATTGCACAATGGGCGCAAGCCTGATGCAGCGACGCCGCGTGAGGGATGACGGCCTTCGGGTTGTAAACCTCTTTCAGTAGGGAAGAAGCGAAAGTGACGGTACCTGCAGAAGAAGCGCCGGCTAACTACGTGCCAGCAGCCGCGGTAATACGTAGGGCGCAAGCGTTATCCGGAATTATTGGGCGTAAAGAGCTCGTAGGCGGTTTGTCGCGTCTGCCGTGAAAGTCCGGGGCTCAACTCCGGATCTGCGGTGGGTACGGGCAGACTAGAGTGATGTAGGGGAGACTGGAATTCCTGGTGTAGCGGTGAAATGCGCAGATATCAGGAGGAACACCGATGGCGAAGGCAGGTCTCTGGGCATTAACTGACGCTGAGGAGCGAAAGCATGGGGAGCGAACAGGATTAGATACCCTGGTAGTCCATGCCGTAAACGTTGGGCACTAGGTGTGGGGGACATTCCACGTTTTCCGCGCCGTAGCTAACGCATTAAGTGCCCCGCCTGGGGAGTACGGCCGCAAGGCTAAAACTCAAAGGAATTGACGGGGGCCCGCACAAGCGGCGGAGCATGCGGATTAATTCGATGCAACGCGAAGAACCTTACCAAGGCTTGACATGAACCGGAAACGCCTGGAGACAGGTGCCCCGCTTGCGGTCGGTTTACAGGTGGTGCATGGTTGTCGTCAGCTCGTGTCGTGAGATGTTGGGTTAAGTCCCGCAACGAGCGCAACCCTCGTTCTATGTTGCCAGCACGTGATGGTGGGGACTCATAGGAGACTGCCGGGGTCAACTCGGAGGAAGGTGGGGACGACGTCAAATCATCATGCCCCTTATGTCTTGGGCTTCACGCATGCTACAATGGCCGGTACAAAGGGTTGCGATACTGTGAGGTGGAGCTAATCCCAAAAAGCCGGTCTCAGTTCGGATTGGGGTCTGCAACTCGACCCCATGAAGTCGGAGTCGCTAGTAATCGCAGATCAGCAACGCTGCGGTGAATACGTTCCCGGGCCTTGTACACACCGCCCGTCAAGTCACGAAAGTTGGTAACACCCGAAGCCGGTGGCCTAACCCCTTGTGGGAGGGAGCTGTCGAAGGTGGGACTGGCGATTGGGACTAAGTCGTAACAAGGTAGCCGTACCGGAAGGTGCGGCTGGATCACCTCCTTTCTAAGGAGCACCTACAGATTGTTCGTGCCGTGTATGCGGTGCGGGGGTTTGTCAGGAGTACAGCCCGTTGCGCAGACGCTAGTTCTGCGGCGGGTGCTCAAGGGTGGAATATCAACGAATAGCGGCTGCCGGTTCTTTCCGGTGCTTAGTACGGTTCCTCTTTGCGGGGGTTCCTGGAAGGGTGCTGGTGGGTGCGGGTGGTTTAGTGTTTGGCACACTGTTGGGTCCTGAGGCAACAGGGCCGTGGTCTTGCCCTTTTTTTGGGGTGGGGTTGCGGGTTTGTGTGTTTCTGGTTTCCTGGCTGCACCGGTCATGCATGTTGTGTGTGTGGGGTGTGTGGTTTGGGGTTGTTGTTTGAGAACTACATAGTGGACGCGAGCATCTTTTATAAGAAGCAATTTCCAAGAATATGAACCTGGATCTGTTGTGCTGTCTTTCGGGATGGTGCAGTGGTTTTCGTGGTTCTCTCGAAAATTAGCGTTTTTGATCTTTTGTGGTCAAGTTTTTAAGAGCACACGGTGGATGCCTTGGCATTAGGAGCCGAAGAAGGACGTAGGAATCTGCGATAAGCCTGGGGGAGTCGATAACCGGACTGTGATCCCAGGGTGTCCGAATGGGGAAACCCCGCCGAGCGCGCGAGTGACTCGGTGACCCGCATCTGAACACATAGGGTGCGTGGAGGGAACGCGGGGAAGTGAAACATCTCAGTACCCGCAGGAAGAGAAAACAATAGTGATTCCGTTAGTAGTGGCGAGCGAACGCGGATCAGGCTAAACCGTTCCATGTGTGATAGCCGGCGGGCGTTGCATGGTCGGGGTTGTGGGACTTTCCATACCAGTTCTGCCGGGCTGGTGGGGTGTGATGTGCAGGCATAGGTGAACGGTTTTGAAAGGCCGGCCAGAGAGGGTGTTAGCCCCGTAACCGTAATGTTGTGTACCGCCTGTGAGAGTATCCCAAGTAGTACGGGGCCCGAGAAATCCCGTGCGAATCTGTCAGGACCACCTGATAAGCCTAAATACTCCCTAATGACCGATAGCGGACCAGTACCGTGAGGGAAAGGTGAAAAGTACCCCGGGAGGGGAGTGAAACAGTACCTGAAACCGTGTGCTTACAATCCGTCGGAGCAGCCTTGTAGCTGTGACGGCGTGCCTTTTGAAGAATGAGCCTGCGAGTTAGTGTTACGTCGCGAGGTTAACCCGTGTGGGGCAGCCGTAGCGAAAGCGAGTCTGAATAGGGCGTTGCAGTGGCGTGATCTAGACCCGAAGCGAAGTGATCTACCCATGGCCAGGTTGAAGCGACGGTAAGACGTCGTGGAGGACCGAACCCACTTCAGTTGAAAATGGAGGGGATGAGCTGTGGGTAGGGGTGAAAGGCCAATCAAACTTCGTGATAGCTGGTTCTCCCCGAAATGCATTTAGGTGCAGCGTTGCGTGTTTCTTGCTGGAGGTAGAGCTACTGGATGGCTAATGGGCCCTACAAGGTTACTGACGTCAGCCAAACTCCGAATGCCGGTAAGTGAGAGCGCAGCAGTGAGACTGTGGGGGATAAGCTTCATAGTCGAGAGGGAAACAGCCCAGACCACCAACTAAGGCCCCTAAGCGTGTGCTAAGTGGGAAAGGATGTGGAGTTGCGAAGACAACCAGGAGGTTGGCTTAGAAGCAGCCATCCTTAAAAGAGTGCGTAATAGCTCACTGGTCAAGTGATTCCGCGCCGACAATGTAGCGGGGCTCAAGTACACCGCCGAAGTTGTGGCATTCAAATATTAGCTAAGCCCTTGTGGTTCAGGCGTTTGGATGGGTAGGGGAGCGTCGTGTGGGCGGTGAAGTCGCGGTGTAAACCAGCGGTGGAGCCTACACGAGTGAGAATGCAGGCATGAGTAGCGAAAGACGGGTGAGAAACCCGTCCGCCGAATGATCAAGGGTTCCAGGGTCAAGCTAATCTGCCCTGGGTAAGTCGGGACCTAAGGCGAGGCCGACAGGCGTAGTCGATGGACAACGGGTTGATATTCCCGTACCGGCGAAAAACCGCCCATGCTGAACAGGGGATACTAACTGCCCGAGACCTGCCTGACACCCCTTGTGGGTGAAGGGTTTTGGTGGAGCGCAGGACCTGATCCTGGGAGGCAAGCGTATTAACAGGTGTGACGCAGGAAGGTAGCCGAGCCGGGCGATGGTTGTCCCGGTCTAAGGATGTAGGGCGAACGGTAGGCAAATCCGCTGTTCATGATGCCTGAGATCTGATGGGACCCCCGTTTGGGGGGATTCGGTGATCCTATGCTGCCGAGAAAAGCATCGACGCGAGGTTTTAGCCGCCCGTACCCCAAACCGACACAGGTGATCAGGTAGAGAATACTAAGGCGATCGAGAGAATTATGGTTAAGGAACTCGGCAAAATGCCCCCGTAACTTCGGGAGAAGGGGGGCCCCAACCTTGAACACCACTTGCTGGTGGGAGGGGATCGGGGCCGCAGAGACCAGGGGGAAGCGACTGTTTACTAAAAACACAGGTCCGTGCGAAGTCGCAAGACGATGTATACGGACTGACTCCTGCCCGGTGCTGGAAGGTTAAGAGGACCGGTTAGCCGCAAGGCGAAGCTGAGAATTTAAGCCCCAGTAAACGGCGGTGGTAACTATAACCATCCTAAGGTAGCGAAATTCCTTGTCGGGTAAGTTCCGACCTGCACGAATGGAGTAACGACTTCCCCGCTGTCTCAACCATAAACTCGGCGAAATTGCAGTACGAGTAAAGATGCTCGTTACGCGCAGCAGGACGGAAAGACCCCGAGACCTTTACTATAGTTTGGTATTGGTGTTCGGAGTGGCTTGTGTAGGATAGGTGGGAGACGTTGAAGCCCGGACGCCAGTTCGGGTGGAGTCATCGTTGAAATACCACTCTGGTCACTTTGGACATCTAACTTCGGCCCGTAATCCGGGTCAGGGACAGTGCCTGATGGGTAGTTTAACTGGGGCGGTTGCCTCCTAAAAAGTAACGGAGGCGCCCAAAGGTTCCCTCAGCCTGGTTGGCAATCAGGTGTCGAGTGTAAGTGCACAAGGGAGCTTGACTGTGAGAGAGACATCTCGAGCAGGGACGAAAGTCGGGACTAGTGATCCGGCGGTACATTGTGGAATGGCCGTCGCTCAACGGATAAAAGGTACCTCGGGGATAACAGGCTGATCTTGCCCAAGAGTCCATATCGACGGCATGGTTTGGCACCTCGATGTCGGCTCGTCGCATCCTGGGGCTGGAGTAGGTCCCAAGGGTTGGGCTGTTCGCCCATTAAAGCGGTACGCGAGCTGGGTTTAGAACGTCGTGAGACAGTTCGGTCCCTATCCGCTGCGCGCGCAGGAAATTTGAGAAGGGCTGTCCTTAGTACGAGAGGACCGGGACGGACGAACCTCTGGTGTGTCAGTTGTACTGCCAAGTGCACCGCTGATTAGCTACGTTCGGATGGGATAACCGCTGAAAGCATCTAAGCGGGAAGCTCGCTTCAAGATGAGATTTCCATACACCTCGTGTGTGAGAGGCCCCCAGCCAGACCACTGGGTTGATAGGCCGGATGTGGAAGCGAGGACTAACGACTCGTGAAGCTGACCGGTACTAATAGGCCGATAACTTACACCACACACCACACCCGTGAAACCGGTTCAAAAGCGGTTCCACACCAGGGTTGGTAAAAAGAAAAATCAAGACTGCTTGCGTCCACTATGTGGTTCCCAAACAACAAACCAAACGTTGTCGGGGAACACCAACTGAATAACAACACCACCCTGCCCCTTACACGGGCAGGACAGCATGTTGTAACCACAACACTTCCCACCCCCGGGTCACACCCGGGCGGACGGGTAACAAGGTTACGGCGGTCATAGCGTGGGGGAAACGCCCGGTCCCATTCCGAACCCGGAAGCTAAGACCCACAGCGCCGATGGTACTGCACCCGGGAGGGTGTGGGAGAGTAGGTCACCGCCGGACAACCATTAGGTCGAGGCCCCAACCACCAGGTTGGGGCCTCCCGCATTTAAACACCCACCCCACACCAAACAGACAACACCACACCCCCGTCCCCCGCCGGGACCCTCTCGCACTTAACGCCCCCTCCCGCCGGTACCCTCTCGCACTTAACGTCCCCTCCCGGGGTACCCTCTCGCACTTACCCGGCCCGCCCGCCGTCGACCACCAGGACCAAACCGCGAGAGCACCCCCAAAAAACTCCCCATCAACTGCGACAGCGTCACAGAAAAACCCACATCAACTGCGAGAGCGTCCGCTGGCGGCTGAATCCGGGGCGAAAAACCCTGAAAATCCGGTGATTAACCTCAAAAAGTCGCGGAAACACGCGGAATTTGCGGAACGCGGAGGCCCAAGCTGGTAAGTTTTCGAACAGTGGCTTGTACGCATGCCGCGTATAGGCTCCAGAATCATGACCGTCCAGGAGGACATAAATGGCTAAGAACCGTAGTGAACTTGTTGCAGAGGTAGCTGGCAAGGCCGGCACCAGCCAGGCAGCCGTCAACTCCGTCCTCGACGCACTGTTCGAGGTTTTCGAGACTTCTGTCGCAGCGGGCGAGAAGATCACCATCCCGGGCTGGCTCGCCGTCGAGCGTACCGACCGCGCTGCACGCACCGGCCGCAACCCGCAGACGGGTGAGACCATCCAGATCGCAGCAGGCCACAGCGTCAAGCTGACCGCCGGCTCCAAGCTGAAGGCTGCAGTCTCCAACAAGAAGTAGGCTTCTTCCTCCCCGGCACGCAGCCGGAGCGGACAAGGAGCGGCAACCACCAGGTTGCCGCTCCTTTTGCCTTTAAGCCGATTCGCGGCCCGGGCAGGCGTAGCGGACAATGGAATGGTGTCTTCTGCCGCAAAACCACGTTCCACCCGGCCCCCGTCCGCTCCCGGCAAGGGAGCACGGGGAAACGGTGCGCCGGCAGGGGACAGCGGTGCCTTGGGGATCTCCCGGACATGGCAACTGGCCGGGCTGGCCGCCCTCTTCCTGGGCCTGGCAGCGGCGCTCGTCTTCTCCGGGGCTGCCGGCGCCAGGGCAGTCTCTGATCCTGGAGCGCTTGTCCGTTGGGGACTCCCCGTCAGCAAGGCAATCCACAATGTTTCGCTGGCCACCGTCATCGGCGGCCTGGTCTTCGCCGTCGGAATCCTTCCCAGGAACGCGGGGCCCCGCAGCCGGAGCAAAGAGGGCAGTGAGGCACCCGAACACCCAGCCTTCAGCCGCGCCCTGACGGTAGCTTCCGCCGCAGGTGCAGCGTGGACGTTGTCCGCCATCGCGGTGCTGGTCCTCACTTACTCTGATGTTGCCGGACAAGGTCTCTCCGGCGACGCCGAGTTCACCCAGGCCTTGGTCTACTTCATGACGGATATCGAGACGGGACGGGCCTGGCTGGCCGTCACCATCATCGCCGCAGTCGTGACAACAGCCCTGTTCGGAGTGCGGTCCCTCGGCGGCCTGGCACTGACCCTGATCCTCGCCCTGGCTGGCCTGGTACCCACGGCCCTGATCGGCCACTCTTCCAGCTCGTCTGACCACGAAGGCGCCATCAACTCCCTGGGCCTGCACCTCGTGGGGGTCAGCACCTGGGTGGGCGGCATCATCATGCTGGCCCTGCTGTCCGGAATCCTGACCGGCCCCAAAGCCGCAGCTTCCGTCGACATCACGGAACCCACGCTCCGCCGTTTCTCGTCGCTCGCGGGCTTCGCCTTCATACTTGTGCTCGCGTCCGGCATCATCAACGCAAGCATCCGGGTCACGAACTGGGCCGACCTCTTCGGTTCGCCCTACGGCCAGCTCATCCTGGCCAAGGCGACGGCCACCCTGGTCCTGGGCGGAATCGGGCTCATGCACCGGCAGTGGGTGATCCCCCAGCTGGGCCGGAAGGGCTCCACGATGTCCTCGCGGCGTGTCCTTTGGCAGCTGGTCCTGGCGGAATTCCTGGTGATGGGAGCAACGTCCGGTGTCGCCGTCGCGTTGGGCCGGTCGGCCCCTCCGGAGCCCACAACCTTCGCGCCCGATGCCACGCCGGCCTTCATCCTCACCGGGTACGAGCTTCCCCCGGAACTAACGCCCGAGCGCTGGCTGACAGAGTGGCGCCTGGACTGGCTCTGGATAGCCGCCGCGCTGTTCGGGCTCGTGTCCTACCTCCTCGGCGTGGCCAAGATCCACCGGCGCGGTGACAAGTGGCAGTGGTTCCGCACCGTGAACTGGGTCATTGGCCTGATGGTGCTCACCTACATCACCTCCGGGCCGCCGTCGGTCTATGGCCGGGTGCTGTTCTCCGCGCACATGGTGGACCACATGGCGCTGACCATGGTGGCGCCGATCTTCCTGGTGCTGGGGGCGCCCGTGACCCTCGCACTGCGGGCCCTGCCTGCCCGGGGAGACGGCTCCCGCGGGGCGCGTGAGTGGCTGCTGGTGTTCGTCCACTCGAAGTTCTCGCAGCTGGTCACCCACCCGCTCTTTGCCGCTGCGAACTTCGCCGGCTCCATTGTGCTGTTCTACTACTCGGACCTTTTCGGCTTCGCCATGCGCGAGCATGTGGGCCACGAGCTGATGATTGTGCACTTCCTGCTGACCGGGTACATCTTCATCCTGAGCATGATCGGCACCGACCCCCTTCCGCTCAGGGCGCCGTACCCCATGCGGCTCGTCCTGCTCCTGGCCACCATGGGCTTCCACGCGTTCTTCGGCGTGGCCATCATGGGCGGGACCAACCTGCTGGCCGCGGACTACTTCGGGAACCTGGGCAGGGCCTGGGGCCAGTCGGCCCTCGCAGACCAGCAGACCGGCGGCGCCGTGGCCTGGGGCATCGGCGAGGTGCCCACGCTCCTGGTGGCGATCGGCGTCGCCATCATGTGGTCCCGGTCGGACGCGCGGGAGACCAAACGGGTGGACCGGGCGGCGGACCGGAATAATGACGCCGATCTCACCGCTTACAACGATATGTTTGCCAAGTTGGCTGAACGCGATGCCAAGCTGGCTGAACGAAACAAGCTGGAAGGACGCTGATGAGCGAAACCGTACGCACCCATGCCCGGGTCCGGGCCTCCGAACTGGTGGGCCGTAACTGGTTGAACACCGGCGGCAAATCACTGGACCTTGAATCCCTCCGCGGCAAGATCGTGCTGCTGGACTTCTGGACCTTCTGCTGCATCAACTGCCTGCACGTCCTGGACGAGCTGCGGCCGCTGGAGGAACAGTACTCCGATGTCCTGGTGACAGTGGGCGTCCACTCGCCCAAGTTCGAGCACGAGGCTGATCCCGTGGCCCTGGCCGCCGCCGTGGAACGCTACGAGATCCACCACCCCGTCCTGGACGATCCGGAGCTGGAGACCTGGAAGGCCTACACCGCGCGGGCCTGGCCCACCCTGGTGGTCATCGATCCCGAGGGCTACATCGTGGCGCACCTCTCCGGCGAAGGGCACGCGGACGGCCTGGCCGTGCTGATTCCCGAACTCATCGCCCAGCACGAAGCCAAGGGGACCCTGCACCGCGGTTCCGGCCCCTACGTGGCCCCCGAACCCACGTCTGGCACCCTGCGCTTTCCCGGCAAGGCGCTCTTCCTCCCGCCGGGCCGCGGTTCAGGCGCCTTGGCGGGAACGTCCGACGGCGGTACTGCGGCGGGTGCCGCGGCCGCCGGTTCCGCGGCAAGGAAGGGCTCGTGGCTGGTCACCGATACCGGCCACCACCGCCTGGTGGAGCTCGGCACCGACTTCCACACCGTCCTGGGCACCTTTGGCTCCGGTGTCAAGGGCTATTCCGACGGCCCGGCCGCCGGCGACACTGCCGTGGCCCAGTTCAACGAACCCCAGGGCCTGGTCCTGCTGCCGGAAGACGTGGCAGCCAAGGCGGGTTACGACGTCGTTATTGCCGACTCCGTCAACCACCGTCTCCGCGGACTGTCCCTCGCGGACGGCAAGGCCTCAACCCTGGCCGGCAGCGGCGTCCAGCGGCTGCTGGAGGCGGGACCCGCGCGCGTGGATGAGGATGCGGCGGGATTCACCGGCGAGCTAGGCGGGCACCCGCTGGATGTTGCCCTGAGTTCGCCGTGGGATGTTGTCTGGTCGCGCAAGCTCAACGCCGTGGTGATCGCCATGGCCGGGACGCACCAGATCTTCAGCTTCGATCCCGTCAGCGGCTCTGTTGCCATCGTGGCCGGCAACGGGCTGGAGGGCCTGCTGGACGGTGCCCCGCACGAGGCCTGGTTCGCCCAGCCGTCCGGCCTGGCCGAGGACGCCGACGGGAACATTTGGGTGGCCGATTCCGAGACGTCCGCCCTCCGCAAGCTGGTGATTGAGGACGACGGCAGCGTCACGGTGGAGTCCGCCATCGGCAAGGGGCTGTTCGACTTCGGCTTCCGGGACGGACCGGCCGCGGAAGCCCGGCTGCAGCACCCCCTGGGCGTGACTGTCCTGCCGGACGGGTCGGTGGCGATCGCGGACACCTACAACGGTGCCGTCCGCCGCTACGACCCCGCCTCGGGCTCGGTGTCAACGCTCGCGCGCGGCCTCCTGGAGCCGTCAGACGTGATTGTTGACCACACGCACTCGGCCGGTTCCGAGCCCCTGCTGGTGGTGGTTGAGGCCAACAAGCACCAAGTGGTGTTCGTTCCCATCCCCAAGGAAGCCCAGCAGGTGGACGAGGGAGCGGTCCAGACCCACCGGCCCAAGAGCCCCGTGGCGCCTGGGCCCCTTGAGCTGACCGTCCGCTTCACTGCCCCCACCGGGCAGAAGCTCGACGACCGCTGGGGCGATCCCACGCAGCTGAAGATCTCCTCCACCCCGCCGGAGCTCCTGGTGTCCGGCGGCGGAACCTCCGTGGGGCTGCTGCGGACGCTGGAGCTTTCGCCTGATGTGGCCGAGGGCGTCCTGCACATCACCGCCCGGGCTGCTGCCTGTGACGGCCCCGAGACCGAGGACGGCGAAATCCCGGACCACGCCGCCTGCCACCTCTACCAGCAGGACTGGGGCATCCCTGTGTTGTTGCAGGGCGACGGCGACCGCGAGCTGGTACTGGACCTCCGCGGGATGGACTGACGCGCCGTCGTCGTAATTTAGCTGAAGGCTGCCGTCCGGGACTGACACGTCACGGACGGCAGCCTTTTGGCATTGGGGCCTTACCTCGGCCTTGATTTTGCGGGGGTCTGTGGCCGTGAGGGTCGCAAAAGGGTGCTTGCAGTGACGGCACTGCCGGCTCGACTGTCCACATACCGCAGGGTGCCGCTGCCAAACGCTCCTCAAAGTGGCCACCATGGCCCCATGGAAGTGTCAAAGGCCTTGGAACGTTGCGGCGGTGCTGCCCGCCGGCCCGCGCTTGCCCGGCTCGGCGTGGACGATGCCGCCCTTCGCCGCGCCGTCCGCGGCGGGGTTCTGCAGCCGGAACGAGGACTTTATGCGCTTCCGACGGCGCCTGCCGGACTCGTTGCCCTGCTGCGGAACCGGGAGCTGCTGACCTGTTCCAGCGCCGCCGGCTACCACAGCCTCTGGTCCCTGCCATCGGCCGGACCCCGCCACGTTTACCACCGGAGGGCAGCCGCCGTCCGGGCCGACGCGGTCCACCACGCGGGATTGCTGCTGCCGCCGTGCGCGAACCGGCCGGTTGCAGCCCTCGCTGATGTCCTCATTCACGCGTTGCGATGCCTTCCGTTCGCTGAATCACTGGTCATGGTGGAGAGCGCTGTGTCCAGGGGCGACATGACAGTCGGGTTCCTCCAGCAGCGCCTTCCCGGCAAGCGCAACGGCAAAGCGCGGGCGGTCCTGCAGTGGGTGGACCGGGGCGCGGATTCACTCCTTGAGACGCTGGCGCGGACCTACTTCCGCCAGGCGGGCATCTCCGTTCAGCCTCAGGCCTACCTGGAACGGGTGGGGTACGTTGACCTGCTGCTGGACGGATGGCTGGTGGTGGAACTGGACGGGAGGCACCACGCCGAGTGGAACCAGGTCAAGAAGGACCACCGGCGGAATAACGAGTCCGTGCTCCAGGGATACACAGCCCTCCGGTACTACTACTCGGACGTGGTGTACCGCCCGGAAGCCATGGTGGCCCAGGTTCTGGCGGTTCTGGGTCGCCGGCGCTAGCAAGCCGCGCATCACGCGGAGCCCGGTTTTGGAGACTTGCGGAGACGGGAAACGCGGCAGTCCGGGGAAATGTCCGGAGGCTGAGGCCAAAAACGTGCCCTGCTTGACGGAGGCAGGCCACCGGCCGTTGTGGCGGGGCCTAGAAGCTCAGCACCGGCGTGACCTTGACCGAGTCTCCTGAAACGTCCAGCCGGGTGGTGAAGCTGAAGTCCACCTCTTCGCTGAGGGGGTACCAGGCGCCGGTGAACAGGTTTTGCTGGAGGGCCTCAACCCTGGCTTTGCCGTCGAGCGGAGCCACCACCCAGCGGCCGTCGAAGGGCTCGATGGAGACGTTGGGGTACTCGGTCACGGTCCACTTGATGCTGCCGTCCTGCACCCGGTTGTTGCTGGCGTAATAGAACGGGCAGTCCGGCTGGAGCTTCTGCTCCTTGGCGGCAACGGCTGCGCAGCTGTCCAGGAATTCCTTCACCTTCGCCGACACGTCCTTCTTCAGCGTGTCCGTGGCCTGGGTAAGGAGGTTGAGCGGTGCTACGGGGGCGTCCCGCGCCGTCACGGTGGCCCTGGTGGGTGACGCCGAAAAGTACTGGCCGTTCACGGTGGCCTCGTACTCGCCCGGGTAGAACACCGCAAAGGAGTTCCGGCCGTTCGGCATGTTCACGGGCACCCCGTTGACGGTGGCCTCGCTGGCATTGACCACGGTGATATCTATGGTGGGAAGCCTCGACGGCACAAAGGCCCACGTGTTGAAAAAGATCCACTCGGTTCCGGTTTTCTCCAGCAGGAACTCGGTGCGGAGCCGGCTGCCGTCAATGGTGTATTGCATGGGCACCATGACCTGGTTGTCCGGACGTTCCTCCGCGTCACCAATATCCACGTTGGTGAACCGGGACGTCGCAGTCTGCAGGGCGGTGCCATCCAGCATGGCGGCGTTGCTGGGCGGCACAGTGGCCTTAAGCAACCCCAGGGCTTTGCCGCCGTCGCCGCTTTGCAGTGCCTCCAGATACTCGCGGACCGGCTGTTGCGGGCCGGCCACCGTATTGTTGACCATGTTCACCGCAACGACGGCTCCGGCGACGGCAAGCATGAGTCCCAGCAGCCATCCGGCCGCGATCCTCACCAACGCTTGACTCATCTGCACTGTCATTACGTTACCTGCCATGCGGCCGACGGCGGCAGTCGGGCGTGGCGGATGCGGTACCTGGTCAGCGGCGGCGCCGCCGGGACGACGTGCCGAACACCCCGCGCAGCAGCTCGCGGCCAAGCTGCGTGCCAATGGACCTGGCCATGCTCTTCAGGCCGCCGCCCAGCGCATCACCCAAATCTCCCATCATCGAGTCGCGCGCTTCGGGCCGTGGTTCCCGTGGCTCTTCCGCACGGGTGCGGCGCGTGCCATCGCCGGAAGCTGCCGGCCGGCTGCTGGGCCGGCCGAGGATCTCTTCTTCGATCCGGCGTGCCTCGGCATCGATGTCGGCCGCGCCCGGAACTCCCTCCCGGCCATCGGCAGCCGGCCCAGTGGGAGCGGCAGCCTTCCCGGAAAGCTTTTCGAAGGCCGATGGATTGTCCACCGCCGTTCCGTACTTGGCCAGCAGGGCTGAAGCCGCCACGGTGCTGCGGACCAAAGCCTCGTCGCTCGGACCCATCACGGACTCGGGCGCCCGCAGGCGGGTCAGCGCAACGGGGGTGGGGGCACCCTTCTCATTCATGACGGTGATGACGGCTTCGCCGATGCCGGCGGACGTCAGGGTTTCCTCGAGGTCGTAGTCGCTGAGCGGAAAGGTGGACACGGTGGCCTTCAGCGCCTTGGCATCCTCGGGGGTGAACGCGCGGAGGGCGTGCTGCACCCGGTTGGCGAGCTGGCCCAGGACCTCGGCGGGGACGTCCTTGGGGGTCTGGGTGACGAAGAAGATCCCCACGCCCTTGGAGCGGATGAGACGGACCGTGGTGGTGATGGCCTCCAGGAAGGCCTTGGAGGCGTCGTTGAAGAGGAGGTGGGCTTCATCGAGGAAGAACACCAGCTTGGGTTTGTCCAGGTCGCCGGCCTCGGGGAGGTCCTCGAACAGGTCGGCGAGCAGCCACATCAGGAAGGTGGAAAACAGCATGGGCTTGGTCTGCAGGGTGGGCAGCTCCAGGCAGGTGATGACGCCGCGGCCGTCCGGGGCGGTCCGCAGCAGCTCCGCGGTATCGAACTCGGGTTCCCCGAAGAACCTTTCCAGCCCCTGCGCCTCAAGGCTTACAAGCTCGCGCAGGATAACCCCGGCGGTGGCTTTGGACAGCCCGCCGAGTTCCTCGAGCTGGTCCTTGCCCTCAGCCGACGTCAGGAACTGGATCACCGCCCGGAGGTCCTTCAGGTCAATGAGTTCCAAGCCGTTCTTGTCCGCGAAATAGAAGACAAGCTGCAGGTTCGATTCCTGCGTGTCGTTCAGTTCCATGATCCGCGAGAGCAGGATGGGCCCAAAGGAGGACACCGTAGCCCGCACCGGGACGCCGTTGCCGTCGCCGCCCAGGGCCAGGAACTCCACAGGGAACGTTTTGCCCTGCCATGGCTGCCCGATGCCCTCCGTGCGCGCAGTGAGTTTTTCACTGCCGACGGCGGCGGTGGCCAGCCCGGAGAGGTCACCTTTGATGTCAGCCAGGAATACCGGCACGCCGGCGGTGGAGAGCTGCTCGGCCATCATGTGCAGCGTGACGGTCTTGCCCGTGCCGGTGGCACCTGCCACGAGGCCGTGCCGGTTCATCATGGAAAGCGGCAGCCGCACCGGCGCGTCCTTGTGGAGCTCGCCGTCCACGATCGCGGCTCCCAGCTCTATGGTGGCGCCTTCCAGCGTGTAGCCCTTCCGGAGGGTGGCAAGCTTCTCTGCTGTGGTTTTGTTGGCCATGGCGTTAGCTTAGCGGCGGCCGCAACCCCGCACCGGTCCGTGCTCGTGACTAAGGTCCGCTTGGGCGGGTGGCAGCTTCGTTGGAAGGGCCGACGGCGCCGTGGTGAGTGCCGCCGTCGGCCCCTCTTTGGGGACGGTTTCGTCGGATGCCCTCAGGCTGCAGCTGCCTGCAAGGCAGCACCCACCACGCCCGCAGAGTTTTCCAGGCTGGCCGGGATGACCGGGGCGCGCAGTGACAGGCGAGGCAGGTATTCGTTGCTGCATTCCGAAATTCCCCCACCGATGATGATCAGGTCGGGCGAGAAGAGGAACTCCACATGTGACAGGTACTGTTGGAGCCGGTCCGCGTACTCAATCCAGTTGAGCCCTGCATTTTCGCGGGCGACGGCCGATGCCCGGGATTCTGCCTTGTGCCCGCCGACTTCCAGGTGCCCCAGCTCGAAATTGGGTACCAGCTTTCCATCAACGATGAGTGCTGATCCGATGCCCGTTCCCAACGTGAGGACCAGGACAACGCCGTGTTTGTCCTTCCCGACGCCGTAATGGGCTTCTGCCATACCAGCGGCGTCGGCGTCATTCACCACGCAAACAGGCCGGCCAAGCCGTTCCCGCAAGTAGGCCTGAACATCCAGTCCGATCCAGCCGGCGTCCATGTTTGCTGCCGACCTGGCCACTCCGTGTTGGACTATCGAGGGGATGGCGACGCCGACAGCAGGGGCGCTATGGCCGGGGCTTTCGGATTCGAGCTCGTCGATGAGCTGGTCCAGCGTGTTTGCGACTGCATCAACCGTGCCGCAGGCAGGTGTCCGGAGGCGACGGACGCCGCCAACCGGGGTGCCGCTGCCCATGTTGATGATTGCGCCCTTGATCCACGTCCCGCCGACATCGATGCCGATCCCGAAATCCAGTCCGGACGGCACGTCCGTGGTATCGGTCGAGGGTCCTGCCATCACGCTTCCTGGAGCCAGGCCGTGGCTGCTCCGGGCAGGGAACCTGCCGTGAGCGGCGAACTGGAGACCAGTACCTTGCCGGCGGGCAGTTCGAAGGCTTCCGTGCCGAAGTTCGTTACGGAGGTCCCGCCGTTGGGGCGCCGGAAGGCCAGGACGTCAGGCCGGCCGGTTTCCAGCCATTCCAGCGCTTCGGTGGTCTGCAGCCGTGACCGCAGGGCCAGCGCCCTGCGGTAGAGGGACAGGGTTGACTCTTCCCGGGCCTGCTGGGCTTCCACTGAGTAGCCTGCGAACCATTCCGGTTGCGGCAGGTGGGCACCGCCGATCCCGAAACCGAACGAGGTGCCCGAGCCTGTCCAGGGCAGCGGCACGCGGCAGCCGTCGCGGCCGATTTCCACGCCTTTGTTGCGGAAGAAGGCCGGGTCCTGGCGTTCTGCGTCGGGGATTTCGCTGCCGACTTCCTGCAGGCCCAGTTCCTCGCCCTGGTAGAGGTACGCGGAGCCTGGAAGGGCGAACATCAGCAATGAGGCGGCTCGGGCGCGGCGCAGGCCGAGTTCCACGTCGACGTCTTCCTGCCTGCCGCCGGCCAGCAGCCACTGCTTGCCTGCCTCGCCGGCCATGATCCCGCCCTCGGCCGAAGGTCCGGAGACCGGCAGCCCGTAGCGTGTGGCGTGCCGGACGACGTCGTGGTTGGAGAACACCCACGTGGAGGAAGCGCCGGAAGCCTGGGCCTCGGCGAGGTTCTTGGTGATGATCTTCCGGTACTGGGCGCCGTCAAAGTCTGCCTGCAGCAGGTCGAAATTGAAGGCCTGGCCGAGGCCCTCCGGGCTGGCGTAGCGTGCCCGGCGGTCTGCGTGGACCCAGGCTTCGGCAACAGCGGTGCGCGGCGGGTTGTACTCGTTGAAGAGCTTGCGCCACTCGGCATAGATCTCGTGGACTTCGTCGCGGTCCCAGTACGGATGCGCACCCGCAAGGTACAGCGCCTCGCCCTGGGTTTCGAGGTCTGCCTTGGTGGGCAGGGACTCTTCGAGGTTCTTGGTCAGGGCATGGGCGACGTCAATGCGGAAACCGTCCACTCCCCGGTCGGACCAGAAGCGCAAGGTCTTCAGGAAGTCTTCGCGAACCTCGCGGTTGTCCCAGTTGAAGTCCGGCTGTTCCTTGGCGAAGATGTGCATGTACCACTGCCCCGGAGTTCCGTCGGGTTCTGTGATGCGGTCCCAGGCGGGACCGCCGAACACGGAGTCCCAGTCTGACGGCGGAAGTTCACCGTTGTCGCCGAGTCCGTCGCGGAAGATGTAGCGGTCGCGGGCGGGGGATCCCTTCGGGGAGGCGAGGGCTTCCTGGAACCACTCGTGGCGGTTCGAGGAGTGGTTGGGTACGATGTCCACGATCAGCTTGATGCCGGCGGAGTGCAGGGCGGAGGCCATGTCGTTGAAGTCCTCGAGAGTGCCGAGCCGCGGGTCAACGTCACGGTAGTCGTCCACGTCATAGCCGCCGTCGGCGAGGGCTGAAGGGTAGAACGGGCTCAGCCAGACCGCATCGATTCCCAGGGCCTTCAGGTAAGGGACCTTGGCGGTGATGCCGTTGATGTCACCGATACCGTCGCCGTTGGAGTCGGCGAAGCTGCGGGGGTAAATCTGGTAGACCGAGGCCTGGCGCCACCAGTCGGGGTCGGTCATCTGTTTGGGCCCGGTGCTGGTTGCCTTGGTGGCGATAGAGGGCAAGACTTGGTCCTTTACTTTTGTGTCTGTGGTCGGTTGGGCCGCTGGGGTCACTTGACTGCGCCCTGGGTCAGGCCGGACATTACCCAGCGCTGGGTAAAGAGGTAGACGACGATCGCCGGCGCCATCGCCATCAGGTACGAGGCGAAGGCGACGTTGTAGCTGTTGCTGAACTGCGTCTGGAAGATCTTCTGCAGCACCGGGATCGTCTGCAGTTCCGGGTCGGAAATGATGAGTGACGGCATCATGAAGTCGTTCCATGACGCGATGAAGGCGAAGATGCCCACCGTGGCGCTCATCGGCCCGAGCAGGGGGAAGATGAGCTTCCAGAACACCTGCCACGTGCCGGCGCCGTCAATGCGCATGCTTTCCTCCAGCTCCAGCGGGATGGAGCGCAGGAAGGCCGTAAAAAGCATCGTGTTGAACGCCAGGGCAAAGACGATGTGCAGGATCGCAACGCCGAGTGGATTGTCCAGTCCGATAAGGCCCGTGAGCTGGATCTGCGGCAGCGCCACCACGGGGAACGGGATGAACATCGCCGCGAGCAGGTAGAAGAAGGACCAGCGGAAGAGCCGGCGGTCCCAGTTGCGGACGATCGCGTAGGCTGCCAGCGCCGACACGATGATTTCCCCCGCAACGGCGGTCACGGACACGAACACCGAGATTCCGAAGCCGCGCGGGAAGTTCGTGAGCGTCCATGCCTGGACGAAACTGTCGAAGGTCAGGGGGCTCGGCAGCGAGAAGGCGTTGCCGTCCACCGCCTGGCCGGTGGTTTTGAACGCCATGCTGATGGTGACGTACAACGGGACGAGCACGCTGAGCGTGCAGACGATAAGGACGATGGTCGCAGGCCAGTTGCTGCGTTCTTTGACGGCGCGGATCGGATGTTTCTTCCCGGCGGCCGCGGGTCCTGCTGTGATGGTGCTGGGTGCGCTGCTCATGCTGCGACCCCTCCTTTGCCACGAGTGAAGCGAAGCTGGATGAGTGCGATGACGATGCTGATGAGGAAGAAGATCACGGCATTGGCCATCTGGTACGCGTAGTCGCCGCCTTCGAAGCCGCGGAAGATCGACATCGCGACGCTGCGTGTGGCGACTCCGGGGCCGCCGTCGGTAAGGCCAACGATGATGTCGTAGGCGTTGAGGTAGTTCTTGAAGCCAAGGACCATATTGATCACCGCATACCCGGCGACGAGCGGCAGGGTGATGTGCCGCAGGTTGTGCCAGGGCGAAGCTCCGTCGATGGAGCTTGCCTCGTAGACCTCGGCAGGAACCGTGAGAAGCCCTGCGATGTAAATCAGCATCGCACTCGGAATGGACTGCCACGCCGCGACGAAGACGATCGCCAGCCACGCCAGATCGGGGTTGGCGAGGATGCTCGTCGCCAGCGGTTCGATTCCCATGCTTTGGCCCACAAGCGGCAGCGAGTTCGAGAAGAGGTACTGGAAGACGAACGCGATGACGATGCCCGAGATCACCATGGGGATAACGAATATTGTGCGCAGTGCAGCGCGGAAGCGGACACGGGACGTGAGTCCCAGCGCCAGGAGGAAGGCCACGGCGTTGACGGCGATGACGGTCACGAGCGCAAAGGCGAGCGTGAAGCCGTAGGCGCTGAGGACCCCTTCATCCTGGAAAACCGCTATGAAGTTCCGGATGCCGATGAAGTCGAAGTCGCCGAAGCCGACGGAGTTCGTGAAGCTGTAGACGAATCCGAGTACAGCCGGCAGCGTGACGGCGAGGGTGAAAATCGCCAGCGCCGGGAACAGGAAGAAGTAGTAGATCGGATCGAGGCGGCGCTTTCGCGCAACCGTCGCTCTGGTCGCTGCCGGGGCCGTCACCACCGCTCTAGTGGAAGGCTTAGTCGTCGATGACATGAATGGTCCTCGTTTCGTGCATTAGAACGGAAGTGGTGGTCACGCGCGGAAAGCCAGGCGCGCCCAGTCGGCGTCAAGCCGGCGCAGTGTGCTCTCGACGTCGGCGCCGCCGATGATCGACTGAAGATAGTTCGCGGCGGGAATGGAGTTCGGAATGAACTGTGAGGCTCCCATGTAGAAGCGGCCGTCGTCGTAGTACTTCTGCATCTCAACGATCCGGGGATCAGTCACCGCTGGCGCGTCCTTGGTGGTGCCGAAGCCCAGGAATTCGGCGTTGTAGGAGTTCTGGATCTCCGGCTCCATGAGGTATTGAAGGAAGTCGCGGGCACCCTCCTGGGCGTTGGCGACTTCGGGAACCCAGAGCGAAAGGTCGATGTTAACGCGGACCTTCAGGTCGGCGGGGTCGCCGGTCATCGGCAGCGGAAAGGTGCCGAGATCCACATCTGTGCCGGCCTTTTCAATCTCTCCGAAGGCCCAGGGCCCCTGGAAGTACATCGCTGCCTGCCCCTGCGCCATGGCAGTGTTGCCGTCCCCGTAGCCGCGGCTGGACGCATCGGGGTTGACGTACGACGTCAGCTGGACCATGCGCTTCACTGGCTCAAGCAGCGTTTTCTGGAACGACACCTCGGAATCCGGTCCGACCTTCTCGCCGATCCGGTGCATTGCCTTGTAGAAGTCGCGCACGTCGACCATGCCGCCGACCGTGTAGTCGAACAAGCCCTGGGCAATCGTCCAGGGGTCGCGGAAAGTGCCGTAGATCGGTGTGATGCCGGCTGCCTTGAGCACCTCGCATACCTCGATCAGTTCATCCCAGGTTGTCGGGACGGACAGCCCGTTCTGCTCGAAGATGCGGCGGTTGTAGATGACTGAGGCAGCCATGACCGAGTAGGGGATGACGCTCGTACGGCCCGGGTAGGTGGGATACCAGTTCGTAAGGTCGAGGACGTCGTCCCGGATGGAAGCCGCTGCCGGAAGATCCGAAAGGTCCGAGAGTGCCCCGCGCTCCATGAACCTGGCCATCTCAAGGTTGTAGTTGAGGCAACCGAGATCCGGCGGACTGCTGCGCACAAAGCTGGCAGAAAGATTTGTCGCCATGTCATGCAGGACGCGGACCTGGTCCTGCGACGAAGAAAACTTTGCCGCCAGATCGCGGAAGTATGGGACAGCTTCAGGTTTGGACTGGTGGAACGTGACGGTGGGGCGTGTGCCTCCCGGTGCACAACCGGCGAGGGCGAAAGCGGCCAACGCGCCCCCGGAGGCGGCAAGGAAGGTGCGACGGGAGACTCGCGTCCCGGCGGACGTCAAAGGTGGCAACATCGGCTCCTAAGTCGAATTTATTTGGATCTTATATTTAGGTCCTATATGAGGATGAGGGATGCGGGCGATATCGTCAAGGGATGGATACGACGTCGGCGAGCTCAACGCAGCTGTTGCGGCAAATCAACTCCGATGCACTGCTTCGCTTCGCCCTCGAGGAACAGGTGTTCACAGCCGGGGAGGCCATGGCCGCGACCGGGTTGACACGCGCCACGGTACTCGGCGTCTGTGACGGGCTGGTCGACATTGGCTGGCTTGAGGAAGTGGAGGACGGGCAGTCCGATGGCCGTACTCATAAAGGCCGGCCGGCCCGCCGCTACCACGTGCGTGAGGCTGCCGGCGTTGTTGTTGGGCTGGACGCGGGGGAGTCCTACTTCACGGCCATCGTCGCCGACCTGCGCGGCCGCGAGCTGAACACGCGTCGGCAAAGTATGGACTCGCATGCGCTGGGGCGTGCCGGCCGCGGTGCGAGTGCACGAGAGATGATCCGTCTGACCCTCCACGACATCGGACGCACCCTCGACGACGTTTTACTCACCGTCGTCGGCGTTCCCGCGCCGATCGACGCTTATGGCATGTCCCCTGAAGGCGACTTCTGGCATCTGATGAATTCCGGCTTCGCCTCCCATCTGACGGGCATGGTCATCGTCGAGAATGACGCCAACCTCGCCGCTATTGCCGAACGCGCCCACGGCCCCTCAGCTAATCAAGCAACGTTGCTGACAGGCGAGCGATTCGGCGCCGGCCTGATCGTCGATGGGCACTTGCTGCGAGGACCGCGGGGCGGCGCAGGCGAGATGCGATTCCTCGACACTCTTACCGCCGGCAAGTTCGTGCCCGATGAAGGGGGCACGGACGGGTTTGGCGCACTTGCGCGGAAATGGGCACGCTCGCGCGTTCACTCATACGAGGGCAAAACCATGCTGCGGCATATCCCCGAGGGGGAAATCACCGCGGAGGACGTATTCCAGGCAGCCCGCGAGGGAGATCCGTTCGCAGCGGACATCATCGCCCGGCTCGGCGACCGACTGGCGCGGATTGCGGTTGTGCTCTCCAGCCTCCTGGACGTTGAACGCGTCATCATCGCAGGAGGGATTTCACGGGCTATCGAACCTGTCCTCGAACACGCACGCAGCCTGCTGCCTACGGATTCGGACCTGCCGCTGCCGGAACTCGTTGCGAGCACATTGGGAGCAGAGGTGGTGGTCAAAGGCGCCATCGAGTCCGCTTTGACACGGATCAAGCACGAACCTGGCGCGTTCCTCCCGCGGCCGCCCGTTCCTGAAGAGCTGCGGGGCAAACTCCGTTGAAACCGGTAGGCCGACGGCGGGAGGGGACCTTGGCCCTTTATCAACGGAGGCCTTGGAGGAACGCTAAAAGAAGGGACGACGGCGGCACTGAGGTGAGTGCCGTCGTCGCCCCTTCCTTGAAGACCGTCAGCTGACGGTGTAGGACACTGGCCCTAATGCACTTTGGCGTCGACCGAGTCCAGTTCCGCCGGAGCCGCCGGAGCCGCTGGAACAGCCGGACCTGACGACGGGTGCGCCGCAACCGCGGCGGCATGCTCCGCCAGCACCCCCGTCTGGTGCCGGATTTTCAGCCGGTACAGCAGGGCCCCGCCGCCGGCGACCGCTGCCACAAAGAGCACCCCGCCCCACTGCAGGTACCACTCGAACGGCGGCACCGAGTTGTAGATCTCCTGGCGCGGCCACACCAGGTTTACCGTCATGGCACCGCCCCAGAGGACCGCGAGGATGTTCACGGGCAGTCCCCACTTGCCCAGGCTGAAGCCGGGCTCGGAGCCGTCGCTAGCCAACGGCCATTTCTTCAGGAACCGGTTGCGCAGCAGGGGAACGGTGACCAGCAGGTAGGACAGGTAGATCAGGACGATGCTGATGCTGGACATGATGGTGAAGATTGCCGGCTGCATCACGTTGACCAGCAGCGGGATGACGGCCATAACGCCGATCACGATGGCAGCGACAGTGGGGGTCCGGCGGACCGGACACACCTTGCCGAGCTGCCGGCTGAACGGCAGGTTGTTGTCCCGCGCCATGGCGAACATCATCCGGATCGCGGCGGCGTGGACGGCCAGGGTGCAGACCACCACGGCCACCACGATGCAGGCGAGGAAGGCCTTGCCGAAGGGGCCCCCGAGGACGGAGAGCACCAGGTACTGCAGCCCGCCGTCGGCGGCCCCGAGCTTGGGGTCGGCCAGGTCCGGAGCGGCGAGGATGCCAAAGAGCAGGATCAGCCCGCCCAGCACGAAGGACGCCGTGATGGCGCGCAGGATGGCCTTGGGTGCCGTGCGTTTGGGGTCCTTGGTTTCCTCGCCCAGGGAGCTGGCGGTGTCGAAGCCGTACATCACGTAGCCGGAGGCCATGGCGCCGATCAGGAACACGCCGAAGAAGCCGAGGTCGTGGCCTTCCCCGAAGCCTGCGGTGTCGAAGAAGACCTCAGGCCCCCGCACCACGTGCCACCCCAGGGCGAGGATCAGCAGCACGGCCGCGATCAGCTCCACGAAGACGCCGATGCTGTTGATCCTGGTCATCAGCTTCACGCCGAAAGCGTTGATCATGGTGGAAATGCCGATCATGATGCTCGCCAGCAGCACGCCGTTGAGGGCGAAGTCGTAGGTGCCGGTTCCGTCTCCGATGAGCTGGAAGCCGGACCAAAGTTGCGGCAGGGTGAGCTGCAGCGCCAGGGCCACGGCGCCGAGCGCCACGATGGACGAGATGAGCAGCAGCCAGCCGGCCAGCCAGGACCAGGTCCCGGAGGCCAGCCGCTTGGCCCAGTTGTACACCGACCCCGCCACCGGGTACCGGCCAGCCAGTTCGGCGAAGCACAGTGCCACCATCAGCTGGCCGGCGAAGACTAGGGGCCAGGACCACGCGTATGCCGGGCCGGCCATGGAAAAGCCAAAGTAGAACAGTTGAAATACGCCGGTGAGGATGGAGATGTAGCTGACCCCTGCCGCGAAGCTGGCAAACTTGCCGATGCTCCGGTCCAGGGTCTGCGTGTAGCCAAACTCGTCCATGCCGCTTGAATCAATACTCTTGCTGGGTTCCGCCATGTGGACTCCTAAATCAGAAAAGCACGATAGTGATGACCGGCCGGCTGTGGCGCATGGAAGGTTGATGCCCTGCCGCCGGAACCTTGCCGCTTAGGCGAGGGACGCGGTGAGCTCCATTTCTTCCATGGTCATGGTGTCGCCGGCCCGGCCGGCGCGGATGAGGTCCGCACAGCGTTCGCCGATCATCATGACGGTGATGTTGGGGTTGACGGTGACGTGTTCCGGCATGACCGACGCATCGGCCACGCGCAAGCCGGTGACGCCCTTGACCCGCAGTTCGGAATCCAAAGGTGACATCCCGTCGTCGTCCGGCCCCATCCGGACGGTGCCCACCGGGTGGTACACCGTGTTGTGGGTCTTGCGGATGTAATCCTGCAGTTCTTCATCCGTCTGCGCCTCGATGCCGGGCGAGAGTTCCCTGCCGGTCCATTCCGCCATGGCGGGCTGGGCGGCAATTTCACGGGCCTTGCGGATGCCGGCCACCATGACGCGCATGTCGTGGCCGTCGGGGTCCGTGAAGTAGCGCGGGTCCACCATGGGCTTGTCGCGGAAATCCCGGCTGCGCAGCCGGACGGTGCCGCGCGAACGGGCGTGCGTGACGTTCGGGGTGAGGCTGAAGCCGTTCTCCGTGGTGGGGTAGCCGTGCCGCAGGGTGTTCATGTCGAACGGGACAGAGCCGTAGTGCATCATCAGGTCCGGGCGGTCCAGGCCGTCCTCGGTGGGGGTGAAGATGCCGATCTCCCACCACTGGGTGGAGGTCTGCACCATCGGCTGCTTCGCCTCGAACTGCACCACGCCTTCGGGGTGGTCCTGCAGATGCTCGCCCACGCCGGGGGAGTCCACCAGGACCTCGATCCCGTGCTGCGCGAGGTGTGCTGCCGGGCCGATGCCCGAGAGCATCAGCAGCTTGGGCGAATCGATGGCGCCGGTGGACAGGATGACCTCGCGGTGTGCGGCGAGCCGGTGCGTCCGGCCGAAGGCAGAATCCACCACGTCCACCCCGGTGCAGCGCTTGTCCGCGTCGAAGACCAGCTGGCGGGCGCGGAGGCCGGTCAGCAGGGTGAAGTTTTCGCGCTCCATGATGGGGTGGATGTAGGAGACCGAGCTGGAGGACCGGGTGCCGTCCGCGCGGCGGTTGATCTGGAAGAAGTTGGCGCCGTTGACCACGGTGGTCCCGGTGTTGAATTTGGCGCGGGGAATGCCGGCCTGTTCACAGGCATCGAGGAGAGCGATGCCGGCAGGATCCACCGGGGGCACGTTCATCAGGTGCACGGGGCCGGAGTCCCCGTGGTGGGGCGCGTCCGGCCCGGCGTCCTCATTGGTCTCCAGCCGCTTGTACAGCGGCCAGGCGGTGTGGGCGTTCCAGCCGGCGGCGCCGTACTTGGACTCCCACTCGTCCAGGTCTTCACGCGGGGCCCAGAAGGCGATGCAGGAGTTGTGGCTGGAGCAGCCGCCCATGACTTTGGCGCGGGCGTGGCGCATAAAGGAGTTGCCGTTCTCCTGCGGTTCCACCGGGTAGTCCCAGTCGTAGCCGGACTCGAGCAGCTCCATCCAGCGGTCCAGCTGCAGGATTTCGGGCAGGTTGCGGTCATCCGGTCCGGCCTCCACGAGGGCCACGGTCACGTCCGGATCCTCGCTCAGCCGGGCGGCAACAGCGGCTCCGGCGGATCCGCCGCCGATCACGACGTAGTCGAACCCGCGCTCGCTGAGGTCCTCGATGTTGTCGTAGTGCATCTAGTTCTCCTTGCCGTGGTCCGCGAACCAGCCGGTCACCTGGGGGCTGGTGTTCTGGTAGATGTGCTTGGCTTCCTGGTACTCCGCGAGGCCGGTGGGGCCCAGCTCGCGGCCGACGCCGGACTGGCCGAAGCCGCCCCACTCCGCCTGCGGAAGGTAGGGGTGGTAGTCGTTGATCCAGACCGTTCCGTGCCGCAGCCGGGATGCAACGCGCTGTGCCTTTCCGGCGTCCTGGGTCCAGACGGCGCCGGCAAGCCCGTAGATGGTGTCGTTGGCGGTGGCCACGGCTTCGTCCTCCGTGCCGAAAGTCTCCACGGTCACCACCGGGCCGAAGGCCTCTTCGATGACCACGGACATGCCCCTTGCCACGCGGTCCAGGACGGTGGGCTGGTAGTAGAAGCCGCCGTCGTACTTTTCCCCGGCCGGCGCCGCGCCGCCGCACCGCAACCGCGCTCCTTCCTGGATGCCGCGCTGGACGTAGGCGTGGACCTTGTCCCGGTGGGCCGCGGAGATCAGCGGCCCGGTTTCTGCAGCCTCGTCGAACGGGCCGCCCAGCCTGATGTCCTGTGCCCGCCGGACCAGCTCGTCCACGAAGCGCTCCGCGATGGATTCCTCCACCACCAGGCGCGCTCCGGCCGAGCAGACCTGCCCGGAGTGGACGAAGGCGCCATTCAGGGCGTTGTCGACGGCGGCGTCGAAATCCGCGTCCGCGAACACGACGTTGGGGTTCTTGCCGCCAAGCTCCAGTGCCACCTTTTTGACAGTGCCGGCGGCGGCCGCGGCGATGCGCTTGCCGGTTTCCAGGCCGCCGGTAAAGGAAACGAGGTCGACGGCGGGATGTTCCGAGAGCGGTGCGCCCGCCTCCGCGCCGGGTCCGGTGACGAGGTTGGCGACGCCGTCCGGCAGGCCGAGGTCCTGCAGCAGCTGCATGGCCAGGATGGCGGTGGACGGGGTCAGCTCGGAGGGCTTGAGGACAAAGGTGCAGCCGGCGGCCAGGGCTGGTGCAATCTTCCACGCGGCCTGGAGCAGCGGGTAGTTCCACGGAGTGATGAGGCCGCAGACGCCTACGGGCTCGTAGACGATTCTGCTGGCGACGGCCGGGTCCCCGGCGTCCACCACGCGGCCGGACTGCTGCCCGGCGAGCCGGCCGAAGTATTCGAAGCAGGCGGCGACGTCGTCCATGTCGATGCGGCTTTCGGCGATCCGCTTCCCGGTGTCCAGTGACTCGGCGCGGGCGAACTTTTCCCGCCGCTCACGGAGTTCCTCGGCAACCTTGAGCAGGAAGGACCCGCGCTCGGGCGCCGGAACACTTGACCAGACTCCGGAGTCGAAGGCCGCCCGGGCCGCAGCGATGGCCCGTTCGGTGTCTTCCCGGCCGGCCTCGGAGGCTGTGGCGGCCAGTTCACCGTCGGCGGGGTTGTGGATTTGGCGCACTGCGCCGGACGCTGCCGGTTCCCACGCGCCGTTGATGAAGAGGGTGGATGCTGTCTCGTGGTTGGACGGTGTGGCGTAAGTCATACGGAGGACAGTAGCGGAGGTTGAACGACTGTTCAATACCTATCTTGAACAAACGTTCAAGATTACGGAGAACCAAGATTACGGAGAACCAAGATTACGGAGAACGGGGAAGCCGCCGGGACGGGACGTTCTTTACTGCCCCTGAAGCGCGTCCTGGCTGCTCGCATCGCCCGGCGGTGCGAAGGCGATCTGCTCCGTGCGTGCGATGCTCCGCTGGATGGATTCCTTGTCCACGCCAAGAAGCGACGTCAACCACATGCCGTTTTGTATGACCACAATGTCGGATGACCGCGCGCGGCATTCCTCCCAGGAGAGCCCTGGCAGGGCGTTGGACACCAATGCCGCCAGGCCGTCGATATAGCGGTCGAAGGCGGCAGCATTGATCTGCGCATAGTCCTCGTCTGCCTGCGCGAGGGCCCAAAGGTGCAGGCGCAGGGACAGGTAGCGTGTGGTCAGCAGGTCGGCCCCTGCTACCCGCCGCAGGGACTTGCGCAGCTGCTCGTCCGGGGGAGACGAGGGATCCTGCGCAACCAGCAGGAGGTCGTGCTCGTCCACCCGGCGCAGGGCCGCGCGGATCAGGCTTGTCTTGTCGTCGTAGTAGTAGTTCACCAGGCCCAGGGCCACCCCGGCTTCGCGCGCCACCGCACGCATGCTCACCCCGGAAATGCCGTGGCGGGACAGCAGATCGAGCGCTGCTTCGAGGATGCGGGACTGCCTGTCAGTCTGTTCGCCATTGTTCACTGTGGTTGTCCCCATCTGGCCAGACTATTGCCAAACCCGTCACGAGTGCACTTTCGGGTTCAAGCCGCGGGGCAGGGCCTGGGTCCTTCCTGGAATCCGGCGTGTGCGTTACAGCTGTTCCGCGATCTCATCGCCGGTGCCGATGGGTTGGTGGGACGTACCCCGGCCGCAGTTACCAGCTCACGATGAAGGCGGCAGACGGCTCCTCGATCAGCGCCAACTTCAAGTTGAAGTAGCGCCAGCAGCACCGGCGCCCAAGGACGTGCGCCGCACAGAAGGGGCCCGGTCACCAGACCGGGCCCCTTCTCTGTCTGCGGTGTGGGCTAGCCCAGCGCCTTGATAACTTCCTTGGCCACGTCCTCGCTGGACTGCGGGTTCTGGCCCGTGATCAGGTTGCCGTCCCGCACAACATTGGACGTCCAGGCGGCAGCGTTTTCGATGACCGCACCCTTGTCCCTTAACGCGTCCTCCACCAGCCACGGCGTGTTCTCACCGGTGCCGCCGCCCAGTTCCTCCTCATTGCTGAACACCGTGAGGCGACGCCCCGCGAAAACGAAAGCGCCGCCGTCGTCCGTTGCGCTGAGCAGCCCGGCGGGACCGTGGCAGAAGGGCGCGATGACCTTGCCCTCCCTGTCCGCGGCGGCCAGCAGCCGGCCGAGGTCGGCGTCCTTGTACAGGTCGGCCATGGGCCCGTGCCCGCCCGGCAAGACCACGGCGTCGTAGGAGGAGAGGTCGACGTCGGCAAGCACCAGCGGGCGCGAGAGCTCGCCGTCGATCTTGGCCAGGTAGTCGCGGAAGCCCTCTGCGCGCTTTTCGCCGCCCGCGGACTCCGCGGCGAGGCTCACCTGGTCCACGGTGGGCCTGGCGCCCCCGGGGGTGGCGATGTGGACAGTGTGGCCGGCGTCCAGCAGGGCCTGGTGTGCCACCACCAGTTCCTCCGCCCAGAACCCGGTGGGGTGTTCGCTGCCGTCCTTCATGGTGAGGGAATCGGCGGCCGATACAACCATCAGAATGCTTGCCATAATGCTGCTCCTGTCCGCGCTTCCCTACTCGCCCGCTGCTTCAAGTTCAGCGTAGGTGTCCTCGTCCAGCGTGACACCGGCCGCGGCCAGGTTTTCCTCCAGGTGCTTCACGGACCCGGTGCCCGGGATCGGCATCATCACGGGGGAGCGGCGCAGCAGCCAGGCCAGTGCCACCTGTGATGTGGTGGCACCCAAACGCGTGGCGGCCTCGTCCAGCGGCCCTCCCGGCTGCGCAAGCTCACCTGCGGAAATGGGAGCCCACGGAATGAAGCCGATGCCGTTCTCCTCCGAGTAGCGCAGGACGTCCTCGGAGCTCCGGTCCGTCAGGTTGTACCGGTTCTGGACAGTGGAGACAGTGAAGTGCTTGCCGGCCGCCTCAAGCTCCGCCACGCTGACCTGCGAGAGGCCCAGCGCCCGGACCTTCCCCTCATCCTGGAGCTCGCGGAGCACACCGAACTGCTCATCGGCGTCCACCTTGGGATCGATCCGGTGCAGCTGGAGCAGGTCCAGGGTGTCCGCCTTCAGCTTCCGCAGGCTCAGTTCTGCCTGCTGGCGCAGGTATTCGGGGCGGCCCACGGGGATCCACTTGCCGGGCCCGGTGCGGGTGAAGCCCACCTTCGTGGCGATCTTCAGTCCGTCGTTGTACGGGTACAGCGCCTCGGCCAGGATTTCCTCGCTGATGTTGGGGCCGTAGGAATCTGCGGTATCGATGAAGTCAACGCCGAGTTCGACGGCGCGGCGCACCACCTCCACGGCGGCCCGGCGGTCCGCGGGCTCACCCCAGACGCCGTCACCCACGATGCGCATGGCACCGAAGCCGAGCCGGTGCACGGTTCCCAGATCCTTCAAATCGATCGTTTCGGACAGTTCCAACTGGTTCGTTGTCTCTAGGCTCATAGGGGCGGCAACATCCTAAGTTTGCTGAGTATTCCGCAGGTTCCAGAAATAAGCCGGGCGCCGCCGCCGTTATGCCTTTCGTGCCCGCCCGCGACCCGGCGGGCACATTCCTGCGAAACATTCCCGAAAGGCCGGCACTTACCGTGACTCTTCCACTCTCCATCCTTGACCTGGCAACCATCGGCAAGGGCCAGACGGCGGCGGAGAGCTTCGCGGGCAGCGTGGCCATGGCGCAAAGCGCTGAAAAGCTCGGGTACCGGCGCGTCTGGTACGCCGAGCACCACAACATGTCCTCCATCGCGTCCTCCGCCACCAGCGTGCTCATTGCCCACGTGGCCGCCCACACCGAAAGCATCCGGCTGGGTGCCGGCGGCGTCATGCTGCCCAACCACTCGCCGCTGACCATCGCGGAACAGTTCGGCACCCTGGAAACCCTGCACCCCGGCCGCATCGACCTCGGACTGGGCCGCGCCCCCGGCAGCGACCAGAACACCATGCGCGCACTGCGGCGTGACCCCATGTCCGCGGACAGCTTCCCGCAGGACGTGCTGGAACTCCAGGGCTACCTCACCGGCCCCACCCGCATCCAGGGCGTTGAAGCAACGCCCGGCAAGGGCACCAACGTGCCGCTGTACATCCTGGGATCCTCCCTCTTCGGCGCGCGCCTCGCCGCCCAGCTGGGACTGCCGTACGCCTTTGCCTCCCACTTTGCGCCGAACGCCCTGCAGGATGCCGTGGCCCTGTACCGCCGCGAGTTCAAGCCCTCCGCCCAGCTGGATGCCCCGCACGTCATTGCCGGCGTCAACGTCATCGCCGCGGATTCCGCCTCCGAGGCGCAGGCCATGCTGCAGGCCACCAAGCGTGCCCGCGTGTCCCTGTTCTTCGGCGGCGGCCGCGAGTTCACCGACGACGAAGCGGACATGATCCTCGACTCCCCGCAGGGCCAGCACGTCAGCCAGATGATGACCTACTCCGCGGTGGGCACTCCCGACGTCGTCCTCGATTACCTGGACGGTTTCGGCCGGCACGCCGACGCCGACGAACTCACCGTGGCCCACCAGAGCACCGGCACCGAGGCGCGGCTGCGCTCCGTGGAACTCCTGGCCGAGGCTGCCGGGCTGGTCCGGGTGTAGCGGGCGGAGTCCTGCGCGTCACGCCCAGCACCCTTTTGGGGAGGCACGACGGCGGGTTCCCCGGTTCCGCGGGGCAGGCACCGGCGTCGTGGTCCAAGAAGCTGCCCTGCGTGACGCTGCCCTGCGTGAGCGCGGCGCTGTCCGTCGGACTTTTACACATACGCAATAAAGAGGACTTTCGGGGGAAACTGCCGGGGCTGACCATGGGAACTGCCCCCTCGGGAATTACTGGGATTCCCGGGAGGGGCACCAACCGGTAGTCCGCGGGCGATCCAGCGGCTGTAGTCCCGGCCTGGTCCGGCCTCAAAGGGGTACCCGCATGCCGACGCCGTTGAACCAAAGCGTGGCGGATTCCGCACTGCTCACCCGGTCCCTTCCGCTGGACATGCTCCGCGCCTTCATCCAGTCGGATGCGGCGGACAACGGCCTGACGCCTGCGCTGCTGGCCGAGCTGAAAGTGCTGGCGCGTGTTCCGGGATTGCTGGTGGCCTGCAACTACGGCGGGACCCTGTGCGACGCCGAAGGGATCTCCACCGAGATCCTGCCCCTGGGCAATGCGGCGATAGCCCTGCGCGCCTTGGCTGCCCTGCCGAATACCCACGCCGCCATCATTTCGGGGCGCTCGCTCCGCGACCTTGCGGCGGTGTCGCGGCTGCCCGTTGAGGTTCACCTGATTGGTTCGCATGGCGCGGAGTCGGACATGGGCTTCGCGCACGCGCAGACCCTGGCCACCGAGTCGGTCCTGCAGAAGGTCAACGCGGAGCTCAACGAGGCCGTGGGATTCCAGAAAGGCATTTGGATTGAACGCAAACCCGTGGCCGTTTCCGTCCACACCCGCCCGGCGCCGCCGGACGTGGTGGAGTCCGTGACGGAAACCGCCCGGGAGATTGCCCGCGCCCACGGGCTGTTCTTCATTGTGGACGGTTCCGTGCTGGACCTGTCCGTCGTGGAACCGTCCAAGGCCGAGGCACTGGAAAACCTCCGGTCACGGCTCGGGGCAAGCGCCGCCATGTTCGCCGGGGACGCCTACAGTGACGAGCTGGCCATCGCCACCCTGCGCGGGCCGGACCTCGGACTTAAGGTCGGTCAGGGGCAGACCGCTGCGGCCCACCGCGTCCGCGATCCGGAAGCCTTCGCCCGGGTCCTGGCCCTCCTCTTCGAGCTGCGGCGGGCCTGGCTGTTCGGCGAGGACGCGGTGGGCCTTGAGCGGCACACGATGATCGGCAACGGATCCTCCACCGCGCTGCTGACGCCGGACGCGAAGGTCTGCTGGATGAGCCATCCGCTGCCGGATTCCGGATCACTTTTCGCCCACATCCTCGGCGGAGACGCGGCCGGCCACTTTTCCGTGGAGCCGGTCAAGGCCTCCCAGGTGCTGGGGCAGCGGTACGTGGACAGCACCATGATTGTTGAGACCCGGTGGGCGGACGTCACGGTCACGGACTACCTTGAGCCTGCGCCGGACGGCATCACCAGTCTGGTCCGGGTGCTGACCGGCCATGGAGCCGCCCGGATTACTTTCGCTCCCCGGCCGGACTACGCCAATGCCCCGTTCAGCATGGAGGCCCGCGGCGGGGAACTGCATGTGGTGGGGACCTCGGAGCCCATCATCCTGTTCGCGCCTGGCATCACCTTCAGCATCACCTCGGACGGGCGCCATGCCACGGCCACGGCGGCGGTGAACCTGCAGGACGGCCCGGTGGTGCTCAACCTGCGCTGCGGCGATACCGAACCGCAGCCCGCGGACCCCGGCGGGGAGACGGAGAGGCGTGCCGGAGTGGCCCTGCACGCACGCCAGTGGGTGCAGAGACTTGTCCTGCCGTCCGTCAAACCCTCCCTGGTGCGGCGGTCGGCCCTGGTGCTCCGCGCCCTGGTCCATGAACCCACCGGCGCCGTCCTCGCAGCCCCCACCACGTCACTGCCGGAGGGGATCGGCGGCACAAGGAACTGGGACTACCGGTACTGCTGGCTGCGGGACGGGTCCATGACGGTTAACGCGCTGGTGGACCTCGGCTCCACGGCGGAGGCCGCGGGCTTCCTGGCATGGCTGGGCCGGATCCTCGAACATGCACCCGGCCCCGAGTGGCTGCACCCCCTGTACTCGGTGACCGGCGCGCCGCTCTCCACGGAGGCCGTCGTCGACAGCCTCCCGGGGTACGCGGGCTCACGTCCGGTCAGGATCGGCAACGCCGCGGACCACCAGGTCCAGCTGGACGTTTTTGGCCCGGTTGCCGAACTGATCCACGCCCTGAGCGAGCGGGAGGGTGCGCTCGCTGAGGGCCACTGGGACCTGATGGTCCAGATGGCCTCGGCCGTCCAGGCCCGCTGGCACGAACCGGACCACGGCATCTGGGAGGCCAGGCGCGCAGCGCGCCACCACGTCTATTCCAAGGTGATGTGCTGGGTGACGCTGGACCGGGCGCTGCGGACGGCCGCCCGCCACGGCCGGGAGCCGGACCCGGCCTGGGCTCCCCTGGCGGGCACCATCCGCGCGGAGGTGCTGCGCGAGGGCTGGGACGAGTCGGCGAGGTCCTACACCGTGGCCTACGACAGCCCGGACCTCGACGCCGCCGTCCTGCACATCGGGCTCTCCGGCCTGCTGGACGTTTCGGACCAGCGCTTCCTGGACACCGTCACCGCCGTGGAGCGGGAACTGCGCGTGGGTCCCACCGTCTTCAGGTACAGGTACGACGACGGCCTGCCGGGCCTGGAGGGCGGGTTCCACATCTGCACCACCTGGCTGATCGAAGCGTATGTGGCCGTGGGCCGCATCGATGAGGCCTGGGACCTGTTCGACCAGCTGGTGAACCTTTTCGGTCCCACCGGGCTGCTGCCGGAGGAGTACGATCCCGGCACGGAGACACACCTGGGGAACCATCCGCAGGCGTACTCGCACCTGGGCTTCATCCGCTGCGCGCGGCTCCTGGACGCACACCAGGGCAGGCGATAGCGGGCCCCGGTCGTGGGTACCTAGAGTGGTAGCAGGGACCCAAGACTGAAACGAGACTCATGAAGACCGCGCGCGCCCAGGGGGTGGGGTTCCGCTCTGAACGGGGCCCCATTCTCATTGCCCTGATGCTGTCCACCGGCCTGGTGGCCATCGATTCCACCATCGTGGCTACCGCCGTCCCGTCGATCGTCCGGGACGTGGGCGGGTTTGAGTCCTTCCCCTGGCTGTTTTCCGCGTACCTGCTGGCCCAGGCCGTCTCGGTGCCCATCTACGGCAAACTGTCCGACATGCTGGGCCGCAAGCCCATCATCCTGGCGGGAATTGGGCTTTTCCTGCTTGGGTCCGTCCTCTGCGGCATCGCCTGGAGCATGCCCGCACTCATAGCGTTCCGCGCCCTGCAGGGCCTCGGTGCGGGCGCCGTCCTGCCGGTCTCCATCACCATCGCCGGGGACATCTACTCGCTGGAGGAGCGGGCCAAGGTCCAGGGCTACCTGGCCAGCGTCTGGGCTGTCTCCTCCGTGGTGGGCCCGAGCCTCGGCGGGATCTTCTCCTCGCTGGGGATCTGGCGCGGAATCTTCCTGGTCAACATTCCGCTGTGCCTCCTTGCCGGGTGGATGCTGCTCAGGACCCTGCACGAAAATGTTGAACGCGCCAAGCACCGGGTGGACTACGCCGGGGCGGCCCTGCTGGCGGTTTCGCTGGGCCTGCTGATCCTTGGTGCCCTCCGGGGCGGCCAGGGCTGGGCGTGGAATTCCCCGGTCAGCATCGGCCTCTTTGTTGCGGGCGCAGCGCTGTTGGCGGTGTTCCTGGCGGTGGAACGGCGGGCGGCGGAGCCGGTCCTGCCGTCCTGGGTGGTTTCGCGCAGGCTTTTGGGCACCACCACGCTGGTGTCCTTCGGCGTCGGGGCGGTGATGATCGGGCTGACCTCCTATGTGCCCACGTTCCTGGAAGGTGCGCTGGGAACCTCACCCCTTATCGCAGGCCTGGCGCTCGCGGCCCTGACCCTCGGCTGGCCCCTCAGTGCTTCACAGGCGGGCCGGTTCTACCTGCGAATCGGCTTCAAGGCCACGGCGTTGATCGGGATCTCCGTGACCGTGGCGGGACTCCTGGTCCTGGCACTTACGGCCGCCACACCCAGCGTGGCTCCAGTGGCCGCCAGCTGTTTCGTCGTGGGGCTCGGCCTGGGGCTGGTTGCCACTCCCACCCTGATCTCTGCCCAGTCCAGCGTTGAGTGGAATGAGCGCGGCGTGGTCACCAGCACCAACATGTTCGCGCGGTCCATTGGGAGCGCGCTGGGTGTGGCCGTCTTCGGTGCGGTGGCCAACGCGGTCTACGCCACCACGGCCGGGGAAGGCGCGGCACCCGCAGTCGTGGCTGCGTCCGGTGCCGTGTTCCTGGCCGCGCTGGTGGGCGGCATCCTCACGGTGGCGGCCGTGCTGGCCATGCCGGCGGTGGGGGCGGGCGCCTCCGGAAAGGACGACGACGGCGGCACGGACGGGGAGCCGGCCCTCGCCGAAGCGGAGGACAACACGCGGTAGGCGCTTTTAGCGGGAAGCGCGGAAGATCTCCGGCGCGGGACGGGTGCCTGTGGCGAGGTCGGCGAGGATGCGCCCAATCACCGGGGTGAACTTGAACCCGTGCCCGGAGAACCCGGCACCGATCACCACGGGGCCGATCCGGTCCAGGATAAAGTCCTCGTCCGGGGTGGTGGTGTAGGTGCAGCTGATGGCCTCGAAGGAATCGGCGTCCACGCCTGGCAGCCACGTCCGCGCGTAGTCCTGCAGGGCGGCGAGCTGCCCGGGTTCGGGCTGGAAGGAGCGCCGGTCCGGGTCAACGGGCGGGCCCACGCCGTGCCAGCCGGCCTTGATCCCCTCGCCGGGCGTCTGCATGCCGTACACGGGGGAATACCAGCCCCGGTAGTCCGCCCCGGTGCCGGGGTAGTGGTTGAAGCCGGGCCACACTGCGCCCGCGTCCGCCACCCGGAAGTGTGCCGGCTGCTCCTGCGTGACCCGCAGCCTGGGAATCCGCAGCCCGGTACCGGGGTTGTTGCTGAACACCCGGCCCAGGAGCTTCTCCGTCCAGCCGCCGGCCGTGACCACCACCTGCGCAGCAGTGACCTCCTCGATGCCGGCGGCGGACTCCAAGCCCAGCCGGACGCCGTCGTCCGTCACCTGCAGGTCCACCACCTTGGTGTGGTGCCGGATCTCGGCACCGCGGGCTGCGGCGAGGCGCTGTAATGCAGGAAGCGCTGCTTCAGGGTTGAGCTGGCCGCCGTCGGGCATGTGCAGTGCCTGCTGGTCGAAACGGATGCCGCGCCAGCGCTCCCGGGCCGCGGCCGGGGACAGGAGCTCCGCGCGGATGCCCGCCTGCGTCAATGCCTCGGCGGTGTCCGGAAGCCGGGGGTCCGGTCCGTGGTTCACAACCCCCGTCCGCGCCAGCAGCGTCTCGCCGCTTTCCTGCTCAAGCTCATCCCACAGCGCCAGCCCCTCTGCCAGCATGGCCACGTATTCGGGACGGTGGTAACCGGGGTTCAGGTTGCGGGTGGTGCCGTGCGAGGCCCCGATCCTGTGCCCCGGCCCGAACTGCTCCACCAAAGTCACATGCCGGCCCCGGCGGGACAGCGCCCACGCGGCGGCCGAGCCCATGGCGCCGCCGCCGATCACCGCGGTGTCCAGAACAGTATTCATCAGCCCTCCGAAACTCGGGTCAGGTCAGCAGCAATGCCACGCCGATCATCGCCGGCACGGCCACAACGGTGGTAATCAGCACGGTGTCTTTCGCCACGGTGAGGCCGGTCTTGTACCGGCTGGCAGCCACAAAGACATTCTGCGCTGTAGGCAGGGCAGCGGTGACCACCACGGCGAACAGGACATGGCCTTCAAGCCCCAGCGCGAACCGTGCAAAAAGATATGCCAGCGCGGGCTGGACGGCCAGTTTGAAGCCGCTGGCCAGCAGCGTGTCCAGGCGCCGGCCTTCCGAGGCCTGGAGCGGCCGGGTGCCGTTCAGGCTCATGCCAAACGCGATCAGCATGGCCGGAATCGCCGCGCCACCGATCAGGTGGATGGGCTCCATCACCAGTTGCGGGACCTGCCAGCCTGTCCCGGCCACGGCCAGGCCCAGCGCGGAACCCACGATCATGGGATTCCGGAGGATCATTACGATGAAGTTCAGCGGCGTGGTGCGGTGGGAGCTGGTGCTTGAATCCAGGAGCATCAGGAACAGCGGCGTGAAGAAGGCGAGCTGGAAGATGAGCAGCGGTGCCACGTAGCTTGCGTCGCCCAGGACGTACACCGCGATGGGGATGCCCAGGTTGGCGGAGTTCACCAGTGAGGCCGCCATGGAGGACATCAGGGACTCGGGCAGCGGGCGTTTGAGCCAGAACCGGGCGATGGCAAAGAAAATGGCCGCGGTGGCCACTGCCGAGACCGCAGCAACCAGCAGCGGCGCCGCGAAAACCTCTGCGAGGCGGGCCTTGCTCAGCGTTTCGAAGAGCAGGGCGGGGCTGGCCACGAAAAAGGTGAGGGAGCTGAGGACCTGCCGGGCGTTGTCACCCAGGATCTTCTGCCGGCCCACGAACCAGCCCACCAGGATGATGCACCAGACCACAAAAAACCCGGCGAGTACCCCTAGCAAGGGACAATCCGCAGGGAATCAGCCCAGGGTGTGCGGGGGAGCCGTCTGCCGGAAAGCACCCTCCGGTTACAGGGTGGCGTTGTTAAGCGCGAAAGGGGGCCGCATCATCCCCGGAGTGAGGCCCTCGGCCGGGTCATTGCCCAGCTGGATCACCCGGTTGTTTTCATCCACGTGGACCACCCGCGGTTCATAGGCCTTGGCCTCTTCGGTGGTCATCTGGGCGTAGGTAATCAGGATGACGACGTCGTTCTCGTGCATGAGGTGCGCCGCTGCACCATTGATGCCGATCACGCCGGAGCCGCGCTCGCCGGCGATGGTGTAGGTCTCAAGCCGCGAGCCGTTGGTCACGTCCACGATGGAGACGAGCTCGCCGGGAAGGATGTCGGCGGCCTCGAGCAGGTCCAGGTCAACGGTGACCGAACCTACGTAGTGCAGGTCGGCGTGCGTGACGGTGGCCCGGTGGATTTTGGACTTGAACATTGTGCGATTCATAACGGCATCAGTCTAGCGTTGGGGGCCCGTCGGCGCAGTGATGCAGGGAACAGTGAGGCAGGGACGGCTCCTGCGCAGTGCCCGAGCCCCGTCGCTACGCTCGGCGGCGCCAATTTTGGAAGGATACAGCACGACGGCGGCTGGTCACCCGGCGTCCTGCTGTGCCACGGCCGCTGCAGTGGCCGCCAGGGTCTCCCGGGCTGCGAGGATCGCGGGCCGCTGGGCGCTGGAACGGCGGACGGAGGTGAACACCGTGCGGTGCGGCTTGCCCGGCAGGTCAAGGAGCCGGGCGGTGGTGCCGCGCCCCGTCCACACCAGGTCCGGCATCAGCGCCACGGCGTTCCCGGACTCGATGAGGCGGATCTGGGCCTGGAGGTCGGCGGTTTCAAAACGCACGTCGGGCTCGAACCCCGCGCTCCGGCAGGCCTGCTCGGCCCAGTGGCGGGACGCCGCCCCCCGTGGTTCCATGACCCAGGCGAGTTCCGCGGTGTCCTCGATCGAGGAGATGGCGGGGCCGCCGTCGGACGCGGGGGGAACGGCGAGCCGGATGGCGTCGGTAGTGAGCTTGACGCGGTCCAGTTCGGGATAGCGCGGGGCGGCGTGGCCGGGGTACTGCTCGGCGATGACCAGGTCGAAGTCGCGTGCCCACGTCTCGTGCAGCGCCGTTTCCGGCTCACGCTGGATCATCTCGATGCGCACTTCGGGATACGCGCCGGCCATGCGGGTGAGGGTCTCGGGCATGAGCGCCAGCGCGGCCGACTGGAACACGGCGATCCGCACTGTCCCGGTCACGGTGGTCAGGGACGCCGCAAGGTCCGCCTCGGCCTGTTCCATGGTTTCGAGCAGCTGCGCGGTGTGGGCCACCAGGACCTCCGCCTGCGGGGTGAGCTGCACCCGCCGCCCGGTCTTCCGCAGCAGCTCAACCCCCACTTCCTTCTCCAGCAGCGCGAGCTGCTGGGAGACCGACGACGGGCTGTACTGGAGTGCGTCTGCCACCTCCGCCAGCGTCCCCCGGATGCTTAGTTCCCGGAGCAGGCGAAGCCGGCGAACGTCAAGCATAAGGAAATCCTTACCGAAACTAATGAATATAGGTTAGAAGTAGTCACTTTATCTAACGCAACCCCGCTTGCATACTGTTGAGACCGAGTTACCCCCGTCACAAGCGATTTTTCGCGCGCCGTGACGGGGAAGCACCCCAAGCAGGAGTTCCTGATGAGCAGTAGAGACATGACCCAGTCGATCATGCGGCGCAAGCCCATTGACGACATTGAAGAAGAGAACAAACACAGTGGCCTCTTTAAGTCACTCGGGCTTTGGCAGCTGACGGCCATCGGCGTTGGCGGCATTATCGGCGTCGGCATCTTCTCCCTCGCGGGGCTGGTGGCCGCCGGTAGCGAAACCGCACCCGGGGTGGGGCCCGCGGTGCTGATTTCCTTCCTGGTGGCAGGCCTCGCCTCGGCGGCGGCGGCGCTTTCCTACGCCGAGTTTGCGGGCATGATTCCGCGCGCCGGTTCCGCCTACACCTACGGGTACGTGGCCTTGGGCGAGATCATCGGCTGGTTCATCGGCTGGGACCTGCTGCTGGAATACATCGCCATCGTGGCTGTGGTGGCCATCGGCATCTCCGGCTACTTTGACGCCTTCCTCTCCGGCATCGGCATCCATATGCCTGTTTGGATGACCTCGACGGCGGATGAAGGCAAGGGCGGCATCGTCAACCTCCCTGCCATCCTGGTCTGCCTGCTGGTCACCTGGATCCTCTCTCGCGGCACCAAGGCGTTCGGCCGGTTCGAACTGGTGGCTGTGGCCGTCAAGGTCATCCTGATCCTCTTCATCATCGGCCTTGGCGTCTTCTACATCGACACCAACAACTACAACCCGTTCATGCCGAGCGGCTTCGGTCCCGTGCTTGCCGGCGCAGCCACGGTCTTCTTCGCAGTTTTCGGCTACGACGCCATGAGCACCGCGGCCGAGGAAGCCACCGACGGCAAGAAGCACATGCCCAAGGCCATCATCCTGTCCCTCATCATCGCCATGCTGCTCTACGTGGCCGCCACCCTGGTGCTGACCGGCATGCAGAATTACAAGGACATCGATCCCAAAGCCGGCTTCGCGTCAGCCTTCACCGGCGTGGGCCTTCCGGTCATCGCCACGATCATCTCGGTGTTTGCTGTGCTGTCCATCCTCACCGTGATGCTGACATTCCTCCTGGGCGTCACCCGCGTATGGTTCGCCATGAGCCGCGACGGGCTGCTTCCCGGCTGGTTCGCCAAGACGGACCGCCATGGAACGCCCCAGCGGGTCACATGGATCGCCGGCGTTGCCTCAGCGTTCCTGGCCGGGGTATTCCCCATCAAGGAAGTCGCGGACCTCACCAACATCGGCATCCTTGCCGCGTTCGTCGTCGTCTGCTTCTCCGTGATCATCTTCCGCTACAAGAAGCCGGACGCTCCGCGCACCTTCCGCTTGCCGCTGATGCCGGTCATCCCCGCATTCGGCGTCCTGGCCTCCGCATTCCTGATGTTCCAGCTGCACTGGGAGACCTGGGTGCGGTTCGGCGTCTGGCTGGTCATCGGCCTGGCCATCTACTTCTTCTATGGCAAGAAGAACTCCCTGATGAACCCCAACAGCCCCCGGCATGAGGAGATTGTGGAGATGCACCGGCCCGTCGGCTGACGCTCTCTCACTTAACGTCGCCCGAACCGGGACGCTCTCTCACTTAACGTCGCCCAAACACGGACGCTCTATCACCTTCCTGTGGAGGGTGATAGAGCGTCCCCGCTTTTCCCGCATTAAGTGAGAGAGGGTTGCACCGAAACGCGCAGGAAGTGAGAGAGGGTGCGGGGAGTTTCCGACCGGTCCGGCGGCGGGAAGAAGAGTTGGTTTTTCTAACCTGTATTGCTTAGAAAAGATCGCTTTATCTTATGTGATTGGAAGCTCATACTGGTTGCTAAGACCTCCTTGAACCCCAGAAAGATCGGGAAAACAATGACCCACGTTGCAATGGAACCCGCAGCCGCCGCCGGAACTGCGCCGCAGACCGTCGACGTCGATGTGCCGCAGGCCAAGGCCCTGGCAACCGACGCCGTGGCGCTGGTCCGCCACTGGCTGACCGAGGCAACGAAGGTGCCCGTGGACGCTTCCGCCCAGCAGCTCGCCGGCGTCCTGAAGGACCCCAACGGCCTGGAATTCACCGTTGGCTTCGTGGACGGCGTGGTCCGCCCCGAGGACCTGAACGTTGCCGCCCGCAACCTCGCCGCACTGGCGCCCAAGGTCCCTGCGTTCCTGCCCTGGTATATGCGCAGCGCCGTAGCATTGGGCGGAACCATGGCTCCGGTCATGCCGCAGGTGGTCATCCCCATTGCCCGCAAGGTCCTGCGCGAAATGGTGGGCCACCTGATCGTTGACGCCACCGACGCCAAGCTCGGCCCCGCGATCGCCAAGATCCGCAAGGACGGCATCAAGCTCAACGTCAACCTCCTCGGCGAAGCCGTACTGGGCGAGCACGAGGCCTCCCGCCGGCTCGAGGGCACGCACACCCTGCTGGCACGCCCCGACGTCGACTACGTCTCCATCAAGGTCTCCTCCACGGTGGCCCCGCACTCGCCGTGGGCCTTCGACGAGGCCGTTGCACACGTCGTCGAGAAGCTCACCCCGCTATTCGAGCGCGCAGCGTCATTTCCCAAGGCCAAGTTCATCAACCTGGACATGGAGGAGTACAAGGACCTGGACATGACCATCGCGGTCTTCACCAGGATCCTGGACAAGCCCGAGTTCAAGGACCTGGAAGCGGGCATTGTGCTCCAGGCCTACCTCCCGGATGCCCTGTCCGCGATGATCCGGCTGCAGGACTGGGCGGCTGAAAGGCGTGCCCACGGCGGCGCCGCCATCAAGGTGCGCGTGGTCAAGGGCGCAAACCTGCCAATGGAGCAGGTGGAATCCTCCCTGCACGACTGGCCGCTGGCAACCTGGGGCAGCAAGCAGGACTCGGACACCAGCTACAAGAGCGTCATCAACTACTCCCTGCACCCCGAGCGGATCAAGAACATCCGGATCGGCGTAGCCGGCCACAACCTGTTCGACATCGCCTTCGCCTGGCTCCTTGCCAAGCAGCGCGGCATCGCGGATACCGCACGGCAGAGCATCGAGTTCGAGATGCTCCTGGGTATGGCCCAGGGCCAGGCCGAAGCCGTCAAGAAGGACGTCGGCTCCCTGCTGCTCTACACGCCGGTGGTGCACCCGGCCGAGTTCGACGTCGCCATTGCCTACCTGATCCGCCGCCTCGAAGAGGGCGCCAGCCAGGACAACTTCATGTCCGCCGTGTTCGAGCTGGACAAGAATGAAGCCCTGTTCGAGCGCGAGAAGCAGCGCTTCCTCGCCTCGCTCGCCGAACTGGACAACCGTGTCCCGGCGCCCAACCGAAAGCAGGACCGGAGCGTGCCGCCCGTCCCCAGGCCGCACGACCACTTCGAGAACACCCCGGACACTGACCCGTCCCTGCCCGCCAACCGCGACTGGGGCCGGGCCATCCTGGACCGCGTCCCGTCCTCCACCCTGGGCAACGCCTCCGTGAAAGCAGCCTTCATCAATGACGAGGCAACCTTGAACGGCGCCATCCAGGCCGCCGTGGAGAAAGGCAAGGCCTGGGGCGCACTCTCCGGTGCCGAGCGTGCAGAAATCCTGCACCGCGCCGGCGACGTCCTGGAGGCGCGCCGCGCCGACCTGCTTGAGGTCATGGCCAGCGAAACCGGCAAGACCATCGACCAGGGCGACCCCGAGGTCAGCGAAGCCGTGGACTTTGCCCACTACTACGCCGAGTCCGCACGCAAGCTGGACGCGGTCGACGGCGCCACGTTCGTCCCGGCAAAGCTCACCGTCGTAACCCCGCCCTGGAACTTCCCGGTGGCCATCCCCGCCGGGTCCACCCTCGCGGCACTCGCCGCCGGCTCCGCCGTCGTGATCAAGCCCGCCAAGCAGGCCGCCCGCAGCGGCGCCGTCATGATCGAAGCGCTCTGGGAGGCAGGCGTCCCCAAGGACGTCCTGACCATGGTGCAGCTGGGCGAGCGGGAACTGGGCAAGCAGCTCATCAGCCACCCGGCCGTTGACCGCGTGATCCTCACCGGCGGCTACGAGACCGCCGAACTGTTCCGGTCCTTCCGCCAGGATCTGCCGCTGCTGGCCGAGACCAGCGGCAAGAACGCCATCATCGTCACCCCCAGCGCGGACCTGGACCTGGCCGCAAAGGACGTTGCCTACTCGGCGTTCGGCCACGCCGGCCAGAAGTGCTCGGCCGCGTCGCTGGTGATCCTGGTGGGGTCGGTCGCCAAGTCCAAGCGGTTCCACAACCAGCTCATCGACGCCGTGACCTCCCTCAAGGTGGGCTACCCCGAGGACCCCACCAGCCAGATGGGCCCGATCATCGAACCGGCCAAGGGCAAGCTCCTCAACGCCCTCACCACCCTGGGCGAGGGCGAGAACTGGGCCGTGGAACCGAAAAAGCTGGACAACACCGGCCGGCTCTGGAGCCCGGGCGTGCGCTACGGCGTCAAGCGCGGCTCCTACTTCCACCTGACCGAATTCTTCGGACCCGTCCTGGGCGTGATGACCGCCGACACCCTTGAAGAAGCCATCGCCATCCAGAACCAGATCGAGTACGGCCTCACCGCAGGCCTGCACTCCCTGAACTCCGAGGAACTGGGCGTCTGGCTGGACAGCATCCAGGCCGGAAACCTGTATGTGAACCGCGGCATCACCGGCGCCATCGTGCAGCGCCAGCCGTTCGGCGGCTGGAAGAAGTCCGCCGTTGGCGCAGGTACCAAGGCCGGCGGGCCCAACTACCTGGCAGGGCTCGGTGATTGGGCGCCCGCCACGGCCTCGGCGAATGCCGCTGTCACCCACCCCGGCGTGCGGCGGATCCTCAACGCTGCCGGCGCTGTCCTGCAGCCCGCCGAGCTCGAGTCCGTGCAGCGGGCCCTGGCGTCCGACGCCCAGGCGTGGACCGAGGAGTTCGGCACAGCTAAGGATGTCTCCGGACTCAGCGCGGAGCGCAACATCTTCCGCTACCGCAGCCTGCCCGTGACGGTCCGGCTGTCTGAAGGCGCGCCGCTGGGCCATCTGGTCCGGACAGTGGCAGCGGGTGTGCTGGCGGGTTCGGCACTCACGGTGTCCTCCGCCGTCGAACTTCCCGCCCAGCTGCGCCCGGTGCTCACCGCGCTGGACATCGAAGTAGCAGTGGAGTCCGACGCCGAATGGCTGGCTTCCGCGGGCCGGCTCGCCGCGGCGGGGAAGCTTTCCGGCGCACGCGTCCGCCTGATCGGCGGCGACGCGGCAGGCCTTGCCAAGGCCACGGGCGGCCGTCCCGACCTGGCAATTTACGCGCACCCGGTCACCGAAGCCGGCCGCGTGGAACTGCTGCCCTTCCTGCACGAGCAGGCCGTCAGCATCACCGCCCACCGGTTCGGAACTCCCAACCACCTCTCCGACGCCCTGATCTAGGCGCCCTTTTCCAGACGCCCCGCTCGAGGAGTCCGCCGGCGTAACCTTTCGGCACAAAGAGGGCCGGACGTTCACCTTTGCGGTGGCCGTCCGGCCCTCTTTGCCCTGCGGAAGCTAGCCCAGGTACCACCCGGGCGGCGTCCACGTGACTGGAACACTGTGGGCGGAGAAATCCTCGCAGCGGGTGCAGGTGTAGGCGACTTCGCCCAGGGTGCCTACCGAACCGTCGCGCCGGTAGGTGGGCGGAATGTAAGACTCAAGGTAGACAAACTCGTCAGTGCGGCACCTGTCACAGTTAGGTTTGCCGACGTATCCGGTGTCGGTGGTGGCAATGCCTGCACCGAGCCTGGAATTGCGGGTTCCAAGCTGGCGCGCAGGGGCGTGTGAGTGGGCTTGGGCCGGGCTGTAATGGGGGTTCTTGGCTGTCGTCATTGGCTGCCTGTCCCGAGCCGGAATCCTGGCATGCAGGAGCGGCCTCGTGATTGTATGACGGCCGGCTGCTTGACCCTGGAAAATTCAGCATAAGGGATGCAGCCTTCCGCAATCAATGGAAACAGCGGCATGGCTTCGCCGGGGGGACATCTTGGAGCGTTATGCTGGTCGGTTAATGGTCCGGCCCACAATTGACTGCGTCAGGGCGTCAATGACCTCGGCATTGGCCAGGGGGTTGCGGATCAGGGTGAAGTCCACGTCGCCCACCGCGGGCAGGTCGAAGCGCCGGGTGATGATCTTCAGGTCCTCCGGGACGAGCGACGACGGCATGACAGCGACGCCGATCCCCGCCCGGACCGCCGCCAGCACGCCGCTGATTTGCCGGGTTGTGCAGGTGATCCGCCAGGTCCTGCCGTGGGATTCGAGGGCGTCGATTGCCAGTTTCCGGCTCAGGCTGGGGGAGGGGTAGGCGATGAGCGGGACAGGCGCTGCCGCGTCCAGCGTGGTCTGCTCCAGGCCCACCCAGGAAAATGAATCGTGCTGCACCACCGTTCCGTCCTTGGCTCCGGCCACCCATTTCACGAACACAAGGTCCAGTTGCCCCGCGTTGAGCTTCCGGTACAGCTGGTCGCTTTGGCCCACCGTGAGTTCCAGGTTGATCTGCGGGTAGATCTGGCGGAACTCCCGCAGGATCCTCGGCAGGCCCGTAATGGCAAGGTCGTCAGCAGTGCCGAACCGCAGCCGTCCCCGCATTGCAGACCCGGAAAAGTACCGTGAAGCGGAGTCATGCGCAGCCAGGATGTTCCGCGCGAACCCCGCCATGGCGTCCCCGTTGTCAGTGAGCCGGACGTCCCGCGTATCCCTGCTGACCAGGACCCGCTTGGCGGCCGCCTCCAGCTTGCGGACGTGCTGGCTGACCGTGGGCTGCGCCAGGCCGAGCCGCTCGGCGGCCTTGGTGAAACTGAGTGTTTCCGCCACGGCCAGGAAAGAGCGCAGCTGGGCTGGGTCGAACACGATGGACTCCGGTGGCGTCGGTGCGGGCGGGGACGTATTGCGCTCTGCAATAGGACTTATAGGGACAATACGTCTCCATAATCCGTGCCTCCAGCCTAGCGTTAAGGACATCCCGGACCGCACGCACTGTGAGGACACACCTGTGGCACCCCCACCGCCTTCATCGGCAACCGTAACCCAGCCCGTCATCGACACCGCACACTCCGCCCCGCCGCGTAGCCAAACCCATGCCAATCAGACCCAGCCCGTCGCCGTCGTCAGTGAACGCCTGCCATGGAAGCACACGTTCATTTCCCTGAGCGTTCCCAACTTCCGCATCTTCGCGATCGGCCACTTCATCGCCGTCGTCGCCGTCTGGATGCAGCGGATCGCCCAGGACTGGCTGGTGCTGGAGCTCTCCGGCTCCGTGACCGCGGTTGGCATCACCGTGGCGCTGCAGTTCCTGCCGTCCCTGCTCCTCGGGCCGTGGGGAGGGATGATCGCGGACCGGTTCGCCAAGCGGAAGATCCTGATCCTGTGCCAGGGCATGGCCGCGGTCCTGGCCGCCGCGCTGGCAGTCCTTGCCCTCAGCGGCGCCATTGAGGTGTGGCACGTTTACGTGATTGCACTGGTGCTTGGCCTGGTGACCGTGCTCGACCAGCCGGCACGCCAGGTCTTCGTCAACGAACTCGTAGGGCCGAAGTACCTGCGCAACGCCATCAGCGTCAACTCCACCACCTTCCAGCTGGGCGGCCTGATCGGCCCCGCCCTGGCCGGATGGCTGCTGACGGCCGTGGGGGCGGGATGGGCCTTTGCGGGCAACGCCTTCGCCTGTTGCACCACCGTGGCCATGCTGCTCATCCTGCGCAAGGACCAGTTGTTCCTCAGCGCGCCCGCACCGAAGAGCAAGGGAATGCTGCGCGAGGGGCTGCGGTACGCGCTGGGAAAGCCCACCATCTACTGGCCCTGGCTGATGGCCGGCTTTATCGCGGTCTTCGCCATGGGGCTGCCGGTGGTGCTCGCGGCCTACGCGGACCACGTCTTCAACGTTGGTGCCGGCGGCTACGGCCTCCTCAACGCCCTCGTGGCGCTTGGCGCGCTGGCCGGGGCTGTGGCGTCCACGCGGCGGCGCCAGCTCCGGCTCCGGTCCGTGGTGTTCTGCGCCGGAATGTACGGCGCCATGCTCTGCCTGGCCGCCCTGGCCCCGTCCATGCCGGTGTTCGGCGCGGTGATGGTGCTGTCCGGGTTCTGGTGCCTCATGTTCCTCACCGGGTCCAACCAGCTGGTCCAGGTCAGCTCCAATATGGGCATCAGGGGCAGGGTGATGAGCCTGTACATCATGGTGCTGATCGGCGGCCAGGCCATTGGCGGCCCCATGCTCGGCTGGATCGCCGAACATGCCGATCCGCATGTGGCGCTGCTGGTCTCCGGCGGGGTGCCGGCCCTCGCGGCGGTGACCGTCGCACTGATCTTGGCGCGCAAGGGCTCGCTGCTGCTGAGGGTGGACCTCAGGGACCGCCGGCAGCCTGTGAGGATTGTCCGGCGGGCGGCAGCGTAGCCCGCGGCTACAGCGCCAGGTGCGGGTACGCCTCTTCACGCTTCTGGAATTCGAGCACGTCCTTGTTGCGGACCACGCCGTCACGGATCTCGATGGCACGGGAGATGGTTTCGTTGCCGTCCCACGCCTCGGGGCCGCTGATGACAGTTTCCAGGAACGGCAGCAGGGCCTGGCTGATTTCCCAGCTGGCGGAGTTCCAGAGGTAGGACGGGCTGTGGTCGACTGCGTAGTAGTTGATGTGGCCGCCCACCGTGAACATGGGGTCGGCGAAGGTGGTGGACCGGGCCCAGCTGAATCCCATTCCCTCGTCGCATGACACGTCCACAATGAGGCTGCCCGGGTTGAAGGCCGCGAGGTCCTCCGTGCGCAGGTAGGTCAGCGGGTTGTTGGGGTCCTGCAGGGTGCAGTTGACCACGATGTCGCTTTCGGCCAGGAACGGCGCCAGCGGCACGCGGCCCCGTTCGGTGATCACCTGGCTGAGGAAGGGTGCTTCGGCATCGTGATCGAACTGGACGATGTTGACCGAGTGGATGGGGGCGCCGACGGCGGCGACTCCCCGGTTGGTCAGCACCTGGACGTCGTGGATCCCGTGGGCGTTCAAGGCCGTAACAGCGCCGCGTGCCGTAGCGCCGAAACCGATGACTGTGGCACTGAGCCGGCGTCCGTAGTCGCCGGTTGAGCCGGTCAGTGCCAGTGCGTGGAGCACCGAGCAATACCCTGCGAGCTCGTTGTTCTTGTGGAAGACGTGCAGCCCGAAACCGCCGTCACTGGCCCAGTGGTTCATGGCCTCGAAAGCTATCAGCGTGAGCTTCTTGTCAATGGCCAGCTGCGTTATGGCACGGTCCTGGACACAGTGCGGCCAGCCCCAGAGGACCTGGCCGTCCCGCAGGTCGGACAAATCCTCCGCTTGCGGCTTCGGCAGGAGGACGACGTCGGCCTCCGCCAGGAGCGTCTCCCTGCCGGCCATCCTGCCCACCAGGGTGGCGAGGTGCGCATCCGAAACGCCGAAGCGTTCACCGTAGCCGTGCTCAAGGATGATGTGCTCGCGGACCTCCGGCGCAATGCGCTCAAAGTGCAGCGGGTGAATGGGGAGCCTGCGCTCGTCCGGCTTTTTCGTTGATGCCAGTACGCCCAGGGCCAGTTTCTTCTCCGGGCCCATCACTTCTTTTTGGCGGCCTTGTTGGACGTGATGTCCAGGGAGCTGGCGGGGGCGGAAGCGGCCTTCTTGTCTGCGCGCTTTTCCTTGATGGACTTGCCGGATTTTTTCGATGCTGTTTGACGCGGGGACTTGTCAGCCATGTATTGCTCCTGTAGCGGAACCGAAGAGGTTCCTGACTTCTGACGATACACGCAGGCACCTAATGGGCCCGGCGGGCGCTGGCGGCCCCGCTGACAACATGGAGCGGCTGACGGGAATCGAACCCGCGTATCAAGCTTGGGAAGCTAGCGCTCTACCATTGAGCTACAGCCGCAATGCCCCGCCGAAGAGGGGCAGAACATAGCTTAGCGCAGATGTCTGCCCGCCCCGCCCATTCAGGGCGCCGGAGCCCCGTGTCCTGGCCGGCCCGCGCGTCATCCAGTAACTCTTCAATAACGTCCCCGGCCCTGGCTAGGTGGGCGCGCGGAGCGCTGGCTAACCTGAACCGGTAGCTGCGGTGCCGGGGGGCGCAGCTGCTGCGGCCAGCCCACGTTTACACAGGAAGATCCCCATGGCATTTGCGGAGCACGAGGTCCTGATCAGTCGTGACGCCATGGCCGTGTATCTGTACCTGCTGGATGCCACCAATCTTCCGCTATGGTGCGACTCGGTCCGCAGCGTCACGCTGCTGCAGGGCGCTTCTGCCGCCAAGGGCGCGGTTTACCGGAAGATGGTAGCCGGGCGGTCCGGACTGAGCATTCCGGCGGAACTGGAAATCACCAAGGCCAGGCCTGGCGCGGAGATCGAGTTCCACGTAATCTCCGGACCCGCGCACCGCTCGGGCGGGTATTACCTCAGCACGGAATCCGGGGGGACGCGAGTGCGGTTCGCCCTCGAAGCCCGGGCGGAGGGGCCCGTCGGATTCCTGAACCTGCCGGGCTTCCTGAATAGGCTCGGCTTCCTCAACAGGATGCTTCAACGGAACGTCCGCTCCGAAGTGGCCCAGCTGGAACGCCTCAAGGGTGTCCTGGAGCTCCAGCCGGCCATCTAGCACCTACTGCGCCAGCCGTTGTCCGGTCCAGGGTCCGGGGATGTTCGACGGCGCCGCGAGGCTTCCAGAGGTCAGGTCCCAGTACTGGACAACGTCCGTTGCCCGGCGCAGCGCCAGCCCCGTGGAGTTCAGCCCGGTGACGTCCCTCAGTGCCCTGATGCCTGTCACGTCTCCCCAGCCGGTGGCGACTGTAGGCCTTGTTTCGGCGCGCAGCGCGGGGGTGCCCCAGCCGCGGTGGAGCTGGACCGATCCGTCAGCACGCAGCGCGAGGACATCCTGGAACCCGTCGGCGTCGTAATCCACCATGGACAGCTTCCGGGCGGCGCCAACAGAGCCCACGAAGGCGCGCTCCGCGAGGTCGCCCAGGCCCTTGTTCGGATACAGGAAGAGACTCCCGGCTCCGTCCAGGGCAAGAAGCTGCGGCATCCGGTTGTTGGCGCACCAGCCACCCACGGCAAGGGTGAGGGACTCCCATCCCCCGTTCCCGAGGGTGGCAGCGGCCTGGAATCCGCCTGTGGCGTTGCCCCGGCTCAGGGTCACGGTGCCGTTGGTCCACTGGGTCAGGAGGTCATAGGTGCCGTCCCGGTCCCAGTCGGTAACAAAAACGTCCTTGGCACCCGCGAAGCCTGAACCGATGACCCTGGCTGCGGCGAAGGTGCGCGCGCCGGTGGCAGCGCGGGCAAGGAGCTGTCCCGCGGAGTCCACGGTCACGAGGTCCCCCGGCCCCTTGATCGCGGCGGCGGAGAGGTCAAGCGTGGGCGGCATATGTTTGACGGGCGCATCGCATACGCTCGGTGCTGCCGGCGGGAAAGCATTGCCCGACCCGGTGCCGCCGGGAGCGTCGAGGGTGCCGGCTGGAAGAGTGGTGTAGCCGAAGAAGTTCACCACTCCCCAGATTTTGTACGTGCGGTCCGTGTACGAGATGCCGGCGCCCATGACGTTGAAGCGCGGATCGAGCAGCATGGCGTTATGGCCGGCGGAGCTCTTCCACCATTCCACGAGTAGTGCGGCATCGCGGTCAGTGCGGATGGCGATGACCTCGCCGGCGCCGTTGTTCGGGCTGAGGGCACGCGGGTCGGTCCAGAAACTGGCGCGGTGCTCAATCACCTCGCGGGACGCGATGCTGTCCGACCATTCCTGCGCCAGCCCGGCCACTGTTGGGTGGTACTTCACCGGATTAAGGCCCCTGGACGCCCGGTACTCATTGATCTTGGTGAAGACTGTGAGAACCGCTGCCGCATTGCTGTCCGGAACCAGGGCCTCCGTCGAAGGCAAGGCCGTGACTGACTCGGGAGCCGCCAAGCGGGAGGGCGCCGGTGAGGCCAGTTCTTCATCCGGGGCCCAGAGCGGCGGAATCCATGGGACCCCGGGAGCCGGCTCCGCGGTGGCCGTACTCGGGGAGGGTACCGCGAGGGCATCAGCTGACGGTGCGGCGGGTGCGGGCTCCGGCGCCAGTGTGACGTCGGCGCCCGCGGGTGACGCCGGACGGATGCCGGGTTCCACGGCGGGGGTGAGCCCCGACGCGGCCGGGCCCTCACCCGTGGAGGCCCCGGCGTCGTCCTTCACGGTGGCCGTGCCCAGGACGACGCTGGACGGGCCCGCCGCTCCAGTAGTCACACCAGGCGAAAGCGGCAGGGGCGGCGTGCCGGCCCCCGAGGAGACCAGCGCCAAAGCGCAGAGCGCGCCAATAAAAGCGGGCGCCACCAATCTATTCACAACAACCCCAGCTCTGTTGGGCCATCCGGGAGACCATCCGGCGCCTGAATCACTGAGGCAACATTAGCCCCAGCAGACGCCAGCAACAACGAAAGAATGCAGTTGTGGATAACGGGTACTGATAAGCCATGCGGTAATTTGGGACGGTGCTGATCTCTGACCGCGATATTCGTGCCGAAATAGACTCCCAGCGGATCGTGCTTGAGCCGTACGAACCGGCGATGGTCCAGCCGTCCTCCGTGGACGTGAGGATCGACAAATTCTTCCGCCTGTTCGATAACCACAAGTACGCACACATTGACCCGGCGGAGGAACAGCCGGAACTCACCCGCCTGGTGGAGGTGGAGCAGAACGAGCCGTTCATCCTGCATCCGGGCGAGTTCGTGCTGGGTTCCACCTATGAAACCGTCACGCTGCCGGACGACATCGCCGCCCGGCTGGAGGGCAAGTCCTCCCTGGGCCGGCTGGGGCTGCTGACGCACTCCACCGCGGGCTTCATTGACCCCGGCTTTTCAGGCCACGTCACCCTGGAGCTTTCCAACATGGCCACGCTGCCCATCAAACTGTGGCCCGGCATGAAGATTGGCCAGCTGTGCTTCTTCCGGCTGTCCTCCTCGGCGGAGCATCCCTACGGCTCGGGCCAGTACGGCAACCGCTACCAGGGCCAGCGCGGCCCCACGGCGAGCCGCAGCCACCTGAACTTCCACCGCACGTCCATTTAGGTGCGCACGGCTCCCATCAAGCCCGCGTACCTAGGCTTTGGCGGCCACGCTCCGAGGGCGCAGCAGGGGCCTTACCAGCGGCTCAACATACCGGGCAGCCAGCGGACCAATGACGGCCATGAGCAGGACGTACGCAGTGGCAAGGGCTGCCAGTTCATCCGCAACCGCTCCTGACGCCACTGCCAGCCCGGCGATGACGATGGAGAACTCGCCGCGCGCAATGAGCGTGGCGCCGGCACGAAACCGTCCGGGCCTGGCAATGCCTGCACGCTTGGCTGCCCAGATTCCGGTGGCCATCTTGGTGACCGCGGTGATGGCAGCCAGCACCAGGGCCCAGCCGAGCACCGGCGGAATGGATGAAGGATCGGTGTTGAGCCCGAAAGCCACGAAGAAGATGGCTGCGAAGAGGTCCCGGAGCGGTTCCAGGATGCGGGTGGCATTGTGGGCCGTTGCCCCTGAGATGGCGATGCCGAGCATGAAGGCGCCCACCGCCGCGGAAACCTGCATGGCCGAGGCCAGGCCTGCCACCAGCAGCGCGGCGCCCAGCACGTTCAGGAGGAACACCTCCGAGTTCTCGCTGTGGACGGCCTTCGACACGTGATGCCCGTGGCGCAATGCCACCATCAGCACCACGCTCACAACGGCAAGGGCAATACCCACCGTGGTGAGGCCGCCAATGAAGCTGACCCCGGCAAGGATGGTGGTCAGGACCGGAAGATAGATGGCCATAGCCAGGTCCTCGAACACCAGGATGGACAGGACCACCGGCGTTTCCCGGTTGCCCAGCCGGCCCAGGTCCGTGATGACCTTGGCAGCGATCCCCGACGAGGAGATGTAGGTGACGCCGCCCATCACCATGGCGCCAACTCCGCCCCAGCCGAGCAGGTAGGCGAGGGCCGCCCCGGGCAGGAAGTTGAGCACCAGGTCCAGGACGCCGGCCTGCCAGGAGCGCCGCAGGCCAGTGAACAGCTCCGCTGCCGTATATTCCAGCCCGAGCATAAGCAGCAGCAGGATCACGCCGATTTCCCCGGAGAGATGGGCGAACTCCTGCATCCCCTCCAGCTTGACGATCCCGCCGGCCCCGAAGGCCAGCCCGCCCAGGAGGTAAAGGGGGATGGGTGACATTCCGATCCGGCCGGCCAGCCTGGCCAGAAGGCCGAGGCAGAACACAACGGCCCCCAGTTCAACGAGGGTCAGGGCCAGCGGATCCACGGCGTTTATCCGTTACGCAGGATATCGGCTGCTGCGTCGAGACCTTCCTGGGTGCCTACAGCCACCAGCAGGTCGCCTGTGTGAAGGACGACGTCGGGTCCCGGCGAGGGGAGCACCTCGCCTTCGCGCATGATGGCCACGATGGAGACGCCGCACCTGGTACGGATGCAGGCCTTGCCCATGGGCTGGTTCTGGAACGGGGAGTCTGGAGCGATGGAGAACTGCCGGGTCACAATTCCCGGAACGTCCTTGTGCTCTTCCGTCAGCTTCATGGCCAGGTGCTGCCCGCCGAGGAGATTGCCGAGGGTTGCGGCCTCTTCGCTGGTAAGGGGTATGGATGCCTGGCAGGTATCGGGATCGTCCCAGGCGGAAACAATGAGTTCCGTCTGGCCCTCACGCAGCTCCACCACGCCGATCCGGCGGCCGGAGGCAGTCATGAAATCCTTGCGCCGGCCCAAGCCGGGAAGGTCGGTTTCGTCCACGTTCATGCTCCCAGCCTAGTCTCCCCAGGCCCCGGTTGGTGTGGGGGCGGACACGGGACCGGGAGGTATCGCAGGGCCAGCCGGCATGCCGTGAAACCGCTGGCACCTAGGTGGCCGGAACCACCGCGATGGGGGCCTTGTCCGGGGACTTGACCGGCAGCAGGACCAGCAGCCCGGCCAGGAGAACCACCATGATGCCCAGGATGCCCCAGCGCTGCGCCTCGCCCTGCGCCACGAACGGAGTGGCCGCCGCGATGCTCAAAGTGAAGAGCGCCGGCGCCAGGAAGCTGACGGCGCGGCCTGTGGTGGCGTAGAGGCCGAAGAGCTCGCCGGATTCCCCGTGCGGGGCGAGCCGGGCCAGGTAGGCCCGTGATGAGGACTGGGCGGGCCCCACGAACAGGCAAAGGAAGAGCCCGAATACCCAGAAGGTGGTGCTGCCGGCCCAGGCCATGCCCAGGAACACGTAGTCGCCGTTTCCGAGCACCAGGATGGCCGTGCCGGCAACCAGGAGGCCCGCCAGCGATCCAATGATCACCCGCTTGGGGCCGATCCGGTCGTCCAGGAACCCGCCGATGACCGCGCCCACGGCCGCCACCACGTTCCCGAAGATGGCGAAGAAAATCACCTGGGACAGCTCAAAGCCGAAGGTGCCCGCGGCGATGATCCCGCCGAAGGTGAAGACGGCGGCCAGGCCGTCACGGAACACGGCGCTGGCCAGCAGGAAGTAGATGGTGTGCGGGCTGGTGGCATAGATGGCCTTGATCCGCCGGACCAGCAGGCCGTAGCTGGCCAGGAAGCCCAGCCGCCGTGCCTGGGCGGCGCGGGGGAGTTCGGGAACGGCGAACAGCACGGGAAGGGCGAAGATGAAGAACCAGAGCGCTGAAAAGACTGCCACCAGGCGGATGTTCAAGCTGTCCTGCGTGGACGCCCCGAACCAGTCAAAGCGGGGCTGGACGAACAGCTGGAGCACGATCAGCAGGGCCACGATGCCGCCGAGGTAGCCCGCGCCCCAACCGAAGCCGCTGACCTTGCCGATGTTCCGTGGCGTGGAGATCTGCGCGAGCATGGCGTTGTAGTTGACGCCGGCGAACTCGAAGAACACGTTGCCCAGCGCAATGAGGGTCACGCCCAGCAGCAGGAATTCCGGCTGCGGGAACACGAAGAAACACAGCGCCGTGAGGATGGCGACGGCGGCCGTGTTGACTCCCAGCCACAGCTTCCGCCGGCCGCCGGCGTCTGAGCGCTGGCCGGTGACCGGTGCCAGCAGTGCGATGGCCAGGCCTGCGACTGCCAGCGCACCTCCGAGGACCGCCGAGGCCCGGTCTTCGCCGCCGAAGGCGTTGGAGGTGAGGTAGACGGTGAAAACGAACGTCGTCATCACCGCGTTGAAGGCCGCCGATCCCCAGTCCCAGGACGCCCATGCCAAGATGCGGCCCTTGCTGGTGGCCCGGGTCCCGGATTCAAGTTCCGAGGACGGCTGCGTGGCCCCGGGAGCGCTGGCGCTGTTCATACGATGCATCGTATCCGCCTGTGGCGAACAGGACGCGGACCGAACTCCGGGCGCCGGTGTCGGCGGGCGGCAGGCCGGCAAAGACGGGGAAAGCGGCACCGAAGCCTTGATAAACTGAGCCTTCCCGGACCTAACGAATGAACCGCCTGCTCCAACTCTTGACAATCGAATCCCTGACGAACGCGGAGATACCAGTGATCACAGTCCTTGCCGTGCATTTTTCGGTGGCTGTCCTCGCGCCTCTCCTGTTCAGGGCGTGGGGCCGCAACGCGTTCTACGCACTGGCCGCCGTTCCTGCGGCCTCCTTCGTTTGGCTGCTGCTGCAGCACGGGCCTATCTATTCCGGAACGGGACACGTCAGCGAAGCAGTCCCCTGGATTCCCGGACTCAAGCTTGAGCTTGCCTTCCGGATGGACGCACTGGCCTGGGTCATGTCGCTGCTGGTGCTGGGTGTCGGCTCCCTGGTGCTGGTCTATTGCGCCCGGTACTTCAAGAAGAAGGACCAGGACCTTGGCGCTTTCGGTGCGCAGCTCCTGGCCTTTGCCGGCGCCATGTTCGGGCTGGTGGTTGCCGATGACCTGCTGCTGCTGTTCATCTTCTGGGAACTCACCACCATCCTGTCCTACCTCCTGATCGGATTCGCGCGGACCAGGCTGGCCGCACGGCGGTCCGCATTGCAGGCGCTGATTGTCACCACGGCCGGCGGGCTTGCCATGCTGGTGGGCCTGATTATGTTGGGTCACGCGGCAGGAACGTACCGCATCTCCGGCATCCTGGACCAGGCGCCCGCCCTCACCGGCGGAGGCTCCGGCTCCCTGGTGACCGCCGCCGTCGTGCTCATCCTGGTGGGCGCCATCACCAAGTCCGCCCTGGTGCCCTTCCACTTCTGGCTTCCCGGCGCCATGGCGGCGCCGACCCCCGTCAGCGCCTATCTGCACGCCGCGGCGATGGTCAAAGCCGGCGTCTACCTGGTGGCCCGGCTCGCCCCCGGCTTTTCCGAGACGGCCTACTGGCAGCCCGTGGTGCTGGGACTTGGCCTGGCCACCATGCTGGTGGGCGGCTACCGGGCGCTGCGGCAGACCGACATCAAGCTCATCCTGGCCCACGGCACCGTCAGCCAGCTGGGCTTCCTCACCATGGTGGTGGGCCTTGGTACACCGGATGCCGCGCTCGCGGGCCTGGCGATGCTCCTTGCGCACGGCCTGTTCAAGGCCACACTCTTCCTGGTGGTGGGCATCATCGACCATCAGTCGGGGACACGTGATGTCCGGAAGCTGTCCGGGGTGTTCCGGAGTTCGCGTGCGCTTGGGGTGGTGGCCGCCATTGGTGCCGCGTCCATGGCGGGAGTCCCGCTGTTGGCCGGCTTCGTGGCCAAGGAGTCGGTGCTCGAGGCCTTTGTCCACCACGCCAGTGACCCGGCTGCCGGGCCGTGGGGCATGGTGGTCCTTGCGGGCCTGGTGCTGGGTTCCGTCCTCACCTTCGCCTACAGTGCGCGCTTCATGTGGGGGGCTTTCGCCGTCAAGGCAGGGGTGGAGCCCACGCCCTTCAAAGCCATCAGGCCGTCCTTCCTGGCCGCGCCGGCCATCCTCAGCCTCATGACCACCGCCTACGGGCTGTGGCCGGCGCCCGTAGATGCGTGGATCCAGCCGTACGCCGCCCTCTTTGCGTCCACCGCGTCCGACGCCGGGTCAGCCGCTGGGCAGGCCGGCCACCTGGCGCTGTGGCATGGTTTCACTCCTGCGCTGGGCCTGACGGCGCTTACCTTCGCACTCGGCCTGGCGATGTACCTTGGCCGCAACGCGGTCGCGAGGGCGCAGTCCCTGGTGCCGCCTTGGGTGGACGGGGACAAGGCATACCAGAACACCATCGGTGCGCTGGATGACGCGGCGGTGTGGATTACCGGCCGCACCCAGCGCGGTTCGCTGTACTACTACCTGGCCGTCATTCTCAGCGTCGCGTTCGTTCTTCCCCTGTCCGCCATCGTGGTGGCCGGCAAGCCGTTGCCGGACGGAATCTACCTTGTGGATCCCGGGTCCCCGCTCCAGCTCGTGGTGGGTGCCGGCATCGTGATCGGCGCGCTGGCCGCGGTGAAGGCCAACAAGCGGTTCCTGGCGGTCCTGATGGTTTCCGTGACCGGGTACGGCATTGCCCTGATGTTCGCGCTGCAGGGTGCCCCGGACCTTGCCCTGACGCAGATGCTGGTGGAAACCATCATCCTGGTGGCCTTCGTCCTGGCGATGCGCAGCCTGCCGGCCGAGCTCCGGGACCGCACCGGCGGCAAGTACCGTGTGGTGCGCGTGGTCATCGGCCTGGGCTTCGGTGCCACCATGGTGTTCGCCGCGATCTACGCCATGGGTGCACGGATCGCCACCCCCGTTTCCCTGGAGTTCCCGCGCCTGGCCTACGAGGGCGGCGGCGGACTCAACATCGTCAACGTGACCCTGGTGGACATCCGGGCCTGGGACACGTTCGGTGAAATCACGGTCCTGGCGCTGGCCGCCACCGGCGTGGCGAGCCTGATCTTCGTCCGCGGCCGCGGCGACCGGATCCTGAAGTCCGCCACGGTGGCCGAGGGCACCGTGGGCCGCCACCGCGGCGTCGATCCCGGCACCCGGGACGCGGCAGCCCTGGCCGTCAGCCGGAAGTTCGCCGCGTCCGCGCGGGATGCGTGGATCGTTGCCGGCCGGACCCTGGCACCGGAGCGCCGGTCCATTATCTTCGAGGTGGTCACCCGGCTGATCTTCCACTCGATGATCATCTTCTCGCTCTACCTCCTGCTGGCCGGCCACAACCTGCCCGGCGGCGGATTTGCCGGCGGCCTCACGGCGGGCCTGGCCCTGACCATCCGGTACCTGGCCGGGGGACGGTTCGAGCTTCGCGAAGCCACACCGGTGAGCGCAGGTGCACTGCTGGGCATCGGGCTCGCCGTGGCCGCGGCTTCGGGCGCAGTGCCGCTGCTGCTGGGCGGCCAGGTCTTCCAGACGGCCATCATCGAACTGTGGCTCCCGGTTTTCGGCGACATCAAGTTCGTCACCTCCACCATCTTCGATATCGGTGTGTACATCGTGGTGGTGGGCCTGGTCCTGGACGTCCTGCGCAGCCTCGGAGCCGAGATCGACGAACACTTCGAAGAGCGGTCCGCGGCTGCAGGAGGAATGCCGGCCGAAGGGCAGGACTCCACCCTGCAGGCACCCGCACCAGCTCCCGACTGGGAGCACGAGCCCGAAGGCATGGCTCCCGAGACCACCGCAAGGGGCCAAGCATGAGCGTGAACCTGACCCTCCTGATCATCATGGGAGCCCTGTACGCCTGCGGCATCTACCTGATCCTGGAACGCAGCCTGACGCGCGTCCTCCTGGGCCTGATGCTTCTGGCCAATGCAACCAACCTCCTGATCCTGGCCACGGGAGGGTACGCGGGGCCCGCGCCGCTGTACTCAAAGGACATTGCGGCCGGGGACTACAGCGATCCGCTTCCGCAGGCGCTGATCCTCACGTCCATCGTCATCTCCTTTGCCGTCACCGCCTTTATGCTCGGCATCATCTACCGCACCTGGGTTTTGGCCCGCCGGGATGAGATCCAGGCCGACATCGAGGACCTCAGGGTTGCGGAAACACCAAGCTTCGACGCCGAGGACGACGCCGAGGTCCCCGCAGAGACGTCCGAGTTCCCGCTGGCCACCGTCCTGGCCGGCGGCCGCGAAATACCCGCGGAGCAGGCAGCAGCGGAAGAAAAGCCGGGCTCGGAAAACATCACCGCCGGCCCGGAAGGAGGCGGAAAGTGAACCTCGCAAGCCTCGCGCCGCTCGCCGTCATACTTCCCATCGTGGGTGCCGCCCTGACCTTCCTGCTGATCCGCCACTCACGGGCCCAGCGGGTGGTCAGCATCCTCCTGCTGTCCCTCACGCTCCTGCTCGAATGCCTCCTGCTGGCCTCCGTGTGGGACGGCGGCACGGCTGCGGTGAGCATCGGCGGCTGGCTGCCGCCGTGGGGCATCGTGCTGGTGGTGGACCAGTTCTCGTCCCTGATGCTGGTGGTCTCCTCGGCGGTGAGCCTGGCCGTGCTGGTCTACGCCACTGGGCAGGGCATGGCCGACGGCGACCAGGACGCGCCCGTCTCGATCTTCCACCCCACATACCTGATCCTGGTGGCCGGCGTGTCCAACGCGTTCCTTTCCGGGGACCTCTTCAACCTCTATGTCGGCTTCGAGATCCTGCTGACGGCAAGCTACGTGCTGATGACCCTGGGCGGCACGGGGCCCCGCATCCGGGCGGGCGTCACCTACGTGGTGGTGTCCGTGGTGTCGTCGGTGCTGTTCCTGATCTCGATCGCCATGGTCTACGGGGCCACCGGAACCGTCAACATGGCCGATCTTGCCATGAAGCTCGGCGAGCTGGACCAAGGCACCAGAACCCTCCTGCACGTGATGCTGCTGGTGGCGTTCGGCATCAAGGCGGCCGTGTTCCCGCTGTCCTTCTGGCTGCCCGACTCCTACCCCACGGCGCCGGCGCCGGTCACCGCAGTGTTCGCCGGCCTGCTCACCAAAGTGGGCGTCTACGCCATGGTCCGGACCGAGACGCTGCTCTTTCCCGGGGACTCCCTTAACACTCCGTTAATGGTGGCCGCGCTGCTGACCATGGTGGTGGGGATCCTGGGTGCCCTGGCGCAGAGCGACATCAAACGTCTGCTCTCCTTCACCCTGGTGAGCCACATCGGGTACATGGTGTTCGGCCTGGCCATGTCCTCGACGGCAGGGCTGGGGGCGGCGGTCTTCTACGTGGCGCACCACATCACCATCCAGACCAGCCTCTTCCTGGTGACGGGGCTGATCGAACGCCGCGGCGGGAGCTCCTCGGTGGACCGGCTGGGCGGCCTCGCCAAGCTGTCGCCCCTGCTGGCATTGCTGTTCTTCATCCCCGCAATGAACCTGGCCGGGATTCCGCCCTTCTCAGGATTCCTGGGGAAGGTGGGTCTCATGCAGGCCGGGATTGAACTGGGGACGCCGCTGGCGTACGTGCTGGTGATCGGCGGGGTGCTTACCAGCCTGCTGACCCTGCTTGCCGTGGCGAGGGTGTGGAACCGCGCGTTCTGGCGCCGGCCCTCGGACGCCGAACACCCGGATCCCGTGCTGCTTGCGCCGGCCGCCGGGCGGGCCGACGGCCCTGGCGCCAAACGGAACACCGTCACACTGCTGCCGCGCACCATGGTGGGCTCGACAGTGGGGCTGGTGGTCCTTGGCGTTGCCCTGACGGTTTTCGCGGGGCCGCTGTTCACGGTCTCTGACCAGGCTGCGCGCGACATGCTGGACCGGACCTCCTACATCCACGCTGTCCTGGGCGGAGGCGTCGACGTCCCGATGGTTGCCACGCCGGGAGGGGGAAAATGAGCCGCCGCCGGATTTCCCTCCGCCAGGAGCTGCCGCTCCTAGTCTGGCTGGTCATTGTCTGGGGTGCCCTGTGGCAGGACTTCAGCCCCGGCAACCTCCTGTTCGGGGCGTTGCTGGCCGTGGCGGTCGCGCGGCTGTTCTACCTTCCACCGGTGGAACTGAGCGGCCGGTTCAACATCCTGTACGCCGTTCCCTTCGCGCTCGTCTTCCTGGCCAAGGTGGTGGCTGCCAGCGCGCAGCTCCTGTACCTTGCCATCGCCAAGGGGCCAAAGGTGACCAACGCCGTCGTCGCCGTCCCGCTCCGCAGCCGCCAGGACCTCATGGTCACGGCCACGGGGCACGTGATTTCCCTGATTCCGGGCTCGCTGGTGGTGGAGGTGGACCGCTCCACGTCCACCCTCTACCTGCATGCCCTCAACATCAGTTCCCCGCAGGAAGTCGAAAACCTTAAAAATGAGGTGCGGTCCATCGAAGCGGGGCTGATCAGGATCATGGGCACCAAGGAAGAACTCGAAACCGTGCGAATGGAGGCGGGCGCATGATGCAGACCGTCCTGGCTGTTACTGCCGTAATCTTCTCGGTGGCCGCCGCCGGTGCCATCATCAGGATCTCCAGGGGACCTTCACTGCTGGACCGGGTGCTGGCCACGGACGTCCTGTTGGCCATCCTGGGCGGTGCCCTGTGCGTGGACATGGCCGTCAACAGGCACCTGAACAACCTGATGCTGGTGGTGGCCATTTCCATCATCGGCTTTATCGGGTCCGTGACGGTGGCAAGGTTCGTGGCGGACCGGAGGGAGCAGTCCAATGAGTCCTGACTCCACTGGCCTGGATGCCTGGGTGGATGTGCTGTCCGCTGTGTTCATGATCGTCGGGGCCGTCATGTCGCTCGGCGCGGCCATCGGCTTGCTTCGCTTCCCCGACCTGCTCAGCCGCATGCATGCCGCTACCAAGCCGCAGGTGCTGGGGCTGTTCCTGCTCCTGGCGTCCATCGGACTCCAGTTGCGCACCTGGTGGGTGTGGCCCGTACTGCTGGTCGCGTGGATTTTCCAGCTGCTCACCGTGCCCGTTTCAGCACACATGGTGGGCCGGGCCGGCTACCGGACCAAGCACCTCCACCGCGAGCTCCTCACCTCCGATGAGCTTGAGGCCGTGGTGCAAAAAGCCGCCGCCAAAACCGCCCGTGAGGAGGGTTCCGGCGACGGCTGAACACCGTTCGGCGTGCTGCTAGACGATGTCCTGGCTCTTGGCGAACCGGGTGATGGCGCGCTGGGTGCCACGGTTTGCCAGGACCTGGATGATGGTGCTCACCGAGGCAGAGATCAGGGCGAACGTCAGAGCCGAGTGAAGGCTCGTGGGGACGTCCTCGTGCTTGCCGGTGGGGGGCTTCCGGCCGGTGGTCTTTTCCCAGATGGCGTTGACGAGCTTGGTGCCGACAAAGCCTGCGCCGAGGCTCACGCCAGTGCCGAGCAGCTTGATGAAAAGGTTCATTCCTAGTACTCCTTGCGGGCGGAAAACGGGCTGTCCCTAGCCTAACCGGCGATTGCGGCCGGCCGGTGCAGGCGCTGCTCAGGTTGCCGGGGGTTCCGTCCGGAACTTGACCATCTTGTGCGTCCCATCGCAATAGGGCTTGATGGCTGACGCCCCGCAGCGGCACAGTGCCACGGTTTTCCGTTCACGGGGCAACGGTTCCCCGGAGGGCGTGACGATCTCGAAGTCGCCGCGCACAATCAGCGGACCGTCGGGGCACACCACGATGGAGCTCTCGGCCGGTTCCTGGTTCATTCGCGCTCCTGTTTGAGGTTGCCGGGGGTGATGGACGGCGGCGGGGAACTTGCGCCGCTCATGCTGCTGCCGGCACTGCCGCCCTTAGTGAGGTCCCGCCGTTCTCCCAAGACTGCAGGAGATGGGCGGACAGCCTGCCGTCCAGCGCCATGGCTGCCGTGGCACCGAACAGTACATCTCCAAGAAGTCCTGGTTCGGCTTCCACCAGGCCGCCGGCCAGGTCGCGGCCGGCGATCTGCTCGTGGACGGCGTCTGCTTCCACGTGTTCATCGAAATAGTGGGTGACGGCGGCATCGAAACCATGCCGCCGGAAGCCGCTGCCGTATAGGCGGTTGGGCTGGGAGGAGGTCATCTCATAGATGGCCAGGTGCCCGGTGATGGCACCCCGCAACCGGCGGTTAAGCCCGAACAGGGACATCAGGTTCACTGCGGCGAGGGAGACGGCCGGGACGGAATCGACGTAGGCGCCGTATTCGTCCGCCATCCCCAGGCCCCGCAGGGTGCGGGCGAAAAGTGCGCTGTGCATCCGTTCGGGACGTCCGCCGCCGTACTCATCCGCCTGGATTTCCACCAGCGCGGCCTTGGGGCGCCCGGCGAGCCGGGGAATGGCAAAGGTATGGGGATCGGCCTCCTTCAGCTGGTAGATGGACTTATGGATCAGGAATTCCTTGAGCTGATCCAGGCTGGCCTTCTTCGCCACGTACCGGGAGAGGCTGGGGCCGGTATCTCGGGCTGCGAGGCCGAACAGGACATCGGCCACAGCGTCGCTGGTGGGACGCGAGGCCGCGGGAAGCTCCAGTTCGCCGGCTGCTTCACGGGCGGTCCGCCTGAGCGCGGCCTCGAACGGCTTTTCCAGCAGCTGGCGGACCTGGATCAGTCCCGGCGCCCATTCCCACTCATCGCTGACGCCTGCGAGCCCGGTGTAGTGGAGCTCGTAGAGGCAGAAGAGCGTCAGCTGGAGGTCGTCATCGCCGATGATGTCCGGGGTGGCGGCCAACTGGCTGCTGACCGCCCGGTGCAGCCCCGCGGCGCGGTCATCGGCAGTTCCGGCGTCGGCGGTTCGGCCGTCGGGGCGGGTGCCAATGGAGCAGGGTACCTCCGTGAGAAGGGCGAACAAGGCGGCGCTGGCGGGACCGCGCGCTTCAGGGATTTTCATAGTGCTCCTTCAGGTCCGGCGTTGGTGCCGGTTCCGCGACGTCGTTGCTGGGGCTTCCGGGCCGGTTGCTGCTATCGCTGCTGCCAACGCCTGCGGGGACAGCGGGGCCTCGGGCAGCCAGGGTGATGGCCAGCGCAATCATGGCCAGGCCGAGGGCCAGGTGCAGCCAGTCGTCCGCGTTGTTCGCAGGGAGGAAGTTGGCAGGCGTGGTGTCACCCGCCAGGAAGCCGTACAGCCAGAGGAGCAGATAGGCCACGCCGCCGTAGATAAGGAAGTTCCTGGCTTGGGGATGCGTCCGCGCCATCAGGACCCCTGCAAGCCCGAAGACCAGGTGTACCGCGTTAAGGAGCACGGACACCTGGAAGACGCCCAGCAGCAGCGCCCCTGAACCAGGTCCGGCAAGGCCCAACGAGCCATAGTTGGAGGTAACGCCGGGGATGAAGCCCAAGATGCCCAACAGGAAGAAGACCGTGCCAATTCCGAGGGCGGCATTTTGCAGGCGTGTTCGGGGGCCCGTCAGGCGGGTGCTGGCTGCCATGTCCTGTTCTCCTCAAAACCCGGGAGACAACATAGTAAGCATGATTACTAAATAAATGCTAAGCAGCCTTTGTGTTTCTGCTGCCGGGTGGACGTGCGTCCAGCGTGCGGGTCGCTCCGCCAGCATGGCATCAGTCCGCTCCCGCGGAGCGGAGGATTTCACGCAGGGCCTCGACCACCAGGTCGTGATCCTGCACCTGGGGAAGCCCCGAAACCGTAACAGTGGCCACGGCGCCCACTCCGGTGACGTACAGCGGGAAGGAGCCGCCGTGCGCGGCGTACCGGCGCTGGTCGAACCAGCCCTGGTCCTCGATCCGGCCGCCGCGAAGCCGGCCGCGCAATCCCACCAGCAGTGAGGGGATCTCGTACCGTGCCGCAGTGCGCTGCTTCGCCCGGATCCAGTGATCGTTATCCGGCGTCGCACCGGGCAGGGCCGCATGGAACAGCACCTGCTGGCCCTTGGTGATGTCAATCGCGATAGGCAGCCCGCGCTCCTTCCCCAGCTCCACCAGGAGCAGTCCCAGGTTCAGGGAGTCGTCCAGGGAGAAGCCGGGAAACTGCAGTTCCCGGACTTCGCCTTCAATCCGGGCGATCAGTGCCGCCAAAGATCCCTCCGGCTGGATGGCATCGGAATCCGGGTCGAAGTCGGTCACATGCGGGGGATTGGCAGCCATGGCCCACAATCTACCCCCGCCGCGGTGTAAACTGGCAACGCCCAACAGGGTATTTCTGCAACGAATCATTTCAAGCAAAAGCAACATTCAACGACAGGGGAGCGCCGCCGTCGGGCATCACTGGCAATGCCAGGATCCGCAGGTGGGCGCTGAGAGTGCGGGCAGCCGCAGACCCTCGAACCTGATCCGGTTAGTACCGGCGCAAGGGAGTCGAGTTCTCGAAGTGCGCGCAGCGGCAGCATAGCCGGCAGCCGCGTCCACTTTCCCCTCCTGTTCCTCAGGAGGATCACATGGCAACAACAGCAGTCAAGAAGACCAGCAGCAAGTCCTGGCGAGTCGTGGACATCGTGGTGGCGGCCCTCATTGCCATTGCCGGCGGCGTCATTTTCTGGGCCTGGTCCCAGGGCGCGGCCGCAGTGTCCGGCCCCATGAACGCCACCTACCCGCCACTGACCGGCCTGATCGCCGGCGGCTGGATGATCCCGGCCGTGCTGGGCATGCTCATCATCCGCAAGCCCGGCGCCGCGCTGTTCTGCGAGACGGTAGCCGCCACCGGTGAGCTGCTCATGGGGTCCCAGTACGGGGCTTCCGTGCTGTTCTCCGGCTTCGTCCAGGGCCTCGGCGCCGAGATCATCTTCGCCATCTTCGTGTACCGGAAGTTCAACCTGCCCGTGGCACTGCTGGCCGGTGCCGCCGCCGGTCTCTTCTGCGGCCTCAACGACTCCTTCGCTCCGTGGGGCTGGAACATCGCCTACTCCGGCGGGGACAAGCTGGTGTACATCGTCTTCACCGCCATCTCCGGCGCGATTATCGCCGGCGCCCTGTCATGGATCGCCACCCGCGGGCTGGCCAGGACCGGAGTCCTGAGCTCGTTCGCGTCGCGGAAGGCAGCAACGGAGCCTGTCTTCTCCTGATGTCCGCACCTTCCCGCCAGGGCGCGCCCACCGCAGTGCGTCCCGCCGCCGTCGCGGCCCGCGGCTGGGGCTGGCGGCATGCCGGGCGCGCCAAGCCGGCGGTCCATGCCCTCGACCTGGACATCCGCCCGGGAGAGCGGGTGCTGCTGTTGGGGCCTTCCGGCGCAGGCAAGTCCACCCTCCTCCATGCTTTGGCGGGGGTCCTGGGGGATGTGGACGACGACGGCGGCGCGGCCGGCGATTCCGACGAGTCGGGTTCGCTGCTGGTTGACGGAGCCTCCCCCCGCGAGCAGCGCGGGCGCGCCGGCCTCATGCAGCAGGACCCCGAAACGCAGGTGGTCCTGTCCCGCGTGGGTGACGACGCCGCCTTCGGCGCCGAGAACCTCGCCGTGCCCCGCCACGCCATCTGGAGCCGCGTGCACGAGGCGCTGGACGACGTCGGACTTTCCCACCTCCCGCTGGACCATCCAACGTCGGTACTCTCCGGCGGGCAGAAACAGCGGCTGGCGCTCGCGGGCATCCTTGCCATGCGTCCCGGTCTCATCCTGCTGGACGAGCCGACGGCGAACCTGGACCCGGCCGGCGTGCTGGAGGTCCGCGACGCCGTGGCGCGATGCCTGGACAAAACCGGCGCCACGCTGGTGGTGGTGGAGCACCGGGTGTCCGTGTGGAAGGACCTGGTGGACCGGATTGTGGTGCTGCAGCCCGGCACCGACGCGAAGGACGCCGTGCTGCTGGACGGCCCGCCGGACCAAGTGCTCAGGGAAGCCCGGAGCATGCTGATTGCCGCCGGGGTGTGGGTGCCCGGCTATGTCCCGGACACCCGGCTGCGTGCGGCGGATCCGGCCCGGGGGACGGGTGGCCTCCTGCTCGCTGCCGAGGAGCTGGCGGTGTCCCGTGAACGGGCGGGGCGCAGCGGCTTCCGGAAGGTGCCGCCGGTACCCGTGCAGGCGGATATTTCCGCCCAGGTCCGTGCCGGGCAGGCCTTGGCGGTGACGGGGCCGAACGGGGCAGGGAAGTCCACGCTTGCCCTGACGCTCGCCGGGCTTCTCGAACCCGTGGCCGGGAAGGTTTCGGCCACGCTGGACCTGAGCCGCGGCGCCGGAATAGACCCGTACAAGTGGAAAGCCGAGCAGCTCATCGAGCGGATCGGCACCGTGTTCCAGGAACCCGAGCACCAGTTCGTCACCGGGAAGGTGCTGGACGAACTGATGTTTGGCCCACGGCACCTTGGCCATGGCGGGGAGCGCGTGGACGAGCTGCTGGAGCGCCTGCGGCTCACCCACCTTGTGGACGCCAACCCCTACACGCTTTCGGGCGGGGAGAAGCGGCGGCTGTCCGTGGCGACGGTCCTGGCTGCGCATCCCCAGGTGCTGGTCCTGGACGAGCCTACGTTCGGCCAGGATGCCAACACGTGGGCGGAGCTGGCATCCTTCCTGTCCGAGCTGCTGGACGGCGGCACCGCCGTGGTCTCCGTGACCCATGACGCCGAGTTCACGGCCGCGCTGGGCGGAACGGAACTGCGGATGGCTCCGGCGGAAACGGCGGCACCATGAGGCAGGAGCTGAACCTGCGCGGCAACAATGCGCTGCTGGCCAGGGCGAACCCCCTCAGCAAGTTCGCCGCCGTCTTCCTCATCACGGCCGTGCTGGCACTCTCCATCGACTGGGTGTCCGCATCGGTGGCGCTGGCCTTTGAAGTCCTGCTGTTTCCCCTGGCCGGCCTGACGCCCGCCCTGCTGTGGCAGCGCGGCTGGCCGCTGATCCTCGCCGCCGCAGTGGGAGGCTGGAGCACCTCCATCCTGGCGCCGGACAGCGGAAAGACGCTGGTCGACGTCGGCATCTGGACCATGAGCGAAGGGTCCCTGGAGCTGGGCGTGGGCTTCACGCTGCGGGGGCTGGCGATTGCCCTGCCGGCAGTGCTGCTGATGAGCTGCACCGACCCCACAGACCTCGCTGATGCGCTGGCGCAGAAGGCGCGCCTCCCGCACCGGTTCGTGCTGGGAACCCTCGCCGCCATGCGGCTGGTGGGCCTGATGGCCGAAGAATGGCAGACCATCGGGATGGCCCGCCGCGCGCGGGGGGTGGGTTCCCGCGGCAGTGCCCTGCAGCGCGTGAAGGCGACGCTGGGGCAGAGCTTCGGGCTGCTGGTCCAGGCGATCCGCCGGGCCTCGAGGCTCGCGGTGACCATGGAAGCCCGCGGCTTTGGCGGCGGCCGCCGGACGTGGGCCCGCGAATCGACCTACAGCGTGTTGGATGCGTGGGTTATTGCCGGCGGTGTGGTGATGGCGGCAACAGCGGTTTTTGCCTCCGTCTCCCTGGGCACCTGGAACATGGTGTGGCTGGGGAACTGACAGCCGGCCAGGCCTACGGGCACGAAGAGTCGTAGTCGGAACCCCTCGATACAAACTGGGTCAACTCCACCTCGCCGCCGCCGGTGAGGGGCGCAGACGCACTGGCCATCGCTGCTCCTTACGCGTTCCGGGATCCTGCCGGCCAGCTCGGGAGTGAGTAAAGGTTGCTCGACCCGCTGACAGTTCTGTCCGGTTGGCGTCCTTGTCCGTGTACGACCAGCTGTTTTCGGTCTCCACATCCAGCCAAGGAGCGATTGCACTCCCTCTCCCGGGGAGGGCGCCGCGTACGCTGGCGAGCCGCAGATGAGGAGCTGGGCCGCGAGTAACAGTGCCGCCATTCCTGGCACGCTCCGAGTGCTCCGGGCCGGAAATGCCCCGCTACCTGGCATGGGCGGTGCTGGTGTTCGGCGCATACTGCCTCCCTTGCCGTTGGACCAGCGTCAGTCTCCCGCCCTTGAAGGGCTCGGTCAAGGAATCCGACGCCCTTCGATCGCATCGTTCGGGTAAACGCTCTTCGGCGGCTGCTGATTAGGCCGGATAACCGGGGCGCTTAACTCATTTATGATATAAACTTGAGTATGACGCAGGAAACCGCTGAACACGTTGCCGCCATGTTGAGGGATGCCCGGGCCGAGAAGGGCTGGACCCAAGGACAGTTGGCTGCCGAGCTGGGGACGAGCCAGAGCGCCGTTGCCCGCATGGAACAGGGCAAGCAGAACCTGAGCCTGAAAATGATCCAGCGCCTTGAAGCGATCTTCGACAGGAGCATCGTGAACGTGGGCAAGCCGCAGATGACCCACCTGCGCGTTGAAGGCGGGCGCACCCTTTCGGGTTCGGTGGACGTCAACAGCAGCAAGAACGCCGGAGTGGCTTTGCTGTGCGCCAGCCTCATCAACCGGGGAACCACCATTCTTCGCCGCCTTGCACGCATCGAAGAAGTGAACAGGATCGTTGAAGTCCTGACCAGCATCGGTGTGGAATGCACCTGGCTCAACGACACCGACCTGCGGCTCCGCCGCCCGGCGGTCCTGGACCTGGGCGCGATGGACGTTGACGCCGCACGCCGCACGCGGAGCGTCATCATGTTGCTGGGACCCCTGCTCGCTGAGTCAGCCAGGTACAAGCTTCCGTATGCGGGCGGCTGTGATCTTGGTACCCGGACGGTGGAGCCGCACATGCAGGCACTGCGCCAGTTCGGACTCTCGGTGGAAGCGACGGCGGGCTTCTACGAGGTGCAGGCCCCGTCCGCGGACACCCGGGACCGCTCCTTTGTCCTGACTGAGCGCGGCGACACCGTCACCGAGAACGCCATCATGGCCGCAGCCCACCGCGAAGGCACCACTGTTATCCGGAATGCCAGCCCCAATTACATGGTGCAGGACCTCTGCTTCTACCTGGAGATGCTGGGGGTGGTTATCGAGGGGGTGGGGACCACCACCCTGAAGATCACCGGGCGACCATCAATCGATGCCGAGATTGAGTACTTCCCGTCGGAGGATCCCATCGAGGCCATGAGCCTGATTACCGCCGGGATTGTCACCAACTCGGAGGTGACCATCCGGCGCGTGCCGATCGAGTTCATGGAAATCGAGTTGGCAACCCTGGGGCAAATGGGGCAGCAGTTGGAGATCTCGGGCGAATACACGGCCCGCAACGGCCGGACCCGGCTGGTGGACGTCACCACCAAGCCTTCCGAGTTGCGTGCTCCGGAGGACAAGATCCATCCGATGCCGTTCCCCGGGCTAAACATCGACAACCTGCCCTTCTTTGCGGTCATCGCGGCGAACGCCCATGGCCAGACCATGATCCACGACTGGGTGTACGAAAACCGCGCCATCTACCTGACCGAGCTGAACCGGCTGGGCGCCCAGGTGCAGCTCCTTGACCCGCACCGGATCTACGTCAACGGCCCCACCAGGTGGCGCGCCGCCGAGGTTGGCTGTCCGCCAGCGCTCCGCCCGGCAGCGTGCCTGCTGTTGGCGATGCTTGCCGCGCGGGGAGTGTCCGAGTTGCGGAACATCTATGTCATCGAGCGCGGCTACGAGGACCTGGCGGAACGGCTCAACACCATCGGGGCGAAAGTGGAATACTTCCAGGACTAACCATTCACGCTTCGTCATGAAGTGCTGTTGACCCTCAATTTCGTCCCTGTTGTCGGAGAATGTCGGTATGCGAACTTTCGGCGTCGAGGAAGAGCTCCTGATCGTTGATCCGGAGAGCGGGGAGCCGCTTGCCCTGGCGGACGCGCTGCTGTCCGGCCGCCGAATGGCCGCCGACGACGCGCCGGACGACCCCCGCCTTCTGGAGACGGAAGACAAAACCGTTTACGACGACGACGAAATGGGCCTGAGCGCCGAGCTCAAGCTGGAACAGATCGAAACCCAGACCCGGCCCTGCCTGGAGTACCGTGAACTCCTGGAACAGATCCGCGCCGGGCGGGCACTGGCGGATAAGGCAGCCCAGAAAAACCATGCCCGGGTGGCAGCCCTGGCCACCTCGCCGCTGGGCTTGGCCAGCCACACCACTCCGGACCCCCGCTACGCGCGGATGCTTGAGCGCTTTGGCCTGACCGCCCAGGAGCAGCTGACGTGCGGCTTCCATGTGCACACCTACATTGAGTCGCACGACGAAGGCGTGGCCGTCCTGGACCGTATCCGTGACAAGCTCGCCGTCCTTACCGCCTTGAGTGCCAATTCACCTTTCTGGAACGGCATCCAGACCGGCTTTGAGAGCTACCGGACCCAGGCCTGGAACCGGTGGCCGACGGCCGGGCCCACGGGTATCTATGGCACTTACTCCGCGTACCGACGGGTGGTCACGCGGCTCCTGGACAGCGGGGTCATGCTGGATGAGGGCATGTTGTATTTTGACGCCCGGCTCTCCCGCAACCATCCCACGGTGGAAGTCCGCGTAGCCGATGTGTGCCTCCGCGCTGAGGACGCCGCACTTATTGCTGTCCTGGTGCGCGCCTTGGTGGAGACTGCGAGCCGGGAGTGGCAGGACGGCGTCGATCCTGCCCCCGTGCCCACGGTGCTTTTGCGCATGGCATCCTGGCAGGCGAGCAGTGCGGGCCTGTGCGGGGAACTGCTTGACTTTGGCACGTTCCGTCCGGCGAGGGCTGCTGACGTGGTGCGCTCGCTGGTGGACTACGTCGCCCCGGTACTGCAGGAACAGGGCGAACTTGCCCTGGCCCGGCAAGGGGTGGAGGACATCATTGCGCGCGGTACAGGAGCTGCCGAACAGCGGAGGGTCCGGGACAAAGTCCTGTCCGCGTCGCAAGGCGGAGACCTTGGCTTCGATGCAGTGGTAAAGCACGCAGTTGACGTGACCATGCGCGGCGGGCTGGATCTTTCAAAGGTGGACGAAGCCCCGGAACTGCTGCGCGTCAGGCAGTCCTAGCGGGCAGTGGTTTGGGGGCAGAAAGGCGTAGGTTAGGGGACCGAGACGAATTCGCTGAGCCAGAGGTGCCATTCCGGAAACGGGTCCTTCGGCAGTTCGTCTTCGGAAGGGCCAGGGTCTTCGGGCACATCGAAATCCGGGAGGTCCAGGTCCTTCACCAGGTCAAACTCTTCCGGCAGTGCAAAGCACGCAGGTACCTCAAGGTCGTCGGGCATGTTGAAGTACTCGGGCACGTACAAGTCCTGACTCTTCGGCCTAGCCGCTGAAGATGCGTTCCGTAGTCCCGCATGCCCTTCCGGCCATCGTGGTGGTTCCCAGTCCTGGTGTTCGCTTGTGTAGTGGCGGCCGGTGGGTGAGGTCCAGCCGGGTGGTTCGTCCTTGGTGGCTGGTGTGGGTTTCCAGGCGCTGGTGTGCCGGAGTTTGTGGTGTTTCGGGCAGGGCTGGCCGAGGTTGCTGATCCCGGTGGTGCCGCCGTTGTGCCAGGCGAGGAGGTGGTCGGCCTCGTTGTCGAGGGAGTGGTTGCTGCAGCCGGGGAAGGGGCATTTGCCGTCCCTTAGCCTGAGCCAGTTCCGCATCGCCTTGCTGACCCGGTAGCTGGTACGGCCGATTTCCAGCGGCGCCCCGTCCCGCGGGTCCACCAGCACCCGGTAGAAAGAGTTCGCACCGCCGGCGACGAGATCCCGGGCCATGGACGCCGGGATGGGCCCGTACCCGTCCAGCATGGCCGGTTCCCCGGTGAGGCCCATCAGCGAGAACACGGGCACGGTGACCAGGACCTCGGCCCGGGGCGAGGCAGTCCCGTTGCCTCCGCTGCCGGTGCCGCCGAGGAGCCCTGCGTTGAGAAGCCCTGCGGCGAAACTGTCGGCCCTTAGCTGGGTCAGGGTGCGGGCCTCGTCCGGTCCCTGCAGGCCCCGGGAGAGTGCCGTGAGCCGGTTCCAGACCGCCGAGGCCTGGTCCGCGGGAAGGTACGCGGCAATCCAGGCCATCCCGTCATTGTCCGGCCAGTATTCCACCCGCCGGTCCGCCGCCGACTTGGCGTGCCGCTTCTCCAGGCTCTCCGGATGGTGCCGTTCCCGCCAAGTACGGGCCTTGGCCTTGAACCGGTAGGCGGGCATCTCCCCCATCGGACACCCGCGCACCGCACCAGGTGCCTCCACATCAGGTGCCTCCACGTCAGGTGCCTCCGGGTCCAGGAAGTGCGCCTCCAGGGCCGCTGCCGCGGACGGGTCAAGGCGTACAGCCTGGTCCACCATGGTCCGCGCATGTGCCCAGGAGATGGTCCCGGCCTGCAACGCCGCCAGCGTCCGGGGCAGCGAGGTGGTCAGCGCATGGGCTTCAGCCAGCAAAGCACCGGCGGCCCGATCACCGATGGCCAGCGCACACCCGACCTCGGCCACCAGGCTCCGGTCCTGCGCCGTAGCCTCGTAAGGGGATCCGGGCGGAGGATTCATCGCCCTTGTGGCCCCGGCCAGGACCGCCGCAGCCAGCGCCTTCGCCGCCGCCAACTTCGCTTCCGACCGCGCCACCCCGCCCAGGACGTCCAAGGCCGCATCAACAACCCGCTGCAACGGATCATCACCGAGAACGCCGGCGTCACCGTCACCGGAAGCGGCAGGCCCGCCTTCGCCAAAACAACCGGAAGCGGAGTAACTTTCACCAAGCGCAGCCATAAACGCAGCGACAGAAGCGTCAACCGCTTCCTCCGCCTGCACCACCGCCGCGCTCGATTCCATACCTCCATCATCGTGAGGGGGTCCGACATTATTAGGCCGTACTAAGCCCTTCATGAAATACTTTTGAATCTTTTTGTGCCATCTATTCGGGGAAGCGGCGTCCTAGCCTTTCCGGGACAAAATGCCGGTTGCAGGTGCGACGAGCTGTGGTGCCCTGCCAACGTCCCGTGCCATACTCAGCGCGTGACGGCGTCGTATTCCTTTAAGGCCGGGTTGTGGCTCTATCCCGGGGAAGCCGGTTGGCATTTCCTGACCCTGCCGGTCAACGTCGCGGACGATATCCGCGCGCGAACCGCTGGCCACAGCAAAGCCTTCGGTTCGGTCAAAGTTACGGCGGAAATCGCCGGCCAGGCATGGCAAACCTCGCTCTTCGCGGATACCAAGACCGGCACGTACCTTTTGCCCGTCAAAAAGGACATCAGGGACAAGGCAATGATTAGCGCCGGTGACGAAGTAGCCGTCCACCTTTCCCTGCATAACCTTTGAGGCCCGGGCCGCGGCTCGGCCCGGGTGCCGCAGCCGGACTGCTAGATCTGCTTCAGCGCCTGCTCCAGGTCGCCAATCAGATCGTCCACGTCCTCCAGCCCCACCGAAAGCCGCACCACGCCGTCGCTCAAGCCAATGGCGGCCCGGCCCTCAGGTCCCATCGCCCGGTGCGTGGTGGTGGCAGGGTGCGTGATGAGCGACTTGGCGTCGCCCAGGTTGTTGGAGATGTCGATGATCCGCAGGCCGTCCAGCAGCGCAAACGCCGCCTCCTTGCCCGAGCGCCCGCCGGAGGGGGCGAGTTCCAAGGTGAGGACCGTTCCGCCGGCGCTCATCTGCTTTGCGGCCAGCTCGTACTGCGGGTGCGACTTCAGGAGCGGGTACTTCACCCAGCTGACGGCAGGCTGTTCCTCCAGCCATTCCGCGAGGCGCAGGGCTGACGCCGAGGAGTGGTTGACGCGCAGCGCCATGGTCTCGAGGCCCTTGGTCAGGACCCAGGCGTTGAACGCGGACAGCGCCGGTCCGGTGTGGCGCATCAGCTGCTTCACCGGCCCGTCAATAAACTCCTTGGTGCCCAGGATGGCGCCGCCCAGCACCCGGCCCTGGCCGTCAATGTGCTTGGTTCCCGAGTAGACAACCACGTCGGCGCCGAACTGTCCGCACCGCTGCAGCAGGGGTGTGGCAAAGACGTTGTCGACGACGACGGTGGCCCCGGCCGCATGCGCCAGGTCGCTGACGGCAGCGATGTCCACGATCTCCTGCATCGGATTGGACGGCGATTCGAAGAAGACGGCGGCGGTGGGCTGGGAGAGGGCCTCGCGCCACTGTTCCAGGTCCGGACCGTCCACGAAGACGGTCTCCACGCCCCAGCGGGGAAGGATTTCGTTGAGGATCACGAAGCAGGAGCCGAACAGCGAACGAGCCGCAACCACGCGGTCCCCGGCAGCCAGCAGCGCACCCAAGGCGGTGAACACCGCGGACATGCCGGACGCCGTCGCAAAGCACGCCTCCGTGCCTTCCAGGAGGCGGAGCCGCTCCTGGAACGTGGCCACGGAGGGGTTGCCGTAGCGCGAGTAGACAAAGCGTTCGTCCTCGCCCGTGAAGGCCCGCTCCGCAGCGGCGGCGGATTCGTATACAAAACCGGAGTTCAGGAAGACAGCCTCGCTGGTTTCCTGGAAGTTGGTGCGGTCCAGCCCGCCGCGGACGGCCTGGGTGTCGGGGCTCCAGCCGGCGGCGTCTTCGTTGAAGGTCACTAGTTCTTTCCCAGGTTGGTCGGCAGGCCGCGGTTCTTCCAGCCGTTGACGGTACGTTCTCCGTAACGGTCCGGCTCGCCCTCAAAGCCCTCCAGGACGTTGTAGGAGGTGAAGCCGGCCTGCGTGGCGGCCATTGCGGCCGCGATGGAACGCTGGCCGGAACGGCACAGGAACACCAGTTCGGTCGACTTGTCCTCGGGCGCCTGCCGGCTAAGGTCGGTGATGAAGTCAGGGTTGGGGATTCCGCCCGGGAAGGTCCACTGGATGAACAGCGGATCGTTCTCGGTGGCCTTGGTGTCAGGAATGCCGATGTGGGCCCATTCGCCCTCCGTGCGCACGTCCACCAGGATGGCGCCCTGCTCGAGCTTTTCCCAGGCCTCCTGCGGGGTCAGGTCTCCGGCGTAGCTCATGCGTGGCCCTCGCCGTCGAAGTCGAGGTCATCGCCGGTGGACTCGAGGTCGTCAACAGCGTCCGCCACGGCAGCGTCCGCGGAAGCGATGGCTGAGGGCAGGACCACCGCCTGCGCCACGATCACACTGCTGCCGTTGAAGGTTGCCGCCGGGCTGCCGTGCAGGACATAGCCTTCCGCCAGCGCGGCGGAGATCCGCTCGCAAAAGGCCCGGTCATCCGGCCCGCTGATGAGGCGGTACGACAATTTCTCTTCAGGGGCAGGTGCGTCAGACACGACGGATCTCCTTCTCTCACGCTTGCAGCTCGAATGGGTCGATATGCCGAGTGTTCACCTGAGGCACCCCGCCGCGAAAGGAGGGTTGCCGACCGGCCAGTCAGGGCTTGGCGCCGGTACTCATTACTCCCCAAGAACGTAACACTTGCCGCCCGGCCCCGCACCGCCGCCGTCGTCATGTTGCGTAACTGAAGTACCCAGGGCGCCGCAGTGGAGCCTGGCCGCCGTCCGGCATCTTCATCCAAAGTACGACGGCGGCTCCTCCTTGGGTGTCAGGGCACCGTGCGGGACCTGGGGGAGCGGCAGCATCAGTTGATGTAGCAGTAGGTGCCGCGCCCAAAAGGAACGGCGTGGACGCCGTGCCCCAAGGCACGTGGTCCACGCCGGATTCGTTTCGACGCTGGTGCTTAGACGAGGCCGGGGTAGCTGGCCAGGATGTAGTCGGCAGCAGCGGGGCCTTTCATGCGCAGCCCTTTGCGGCCGTGCCTGATGCGGCAGTTCATGGCTATCCAGAAATCGGACTCGGGGCCGGGCTGCTGCTGGTTGATGAAGCACCAGCTGGTGTACAGGCCATAAAGGCGGTCCCGGTCGAGGGTGGCGTCGGAGGCCTGGTCAATGTAGGTGGCTTCTTTGAGAAAGAGATCGAACTGCGAATGCGCCATGACGGCTTCCCTTCGCTACGTGCGGTGGTGCCGCCGTTCGGCTACAGCAGCGGACCTCAATGCCGTGCACGGGGCATCGAGTGTTGAGAATGCCCGCGGAAATCAGGGGCTAGGTGAAATCAAGGGCTACGGGGCGGTGTCACGGCCGCATCTACAATGTAGACTTTACTCGTAGACAACCAATTCGGCAAGCGAATGGATTACCTATTCGGGTAAGAGGGCTTGCTGCCTTCCAGGACGGAAATCATGGCCTCCCCGAAAACCCAGTCCCCCGCCGGGCCGGCCCAAAAGCAAAAGCTGAGCAGGCAGCTCGTGCTGACCAAGGCGCTCGAAGTCGTTGACGAGGAAGGTTTGGAGGCGCTGACCATGCGCCGCCTTGGCCAGGAGTTGGGCCGGGACCCAATGAGCCTTTACCGCTATGCGGAGAACCGCGCCGCACTGCTGGACGGCGTCACCGAACTGGTGCTCAACGAACTCACTATCCACCCCGAAGATCCCGATTGGAAAGCCCAGCTGCGCCGCATCGCGCACGACCTTCGGAATCTTGCGCTCCAGCACCCCAATGTGGTGCCGCTGCTCGTGACCAGGCCGCTCTCCACCCCGCTGGGGCTGCGGCCGCTGGGCACGCTGCGTCCTCTCGAGCAGATCCTGTCCCTGCTGATTGGGGCAGGGTTCAGCCCCGCGGATGCCCTCCACGTCTACCGCGCTTACTACGGCTTCCTCTACGGCCACATCCTGAATGAGCTGCAGGAATTCGTTGTGGACCCGGAGGAAAACGAAGTGCTACTGCGGCTGGGACTGCACCGGTTGCCTGCCAAGGAGTTCCCGCGGCTGCGTGCGCTGGCCCCCGCCCTGGCGGACTACGAAGGATCCGCGGAACTCGACCAAGGGCTGAGTATCCTGCTCTCCGGCCTTGAAGCCCAACTGTCCCTTCAGGACGCCTAGCCAGCCGGCTAGCCCGCCGTCGGGGCAGGCGTTCCGGTCGGGTTATTCGAACGAGGCCCGCCGCTTGTCCTGTTGCCGCGTGGCCCAGACGTCCGGCCGGTTAACCTTGAAACGGCGGCCGGTCAGGGCGCGGGCTGTCAGGCGGATGTAGTTTGCCTTTTCTCCCGGCTGCCATGGCTCCAGCCCCAGTCTGTCCACGGCGTCCTTGTCCGCCTGGTCCTCGATGACCGCCGTATCGCCGCGCAGCACCACGCTCCAGGCCTCTTCGGTATGGGGATCGTAGCCGTCGATCTCCAGGGCGGCAGGCCTCTCTGCCAGGGCACTCCACAGCTTGGTGACGCCGGCGGTACGGAACGCGATGCTGCGGCGGTGCACTACGTAGTTGATCGGAAAGATCTCGGGGTGGCCGTCAACCACCAGTGCAAGGCGGCCGACAGTGTCATTGGCCAGGAGTTCCCAGCATTCGTCAAAGGTCAGGTTGTCATTCGGCTGCGTCTGCGAGTCCATGAACCACACCTTACGGCCACTTCCCCCGCCGGACCTAGGGTGCAGGGGCCGGAATCACGGGCCCCTTATTGGATGCCCGCGAACAACTCGTTCAGTTCGGCGGTCAGCTCCTTCTGGACGGACGGCGTGCCGATTTCCTTGCCGTCGATCCGGTTCACCGGCGCCAGTAAACGGACGCTGGAGATCAGCCACACGGCGTCGGCGTCCAGCAGGTCCTGCGGCTCAAGCGGGCCGTAGCCCAGTTCCCAGCCCGCAGCCTTCGCCGCGGTGAACAGCGCGCCCTGCGAGGTGCCTGCCAGGATGCCGCTGTCCAGCTGGGGTGTGATGAGGCGCTTGACGGAAGCGCCGTCGTCGGACGTTCCTGCGTGGGCCAGCAGCACGGTGGAGGTGGGCCCCTCCAGCACCCGGCCGTCGGAGGAGATGAAGATGACGTCGTCCGCGCCCTGTTTGTGGGCATGGCGCAGTGCGGCCATGTTGACCGCGTAGGACAGCGTCTTCGCGCCGAGCAGCAGCCAGGGGGCGCGCTCGGCGGCGCCGCTGTCGTAGCCACGGTCAAGGAGGATGACGTCGATTCCCGTCTCGCGCTGGCGCCGCGCCAACGCCCCGGTGGGGGACACCTGGACCCAGGCGGTGGGCGCCGCGGCGCCCTCCGCTCCGCGGGTCACTACCAGTTTGACGACGAGTTCGTCCTCGGCGGCAGAGGCGGCCGGATGCCGGGACCGGTGCTCGTTCAATGCAGTGGTGATGGCCCTGCGCCATCCGTCCTCAGCCGGGATAACCAGGTCAAGGGCGTCCGCGGAACCGGCCAGGCGGTCCAGGTGGGCCTGGATCTTCCGCACATTGCCGCCTACAGCCAGCATGGTTTCAAAGATCCCGTCCCCCCGGGTTGCGCCCTGGTCCGTGACCATGAGCTGGGGTTTGGAGGCATCGGCGAGCCGGCCGTCCGGGAACGCGGGATCGAGGAAAACGAGAACCACGGAAGCTGGAGAGGTCATGGCTCCAGCTTAGTGCGCTGCCGCAACGGATAAGCTGGGCAGAGCGCCCTGGCTGGAAACGGTCCGCCGGGAGCCCATCCTCCGGGGGTTAATTTCGTGTTGTGGCCATTCTCGCTTGCCGGCACCGCGCCGATGTGGGTGGTGGTGCTGCTGGGCGTCGCCGACCTCCTGATCAGGGTGCTGGCTCTGGGCATCATTCCGGGAAACAGGCGTCCCACCACGGCGATGGCGTGGCTGCTGGGCATCTTCTTCGTGCCGTTCTTGGGCATCCTGCTGTTCCTGCTGTTCGGCAACTTCAAGCTGTCCAGCCGCCGCCGGGCGCAGCAGGAGCAGGTGAACGACCGGGTGCGCGCCGGGATCTCCTCGCTTGCCGACGTCGAAAGCGACTACCCCGGACCTGAATGGGTGAAGTCCGCCGCGGAACTGAACCGCCGGCTCGGCTCCCTGCCCATGGTGGACGGCAACTCCGTGGACCTGATCCCCGGCTATCCGGACTCGATCCTGCAGATGACCGAGGCCGTGCGCAAGGCGAAAAAGTTTGTCAACGCCGAGTTCTACATCATGAGCACGGACCACATCACCGACGATCTCCTCACAGCGCTGGAGGAGGCGGCCGAGCGCGGCGTCGAGGTCCGCGTGCTCTTCGACCACATCGGCACCCTGCGGGTCAAGGGTTACCGGAAGCTCCTGAAGCGGCTACGGGCAGGCAAGATCCAGTGGAAGCGCATGCTTCCGCTCCTGCCCATCCACGGCCAGTGGCGCAGGCCGGACCTGCGGAACCATCGCAAAATCATGGTGATCGACGGCGAGATTGCCTTCACCGGCTCGCAGAACCTGATCGAGCCCTCCTACAACAACCCCCGGCACCGCAAGGCGGGCCGCGAATGGGTGGAGCTGATGGCGCGCCTGCACGGGCCCATCGTGACCACATTGAACGTCGTCTTCGCCACCGACTGGCTCAGCGAAACCGACGAATCCCTGGAGCACCAGCTGCAGCTCCCGTCCAACCCGCACCCGGGGAACGTGACTGCACAGGTGGTGCCGAGCGGCCCGGGGTTCATCACCGAGAACAACCTTCGGCTTTTCAACACGCTCATCTACTCCGCCCAGCACCGGATCTCGATCTGCAGCCCGTACTTCGTCCCGGATGATTCGCTGCTTTATGCCATCACCACCGCCGCCCAGCGCGGCGTGGAAGTGGAGCTGTTCGTCTCCGAGAAGGGCGACCAGTTCCTGGTCCACCACGCCCAGCGCTCCTACTATGAGGCGCTGCTCGAAGCCGGCGTCCGGATCTACCTGTACAAGGCCCCGTTCGTGCTCCATGCCAAGCACTTCACCATCGACGACGAAGTGGCGGTCCTGGGCTCCAGCAACATGGACATGCGCTCCTTCTCCCTGAACCTTGAGGTGTCCGTGATGCTGCTGGGCGAGGACATCGTCACCAAGATGCGTGCAGTGGAGGATACCTACCGGGACATCTCCCACGAGCTGAGACTGGCGGACTGGCTCCAGCGGCCGCTCGCGGCACGTTACGTGGACAACGTGGCGCGGCTGACGGCAACGGTCCAGTAGCAGCCTTCAGGAATCCGGGAATTCCGTCCCCAGCGTGGAGAGCACTCCGAACGCCTTGGTCCGGATTTCGTCGTACTCCTCGTCCGGCACCGAGTCGGCAGTAATGGCGCCCCCGACGCCGAGCGTCAGTTCCGCCGTTCCGTCGCCGGGGGCGTCGACCACCAGGGTCCGGATGGCGACGGCGAGGTCCGTGGCGCCGTTCAGCGAGAAGTAGCCGATGGCGCCGGAGTAGAGCCCGCGCCCGCCACCTTCGAGCCGGTCCAGGATGGCCATGGTGCTGATCTTGGGCGCGCCGGTCATCGAGCCCGCCGGGAAGCAGGCAGCCACGGCTTCGGCCCGCGAGGATCCCCGCTTCAGCTGCGCATCGATGGTGCTGACCATCTGGTGCACCGTGGCGTAGCTTTCGATGGCGCAGAGCCTGCTGACCGTGACGGAGCCCGGGACAGCGAAATGGCTTAGGTCGTTCCGCAGCAGGTCCACGATCATGATGTTCTCGGCGCGGTCCTTCAGCGACGCCGCCAGCTCCGTGCGAAGCTGCGCGTCCTCCTGCGGGTCGGCACCCCGGCGGCGGGTGCCTTTGATGGGCTCGGCGCGCATGCCGCCGTCGGACGCTATCTTCAGGAACCGCTCGGGCGAGGTGCTGGCCACCGAGAGCCCGCCGAACGTCAGGTAACTGGCGAACGGGGCCGGATTCCTCCGGCGCAGGGCCAGGTATGCCTGCCACGGATCCATCGTGGCCGCCGAAACCTTCGCTGACAGAGTGGTGGTCAGGCAGACCTCGTACGTGTTTCCCTCGGCGATTTCGTGCTGGGCGGCAGCGATTTTCTCCCGGTACTGCCCGCCGGTATCGCGGCTGCGGAATGCGGGCGCTTCCGGAAGTACGACGCCGTTGCTGCCGCCGGCTTGGGCCGCCGCGGCCGCCTGCGCGGCGGGATGGGCCGCTGCCTCGACGGCTGCGCGCCCGTCCTCCAGCCACTCGTCTGCATCCGGGGCGTCGAGCGCCAGGAGCCAGGCAGTCCCGGCAGCGTGGTCCAAAACGACGGCCCTGCCGGCGAAGATCAACGAAGCATCAGGGGTGGGTGCGGATTGATCGGAGCCGCCGGTCTCCCGTTTGAGTTCGTAGCCCAGGCAGCCCAGCCAACCCAGGGTGAACTCGCCGGGGTAGCCGTCAGGGGTGCTGACCGCCGGGTTGCCCCAGACTGTGTCCAGCCAGCGGAAGAAGGGGCCGTCCACCGTGGCGGTGGCGCAACCTGCCCTGAGCTCACTATGTCCGGAACGGTGCGTCATGGACTGGCCGTGCATCCCGGCGTCGTCCGCCATGATGCTGAAGCGGCTCCGCCCTGCCGCCCCGGAGCCCGCTTGGCCACTCGGGGAAAGCCCGGCCAAGCCCGTGTCCGAGGAGTCGAGCCAGACGGCGTTGGCCGAGGTGCCGTAGAGGGACTTGAACAGCGCTGCTGGATCCGGACTGCCGTCCAGCTGTTCAGTGCGCACGCTGAGGCCCCGGCGCGCCGAAAGTTCGGGGGACAGCGCAGGGGCAAGGGCGGGAAGGTACGGCAGGAGTTGCAGGACGTCCGCGGGGGCAGCCCCGTCCGCGCGGTTCATTACGCGTACGTCGGCATGCTGCGGGACGTCGTCGGCGCCCAGCCATTCCTCTTCCTGCGCCGCCCACTGGTCCCAGTAGGGTTCGTAGGTGCTGCCGTCGCGGTCCAGCGCCCGGGTGCGGCGGATCTCCTCCGGTGAGTCCGCCCAGATGACGGCGCTGAGCAGGGGCCGGGCCGCAGCCGCGGCGGCGCCCACTCCCTCAACGATGACAATCTCGGCCGGCAGCGTGACCCGGGAGTCGCCGTCGTAATGTTTCTCCCAGTCCCAGCTGGTCCAGGTGGCGGCCTCGCCTCGGCTCAGGGGTTCCAGCACCGTGGCAACGTAGCGGTCGATGCCGACCATCAGGCCGTTCCAGCCGGGGTAGAGGTCCTCGAGGTGGAACAGCGAAACCCGGTGGTGGGCGCGCAGGCGCGCTGCCAGTTCAATGGCAAGGGTGGTCTTTCCTGCGCCCGAGCGCCCGTCGATGGCAATGATGACGGGGGCTGGGCTCATGGATTAGACAGTACCGTCATCCCTGCCGCGCTTTCATCCGGGGGTTCTTCTTGTTGATGACAAAGGTCCTCCCGCGCCGCCGGACAACCTGTGCGCCGGGGATCCTTTTCAGTGCGCGGAGTGAATTCCGTACCTTCATGCCGTGCTCCTTGTTTGGTGGTGGTGCAATGCCAGTTCTTCATCGGTGAGCTGGCAGGACATCAGCAGGTTCCCGAATTCCCCTGCGTCAAGGTCCTCGCCTGTCGCTGCGATGACAGAGGAGGCCGGGGTGCCGTAGCCGGCCGCCTGGTTTCCCGCCCTGGGTGCGGCATCGCCCTCTGGCCAGGCACCGAGGTTCTCCAGCCACACGCGGGGGCCGATGCCCTGGATCCCTATCCGGCAGGCCGGGGCGGAAGCTATCCACAGCTGGCCGCGCAGGAGGCAGCATCCCTCTGCCAGAGCTGCCAGTGCGTCCCGGAACCGCCCGGGGTGCAGCGGCCGCTCGATGCGGTGGAACACCGTGGCAAACGGCGACTCCGTGCTGCGGGCCGGGGAACCGGGCGGATGCGCGTGTCCGGGTGCTGTCCTGGCCACCGCGTCGGCGTATCGGTGCAGTCCCTGCCGGACTGCTGCCGCATCACGGGCCACCTCCGCGTGCGGAGCGAGTTCACGGAGCAGGTGCAGCCCGCGTTCGCGGCCAAGTGGATCCGGCGGCACAATGTCCGGCTCGGTGAGCAACACGGTATCCGCGAAGGCGAGTTCGCCCACCAGGAATTCGCCCGGCGTCCGCTCGTCTTCCGGTGCGGGAGTGAAGCCTGATTCAAACAAGGTGTGGGCATCCCAAATCTGGTCTTCCAAAGCATCCGGGGAACACGCGAGGAGCACGGTACCCACGGTGGCTGCGCGGGTGGGGCCGCGCCGCAGTGCGGACACCGCGGCTGATGCGGGGACGGCAGGCGGCAGGCCGATGATAATGGGGGCCTTGCTGTTCCGGAGCAGCCGTTCGATGCTGGGGACAAGATCCAGCCGGACCGCGCAGCTGAGGCAGCCGTGTTCCAGCATGGTCTCTTCGCGTTCCAGGAGGATCCGGCCGCTGAATATGCGTCGGACCACGAGCCCGTCCTCCATGAGGTCATGAAGGACCACCAGGCTGCCGGGATGGGCTGCCGCAAGGTCTTCGCACGCCTGCTGCCGGCAGAGTGCATCAAGGGAACTGATGACGGTGAGGTTCATGTTGTCCAACTTAGTTGAGAATGGTTCTCAACTACAAATGGAGGGTCAGCCTTTGGCTGCCTGCCGTCGTCGCGCCTTTTTGCTCCGCCTGGCTGTCCCGTCCTGCTTGCCTAAGCCTGCTGGAGCTCGGCGTTCCGGACGGCGGCCACTTTGATGTAATCCACCAGTCCGGGAAGTGCGGCGTGTATCTGATGCCAGACGGTGTCGAAATCGGCATGGCCGCCGTACCAGGGGTCTTCGATGCCCTGGTCAAGAAGGTCTTTCTCCGCCAGTTGCGGGTCGAAGCTGCGCAGCATCCGGATCTTGTCCCGGGCCTCCTGGCCCGGGGCGGACTCGCTCAACCAGGCGTGGTGGTCGATGTCGAGTGCCAGGATCAGGTCCCGTTCGCGGAACCATTCCGGCTGCCACTGGCGGGCAATGTGCCGGTTGGAGGTAAGTTGCGTCGTTGCCAGCCGCCTGGCCGCCCGCGGGTCTATGGGCCGTCCGGCCTCGTATCCGGTTGTTCCCGCGGAGTCCACCGTGACCAGGCCACCAAGCCCTGCGTGGCCCAGGGCCGCGGCGAGCATCAACTCGGCCATGGGGGACCGGCAGATGTTCCCGGTGCAGACGGCGATCACGCGGTATGGGCTCGACGGTGAGTTCATGATGCTAAGCATGCGCGCTATTTGCTCCTGTTGGCTAGCGGGTGATTCACAATGCTTGACTGGTTTGTAAAGATTCTGGACTTTTCGGTCAGATGCCCTTCCCTGGACCGGCCGGAGCGCGCCGCCTCTCAGTGGAGAAAGGCCAGCAAGATGCCCACGGCCACGAACAGCACCCCGAAGGACCGGTTGAGGACAAGTTGGCCGCGGGCGCTGTGGGTGAACCGCTCAAAGGACCGGGCCGCGGCGGCGAAGAAGAACCACATCACCAGGATGTCAATGGCGACGATGGTTGCCGTCAGTACGGCGTACTGCGCCAGGAGGGGCTGCTCCGGCCGAATGAACTGGGGCATGAAGGCGAGGAAGAAAATGATGGCCTTCGGGTTCAGCAGATTCACCCAGAACCCGCGCCGGAAGATGGACCAGGCGGGCTCGTTCCGAAGGCCGGCAATCTTCTCCTGTTCGAGGTCCGGCTTGCTGAGGAACTGCCGGATGCCCAGGTACACCAGGTAGGCGGCGCCCGAATAGCGGATCACGTTGAAGGCGACGGGCGAGCTGGCAACGAGCACCCCCACGCCAAGGGCAACGATCACCACGTGGATCACCAGTGCTGCCTGCTGGCCGAGAATTCCCCACATGGAACGCCGGAACCCGGCATTGAGCGAGTTGCTCATGGTATTGATGGCTCCGGCGCCGGGGGTGAAGCTGATCAGGACGCCGGCGCCCGCCAGGGCGAGCCAAAGGGAGAATTGCACCAGTCAATCCTACGTGTGCCCGCCATGGCTGCCTGGCGGATGGGCGGGCCCTACGCCCGCGCGATTACCTCGCCGTTGGGGATCAGGAACCAGCCGTCGTCGGTGGATCCCCAGCGGTGCCAGCCCGCGGAAATCCTTGCCAGGTCCGCCGGGTTGGCGAAGCCGTACTCCAGTGCCTGCTCCGCGAAGGCCGAGTGCAGCACGCGTTCGCCCCAGACCCGGGCTTGCCACCGGCGCTGCTGGCCGGTGGCGTAGAGCCAGTTGCTGCTGGAGGGCGCGACGTCGGTGAAGCCGGCGGCCTGCGCCCAGCTGACAAGGCGCCGCCCGGCGTCGGGTTCTGCCCCGTTCCTGCGGGCGATGCGCTGGTACAGCTCCATCCACTCGTCGAGCTCCGGGATGGCGGGGTACCAGCTCATGCCGTGGAAGTCGGCGTCGCGCACGGCAACGATGCCGCCGGGCTTGGCCACCCGCCGCATCTCACGCAGCGCCTCCACGGGGTCTGTGAGGTGCTGAAGCACCTGGTGGGCGTGGACGACGTCGAAAGTCTCGTCCTCGAAGTCCAGATCGTAGATATTGCCGGCCACGAACTCGACGTTCGGCACCTCGCGCTCCATGGCGAGGGCCTTGGCCTGCGCGATGATGTCCGGTGAACGGTCCAGGCCAGTCACTTTTCCCGGCGCCACCAGGGCGGCGAAGTCGCACGTGATGGTGCCCGGGCCGCAGCCGACGTCGAGCACGTTGCAGCCGGGCGTGAGGTGCGGCAGGACGAACGCTGCCGAATTCTCGGCTGTCCTGGCGGCATGGGCGCGGACCACCGATTCGTGGTGGCCGTGCGTGTAAACGTCGTCTTCAGGCTGCTGCGCACTCATAACCAAACGCTACCCCCAACTAGGTAGCGCTAAGTGTCGTTTTGGCCCCTCAAAACGACACTTAGCGCTACCTAGTTGGGTGGGGCGGCGGTGTCCGATTGGCCTGCGGACGATTCTTCCCGCGCAGCAACCGTGGCTTCCACCATGGCGGTCATGAAACGGCTGACAGTCTCCAGTTCCTCCGGAGTGAACGCGGCCATGGCAGTTCCCAAGTGGCGCGCCAGCGGGGCGAATATGGTGCCGCCGTCCTGGAAGGCCTTGGGGGTCATCTTCAGCTGGACCTGCCGGCGGTCCGGGCCAAGCCGTTCGCGGGTCACGTGACCCGAATTGTCCAGCCGGTCGATCAGGGCTGTGGTGGCGGGCGAGCTCAGGTGCAGTTCCTTGCGCAGGAGCCCGGGCGTCACCACGTTCCCCTTCGCCGTGTGGCGCATGATCGCGGCCAGGGCATTGAGGTCCGTGCGGTGCATGTCCTTCCGCCCGCCTGCTGCATCCACGTACCGGTTGGCTTCCAACGTGAACTCCTGCAGGAGCAGGACCAGCGGGTGCGGTCCCGCGGGCGGGCCGGGGGGAGGTCCCTGCAAGGCCGGGCCGGTATTGCCTGCCATGTCCACCTCCTGAGTTTGGAGCGCCGGTGCACGGCGCCGGCGCTCGGCCGTTGGCCGTCCGTCCTGACGGATATTACTTGAGCCCGGCCGGCATGGAGGTACGGGCGGGAACGAGAAAAGCTAGCCAACCACTTATCTCTATCACAGAGATAATCTAAGATGGAACCAATTCCGCCCGCATCCCTCCCCTGGAAGGCATGAAATGAGAACCGCTTCAACCGGCAAGGAACGTGTCCCGTTCTGGTTGCGCTGGCTGCTTCCCGTGATCCTGGTGCTGACATGGCTGGCGCTGGCGGGGGTCGGAGGCCCAACATTCGGGCGGCTCGAAGAGGTCTCCTCCAACGACCAGGCCTCCTTCCTTCCGGCAGGCGCCGAGGCCACTGAGGCGCAGGACCGGCAGGCCAAATTCCGTGACTCGGATGAGGTTCCGGGCGTCGTCGTGATCGAAAGCAGCGAGGCCTTCACCCCGGTCCAGCTGGGGGAGGTTGCGGGACTGCGGGCGGAACTTGAGGAGCTGCAGCTCGGCGGCGCGGTAATCGGACCCATCCCCTCCGAGGACGGCAAAGCCGTCCAGTTCATCGCGTCCATCGATTCCTCGGCCGACGTCACGGAAGCCGTGCAGGAGTTGCGGGACACCATAGCCGAGAGGGCCCCGGCGGGCATGCAGGCCTTCGTGACCGGCCCGGCCGGGCTTGCGGCGGACCTCACTGCCGCGTTCGCCGGAATCGACGGCATCCTCCTGCTGGTGGCCCTGGCTGCGGTGTTCGTGATCCTGCTGGTGGTGTACCGCTCCCTCCTGCTGCCCGTCATGGTGCTCCTGACGTCCGTCTTTGCGCTGTGTGCCGCCATCCTGCTGGTGTTCGGCATGGCGAAGGCCGGATGGATCCAGCTGAACGGCCAGAGCCAGGGCATCCTGTCCATCCTTGTCATCGGCGCCGCCACGGATTATGCCCTGCTGTACGTGGCGCGGTTCCGCGAAGCCTTGACCCACACCACCAACCGCACTGCCGCGGTCCTGACCGCGTGGAAAGCGTCTTTCGAGCCCATCCTGGCCTCCGGCGCAACGGTGATCATCGCCCTGCTGTGCCTGCTCTTTTCCGACCTCAACTCCAACAAGGCGCTGGGTCCCGTGGCCGCAGCCGGCATCCTCTGTTCGCTGTTTGCCGCGCTGACGCTGCTCCCTGCCCTGATGGCGTTGCTGGGCCGGGCTGCCTTCTGGCCCTTCCGTCCCAAGCTGCTCCCCGCGGACCAGCGCGAACCCGAGCTGGTCACCGGGCTGGAAGGCCAGAAGGGCCTGTGGCGTGCCACCGGGTCCCTGGTCTCCCGGCGGCCCCGCCTGGTGTGGATCGCCTCGGTCCTGCTGCTCGTGGTTGCCTCGGCCGGCGTCCTGCAGCTCAAGGCCAACGGCGTTCCACAAACCGACGTCATCCTCACGGCATCCAACGCCGTTGACGGCCAGGATGCTTTGGCGCGGCATTTCGACGCCGGCAGCGGCAGCCCCGCCGTCGTGGTTGCGGACCAAGGCAAGGCGCAGGAAGTGCTGGACACCGTGAAAGCGGCCGACGGCGTGGGCGAGGCTTATCTCCTTGCCCAGGGTTCCGTGCCCATCACCGGAGCCCCCGGCGCTCCCAGCGCACCGGACGTCCGCGACGGGAAAGTGCTCATCAACGCCACCCTCAACTCCGCCGCGGATTCCCTTGAAGCGGAGGAAGCGGTCAAGGCGCTGCGCGCGGACGTCAAGGCCGTGGACCCCGAAGCGCTGGTGGGCGGCGTAACGGCGACGGCGCTGGATACCAACACCACCGCACAGCGGGACCTGGTGATCATCATCCCGGTGGTCCTGGTGGTGATCCTCTTCATCCTGATGCTGCTGCTCCGCTCCATCCTGGCGCCGGTGCTGCTGGTGCTCTCGGTGGTGCTGTCCTACGCCGCGGCCATGGGCGTTTCCGCGTTTGTTTTCAACAACATCCTGGGCTTCCCGGGGGCAGATGCCACAGTTCCGCTGTTCGGTTTTGTGTTCCTGGTTGCCCTTGGGGTGGACTACAACATCTTCCTGATGAGCAGGGTCCGGGAGGAGTCCCTGAAGCACGGCACCCGGCCCGGCATCCTTCGCGGCCTGGGCGTCACCGGCGGCGTCATCACCTCCGCCGGGGTGGTCCTGGCGGGCACGTTCGCCGCGCTGGGCGTCATTCCGATCATGTTCCTGGTGCAGCTGGCCTTTATCGTGGCGTTCGGGGTGCTGCTGGACACTGTCCTGGTCCGGTCGCTGCTGGTGCCGGCGCTCGCCTACGACATCGGGCCCCGCATCTGGTGGCCGGGCAGACCGGCGCGGCCGGAACCGGATGCGGCCATCCAGCAGGAAACCGGCGGCAGCCCCGAGCCCGTGGTGGAGGGTGCAGGCCGCCGCTAAACGCCGGACCCGGCCCGTGCCGTGTCCCCTGAAGCCCCTGCGCCGCGGCCCTGTTGGCTAAAAGGCCCGCTCGATAGACTGCAAATGCGCCCGTATGGACGCGGAATCTCAAGGGAGAGAAGTCATCATGACGGAACATCACGCCGATGAGCAGCCCCGCAAGGGCAATACAGCGCCGGGCCTGGAAGGCGAAGGCGGGCAGTATGTGGACGGCGACTACGGCGATGCCGGCACTGTGGGGGACGCCGCCGTGAACCGTGAGGACGGCGAATATGAGGACGGCGATTATGGGGGCGCCGGTACTGTGGGCACGGCGCACGAAGCTGACACCATCCGCGAAGGGCTCACCGACGGGCAGGTGAACACCACTGCTGAGGAGCGGGGGCCCCTGCACGGCCGCCCGGACGGCGACAGGTAATACGGCTGCAAAAGCAGCGCGGCGGCAGGTTCTCCAGGAGCGAAACGGGGAACCGCCGTCGTCCGCATTTAAGGTCCGGAAACCGCGCCATTGGGCGGGAGTGGGGGCCTTTGCCGGTCGTCCCAAGCGAGAAGTTGAGTGCAGTACGCTCAACTTCGGATTGACATCATCTGTGCGCTGAGTAAAGTTGAGTGCAGAACGCTCAATCAGTGGGCGCCAACCAGTTTCCAAGGAAAGAAGGAAGCAACTCATGTCACGTGCAGTAGGTATTGACCTCGGAACCACCAACTCCGTCGTCTCCGTTCTCGAAGGTGGCGAGCCCACCGTTATTGCCAACGCCGAGGGCGGCCGCACCACGCCGTCCGTCGTTGCATTCTCCAAGTCCGGTGAAGTCCTGGTGGGAGAGATCGCCAAGCGCCAGGCCGTCAACAACATCGAGCGCACTATCGCCTCGGTCAAGCGCCACATGGGCACCGACTGGACCAAGTCCATCGATGACAAGAAGTACACCCCGCAGGAAATTTCCGCGCGTATCCTCATGAAGCTGAAGAACGACGCCGAGTCCTACCTGGGTGAAAAGGTCACCGACGCCGTCATCACCGTCCCGGCCTACTTCAACGACGCCGAGCGCCAGGCAACCAAGGAAGCCGGCGAAATCGCGGGCATGAACGTGCTGCGCATCGTCAACGAGCCCACCGCCGCGGCGCTGGCCTACGGCCTGGACAAGGGCAAGGAAGACGAACTCATCCTGGTCTTCGACCTCGGCGGCGGCACCTTCGACGTCTCCCTGCTGGAAGTCGGCAAGGACGAGGACAACTTCTCCACCATCCAGGTCCGCGCCACGGCCGGTGACAACCGCCTCGGCGGCGACGACTGGGACCAGCGCGTTGTTGACTACCTGCTGAACCAGCTCAAGGTCAAGGGCATCGACCTGTCCAAGGACAAGATCGCCCTGCAGCGCCTCCGTGAAGCGGCTGAGCAGGCCAAGAAGGAGCTTTCCTCCTCCACCAGCACCAACGTCTCCCTCCAGTACCTGTCCGTCACCCCCGACGGCCCGGTCCACCTGGACGAGCAGCTGACCCGCGCCAAGTTCCAGGACCTCACCAAGGACCTGCTGGAGCGCACCAAGAAGCCGTTCCACGACGTGATCAAGGAAGCCGGCATCAAGCTCTCCGATATCGACCACATCGTGCTGGTGGGCGGTTCCACGCGTATGCCCGCCGTTTACGAGCTCGTCAAGGAACTCGCCGGCGGCAAGGAACCCAACAAGGGCGTGAACCCGGATGAGGTTGTGGCTGTTGGCGCAGCACTCCAGGCCGGCGTGCTGAAGGGTGAGCGCAAGGACGTCCTGCTGATCGACGTCACTCCGCTGTCCCTCGGCATCGAAACCAAGGGTGGCGTGATGACGCACCTGATCGAGCGCAACACCGCCATTCCCACCAAGCGGTCCGAGACCTTCACCACTGCCGACGACAACCAGCCGTCGGTGGCCATCCAGGTCTTCCAGGGTGAGCGCGAATTCACCCGCGACAACAAGCCGCTGGGCACGTTCGAGCTGACCGGCATCGCCCCGGCCCCGCGCGGCATCCCGCAGATCGAGGTCACCTTCGACATCGACGCCAACGGTATTGTCCACGTCTCCGCGAAGGACAAGGGCACCGGCAAGGAACAGTCCATGACCATCACGGGCGGCACCGCGCTCTCCAAGGAAGACATCGACCGCATGGTCCGTGACGCCGAGGAGCACGCAGCCGAGGACAAGGCCCGCCGCGAGGCAACCGACACCCGCAACACTGCCGAGCAGCTCGCGTACTCGGTGGACAAGCTCATCGCGGACAACGCCGACAAGCTGCCTGAAGAGGTCAAGACCGAGGTCCAGGCCGACGTCGACAGCCTCAAGAAGGCACTTGAAGGTACCGACGACGCTGCCGTGAAGGCCGCCTTCGAGAAGCTGCAGGCTTCCCAGGGCAAGCTGGGCGAGGCCATCTACGCCCAGGCGGGTTCCCCCGACGGCGCTACCGGTGCTGCCGGCGCGGAAGGTGCTTCGGCAGGGGCCAAGGCAGGCTCTGCGTCCGATGAGGACATTGTCGACGCCGAGATCATCGACGAAGACGAAGCGAAGAAGTAGCCATGCCCCATCACGGTAACGAGGAAGAGCACACTTCCGCAGGCCATGAGAACACGGACCAGCGGGGCGACAGCCGTGAGCCGGTCATCCGGGACAACCGCAAGGTTGACCCGGTGACCGGGCAGGCCCGGCATCCCGAGGGCGGCCATGCCGCCGCTGCCAAGGATTCCGACGGCGATGCGCTCGCCCAGGCTGAGGAGATCCTCAACGGGGTGGAGGTGCCGGCCGAGGAGTCCGTGGCCCAGGGCGCTGGTTCTGCAGGCTCAACGGCTGAGGCCGCCGAGCTAAGGAACGACCTCCTCCGCCTGCAGGCCGAGTACGTCAACTACCGCAAGCGCGTTGAACGCGACCGCGCGGTGGCCGGGGAAATGGCCGTCATCGGCGTCCTGAACTCCCTGCTGCCGGTCCTGGACGACGTGGATGCGGCCCGCCAGCACGGCGACCTCGTTGACGGTCCGTTCGCCGCGATCGCCGCCAAGCTGGAGAACGCGCTGAAGACGTACGGCCTGGTTCGGATCGACGAGACCGGCGTGGAGTTCGATCCCACGATCCACGAGGCCCTGATCCAGCAGCCCGGCGAGGACATCGAGGTTGACACCGTCAGCCAGGTGCTCCGCTCCGGCTACAAGTCAGGCGAACGCGTCCTCCGGGCCGCGCAGGTGATCGTGGCCGTTCCGGCCTAGCATTACTCCCATCGGGATGACAGTTCGCGGCAGTGGTTCGACAGAACATTGGCGCGAACTGTCATCTCGGCACAGATTCTTGAAAGGAAACGCCATTGGCTAGCCAGGATTGGGTGGACAAGGACTTTTACAAGATCCTTGGTGTTGCCAAGGACGCTTCCGACGCCGATATCAAGAAGGCCTATCGGAAGCTGGCCCGGCAGCACCACCCTGATACGAACGCGGGGAACACGGCTTCCGAGAAGAAGTTCAAGGACATCTCCGAGGCTTACTCGGTGCTTTCGGACCCCGACGAGCGCCAGCAGTACGACGCCATCCGGGCCATGGGCGGCGGCGCGCGCTTTGCTCCGGGCGGTGCCGGAGCGGGCAACGGCGGCTTCGAGGACATGTTCGGCGGCCTGTTCACGGGCAACACCGGCCGGCATGCCGGCGGCTTCAACCCTTCCGCCGGCGGCATTCCGCCGGAGTTCGCCGATCTGTTCGGCGGCGGCTTTGGCCAGACCGGGTTCCAGCGGACGCCCCAGAAGGGTGCGGACCGCACGGCCTCCACGAGCATTTCCTTTGCCGGTTCCATTCGCGGCACCACCATTGGCCTGCGGGAACCGAGCGGTGAAGTCATTGACGTCCGGGTGCCCGCCGGCATCAAGGACGGCCAAAAGGTCCGGATCCGGGGCAAGGGCCAGCCCGGTGCTGCCGGATACGGGGACCTGGTGGTGTCCGTCTCGGTCCAGCCGCACCCCTTCTACACGCGCGACGGCGACAACCTCCGCATCCACGTCCCAGTCACCTTCCCCGAGGCTGCGTTGGGAGCGGACATCGAGGTGCCCACCATCGACGGCGAAAAGGTACGGGTCCGCGTGCCGGCCGGGACGCCGTCGGGCCGTACGTTGCGGGTCAAGGGCAAAGGCGTGAAGACGCCGAAGGGGACCGGCGACCTGCTGGTGACCATCGACGTCGCCGTTCCCAAGAACCTGAACAAAGAAGCCGAATCGGCGGTCAAGGCGTTTGCCGAGGCCACAGCGGGAGCCGATGTCCGTGAGGGCCTGGCCGCCAAGGCCCGGTTGTAGCAGGGAGGTGTGCAGTGGACGTCAGTGCTGACCAGCCCATTTTCGTGATTTCGGTGGCGGCTGAGCTTGCGGACATGCACCCCCAGACGCTGCGCCAGTACGACCGCCTGGGTATCGTCTCGCCCAGCCGCGCTCCCGGAAAGTCCCGCCGCTATTCCCAGCGGGACGTGACCATGCTGCGTGAAGTGCAGCGGCTGTCCCAGGAGGGCGTGTCGCTGGAAGGGATCAAGCGGATCCTGGAACTCGAGAACCAGGTGGCCGCCCTGCAGGGCCGGATCGCGGAGCTGACCGAGGAACTCGGCCGGCGCCGGCAGCCCCTGGACGCACGGATCTTCGCGGCCGGCGCGGCCGGCGACGTGGTGAGCCTGGCACGGGGCCAGCGCCCGCGCCCCCGCTCGCAAGCCGTGGTGCTCTGGCGGCCCCGTTCCCTCGGCACTTAGCTGCTCGCGGCAGGCCGGACCTAAGTACCGCGCCCCCGGTGCCGGCCGGAATTAGAGTACTCACTACTCGTGACCCCGGAGCCCCCGGAAACTTCAATGGAACCACTGCTGGATCAGCAGCAGTGGTTCCAATGATTCTGGGGGTTTTCCATGCGTGGTTCCGCTTTTAGCAGCCCTGCCCGCGGGGGGCACCGATGAGCCCGGGGATGGAGTCGGTGGCAGCGTTCAGCGGCTCGCTTCCGGGCCAACTGCTGCTCGCCTTCGGGCAGACGATTGTGGTGGTGTGCGTCTGCTTCGACATGGTGCGCGCGCTGTCCGTCCCGAGGTCCCACCGGCGCTACCTGGCAAGCACCGTCTTCCGGACCCTGGCGGTGCCGTCCATCATCGTCAACGGACTGACCGTCCTGATCGCACTGGTGCTGGCGTCCTGGATCGATGTGGTGATGGGGATGTTCGTGCTGATGGCCATCATCTTCCGCCTGCACCACGACAAGGACGAGGACAACTGGTGGAAGGGCAAGGGCAAGAAACTTGCCCGCTGGGCGCGCCGCCAACTCTCCGGCCGGACCGCCGTCGCCCCCGCAATGGGGTAACAGGCGTCGCCTTAGTCCCGCCGATGATCTGAGCGGCGCATCCGTACGGCCACCAGGATGCCGGACGCTGCGGTGATCGCGGCGACGGCGCCCACGGCGGCCGGGATGCCGTAAGCGTCGGCGAGAATGCCGGAGAGCAGGGCGCCCACCGCGAAGCCGGCGTCGCGCCAGAGCCGGTAGATTCCCACCGAACGCGCACGCCAGAGGGGATGGGCGACGTCGCCGATCGCCGCGAGCAGGGTGGGGTAGACCATCGCCGTGCCCGCGCCGAGCAGGATGGCGGCGGCAAGCCAGGTGCCGAAGTCATGTCCTACGGCCACCATGGCCAGTGCTGCGGCCTGGACCAGCATGCCCCCGGCGATCAGCGGCTTGCGGCCGATCCGGTCCGAGAGTGGGCCTGTGACCATCTGCCCCGCACCCCACACGGCGGGATACACCGCGGCCAGGATGCCGATGCGCTCAAGGCCCAGCCCGGCCGCGGCGAACAGGACCGGGAACAGCCCCCATGCCAGTCCGTCATTGAGGTTGTTCACCATGCCGGCCTGGCTCACTGATGACAGCGATTTGTCGCGGAAGCTGGTGAGGGTGAAGATTTGGCGGGTGCTGAGGGTGCCATGCGTTCCGGCATGGACAGGGATGTGGCTGGTGGCCTCGGATTTGGCGTGGTGGTGGGTTTCCCGCACGGACAGTACGGTCAGCCCGAGGCCGATGGCGATGAACACCGCGCCCAGCAGGAATGGTCCGGGCCGCAGCCCGTACGTGGAGGCGATGAAGCCGGTGGCCAGCGCCGTCCCGGCAACCCCGAGGTAGCCGGCCGCCTCGTTCAGTCCCATGGCAAGGCCCCGGCGTTCCGGGCCCACAAGGTCCATTTTCATCATGACGGTGGTGGACCAGGTGAGGCCCTGGCTGATGCCGAGGACCACATTGGCTGCAACGATCAGGCTCCAGGAGTCCGCGAAGATCAGGAGGAACGGGACGGGAAGGGCAACAAGCCAGCCGGCGACGAGCACCGGCTTGCGCCCGTAGCGGTCCGAGAGGGTCCCGGCGAAGTAGTTGGTGGCCGCTTTGGCCACGCCGAACGCCAAAATGTAGGTCAGGGCGCTCGTGTAGAGGTCCAGCCCAAAGACCTCTTTGGCCAGGATCGGCAACACCGTCCGCTCCTGGCCCAAGGTGCCGCCCACCAGCGCGTTGACTGCCACAAGCAGCAGGAACTGCGCCAGGTTCTGGCGCAGTCCCAATGCGATCACTGTCATTCCTGCTTTGCTTAGTTGCTGGACACGGATTCCCGTGCCTGCTTCCAGGCGCTCCAGCCGGCGTAGCTGCCGTCCAGTTCGACGACGTCGTACCCGGCGCGGCGCAGCGCGCTGGCCGCGACCGAGTTGCGTACCCCGCTCTGGCAGTAGGTCACGATGGTGCCGTGGGCGGGAAGTTCATCCAGGTGCCACATGGCCCGGCCGCCGCTGAGCTGGTGCGATCCGGGGATGTGTCCCGCAGTGTGCTCGGTCTTGTTGCGGACGTCCAGGACCCTCGCGGCGTCGAAGTCCTTGAGTTCCTCGGGCTGGATGAGCTTCGGGACCGCGGTGGGGAGGCCTTCGAGGCTGGTGACGTAGCCGGCGACGTTGTCGATGCCGACGCGCACCAGGTGGTCCCACATGTCCTGGGCAGTGTCCTGGTCCGGTGCCAGCAGCACCAACGGGTTCTTGTCGGTTTCCGGGTTGACCACCCAGGCGCCGTAGCTGGCCACTGATTTACCGGCAGGGACGTTCAGGGAACGTGCCACCGTGCCTTCATGGACTTCGCTGTTGGGGCGGGTGTCAATGAAGGTCAGGGTGTCCTCTGCCAGGCCTGCAGCCACGATGCCGGGCGCGAGTCGGGGCAGCGGTGCGCGTTCTCCCATGACGGCCGGGCCCTCGCGGTTTTCGCGCTTCATGCGGCCGAAGTAGGCGTGGGCGTCCGGCTGGCCATCGAGGAGTTCGTCGATGAAGCCCTGCTCGTCGTTGGCGGCGAGGTAGGGGCCCCACCAGGCGTAGAGGCGTTCGTAGCCCACTGTGGAGGACGGGATGGCGCCCAGCGCCTTGCCGCAGGCGCTGCCGGCACCGTGGGCAGGGTGGACCTGGACATAGTCCGGCAGGGTCAGGAACTTGTCCCGGAGGCTGGTGAAGAGCTGCTTCGCCCCCACGAAGCGGGTGTCGACGCCGCCGGCGGCCTCGTCGAGCAGGTCGGGACGCCCCAGGTCGCCGGAGAAGACAAAATCCCCGGAGAGCAGGTAGCCCGGCTGGTCGCTGAACGCGCCGTCCGTCACCAGGAAGGAGAGGTGCTCCGGAGTGTGTCCGGGGGTGTGCAGCGCCTTGATGCTGATGTTCCCGAGGGTGATCGTGTCGCCGTCGAACAGGCGCTCGCCGTCGAATGCGTACTGCCAGTCCGGGCCGCCCTCGCCGGAGACATAAATGGTTGCCCCGGTGGCGGCGGCCAGTTCACGGGTGCCGGAAAGGTAGTCCGCGTGGATGTGGGTTTCGGTGACGGCCACGATCTTCATGCCGTTCTTCCTGGCGAGGTCCTGGTACACCGCGATGTCGCGGCGGCCGTCGACAACAACGGCTTCGCCCTTTGCCTGGCAGCCGATCAGGTAGCTGGCCTGGGCGAGGTCTTCATCGTAAATACGCTCGATAAGCATCTGTTGCTCTCCTTCGTGAAAGGGGTGGGGGCGGTCTCTGGTATCAATAATAATACCCCTGGGGGTATACCACAAGCATGCTGCTGCCTGTCAGGAACGGCGTGGCGGCGGTGAGTGGGCGACGGGGCGGCCGCTGTGTACCACTCGGTGATTCCGCCGGAGACGTTCACGGTGCTGTATCCGCGTTCGGCGAGCATGGTGCGCCACGGTGGCGCCGCGGTCCGTGCCTCAGGCTGGCTGTTGGGCTGCATCCGCGCGAAGCTTGTCCATGCCCGGCTTCCTTGCTTCCTGGATGACTTCTTCGAGGCCGGTGGCGTTGAGGGCTCCCGGCTGGGAGAAGACGAGTGTCCTGTCCTTGAAGGCCATCAGGGATCTCAGCGAAGCTCTGCTCCGTGACGTCGATGGTAGCCATGGTCTTTCGTGTCCTTTCGGGCTTTTTGTTGTGGCGGTTCTTGGCGGGGTGCAGGAGTCAGGTGCTGGGCAGGCCGGCGCGGGTCCAGGCGACCATGCCGCCGGCCATGGTGTCGGCGGTGAAGCCGGCGCCGTTAAGGGCATCGGCGACGCGGGCTGAACGGTTGCCGCTCCGGCAGACCACTATGACGGGGACGGCAGGGTCCAATTCGGACAGGCGTGCCTGCAGCTGGCCCATGGGGATGTGCAGGGCGCCGGGGATCATGCCTTCCCCGACCTCGAAGTCCTCGCGGACATCAAGGATGCGGGCGGTGGATAGACGCTGTTCGGCGTCGGTGACGGTGATTTCAGCCATGGGATTCTCCTTCGAAATGGTGTGGGCTGTTGTTCCTGTTGATGCCGGCGGTGCCGGCCTGCAGCCGGTCCAGCAGGATGAGGCCCATGGGGTTCTCCTTGGCTGGTGGTGGCGGGTTCAGGCGGGTGAGGGGACGTTGCTGCGCTTGCTGCTCCGGTTGCGCAGTGGGCAGGAGCTGATGAAGAACCAGCAGACGCCGGCGGTGGCGGCGGTAAGGGCGGCTATCCCGGCGGCGAGGAACCACCGCAGGTCGGCAGGGGCCTGCTGGACAAGGACGAAGGTCCCCATGGCCAGGACGAACCAGCCGAAAGCCTTGCGCAGCGCAGTTTCGGGGATGCGTGCGGCGAGCCTGGAGCCGGCAAGGGTGCCCACGATTGCCGCGGCGGTCACGCCGAGGGTGATGCCCCAGTCGAGCTGCACCGTGGTGAGGTATCCGGCGAGCCCGGCGAAGGACTTCATGGCGATGACCACCAGGGAGGTGCCCACGGCAACCGACATCGGCAGGCCGCCCAGGAGCGCAAGCGCCGGGACCACAAGGAATCCGCCGCCCGCGCCCACCAGGCCGGTCACGAGCCCGACGATGGCCCCGTCCAGCAGCACCCTGCCAAGGGGAAGCTCATGCTTCACTGGTGCCGCGCCGTCGTCGTTCTTCTTCCTGCCGCGAAGCATGGCCGCTGAGGTGGCCACCATCATGATGGCGAACGCGATGAGCAGGACCTGGCCCGGGATATGGCCCCCGAGCAGGCCGCCGACGAAGGCGCCGGCCATGCCGGCCGTGCCGAAAATCAGGCCGGTCCGCCACATCACCCTGCCGCCGCGGGCGTGGCTGAACACGCTGACCGCGGACGTGACGCCGACGACGAACAGCGAGGCTGCGATGGCTTCCTTGGCCTCGAACCCGGCCACGTACACCAGGATCGGGACTGTCAGGATCGATCCGCCGCCGCCCAGGATACCGAGCGAGAGCCCGATTACCACTGACAAGGCAAGGACCAGGAGGAGGGTGACGGTCATGAGGCCTTTGCCTCCTCGTTTCCAGCGGCGGGAGAGTTGGCGACGGGGAGGGTCAGAATGGCGCTTTCGCGCGTGGGTTCCTTGGCGGCCTTGTTCCACGGCATCGCCGAGAGGGCCTGGCCCATGGCGCAGGTGTTGGTGGCCGCCGAAAACGTGAGGCCGGTGCCGATGGCGCCGGCGAGCATGCGGATCTTCGGGGAGACGAACCTGCCGCCGGCCAGGCCCAGGACCACGAGGGACCCTGCGGCGAGGCGGACCTGGCGCTCCAGGTCCCAGCGGTCCTTGCCCTTGACGACGTCCCCGCCGGCGGCGGCGAAGCCGGGCGCCCCGCCGGTCAGGACATAGGCGCCGTCGATCCCCGACTTGCCCAGCCGTTGCCGTGCCTGCTCGGCTCGCGCTCCGGACTGGCATACCAGGACCACGCGGGAGCCCAGGCGGGCGGCGAGCTCGTCGCTGTGCTCGGACAACAGTGGCAGGGGCACGTTGTATGAGCCCCGGATGTGCATCGACTCGAATTCTGCGGCGGAGCGCACGTCGATGACGACGAGGTCCTGGTGCTGTTCGATCCAGGTGCGCAGGGTCTCGGGAGCAAGGGCGGTAGCCGCCGGTGCCGTGGAAGGGGAAGTCATTGCTGGCCTCTCGTCGGGGGAAGTTGAATACCCCACCGAGTATTACAGATACCCCCCGGGGTACGCAAAACACCCCGAGGGGTATATAGTTGGAGGCAAGAACCCCACCCACGGAGACCTCATGGAACTCGACTCGACTGAACTGGCCCCAGTGGTCAACCGCCTCAAGCGCGCCCAGGGCCAGCTTGCCGCTGTTACGCGGATGCTGGAGGAGGGCAGGGACTGCAAGGACATCGTCACGCAGCTCGCCGCCGTATCGAAGGCGCTGGACAGGGCAGGCTTCGCGATCATCGCCAGCGGCCTGGAGCAGTGCATCGTCCGCGAGGACGCCACCATGGACAGGAAAGAGCTGGAGAAGCTTTTCCTCTCCCTCGCCTAGGCAGGCGGAACAACAGACCCCGCGCCGGGGGCAGATCCCCCAAACTGTCCCCGGCGCGGCCCTTTGCGTTAAGTCAGTAGCTGGCCGGAGTGTCGCCGCCGCCCGGCTTAATGTATTGCGCGGCGAGGGCTTCGGAGCCTCTTGCGAGGAGGGCGACGTCGGCGCCCACCAGGATGAAGTCCGCCCCGTTGTCCAGGTAGTGCTTTGCGGTGTCCGGGTTGAAGGCGTTGACGCCGGCCGGCGTCCCGGCGCCCTTGGCAGCGGCAAGGCAGTGTTCGACGGCGGCGCGCACCTCGGGGTGTTCCTGCTGTCCCAGCATGCCCATGGAGGCGGCGAGGTCGGACGGGCCCACGAAGATGGCGTCCACGCCGTCGACCGCCAGGATGTTTTCCACGACGGCTACCGCGGCTTCGGATTCGATCTGGACGGTGACGCTGATGGTCTCGCCGGCCCTGGCGAGGTATTCCGGCACCCGGTTCCAGCGGGCCGCCCTGGCCAGCGCCGAACCGACCCCGCGGACGCCCTGCGGCGGGTAGCGGGTTGCGGCCACGGCGGCTTCCGCTTCAGCGGCCGAGTTGACCATGGGGATGAGCAGGTTCTGCACGCCCAGGTCCAGGTACTGTTTGATCACCACGGCGTCGTTGACCGGCGGCCGGACCACGGTGTGGACCGGGTAGCCGTGGGTGGCCTGGAGCTGGGCAAGGATGGATTCGAGCCCGTTGGGGCTGTGCTCGGCATCCACCAGGAGCCAGTCCAGGCCGGACCCGGCGCATAGTTCGGCTATGAGCGGACTGCCGGAGCACACCCACATCCCGGCGAGGGGCCGGTCGGCGGCGGCCAAAGCGGACCGGAAGGTGTCCTCTATTCGAAGCGGCATGTGACACTCCCCAGGGGTCCGTAGTCGGCGTGGACAGTATCTCCCTTGTACACCCAGAGCGGGCGGGTGAAGGAGCCGGCCAGGATGATGTCGCCGGCTTTCAGTGCATCCCCGTGCGCGGCGATTTTGTTTGCCAGCCAGTGCACCCCGTTGGCGGGGTGGTCCAGGACGCCGGCTGCGACGCCGGTCTCCTCCACTGTCTGGTTTTTGTAGAGGATCGCGGAGACCCAGCGGAGGTCCACGGCGTCGGGCTTCACCGGACGGCCGCCCACCACCATCGCACCCATGGCCGCGTTGTCCGCGATGGTGTCCACGATGGTCCGGCCCTCCATCTCGATCCGGGAGTCCAGGATTTCGAGGGCCGGAACCACGTAATCGGTGGCGTTCAGGACATCGAAGATGGTGCAGCCAGGGCCTTTCAGCCCCTCCTTGAGGACAAAAGCGAGCTCGACTTCCACCCGCGGGTGGGTGTATTGGTCCCACTCCACGGAGCAGCCGGTTTCCAGCACCATGTCGTCAAAGATGGCGCCGTAATCAGGTTCGGTAATGCCGGTGGCATCCTGCATTGCCTTGGACGTGAGGCCGATCTTTCGCCCCACCAGGGTCCGGCCGGCCTCCTCGTTCCGGCGCCGCCACAACTGCTGCACGGCGTATGAGTCCTCCACCGTCATCTCCGGGTACCGGGCTGTCAGGCGCGGCACGGGTTTGCGGCTGCGGCCGGCTTCGAGCAGTTCATCGGCAATGGCCTCGATCGTCCTGTCATCCAGCATGACCTAGACCTGCGCCCCCAGCTTGAAGCCGGTCCGGTCACCTTCGGGGGAGCCGTCCTTCCGGGTGTAGGAGAAGCCGTCGGCGCCCACGGTGACGGCCATTTCGCTCTTCTCTTCACGGACGACGACCGGCTGCGGGTTTCCGTCCAGGTCCAGGACCAGGGAGGCCTCGGTGTACCAGGACGGGACCACGGGGTTGCCCCACCAGTCGCGGCGCTGGTTGTCGTGGACGTCCCAGGTGATGGTGGGGTTGTCAGGGTCGCCGGTGTAGTAGTCCTGGGTGTAGATCTCTACGCGGTGGCCGTCCGGGTCCAGGATGTAGAGGTAAAACGCGTTGGACACTCCGTGCCGGCCGGGACCGCGCTCGATCCGGTCGCTGATGCGCAGGGCGCCCATCTTGTCGCAGATCTGGATGATGTTGTGCTTCTCGTGCGTGGCGAACGCGATGTGGTGCATGCGCGGGCCATTGCCGCCGGTGAGCGCGGTGTCGTGCACGGTCTGCTTGCGGTGCATCCACGCAGCGTACGTGACGCCGTCGGAATCCTGTATGTCCTCCGAGACGCGGAAGCCCAGGTCTTCAAGGTATTTGCGGCCGCGCGGGACGTCAGGGGTGACCTGGTTGAAGTGGTCCAGGCGGACCAGTTCCCCGGCGGAGTAGAGGTCGTAGCGCTGGGTGAGGCGCTCCACGTGCTCCACGTCGTAGAAGAACTCGTAGGGGAAGCCCAGCGGGTCCTCCACGCGGACGGAGTCGCCGATGCCCTTGGTGAAGCCTTCCTTGCGGCGCTCCGTCCGGCAGCCCAGTTCCTTGTAGTAGGCCTCCGCGGCGTCCACCTCGGCGGGGGACTTCACCCGGTAGGCGAAAGCGGCGACGGCGGCGATGGGTCCCTTGCGGAGCACCAGGTTGTGGTGGATGAACTCCTCGAGCGTGCGCAGGTAGATGGCGTTTTCATCTTCCTCGGTGACGTGCAGGCCGAGCATGTCCACGTAGAACGCGCGGGATTTGGCGAGGTCGGTGACCACGATTTCCATGTAGGCGCAGCGGACGATGTCCGGCGCCGGGACGCTGGGGGTGGGGATGGGGCCGGTGAAGGGGTTGCTCATGATGGTCTCTCTTCGTTGAAAGGGGTCTGGAAGCGCTGCTAGGCGCCGAATTTAGGGGTGTGGACACTGCCGAGGGTGATGTGGACGGCCTGCTGGTCCGTGTAGAAGTCGATGGAGCGGTAGCCGCCCTCGTGGCCCAGGCCCGAGGCCTTGACGCCGCCGAACGGGGTCCGGAGGTCGCGGACGTTGTGGCTGTTCAGCCAGACCATGCCGGCTTCGACGTTCTGCGCGAAGTTGTGGGCGCGGGTGAGGTTCTGGGTCCAGATGTAGGCGGCGAGGCCGTACTTGGTGTTGTTCGCCAGGGCGAGGGCTTCGTCGTCGTTCTCGAACGGCGTGATGGCCACTACGGGACCGAAGATTTCCTCCTGGAAGATCCGGGCGTCGGGTGCGACGTCGGCGAACACGGTGGGGGCGATGTAGTTGCCTTCGGGCAGGTGATCGGGGCGGCCGCCGCCTGCCAGGAGCCGGCCCTCGGACTTGCCGATCTCCACGTAGGAGGCCACCTTCTCGTAGTGTTCGGGGTGGACCAGGGCGCCAACCTGGGTCATGGGATCGTGCGGATCGCCCACCACGATGTTCTTGGCCCGGGCCGCGTACTTCTCGCAGAATTCGTCGTAGATGCTCCGCTCCACGAGGATGCGCGAGCCTGCGGTGCAGCGTTCGCCGTTGAGTGAGAACACGCCGAACAGGGCGGAGTCGATCGCGGCGTCCATGTCGGCGTCGGCGAAGACCACGCAGGGTGACTTGCCGCCGAGCTCCATGGACAGGCCCTTGAGGTGTGCGGCGGCGTTGCGGAAGATCGTCTGGCCGGTGGTGGTCTCGCCGGTGAAGGAGATCAGCGGGACATCAGGGTGCTTGACCAGGGCGTCGCCGGCTTCCTCGCCGAGGCCGTTGACCAGGTTGAACACGCCGTCGGGAAGTCCTGCGTCCTTGAAGATGGTGGCCCAGAGCGAGGCCGAGAGCGGGGTGAACTCGGCGGGCTTCAGGACCACGGTGTTGCCGGTGGCCAGCGCCGGGGCAAGCTTCCAGGATTCGAGCATGAAGGGGGTGTTCCAGGGCGTGATCAGGCCCGCCACGCCGATCGGCTTGCGGTTCACGTAGTTGATCTGCGAGCCGGGGACCTTCATGGCGTCGTCGAACTGGGCCACGATCAGGTCCGCGAAGAAGCGGAAGTTCTCGGCTGCGCGGAGGGCCTGGCCCTTGGCCTGGGTGATGGGAAGGCCAGTGTCGAAGGTTTCCAGTTCGGCGAGCCGGGATTCCTGGGCCTCGACGGCGTCCGCGATCCTGTTCAGGATGCGGGCGCGTTCGCGGGGCTTCATCTTCGGCCACGGGCCGTTGGTGAACGCTTCGCGGGCTGCGGCGACAGCGAGGTCGATGTCCTCCTTCTGGCCGGCAGCGGCGGTGGCGTAGTTGGTGTTGGAGACCGGGTCCAGGACGTCGAAGGTCTTCCCGGAGACCGAGTCAACGAACTGGCCGTTGATGTAGTGCTGGATGGAGGTGGGAAGGTCCTGCGGCACGTAATGGCTGGTGGTCACGGGAGCGGTAAACGTCATCGTTCTTTTCCTTCGTGGTAGGGCAACGCGGGGTCACTTCCGGCCCGATTGGGGCCGTTTATTGGGTGTTTAGTGACCCCGCGTTGCTGGTTGTGGGGGTGGCTTGGGCGAGGTAGGCGTCCAGCGTGGCGGAGCGGTGCAGGCGGGCGGCCTTCTCGATGGAATCGGCGTCTGCTCCGGATTCGATGAGCTGCAGCAGCCCTTCGTGCTCGTCCACGGATTCGCGGGCACGGCCGGGGACAAAGCGGAACGTGGAGGACCGCAGTGCTGCCAGCCGGTTCCAGCCGCGGTGCACCAGGTCCAGGATGTGCGGGTTGGGGCAGTGCTCGAACAGGACGCTGTGGAAGTCCTGGTTGAGCCGGGTGAAGCGGACGGGATCAAAATGCTCGAGGCACTCGCGCATCTCCTCATTCACTGCACGGGCACGTGCGATGTCCGCGTCACCAATGAGTGGTGCGGACAGTGCGGTGGCGGCACCTTCCACGATGCTCAGGGTCTGCATGGTGTAGAGGTATTCAGTGGGGTCGATCCCGGCCACGGTGGCGCCCACGTTGCGTTCGAACGTCACCAGTCCTTCGGCCTCAAGCCGTCGGATGGCTTCCCGGACCGGGACTACGCTGAACCCGAGGTCCTTGGCGATGCTGCCGAGCACCAGCCGGTACCCGGGAGAGTAGGTTCCCTCCACAATCCGGGCCTTCACTGCGTCGTAGGCCTGTTGGGACTTGCTGCCGGCGGCCAGGGCTGTTTCAGTCATTGCTCCTGCCCGCTTTCCAGTCCTCGTACCGTGCCTGCCACTCGGCGTTCATGGGGTAGAGGCCGTCAACGCTGTTGCCCTGCTTCACCATCTCGAAGATGAAGGCTTCCTCCTGTTCCTGCCGGATGCAGTCCTCCACGAGTTCTTCGGCGATGGCCGGCGGGACCACAAGGATGCCGTCCGAATCTGCAACGATGATGTCGCCGGGCTGCACCGTTGCACCGCCGCAGGCAATGGTGATGTCCGTGTCCCACGGAACGTGGCGGCGGCCCAGCACAGCCGGATGCGGATTCGCGAAATAGGTGGGCATGTCCAGCCCGGCCACGGCGGCGTAGTCCCTGACGCCGCCGTCCGTGATGATCGCCGCGGCGCCCCGGACCTGCGCGCGCAGGGCCAGGATGTCACCCACCGTCCCGGTGCCCTTTTCACCGCGGGCCTCCATGACCAGGATTTCGCCCTCATTCACGGAGTCGATGGCGCGCTTCTGCGCGTTGAACCCGCCGCCGTGGGACTTGAACAGGTCCTCCCGGTTAGGGACGTAGCGCAGGGTCCGGGCCAGCCCGACGACGCGCCGGTCCGGGCGGGTGGCCTGCAGCCCGTCGATGCTGACGTTGTTAAGGCCGCGCTTGCGCAGCTGCGACGACAGGGTGGCCGTGGCGACGCTTTCGAGTTTTGCCTTCAGTCCGGGGGAGAGAGAGGGCTCGACGGCGGCCGTCACCTCAGCGGGAAGTCCGGCCGCTTCGCGCGAACCCCATGCCTCCTCCCGCTGCGCGTCATCAACCTTCGGCCCGGCACCAAAGTCGGCGAACGGCGTCGTGCCTTCCTCCACCCTGGTGACCAGGCGGCCCGTGGTGAGCTCACCGGCGGAGACTTCCACTTCCAGCACGTCCCCGGGCCTGGCCACGGAGGCGCCGGCGGGGGTGCCCGTGAGGATGATGTCCCCTTCCTCGAGGGTGAGCAGCTGGGAGAGGTCGGCCACCAGGCGGGCGAACGGGAAAAGCAGTTCCTCCGTGGTGTCGTCCTGGACGAGCTGGCCGTTGTGCCAGGTGCGGATGCGCAGCCGGGCGGGGTCGACGGCGTCTGCCGGGATCAGTGCCGGGCCCACGGGGGTGAAACCGTCGCCGCCCTTGGACCGGAGGTTCGAGCCTTTGTCCGCGTAGCGGAGGTCGTAGACGCCGAGATCGTTGCTGGCAGTCACGGCAGCCACATGGCTCCACGCGTCCTCGAGCCCTACGCGGCGGGCGGCCTTGCCGATGACCAGGGCGATCTCCCCTTCATAGCCCAGGAGCTCGCAGCCGGCAGGCCGCTCCACTGTGCTGCCGCTCAACGAGAGCGACGACGACGGCTTGAGGAAGTACGACGGCTGGGCCGGGGTGCGTCCACGCTGCGCGGCGCGGCTGGGGTAGTTGATGTGCACCGCGATCACCTTGCGTGCCGCTGCAAGGGTGTCCCCGCTGACCTGCTCCAAAGCGTCTCCTCATCAAGTACAAAATCGTATACGATCACTATCGCCCCGGCGCTGGCGTTCGTCAACCCCCTTCTCCGGGCGAATCAGGCGTCCCTTGTAGTCCCCGTCATAGGTGGCGTACTGTGGTGCTCGATCGCAGTGGTTTCTTATATGGAACCCGAAATTCTATTATCGAACAGCTACGGCAGCTGAGCCGCCACACAATGAAGTGAGGAATCCCGTGCAGTTTCACCACCACGGTTACGTGTCCGGAGACCCCCGGGTCAAGCCCGCGGCAGGCGTGGGCATTGACCGCCCTGCTGACCTTCCGGACGAAGTGGACGTGCTGATTGTGGGCACCGGACCTGCCGGCATGCTCGCAGCCGCGCAACTGTCCCAGTTCCCGAATGTCACCACGCGCATCATCGAGCGCCGCGCGGGCAGGCTTCCCATCGGCCAGGCTGATGGGATCCAGGCCCGGAGCGTGGAGACCTTCCAGGCCTTTGGCTTCGCCGAGCGGATCACCGCCGAGGCGTACCGGATCACCGAGATGGCGTTCTGGAAGCCGGATCCCGCGGACCGCTCCCGCATTGTGCGCAGCGCCCGGGCGGTGGACGACGAAACGGGCATCAGCGAGTTCCCGCACCTGATCGTCAACCAGGCCCGCGTGCTGGACTATTTTGCCGAGGTCGCGGCGAATTCCCCCACCCGGCTGACCCCGGACTACGGCTACGAATTCCGCAGCTTGGTGGTCGAGGACGAGGGGGAGTACCCCGTGCGGGCAACCCTGCTCCGCACCTCGGCCCCGGACGAGGGCCAGGAACGCACGGTCCGCGCCAAATATGTCATCGGCGCGGATGGCGCCAGGAGCAAGGTCCGGGAAGCGATCGGCTGCCACCTGGCCGGAGACACCGCCAACCACGCCTGGGGTGTCATGGATGTCCTGGCGGTCACGGACTTCCCAGATATCCGCACCAAATGCGCCATCCAGGGCGAAAAGGGCAGCATCCTGCTGATCCCCCGCGAGGGGGGTTTCCTCTTCCGGATGTATGTGGACCTCGGCATAGTGGACCCCAGCACCAAGCACGCCGTCCGCAGCACCACCATCGAGCAGATCATCCACAAGGCCAACGAGATTCTCCATCCCTACACGCTGGACGTCCGCGACGTCGCCTGGCACAGCGTGTACGAGGTGGGGCACCGGCTGACGGACAGGTTCGACGACGTCCTTCCGGAGGAGCGCGGTACCCGGACCCCGCGGGTTTTCATCGCCGGCGACGCCTGCCACACGCACAGCGCCAAGGCGGGCCAGGGGATGAACGTCTCGATGCAGGACGGTTTCAACCTGGCGTGGAAGCTGGGGCACGTGCTCGAAGGCCGCAGCCCGGAAGCGCTGCTCTCCACCTATTCGGAGGAGCGGCAGGTGGTGGCGAAGAACCTCATCGACTTCGACAAAGAGTGGTCCGCCATGATGGCGAAGAAGCCCGAGGAGTTCGCCCACCCCTCGGACCTGGAGGACTTCTATGTGCGTACCGCCGAGTTCCCTGCCGGGTTCATGACCGAGTACGCCCCCTCGATGCTCGTTGCGCCCGCTGACCACCAGGCCCTCGCCACGGGCTTTCCCGTGGGCAAGCGCTTCAAATCGGCGCCGGTGGTCCGGGTCAGCGACACCAACCCGATGCACCTGGGCCACCATGCAACCGCGGACGGCCGGTGGCGGATCTACGTTTTCGCCGACGCGGCACCGGCAGGCGGGCACTCAGGTGTCGCGGACTTCGCTGAGTGGCTGGCGAACTCGCCGCAGTCACCGCTGGCCGCGACGCCGTCGGACGCTGATCCCGACGCCTGGTTCGACGTGAAGGTGGTCTACCAGCAGCCCCACACGGCCGTTGACATCAACGCGGTGCCGGCGGTGTTCAAGCCGCAGGTGGGCCCGTTCAAGCTGACCGACTACGAGAAGGTGTACGGCACCGATCCCAAGGCGGACATCTTCGAGCTGCGGGGCCTGGACCGCGGCGGCGTGGTGGTGGTGGTCCGCCCGGACCAGTACGTGGCCAACGTCCTGCCACTCACGGCGACGGCGGAGCTGGCAGAGTTCTTCGACGGTCTCCTGAAGCCGCGCCATGCAGCGGGTCAGCCGCTGACGGTCTGAGCAGTCCTGTAGTCCGCGGCGGAGTAGACGCCCAGGATCCGCACCTCGGTGGTGAAGAAGTCCAGTTCCTCGAGGGCCAGCTTCAACGGCAGGTCCCCGGGGTGGCCTTCGACGTCGGCCATGAACATGGTGGCCGCGAATTCGTTGCCCACCATGTAGCTTTCCAGCCGGGTCATGTTCACGCCGTTGGTGGCGAAGCCGCCCAGCGCCTTGTACAGGGCCGAGGGGACGTTGCGGACACGGAACACAAAGCTGGTGACTGCCGGTCCGGGAAGCTCATCCCGCGCCGGCAGCTCCTTTTCCCGGGCCAGGACCACGAAGCGCGTGGTGTTGGAGGGGTCGTCCTCAACCCGCGAAGCCAGCACCTCCAGGCCATAAATCTGCGCGGCGAGCGGGGGAGCGAGGGACAGCTTGCGCGGATCGTTCCACTCGCTGACTTCACGGGCGGAACCCGCGGTGTCGCCGGCGATGACGGGCTTGAGGCCGTGCTCGCGGATGAGCCTGCGGCACTGGCCCAGGGCGTGGATGTGGCTGTGCACCTCGGTGGCACCTTCGATGGTGCTGCCCGGGATGCCCAGCAGGTCGAAGTGGATGGGCAGGAAGAACTCGCCGACGATCTGCAGGTTGGACTGCGGCAGCAGGATGTGGATGTCCGCCACCCGGCCGGCGATGGAGTTCTCGATGGGGATCATGGCCAGCTCGGCCTCGCCGCTGGACACGAGTTCAAACGCGTCCTCAAAGCTCGCGCACGGCACGCTTTCCATGTCGGGGAACATCTGCTTGCACGCGATATTGGAGTTGGCGCCGGGCTCACCCTGGTACGCAATCTTCTGGGCCATGATCCGTATGGTTTCACGCCCCGCCCCCGCCCGCCCAACTGGGTAGCGCTAAGTGTCGTTTTGGGCGGCCAAAACGACACTTAGCGCTACCTAGTTGGGATGGGACGGGCTAAACGGGAGTGACGCGCAGCCAGAGGTACTGGCGGGGGAGGAGCGTAATTCCCTCGTCCAGCTGCAGCGCGGCTTCGGAGAGAAGGTCGACGGCGGCAGGGGAGTATCCGGAGAATGTTTCGGCGGGCAGGGCCTGGGGGTGGTCGCTGAAGTTGGCCAGGGCCAGGACCCGTGTTTCACCCGCGGCACCGGGCCGCTGGTAGGCAAGGACGGAACGGTTGTTGGTGGCAAAATCGACCAGCCGGGTACCGGCCAGTTCAGGCGTGGCCGCCCGGACCTCGATCATCCGCTTCAAGCCGGCGTACACCGCGCCCGCGGGGGTGGACGGGTCGTGGCGGAGGGCGTACTGGCCCGCCGGGTAGTGGGGCCGGTGCACCCAGCGGCTGTCGGCGTCGTGCCCTTCCTCTTCTGCATACCCGTAGTCGTTGACCTGCCCCACCTCGTCCCCCAGGTACAGGAGCGGGATGCCGCCGGTGCTGAAGGCCACCGAGTGGGCAAGGAGGATCCGCTCCACCGCCTCGGCCGGGTCCACTTCCATGCCGCACAGGGACGCCGTGGTACCTGAAATCCGGCAGTCGCCGGTCTTGGGATTGTCCTGGAACGGGACGCCGCGGGCGAAGCTGCCGGGGAAGCGGTTGACGTAGAAGGAGTTCAGGAAACGTCGGTGGTCGAAGCCGTTGATGCCCAGCTCTGCCGCGTCCTCGTCGGCGAAGGTCCAGCCGATGTCGTCGTGGCTGCGCACGTAATTGACCCAGGAGGTGCCGTCCGGGATGTTGTGCCGCCGCTTCAGGGCCTGTGCCAGCAGCGAGACGTCCCGGGTGGCCAGGGATTCCCAGATCAGCGCCATCTGGAGCGGATTGTAGGAGAGCTGGCACTCGGCCGGATCGATGTAGAGGGCCACCTCGTCCGGATGCACGATTGCCTCGGACTTGAACAGCAGCGACGGCGCGGCCAGCCGGCAGACGGCATTGAAGGCCTGGAGGAGGATGTGGGCCTCGGGCAGGTTTTCGCAAGGGGTGCCCAGCTGCTTCCAGATGAACGCCACGGCATCCATGCGCAGGATGTCCACGCCCTGGTTGGCCAGGAAGAGCATCTCCCCGGCCATGGCCCGGAAGACGTCCGGGTTGGAATAGTTCAGGTCCCATTGGTAGGTGTGGAAGGTTGCCCAGACCCAGCGGCCGTCCTCCATCCGGATGAAGGACCCCGGGTGGTTTTCCGGGAAGATTTCTCGGACGTTCTGCTCGAAGGCGTCCGGCATGGTGCGGTCCGGGAAGATCCAGTAGTAGTCGCTGTATTCCGGATCCCCCGAAGCCGCCTTGCGGGCCCACTCGTGTTCGTCGCTCGTGTGGTTGAAGATGAAGTCCACCACCAGGCTGATGCCGTGGGCGCGGAACTCGGAGGCAAGCTCACGAAGCTGTTCCATGGTGCCCAGTTTCGGGTTGACCTGGCGGTAGCTGGAGACTGCGTAGCCGCCGTCGGAGTGCGGCTCGGGCGCCAGGAACAGCGGCATGAGGTGCAGGTAGGTGAGGCCCAGCTCCTTGAAGTACGGGATGTGGCTGCGCAGCCCCTCCAGGCTTTCTGCGTACCGGTCCACATAGCAGACGCCGCCGAGCATGTTGTTGGACAGGAACCAGCCGCCGTTGGCCTCCCGTTCGGCGTCCAGGGCCTTCAGCTCGGCCCGGCGTTCCTCCCACGAACGCGCACCCTGGACCACCAAAGCGGCCAGCTGGTCCTGCCAGTCCGGCCGGGATCCGTACAGCGTGCTGAAGAGGCGGCACAGGTCCGGGAAGTGCGCGTCGAACCGCTGCTGAAAGGCGCGATCGGGGGCGGTGCCCGCCTGCGCGAGGGCATCGACGACGTGCTGCCGCACTGTTTCGTCCACACTGGCGAATTCCTCCATGGCCCAGACCCCTTCCGGTGTGCCGGCGGATCCGGCATGCAAAACCTGTACGGAAGTATTCCACGGTGCGGCTGCCGCGGCGCGCCGGCGGGGTGAAACTAGGAGCGGCCGACGGCGGGTTCCCCGGTTTTGCGCGCGGCGACGGTTACCTCGGGGCCTGGCACCAGTGCCGGGGTAGTCATCCCCGAGTTGTACCCGCTGGCACCGGCACCGGCACCGGCTATGGGAAAACCCGCAGCTGCTGTCGCCAGGGTTCCCAGGCCGCGGGCGGCGTGACTCACCTACGCGGGCCAGCCCTAGCTGAACCAGTCCCGGGCCGGGTTGGTGACCTCCGGGGCCGAGCGGTGCAGGCCGGGGCGGGCCGCCCACTTCACGCCGTTGGCCAGGACCCGCTTGACCTGCGGGTTGTGGTACACCGGGTACTCCTGGTCGCCGGGGCTGAAGTAGAAGATGCGTCCCTTGCCCCGGGTGAACGTGACGCCGGAACGGAACACCTCGCCGCCCGCGAAGGAGCTGATGAAGATGAGGTCGTCCGGCTCCGGGATATCGAACAGCTCGCCGTACATCTCCTGCTCCGGGATGACGATGGGGCTGTCCACGCCTTCGGCGATGGGGTGCGAGGGCTTCACGGTCCACACGAGCTCTCGCTCGCCGTCGTTCCGCCAGGCGAGCGAGCAGCTGGTGCCCAGCAGCCTGGTGAACACCTTGGCGAAGTGCCCCGAGTGGAGCACGATCAGGCCCATGCCGCCCAAGACGTGCCGGTGGACGCGTTCGACGACGGCATCGCTCACCTCATGATGGGCCATGTGTCCCCACCACAGCAGGACGTCCGTCTCCGCGAGCACCTCCTCGTCAAGGCCATGCTGATCATCGGTGGCCAGGACCGCCGTCGTTATGTCTGCCTCGGGGTAGAAGGAACGGAGTCCCGCGGCGATGGCGCCATGGATGCCCTCAGGGTAGATCTCCCCGATGTGGGATGGCTCGTTGATGGCCTCGTGGACACCTTCGTTCCACACCCGGATCCTCAGTTTGCCGTTCATTAGAGCCGAACCTCCCTCTGCTCCAGCGCTGACTTGTAGCACGCGTCGATGATCTGGGCCCGGTAGAGCGCCAGCGAGCCGTCGTGCTCTGCCCAGGTTGCCCCGCCGCCGCGGACTGCCGATACAAAGTCTTCCACCACTGCATCGTGGGCGCGGCCGGGCAGTACCGGCGGGACGTAGTCGGCGCTTTCGCCGTCCTTGTCCGTGAACACCCGCAGCTGGCCCACAGGCGGGAAAGGCGCGCCCTGCACCTTGAGCTCCGCGCCGCCGTCGGTTCCGTAAACCGTGAAGTCCAGGAGGTCGTCCGTTTCCCGGTAGGTGGCCCAGCTCGCCTCGATCACCAGGGTTCCGCCGCCCTCGAGCCGGAGGAACGCCGAGGCGAAGTCCTCCACGTCGAACGCGTGGCTGGATGCCAGGGCGGAGTAGGCGCTGCCGCCGCCGCGCCCGTGCGGGCCCAGCTCGGAGTGGGTGGCGGCGGAGACTGCCACAACTTTCGGTTCGCCCAGCAGGTGCAGTGCATAGTCCAGGGCGTGGACGCCGATGTCCGCGAGCGGTCCGCCGCCGGCAAGTTCCGGGTTGGTGAACCAGCTGCCCAGGGTAGGGATGCCGGAGCGGCGCAGCCAGGATGCCTTGGCGTAGTACGGCCGGCCAAGCCCGCCCGCATCGATGACGCCCTTCAGCGCCTGGATGTCGCCGCGGCGGCGGTGGTTGAAGGCGACGTCCAAGACGCGCCCGGCCTTGCGGGCAGCGTCCACCATGGCTTGGCCTTCGACGGCGTTGCGGGCGATGGGCTTCTCACTCAGGACGTGGATTCCCCGTTCCAGGGCGGCGACGGTGATGGGGGCGTGCAGGAAGGTTGGCACTGCCACGCTGACGGCGTCGAGTCCGCCGTGGTCCAGCATGTCTTTCCAGTCCGCGAATCCGTTCGGAATGGCGTATTCGGCCTGCAGCGAGTCGCGGAGTTCCTGCTCCATGCCGGCAAGCGAAACGATGCTGACGCCGTCAAGGGAGTGGTAGGCCTTCAGGTGCTGCTGGCCGGCCCAGCCGATGCCTACCACGCCCACCCTCAGTTCGGCGGGCCGTGGTTCTTCGCGGGATGCGGCATGCTGTCCGGGGGACTGCTCGTGGCTCACGGATTTTCCTTATCTTGTGTCGGTGTTACTGGTACTTGGGTTGGGGAGTTCTCTCAGCCGTTGACGGCACCGGCAGTCATGCCGGACACGATACGCCTTTGGCAAAGGAGCACAAGGATGATTAGCGAGGTGGTCGGCGGGCGACCGCCCAAAATCACCGCGACGAGGTCCTGTTTCAGGAACGCATCAGGGGGAGTGCCGTGAGCCGGCCCTCCCCCTGATGGTCTTGTGTGGTGCCTAACCTATTGGGCGGCCAATTGGTCGAGTACCGCGAACGGGTTTTCAGCTCCCCCGTTGGGTGCCACCACAATCCGGCGGTCCAGGGTGTGGCTGCCGCCGGCGGGGATCTCAACCTGGAACTTGCTCATGATCCAGTTGCGGAAGCCGTATCCGGTGAACCTGCCGCTCTCCGCCGTGTAGACCAGCCCGTACGTCTGCTGGTCCGCACCTGTTCCAGCCTGGCCGATCCAGTTTCCGTTGGGCTCATAGCTGGCCGCGGTGCCCGTGTTGATTACGGGGTGGCCGGCCACGCCGCTTCGCTGGCCGGTGCCGTCATGGTCCATGGCGTCACCAACCCAGAGCGGAAGCGCAGCCTGGGAGGTGTTCCGGAATTCTGATTTCGCCGTGATCCACTGGTCCCCGGCATTCGCCGAATAGGTTGTGGTCACCATGAGTCCCGGGTGCTCCGCGGAGGTACCCGATGCCCGGACAACGGCGCGCTCGCCGGTGTTCTCCAGGATTTCCACGGAATCGGTGCGGACCTGGGTCTGCGCCCACGCATTCCCGCCTGTAGGTTCAGCTGTGGCAACGTACGGCAGGTTGATCCAGTCCAACTGGTCCGGCTGGCCGGTGATGGCCATGTCCAGCGGCTTGCCGGCAGTGGACTGGTCCAGTTGCGGGTCATTGAACACCCTGGAAATGGCCAGGGCCAGTTTCCTGTTTTCGATCACGATGTCCTGGACTCCGGCTTCCACCAGGCTGCCGGCCAGGCGCTTGCCCGTGCTGGCATCCACGTTCACCGGTCGCAATTCAAGGTCCACGGTTGGTGACTGCCCTGCCGGCACTTCGATCTGCTTGGCGGCTGTGGCCGAACCGAGCTGGGCAGCCTGGACAGTGTATGTGCCGGCGCCCTGTTCAAGGCCGAGCCGGTACGTTCCGTCAGTTGCGGTGGTGGTGGTGCCCGCCGGGACGCCGTCACGCATCACCTGGACGGTGATCCCTGACGCCGGTTGGCCGGTGCCCGCCTGGGTTACCGTCCCCGAAACGGAGGACCAACGTTCGGCGGCGGTGCCGCCGGGGGTGAAGGCGTAGAGGTTGCCGTCCAGGGCGCCTGCCACAACGGTGTTGCCGCTGACTGCGGGGCCCGCTGCCACCCATGTGCCGATGTTGTGCTGCCAGAGGGGCTGGCCGGTGCGGGCATCCAGGGCGTAGAAGTTGCCGTTGTTCGCTCCGACGAAAAGGGTGTCACCGCTCAGCGCAGGCGAGGTGTGCACGCCTCCCCGGTACCGCTCACCGGGAAGCAGCCGGTCCCACAGCACTGCGCCGGTGGTGGCGTCCAGGGCCGTCACGGCACCCGAGGGGAAGCCCATGTAAATGACATTGCCGGCAATGGCGGGCGCGGCCGGGGTGGCGTTGCCGTTGACCAAGGACGGGTGCTGGCTCCGGTAGGTCCACAGGGTCTGGCCTGTGGCGCCGTCCCGGGCAATGATCCCGTTGCCGGAGCCGATGTAGACGCGGCCGTCAGCTGCGGAGGGAATGCCGTCCTGCCAGCCGCCCAGGGTGGCAGCTCCTGTCCACAGCGACTGGCCGGTAGCCAGGTCGTAGGCCATGACGCGGTCCGCCGTTTGGTTGCCCACGTACACGCGGCCATCGGCCACTGCAGGCGTTCCGTCACTCATGGTGCTGCCGCTCATCGGCGAAGCCCATACCCGCGAGCCGGTCTTCACGTCCAGGGCTATCAGGAGCCCCTGCTTCGCTTCGCCGTGGCGCGTCTGGTACGGGTAGAGGACCTTGCCGTCGGCCACGGTCACGCCGTAGTAGCCGTACGTGCGCTGGTTGTAGCCTTCGGGCGCGGGCTCCGGATCATGCTGCCACTTCAGCTGCCCCGTGGCGGCGTCAACGGCGAAGAGGCTGCCGCGGAGGGTGGGAACAAAGACCAGCCCGTCGGAGACGGCGATGCTTCCGTGCACCGAGGACGGCACCGTGTAGCTCCACAGCTGCTTGCCGGTGGCCTGGTCCACTGCGTGCACCGCGCTGTTGCCCTCGCCGTTCTCGTCCCGGGTGCCGGCGTAGACCACGCCGTTGACGATCGCGGGTGAACCCGTCAGGAAGGTGCCCTCCGTCCGGTAGGACCAGGCCAGGCGCTGTCCTGCATCAATGCGGTCTGCCGTGACGCCGGTGTGGCCTTGGTCGCCGTGGTGCTGTGACCAGTCGGCGCCCTTCACCGGGGTGATGGCCTTGTCAGCGGTGAAGGTGAATGTAGAGGTTTTGGTCCAAGAGGCTCCGGTGGCGTCCGTGGCCTGGACCTCGAGGGTGTGCTTGCCCACCTTCCGCAGGTCACCCTGCAGGTCGGAATGCCAGGTGAACTCGCCGGTGGATGCCAGCGGGCGCCAGTTACCGCCGTCGATCCTGAACTGGGCCTTCACGGGAGCGTCCGTGGTGTCGTAGGCGTTCGCCTGGATGCCCGGAAAACCGTCCAGGGGAACGGTGCTGCCGTCAGCCGGGCTGGTGATGGTCAGGTCCTTCTCCGCGCCGTAGTTGCGGACCGGGTTTTCGAAGGATTCGTCCGTCATGGACACGTAGCGGAAGCCGCGAGGTGAGTTGTCGATGCTGTAGGAGCTCGAGGTGGTCTGGACGTGCTTGGCAGTGCCCGCGAACGCACTGTCCGGCTCCACGTCGTTGGAGTGCTCATGGCCTACCAGGATGAGCTGGGCTTTGTACTGCTCCAGCAGGGCGCCGTACTGGTCGTACATGTTCTGCGAGCCGAAGGGCACGTTCATCGGCTGGTGTGCCAGGACCACCAGTTCCTTGTCCCCGACGTTCTTGGCCAGGTCTTCTTTTGCCCACGCCAGCTGCTCGTCGAAGGGGGCGCTGCCGTTGTTTTCAAGCACCAGGAAGTGGCGGTTCCCGTAGTCAAAGGAGTACCACTCGGGGCCCACGTGGTTGCGGTAGTTGTTGATGCGGTTGGCGTAGCCGGTTCCGGAGGCGTATTCATGGTTGCCCACGGCAGGCCACACCGGAACCTTGGACAGGGCGGTGGCGGCCTTGTAAGCGTTGAATTCGGCGTCGGTGGCGTTGTTGGTGAGGTCACCGCTTACCTGGATGAAGCCGAGTTCCTGGCCCGTCGCGTTGATTTCCTGGATCTGTTCCGGGAGTTGCGCGTTCACATGCGGGTCGGCGATGTTGCCGAAAGTGAAGTTGCTCTGCGCCGACTTCGCGTCCTTGGTCAGCGCGAAGTCGGCAGTCTTCTTCTCGTCCGCTGCCAGGAGGCCCAGATTGCGGTAGAAACGGGGGGCCATGAACTCGTCGGTGCCCACGGAGTATCCGGCGGGCTGGGTGATGAAGACGATATCCGTGTTCCGCCGCTCCGTTCGCGTCTCCAGGCTGTACTTGCCGTTGGCATCGGTCACTGCGATTGTGGCGCCGTCGGACACGGAGACGCCGGGAAGGGCAGGCTCGCCCGGGTCGAAGGCATCGTTGCCGTTGCGGTCTTCGAAGACCGTGCCGGAGACCGCTGCCAAAGGGGGATTGAGGGCCTCGCCGACGGCGGTGCTCACCGGTGCGGCGATGACAAGGCCGCCGAGGGCGGCTGTGCCGGCATAGAGGGCCAGGCGTAGGTTGCGCTTCCCGGAACCCGCGTCGGGTACCGGGCGTGTGAGTTTCATGCGAAAAGGAACCTTTCAATGAACCAGAAGAGACCAACAGCTGCGACCGCGACGGTCGCCCCACGCAACACCGGAACGGACCAGCCGCTCCGGCGCACGAGCAGGATCAGGGGAAAGGCGGCAAGGAGCAGCAGCGCCTGCCCCGCCTCGATTCCGGCGTTGAAGCTGAGCAGGGACGTGGCCAGGCTCCAACTGAAATCTTCGGTGACGCGGAGGGATCCGGCGAACCCCAGCCCGTGGAGCAGGCCGAAGACGAACACCACCGGCAGGCGCCGGCGCGTTGCGCCCAGCAGGTTTTCGATGGCTACGAAGGCAATGGACAGGGCGATCAGCGGTTCCACCACCTCTGAGGGAACGCTGATCCAGCCGAGGAGGGCGCTGATGAGGGTCACGCTGTGCGCCAGGGTAAACATGGAGACCACCCCCAGTAGGCTCCGCAGGGTGGCCGCGCCCAGGGCCAGGGCGACGACGAACAGCACGTGGTCCAGACCTGACAGAATATGTTCCACGCCCATGGCCCCGAAGCGGGCGGCGGCTGTTACCACGGACCCTCCGCCGGCAGTGAATTCCGTGTGGCCGCTGTCCAGGACCGTCTGGCCTTCGTGGCCGCCCAGGCTGTATTCCACAATGTTCGAATGGTCATCGGCTGCGGCGTCGCCGGCGCTGAAGACGCCGTATTTGACCAGGTAGGAGCCGGAGGACCCGCCGCAGTCGTACGCCAGGTCCAGCTCGGCGTAGGGAACCTCTTCACGGCTCCTGATGGCCGTACCTTCCAATGCGGGCTTGCACAATGCCCCGTCGAGGAAGATGGTGACCCGCTCCGAAAGGTAGGCTTCGAGGTTGCCCGTCGCAGCCATCAGGACAGCACGCCTTTGGGTGTCGTCGCTGGCCGACAAGGCCTCCGGCCCAAGGTCTACCGCCCGCGCCAGCATTTCGTATTCGAGGCTCAGCGCGTAGGAAACCTCTGCCCCATTGGCCGTGATATCCGAGTATCCCGTCGAATCCCTGACATGGGCGGAGGCGGGAAGGCCCCCGGATACCAGGAACATGATGACCAATAACAGAAGCCCGGCGCCTTGGCGCAGTAGGGACACGGGTGGCACGGGGATGCTCAATTCAGGGTGCGGAGTAAAAGGTATCTCCAATCCACACCGCGCCACTGACAGGATTGTGAATATGCAGTGAACGGCAGGGAGCCGGTGTGCGGACATCAGCTCAGGTTTCGCTCAAGGGACCACTGCTCCTGCGCTCAGCGGGACGCCTGAAACTCGCATGCGGCTGACTGAAACGATGATTTAACACACCGGAAACCCACCCCATCACGGCCGCCCTACAGTTGGAACCAGACGGCAATAGCTGCCCTCCGATGAACGTGGTACTGACTCCGCGTCCCTCCCCCGGAGTGCCTCAACGGGCGATTTCCGTTCTCTCTTCGCATCACGAAAGGGGTTTCCCATGGATTCGGGAAATGTCGCTTGGATACTGGCCAGCTCGGCGCTGGTTTGCATGATGATCCCCGCCCTGGCCCTGTTCTACGGGGGCATGGTGGGGTCGCGCCGCATTCTCAACATGATGATGATGTGTTTTGGCGGCGCCAGCCTGGTGGCCGTCCTCTGGGCACTGTTCGGGTACTCGATGGCCTTCGGAAACTCGGTGGGCGGTCTGGGGCTGATCGGTGACGTCACCGAATTCCCCGGCATGGGGCAGCTGCTGGCCGCGGATGAGGAGGCGTCCATCCCGGTCATCCTGTTTGCCGCCTTCCAGCTGTTCTTCGCCTGCGTCACCACGGCGCTGGTGGCAGGCGCAGCAGCGGGCCGCATGAAGTTCGGCGCCTGGATGCTGTTCGCCGGCATCTGGGCCACAATCGTCTACTTCCCCATCGCGCACTGGGTCTTCGCCTTCACTTCGGCGGACGGCAGCGTGACCGGCGGCTGGATCGCCAGCGGGATCAAGGCCATCGACTTCGCCGGCGGAACCGCCGTGCACATGAATGCCGGCGCGGCAGCCCTGGCGCTGGCCCTGGTGCTCGGCAAGAGCTCCGGCTGGCCGAAAGTGGAGCATGCAAAGCCGCACAGCCGCCCGCTGGTGCTGGTGGGCGCAGGCCTCCTCTGGGTGGGCTGGTTCGGCTTCAACGCCGGCTCCGCGTTGTCCGCCGGCCAGTCGGCGTCGGTGGTTTTCCTCAACACCGCCGTAGCTGCCGCGGCAGGCCTCCTGGCCTGGTCCCTGGTGGAACGGCTCCGCCGCGGGGCAGCCACCAGCATGGGTGCAGCGTCCGGCCTGATCTCAGCGCTCGTGGCCATCACCCCCGCCTGCGGCTCAGTAAGCCCGCTGGGCGCCCTGGCCATCGGGGCGATCGCCGGGGCCGTATGCTCGCTGGCCATTGAACTGAAGTACCGCCTCGGCTACGACGACTCGCTCGACGTTGTTGGCGTCCACCTTGTGGGCGGCATCCTTGGCACCCTGCTGATCGGCCTCTTCGCCACCGACGCAGCACCGAACGCAGTCAGCGGACTCTTCTACGGCGGCGGCGTGGAACTGCTCGGTGTCCAGGCCCTCGCCACTGTGACGGTGCTGGTTTACTCGTTCGGCATCACCTGGGTCCTCGCAAAGATCCTGGACAAGACGATTGGCCTGCGGATCAATCCCGAGGACGAGATGCGCGGCATCGACCTCGCAGCACACTCCGAGCTCGCGTACCTTACGGATGAGGATCCGGTGGAGCTGGGCTCTCCGCAGCGCGTGTAGGGATACCCAAGAAGTCCGGCTGCATGCCATCCGGATGACGAGTCAGGCAGAGGGCCAGCCTCCGGACCGGTGCCAGCAGCAGCTGGCTTATAGTTCCGGGGGCCTGGCCCTTTTGCCACTCCCAGGAACACCGATCCGGGGAGCCTCCCACAGCGGTGCAGATCGCAATCGGGAAGCCGGCAGCGCCCGGCCGCTCTGCCGGTTTCAGGGTTGAAGCGCAGCCCTGAACCGTACGTAGGGCACGAAGCCCCGCCTTCGCCGCTACTCCTTGAACAGGCCGGCAAGGTCTTCCGCAGTAATGGCTCCGCCCGCAAGGGCGTCACCTTCCATGACATCCGAAAACAGCTGCGACTTCCGGGCCTTCAGGGCCATGACCTTTTCCTCGATGGTGTCCTTGGCCACGAGCCGGTAGACCATCACGTTCCGGGCCTGCCCGATCCGGTGGGTCCGGTCCACGGCCTGCGCCTCCGAGGCCGGGTTCCACCAGGGATCCAGCAGGAACACGTAATCCGCCTCCGTGAGGTTGAGCCCAAACCCGCCGGCCTTCAGCGAGATCAGGAACACCGGCGCGCTGCCGTTCTTGAACTCGTTGACCACGTCCGCACGGTTGCGGGTGCCGCCGTCGAGGTAGCAGTACTCGATCTTTTCCTCGTCCAGGCGCTCCCGCACCTTGCCCAGGAAGCCGGTGAACTGGCTGAAAATGAGGGCGCGGTGGCCCTCCGCCACCAGGTCCTCCAGCTGCTCGAACAGCACGTCCAGCTTGCTTGAGCGCACGCCGGAGAGCGACGGGTCAATCAGCGAGGCGTCCAGGCTCAGCTGGCGCAGCAGGGTCAGCGACTGGAAGATGGTGAACCGGTTCTTGTTCACGTCCTCGATCAGCCCCAGGATCTTCTGCCGTTCGCGCTGCAGGTGGGTCTGGTACACCTTCTGGTGGCGCGGGTTCAGCACCACTTCCAGGATCTGCTCCTGCTTGGGCGGCAGGTCCTTGATCACCTGGTCCTTGGTGCGGCGCATCATGAGCGGACGGACCCGGCGGCGGAGCTTGTCCAGCTGCCCCTTGTCACCGTTCTTTTCCACCGGCTTCTGGTAGTACTCGGCGAAGCGCTTGGGGCTGGAAAACAGCCCCGGTGCAACAATCGACGTCAGGGCCCAGAACTCCATGAGGTTGTTTTCCAGGGGCGTGCCCGTGATGGCCAGCTTGAACGCCGCCGGCAGTTTGCGGGCGCATTGGTACGCCTTGGACTGGTGGTTCTTCACGAACTGCGCCTCGTCCAGCACCAGGCCGGACCACGTGCGTGAAGCGTAGGCCTCGTAATCGATCCGGAACAGGGCGTAGGACGTGATCACGATGTCCGCCCCGGCCAGGACCTCCGCGGCGTCCTGGCCGCTCTTTCCGAACGTCTCGCTGACGGCATGCACCTTCAGGCCGGGCGCAAAGCGCGCCGCCTCCGCGGCCCAGTTGCCCACCACACTGGTGGGCGCAACCACCAAAAAGGGAGCGCCGGCGTCGGACGCTGAATCAGCTGCCGCCAGCGCCAGCTCCTTGGCGGCGCACATCAGGGCCAGCGCCTGCACGGTCTTGCCGAGGCCCATGTCATCAGCGAGGATGCCGCCCAGGCTGTGCCGGTACAGGAAGGTGAGCCAGTTGAAGCCCTCCAGCTGGTACGGGCGCAGCTCCGCGTTGAGGGTGGCGGGGAGCGGCAGGCCGTCCATGCCGCCCTCCAGCAGGCCGCCCACCGCGGACCGCCACGCGGCCGCCTGCTCGTCCACCACCCCCAGCTGGGCCAGCTCATCCCAGAGGCCGGCCTGGAAGCGGCTGATCTGCAGCGGCGCATCCTTGTTGTCCTGCAGCGAGCGGGCTTCCTCGATGAGCGCGCGCAGCTGGTGCAGCTCGGGCAGGTCCAGGGAGAAATAGGCGCCACTGGGTAGCAGCATTTTGGTCTGCCCGGCGGCCAGTGCTGAGAACACCGCGGCGAAGGACACCGGCTGGCCTTCCAGCGAGATCTGGATGCCGAGGTCGAACCAGTCGCGCTGCTCGGTGGCCCTGGTGGAGATGGACACCACCGGAGCTTCCTCGGCCTCGCGGTAGTCGGCGATGTCGCCCACGGTGTCCACCTCGACGTCGGGCGCCTCGCGCAGGCGCGGCAGGACCTCCTCGGTGAAGGCCAGGGTGTCCAGGCCCTTCAGCTCGGCGGAGGCCGCGAGCCGGGGGGTGCCCCAGCCGCCGGCGGCGGACTCACCCAGCGCCGGCACCATGTCCCACGGCTGGCCGATGCCTTCCAGGATGCGTGCCTCGGCGGTGTCGTCGCGGTATCCATGGTCCCCGGGGTGGCGCCAGAGGGGCTGGGCGGTGACAAGGGTTCCCGTTTTGTAGTGCCACTCCCAGTGCAGCCGCACCCGGTGGTCCGCGCCGTAGTTTGCCAGCAGGGACAGGGTGGGGACAGCCAGCGCCGGCAGCTCGACGGACTCGTCCCGGGCAGTGACCCGGGCAGTCTGTTTCAGCTTCGGATAAAAACCGGTCAGGAAGCGCGATTCGTCCTTGGCCGGGATGTGCAGGGTGCTGCCGGCCGTCACGAACGCCAGCAGCTCCTCGCTCAGTCCGCTTTCCAGCGGTGCAAGGGTGATGATCCCGTCGGGGTCGGGGACGCCGGGCAACGACGCTTCTCCGGCGGTGAAGAAGATTCCGTGGGCGGGCCGGCCGATGGTCCCCACGGACGCCGGATCAACCTCGGCCCCCTCCACGGTGATGGTGGGCACCAGCTCCAGCCCGCCGTCGGCGGCTGTGGTGCCCTGGGAACCTGCGGCGGCACCGGCGGAAGGTTCCGTGGCCGGGGAGCCGTAGCGGCCCAGATTAAGGCCGACGGCGGCAGGGGCTTCAGCGAGCCGCACCGGTTCAGTGCCGCGGGAATGCACCAGGGCGAGGCCCACTTTGCGGGCGTCTGCCAGCAGGCTCCACAGATTCTTGCCGGCGTAGGAGTTCAGGCTGAGCCAGAAGCCGGAGGGGTTGTACGTCCGGCCGGCAGCGGCGGAATGGCTGGCCAGGAACTCCTGCATCCACTCCACGTGCGCCGGGTTGCACTCGCGCCGGAAGTTCAGGTAGTTCAGGGTGGTCCAGGAGACGTCGCCGCGGATCCACTTGCCCTTGGCGCCCATGATCACCGGCCGGGCCTTGAGCTGGCGCACGCTGCGGAGCGGATCCCGCCGGCCGGTGTAGGAGAAATGCGGGGCTGGCTCTTCGATCTCGAACTGCAGCGCCAGCGGAACGCCGGCGCTTGAGGGAGTGGTTCCCTGCGAGATCAGCGGGCTGAGCGCCTGCTCCCAGTCGGACAGGGCGGGAGCGGACGGGCTGCGGGACAGCTGTGTGGACGTTGACGGCGCCAGCAGCTGCACGCGGATGGCGGGGTTGTCCTCGGCGGCGAAAAGCAGCGCGGCCACGTGCTTGCAGTCCTTGCGGACCGGGCAGCTGCACACGCCCACGGTGCAGCTCCAGCCGCCTGCCTTGCGGACCAGCTTGGCAGTGGTGGAGTAGGGCACATCCGCCCCGCCGCGGACCTTGCCCAGCATGAGCCCGGTGGCGGCGTCGAACGAGATGCCCGAGACGCGGCTGCCCATGGCATACGCCAGCCCGGCCGCCAGGGAACGGTCGTTGATGGCGGGGGTCTGTATTGCCAGTGCCGTACTTTCGTCCGGTTGGGATGGAATGGTGCGCGCTACTTTCAGCAGGCCGCGGGGGGCCGCGGCCGGTGGGTGGTTATCTGATCCATCTTAGTTCGCCGGCCGGGCGTGGCGTGCCGCCGTTCCCGCGGCTCGCGCCTGGCCCCGGCTGTCCCCGGAGCCGGAAACTTCTCCGCCCCGCAAACTTCGCCCGACGTTCATTTCTTCCTCAGCAACGCGTCGGCCCGCCCGACGTAGCGTGAAAACGTACCCTGCACCACCCGTCAACAGCAGTGAGGATTGCCATGATCACCAGCCAGCAGCCCGTCGTCCTGACCAGCAGCAGCATCGACTCAAGCGACGAGGACGTCGTCGAGGCCAACGTCAGCATCGTGGATGCCATGCACACCGCCCTGCTCCGGACCGAAGAGATGTCACCCGTGGCCGTCCGCAGCTACTACGTGGACTTCTACCTCACCCAGGCCCTGGAGGGCGGTTTCGCGCAGTACGTGTTCACCGCAGTCGACAGGTCCGAAACTGACACGCTGATCCGCGAAGGCATGGCGGGCATGGGCGCCGCTGCCCACCTTGACCTCTTCAACAGGGCAGTTGAGGCGTTCGACGACCTGTCCGAAGAAGACGAGGAGCACTACCTCGACGGCGGCCTGGATGATACGGAGGACACGCCCGACGGCGTCCTCCGGATGGAGGAGCTCGACGGCGAGTTCGAGGAGCTGCTGGAGAGCGAAAACATCACCGCGCTCAACGCCGCCTGGCTGCGCGGCCAGGCTGAACTGCTGGTGCTTGACGACGAAGAGGTCGGGGCGTACATCGAGCGGCTGGTGTCGATGATCACCGACCTGCCCGAGCGCAAGGCCCAGGCCGAAGCCGAAGCGCTGGAGGAGGCCCCCGACTTTGAGCTCATCATCCGCGAGCTCTGCAGCATCGCGGGGTATGAGCTCCTCAAGATCACCATGGGCGACCCCAACTACGTCCACGACGGCGAGCGGGTCCTTGCGTGGCACTTCTCCACCGATCACGGCGACTTCCTCATGGTGGAGGAGGAGGACGAGGCCTTCATGATCAACCCGGAAACCCGGGAGATCGTGGCCGCGGTGGAGTTCGAGGAAGCCGACACGGAGATGGCCAACGCCTAGGGGCATTGTTGGCCGGGCATTTGATGGCCCGGGCCGCCATGTCCCAGGCGTGCCCGGGTCCGGGCCCTTAGCCGGTCAGCTGTTCTGCTCCAAAGCGGCCACCAGGATGTCCAGCAGTTCGTCGTCCACCTGGTCCACGGATGTCAGGCGCACCTTCCGGGTGAAGGGATCGTCCGCCCGGGTCCTGGCTGCCTCGATCCTGCCTTCAGCAGGGGCGTTGAGCCGGAGGGTGACATCCACGGCCGTATTGGTGGTGCGGGTAACCTGGGCAAACTTGCGCCGCGGGCTGTGCAGTGAGACGTAGCCCTTCCGCATCTGGATCTGAACGCCTTCGGTGGCGGACGCCCAGCCCAGGATGGCGTCCGCGATGGGCCTTAACTGGGGGTGGTTGGCGTACTGCCCGTCGATCAGTTCATCGGCGTCCCGGAGCATGAACTCCGGGTATCCGAACATTTCCCAAGACACTGCATACCGGGCGTAACCCGTCACCCCGAAGCCGTCCCGCATCCAGGTGCGGAGCTCGCCGTCGTCCTTGATGCCGGCGGCGCGGGCCTGCCCTGCCCAGTGAGCTGTGTCCTTGCCTGTCTTCCGCAGAAGCAGCGACTTATTGCTGTCCACCATTGTTTGCCAGGTGCTGGCCTTCTTTGTTGGTTCCGGATCCGTAGGCATGGGTCGATCGTAGCGCTGCCGGTCCCGGCCGCCCTGCAGCCTCCTGCAGGAGGCCGCGAAAAGATTTTTTGGCTACCCGTAACCTTTCCGCCGTCCCCTGCGATGTAGGAGGTGATGGGTCCGCCCGCCGGGCCCGAATCAAACCTGTTGTCTAGTTTCTGGAGTGTCTTATGTCGTTGTTCACCGTTCTTGCCACCAGCAAAGTAGCCGCCGGAGTCCTGGCAGCAGGCACCATTGCCGTCGGCGGAACCGGCGCCGCCGCCGTTTCCGGTGTCCTCCCCGCCGAGGCGCAGCAGACCGCCCACGACCTTTTCGGCGCACCGGCCCCGAAGCTGGCAGCAGAAGCAGCAGGCGACGCGCAGGCAACTGCCGACGCCGCTGCCGGCACCGACGCTTCCGCAGACGCTGACGCCGACGCTGCAGCCGCAGGCGACGCCACCGTTACCGGCGACAACGCTTCCGCCCAGGCCTCCGCCTCCGCTGGTGCCAACACTGCCGTTGATGCAACCGGCGCCGCAGCCTTCGGCCTGTGCACCGCCTTCACCAACGGCGGCCTCAACGCTTCCTCCGAGGGCTTCTCCTCGCTGGTGATCGCCGCTGAAGGCGAGGCAAACATCGAAAGCTTCTGCGCCGACGTCGTTGCCGAGGCTCACGCCGCCGCCGAGGCCGGCGCCGCCGCTACAGGGTCCGCAGCTGTTGATGTTGAACTTCCCGAAGCGCCTGCTGTTCCGGCAGTTCCCGCCGTTCCCGGTGTCGACGGCGAACCCGCCGTTCCCGCCGTTCCGGCTGTCCCCGCCGAAGCCGGCAGCGTAGTGGACACCCCCTCCGTTTCGGTCCGCTAACCGCGAGTCGGTAGTCTGTACTGCGGGAACGGCAGTGGCTCCGTTCCCGCAGTACGGCAGTCCGGGTCTGCACGAACGCCAGCCGCACGTGCGGCAACGTGCCCGGACCAGATGCCGAATGACGGCACGCAACACCATGGAGACTGGCAGTCCGAACCCGAGACCGGGACAGGCATGAGCCGCGTCCCGGGATGGAGGAGCCGCTGGTGCTAAGCACTTTGGCCCAAGAAGAGACCGACATACTCGAGGGTACGGCCGGAACAGATCCGGCTGTGCTGTTCGGTGCTGCCTACCGGTCCTTCGCCGGCCCCGTCCAGGGGTACCTCCGGGCGCGCGGGGTGGATGATCCGGAGGCGGTCACCCAGGACGTCTTCCTTGCCTTCTACCCGAAAATCGGCGATCTCACGGGCGGTCTTCAAGGCGCCAAGTCACTGCTTTTTTCCATGGCACATGCGCGGATGGTTGATTATTACCGCCGGCTGGAGCGCAGGCCCCAGCTGAGCCCCTACGATCCCGAGCTGGACGCCAGGACCACGCCGTCGGCAGAAGAACACGCCGTTGAACTTCATGGCGGCGCCGCCGCAATGCTGGACGGACTCAGCGATGAACACCAGGAAGTCCTGGCCCTCCGCGTAGTGGCCGACCTGTCCATAGAACAGGTGGCCGGCATCATGGGCAAGAGCACCGGAGCCGTCAAGCAGCTCCAGCGCAGGGCCCTGCACAACCTCAAGGCACAGACGCTTCAACGAAACCAGGGCAATCATGAGTGACACCGCAGCATCCCGCAGCGACTCGTTCGTAAACCAGCTGCTCCTCGAGGCAGGCATGGACGACGACGCCCGGCTCCGCCCTGCGCTGCTGGAGCTTCGTGCGCTCGCGGACGCCACTCCCGCGCCCTCCGCCGCGGTCGCTGCGCTGATGATGCCGGCCGTGGCTGCTGCCCCTCAACCGGCCGCAACCCTTGATGACGTCCCTCGCGCGGACGAGCTGGCGGCACGCCGCAGGGCCAAGCGGCGCGTCGCGCTCACCACGCTGTCCGTGGCGCTCTCGCTGAGTGCCGGCGGCGCTGTTGCGGCGGCGTCGGACCAGGGGATCCGCGAGTCCTTCACCCAACTGGGCCACAGCATCACCTCATTCATGACCGGCTCCGGGGGAGCACCTGCCGGCAACCAGGCCGACGAACCCGCCGCGCCCCTCCCGGCGAATCCAGCCGGCCCGGCAACTGCCCCGGCCGTACCAGCCCCCGGCCCGGATCCGGTGCCGGCCGGCGGACTCCCGGCTGTGCCTTCCGACGGGCCCGGAGTACCGGAAACCGCCCCCGGCCAGGCCTCTCCGGGCAACGCCGCCGACCTACCGGCATCGGGCACGCTGCCCGCCGCCGTTCCCGACGACCTTGCGGAAGGCCTCGGCCGCCCCCCGGTCCCCGTCCCCGGGCCGTCGGACATTACGCTGCCCGGAACACTGCCCACGGTCCCGGTGCCCTAAACCCGCTTTTCAGTAGGCTGCTCCGCCTGCCTTGACCATGGCGCCTGACGGGCTGGCCAGGTACCAGACGTTGTTGACGCCCTGGCCCAGGATGTCGCCGGGCTTGGCGTCCTTGGCGAAGTAGTACAGCGGCAGTCCCGCCAGTGTTACCTGCTTCTTCCCGTCCGGCGTCGCGATGGTGCCCAGCGCCCCGCTGACGCCGTCCGCGGACGGCCGTTCCGACGTGGTGGTGACCGGCGGCCAGGCTGCAAGGCAGGCGTCCGTGCAGGCGCTGGTTCCGGAGTCCTTGACATCCTTCGTGAAGAAGTAGACGCTCATGCCCTTGGCATCCACAACGATGGCCCCCGCGGTTGAGGAGGCTGTCTTGAGCTCGACGGCGGCACTGGCGCTTGCAGAAGCGGCGGGCGGACCCGCCGTGGCTGCCGAACTGGTGGCCGCCGGACCGGTGGTGGCCGGTGCGGTTCCGGTGCTGCCGCCGCAGGCGGCCAGCGCCGCGGAAAGGGCCAGGGCGGCGAGGCCTGCGCCCACGTTGCGTTTCATGGGGTTGCTCCTTGGCTGGGCCCGGCGTCGGATCACCGGACGCTAATCCTTACGACGCACCGGGACGGGGTTTGGTTCACGCCCGCCGCGCATTGAACCTTCCGCCGGACCACGGCGTCTTTACGGGCGTATAAAAGAACTGTGGGTGAACCCCGGCAGGAGGGACGGCGTGCCGCTTGATGAGGACGTGGTGAAGTCCATCTACCGCGACCACGGCCCTGCCCTGCGCCGCTTTGTGCTGGGCGTTTCCCGGGATCCGCAGCTCGCCGAGGACGTGGTCCAGGAAACCGTGCTGCGCGTCTGGCAGCAAACGCCTGAGATCACCGGGAGCCTGCGCAGCTACCTGTACCGGACGGCCCGGAACATCATGATCGACAACTACCGCAGGGCGCAGCGCCGTCCGGCTGAAATGCTGGAAGGCGACGTCTCCGAGCCCGCAGCAGTCATGGAGAAAGTGGACGAGCTCCTCAACCGCGTGCTGGTCGAGGAGGCCCTGGTCCGGCTGAGCAAGGAACACCGGGACGTCCTGGTGGCCCTGCACTACCGGCGCTTCACCGTGAACGAGGCCGCCGTCCAGCTCAACATCCCCAGCGGAACGGTCAAATCGCGCGCCTATTATGCCGTGCGGGCGTTGCGCACCATCCTGGACGAGATGGGGGTGGAACGGTGAACACCGCGGAACCGCACCAGCTGCTGGGCGCCTACCTCCTGGGCGGCCTGGACGCCAAGGACCTCGAAACGTTCGAGGCCCACCTGCAGGAGTGCGGGAAGTGCCGCGATGAACTTGCGGGCCTGGAGAAGATTCCCATGCTGCTCGACGCCCTCCCCGTGCCGGACGCCGCGGTGCTCACGGCTGAGCCGCGGAGACAGCCTGATCCGGCGCCGTTCCCAGATCCGGTGCCGCTGCTGCGCAAACTGGCGCACCGCCGTCGGACATTACGACGGCGGTGGACGGCGCTGGCAGCCGCCGCAGCCGCCGCGTGCCTTGCCTTGGGCCTGGCGGGCGGTCCGCTCTTGGTCCGGCCCCCGCAGCCGGACGCCACCTACTCGGTGCAGTCGGGCGGCGGCCTCCAGTTCAGGGTGGACCTCGCCCGGAAGACCTGGGGAACAGAGCTTGCCGTGAACGGCAGCAGCCTCCCGGCCGAGGGGACGCTGTCCCTGTGGGTACGGGACCGCGACGGCGGCGAGGACCGGGCGTGCGCCTGGACGGCGACTCCCAGCGGCAGGGTCAAGGTCACCGGGGCCACGCCGCTCCAGCTGGGGAGCATCGCAAGCGTTGAACTGCGCGATGCCACCGAACGCGCCGTGGCCGTGATCACCGTCCCCTGACGTGCCGGCCCTGGGGGGAGCCCCCCGCAACCGTCAAACAGGCTAGTTGTTCAATTTGCCCAGTTTGGCGCGAACTACCATGAAGACGCCGTAACAGATCAGGCCCGCCCCCACAGCGGCCAGGAGGTAGACGCCGAAGGGCTGGTCACGGAGGGCGCGGAGCCCGCCGTCGAGTCCCGTGGAGTCTTCCGGATGGGCCTGGAGGGTGGCCACCGCGATCAGCAGGCCTGCCAGCAGCAGCACCGTGCCCTTGGCCACGTACCCCGTGACGCCAAGCACCGTAACTGCAGTCCGGGCTGACGGGGAAGCCGGCATGACCAGGTGCTTTTCGAAGGATTTCCTCAGGCCGCGGATACCGTAGATGACTCCGGTGACGGCGATGGCGGCGCCCAGCAGGACCAGCAGGGCCACGCCTCCGGGAGCCCTCATCAAGGTCAGGGTGAGGTCTGCGGCGCTTTTTTGGTTGTCCCCGCCGGACCCTGTTCCCATGGCGAAGGACATGAGCGTCAAGGCGAGTCCGGTGAAGACGAGCGCCTGGACGCCGGCCTTGGCCTTCTTTCCGGCTTTTTCCTTGGTGGGCAGGCGGTTGTAGTCAAAGATGGCATCGCTGGTTTGCCATAGTGCCAGGCCGGCGCAGGCAGCGAAGCTTGCCCACAGGAGGAACGGCCCTGCGGGCTGGGTGGCGAGCTCGGCCACCGCGCCGCTGAAATCAGCATTTCCGGTACCTCCAGATGCCAACCTGATGGCGATTGCGCCGACCAGCAGGTGCAGGATGCCGCTCGCCGCGAAGCCTGCCCTCGCCAGCAGTTCCAGCGTCCGCGAGTTGGTGACGTTTTCCGCCGCGTCAACGGCCTGCTTCATTTCCTTTTTGATGGCTGTTCCTTTGTGCATGTGCTCAGCTGGCGTGCGCCCCCTGCACACAGGGCAATCGTGCCACGCGGAGGCGGTGCGGAACAGTGGCCGCCCCCGGCGGCCGGCGGGAGTGGCCGGCTTCAGCATGGCCGGACGCCGGCTGCGGCCCTGCAGGACGGTCCTAGAGCCGGCGGTAGCAGAGGTCGAAGATCAGCCGCCCGGCCTCGTGGGCCTTGGCCTCGAAGCTGGTCCGGATCCGTCCTTCGAAACGGGGCGCCCAGCCGCCGGTTTCGTCAATTCCTTCGTTGGGGCCGGTGTGCTCGGTGCTGACGGGGGCGCGGCCCTCCCTGACCGGTGCACCGCCCACCACGGACTCGACGCCTGACTGCCAAACCTGCGTGAGGGGACTTTCCGGGCCGCGGCGCTCGCCGGTGTGCAGGTTTTCAAAGTCTTGTGAACCCGCCAGGACATCCCGGACGTGGACGGCGTAGTTGGACCAGTCGGTGGCGATCCGCCACAGGCCGCCCGGTTTCAGGGCACGGGCCGCGAGGCCGGCAAATTCGGGCTGGATGAGGCGGCGTTTGTGGTGCCGGGACTTGTGCCACGGATCGGGAAAGAAGACCCACAGTTCGCTGACGGAGCCCGCCGGGAGCATCGTGGCCAGGACTTCGGGGGCGTTGGCCTCCACCACCCGGACGTTGCTGAGGCCGCGGCTGTTGATCTTGATGATGGTGTTGGCCAGGCCCGGGGTGTAGACCTCAACTGCCAGGAAGTCGGTGTCCGGGTTCTGCTCGGCGGCGTGGCACACGGCGTCGCCCAGGCCCGAGCCGATCTCCACAATGAGGGGAGCCTTGCGGCCAAACTCGGCTTCGGCGTCGAATGTGTAGTCGGGGTGGACCGAGGTGTTCGCAACGTGGCGGGGAACGTCCACCGCCCACCGTTCCGCATGCTCCTCCCAGGCCGCCTGCCGGCGGCCCTGCAGGCGCGTGCCGCGGCGGACGAAGCTGACCGGCCGGCCGCCGTACGTGCCAAAGGAAGCCTGCGTCCCGGGCGTGACGGGCCTCGGGACATGCGGCTGCTGGGGGTTTTCCGGGGATTCGCTCATCCCTTCCAGAATAGCGGCGCGCGGACCGTGTGCTGCTCACAGTTTCCCCAACTGGTCCAGTGCAGGACCCACGGCCAGGGCAACCACTAAGCCGCCGATGCACAGTGCAACGGCGGCCCGCCCCCGCCCGGGCGGTGAGTGCGGTTGGCCGTACACGATGGGGATGGACAGTGCCAGTGACGGCAGCGAAAAAAGGAGGGGCAGGCTAAAGAACGCTAAAGGCACCAGCCAGGGCGTCTCTGACGGGCCGTTGGACGGATATGTGGCAAGCATGGCAAATATGGCCAGCGGAGCTGTGATCGTCATGCTGGCAAGGGAAAGGCCGGCCAATATCAGGCTGGCGTTTGCTTTGCGCACGTTGCCGTGGACCAGGGGTGCCCTGCTCTCCGCCGGAGTTTCCCCGGCCTGCGCCATCCCGTGCCCGCGTGGCTCATTCGGTGGCTGAATGCCCATCACCCTCCTGCCGTTTGCGCTGATCGCTGAGCAACCTGCGGCTGCTGCAAGTTACAACGTAGGCGTGGCGCCGGAACCGCCGGAAGGTGCCGCGGTCCATATGTGGATAATCCGGGCAGCCAGCCCACCCTGCAAGAATGGGCTGATGAGGGAAGCGACCAATGCCAAGGCATGGAACCGCCGGGCAGGTGACCCTGGGGTGAAGGGGCAGCCAGGGACGCTGGTGGACGCAGAAGTTGACGAGACGCCCGCGCCCGGGCCCACCCAGGTTGGCAGCCGCCGGCAGCTCGTATACCTGGGGCTGTGCCTGGTCCTGATCGGACTGAACCTGCGGACAGTCTTTTCCAGCTTCTCCGCAGTCCTTCCCGAGGTAATGGCCCAGGCAGCCCTGCCCGGCTGGGCCGTGGTGGTGCTGACCACCGTGCCCGTCACGCTGCTGGGCGTGTTCGCGCCCCTGGCCCCGGTACTGGCAAGGCGGTTCGGCGCCGAGCGCGTGCTCCTCGGCGCCATGGCGGTGCTTACGGCAGGGCTGTTGCTGCGCCCCGCTGAACTGGGCCTCCCGGCAACCGGGCAGGACGCCGGCCACCTGCCGGCTCTCCTGGCAGGGACAGCGGCCTGCGGGGCGGCAATCGCCCTGTGCAACGTGCTGTTGCCCGGGCTGGTCAAGCGCGACTTCCCGCACCGGCTGGGCCTGATGGGCGGGCTCTACACCACAGCCATCTGCGCTTCGGCGGCGTTGGGGGCAGGCTTCACCTACCCGGTCTACACGGCAACGGGGGAGTGGACCCTGGCGCTGTGGTCCTGGGCGGTGCCTGCCGCCGTCGTCCTTCTCTTGTTCCTCCCGGTGGCCCTCCGCCAGCCGCGCATCCGGCACCAGGCCGTCAGGGACGGCGTGAACGTGTGGCGCTCCGCGGTGGCCTGGCAGGTGACCATCTTCATGGTGCTGCAGGCCATGATGTCCTTCAGCGTCTTCGCCTGGCTGGCGCCGATCCTCCGGGAACGGGGCGTGGACGGGGCAACGGCGGGGCTGATCGTCTCGATGTCCATTGTGCTGCAGATGCTCGGTTCGCTGTTCGCGCCCGCACTCGCCGCCAGGCTGAAGGACCAGCGTGCCATCAACGCCGCCGTGGCCCTCATGACCGGGGCGGGCTTCGCGCTCAGCATCTTCGGCCCCCTGGAGCTGGTCTGGGCGTGGGCGGGCCTGTTGGGACTGGGCCAGGGCAGCCTCACTGCCGCGGCGCTGACCATGATCATGCTGCGGACCCGGGACGGGCACACCGCCGCACACCTGTCCGGAATGATGCAGGGCGTGGGCTACGGGCTGGGCTCCACCGGCACGCTGATGGTGGGCCAGCTGCACCAGGCTACAGGGTCCTTCACAGCAGCCGGGGTCCTGTTCCTGGTGGTGGGGCTGCTGGCGGGGATCTTCGGGTACCGCGCCGGCCGCGACCGGTTCGTCAGTTAAGGGCGGTCACCGTGCAGGATTCCGTTGTTCCAACGACCAGTCCCGCGGCGGGCATCCTCCGGGGGACGTACCTCTGGGTGACGGTTGGCACGTGTGCCCTGGTGTTCCTGGCCGCATTCGAATCCCTCGCCGTCACCACCATCATGCCCCTGGTCAGCCGCGAACTCGACGGCGCAGGACTCTATGCGCTCGCGTTTGCCGGGCCCCTGGCAACAGGCGTGATCGGCATGGTTGCCGCCGGAAACTGGTCCGACCGGCGCGGCCCCACAGCCCCGCTCTACGCCTCCGTGGCCTTGTTTGTGCTGGGCCTGCTGATTGCCGGAACCGCCGTGTCCATGCCCGTGCTGGTTGCAGGCCGCCTGGTGCAGGGCCTGGGCGGGGGAGCCCTGACAGTGGCGCTGTATGTGCTGGTGGCGCGCATCTATCCCGGCACCCTGCACCCCAAGATCTTTGCGGCGTTCTCCGCGGCGTGGGTGATCCCGTCACTGGTGGGGCCTTTTGCGGCCGGGATCGTGGCGCAGGTCTTCAGCTGGCACTGGGTCTTCCTGGGCGTGGTGGGGCTGGTCATCCCAGCGCTGCTGATGGTCGCGCCCGTGCTCCGGGGACTGGAGCCTGAACCGGCCGGGGCGCCGCATCTGCGGCCACCCTGGGCGCCGGGCCGGTTGGCCTGGGCAACCCTGGCGGCGCTCGCTGTGCTGGGGCTCAACCTGTCACGGGAAATCCGGATCCCCGGTGTTCCCGCCGCGCCGGCACTCGTGGCGGTTGCCGCCGTCGTGATTGCCCTGCTGGCCGTCCGCCCGCTGGTTCCGCGGGGCACCCTTGCCGCCCGCCGCGGCCTGCCCAGCGTGATCCTGGTGCGCGGGCTCGCCTCGGCTGCGTTCTTCGGGGCCGAGGTTTACCTGCCGTACCTGCTGATCGAGCAGTATGCCTTTCCGCCCACCTTCGCCGGCCTTACCCTCACCGGCGGGGCGCTGGCGTGGGCAGGCGCTGCGGCCGTCCAGGGACGCCTGGGCAGCAGTCTGTCCCACCGCGGTGCCGTGAGCATTGGTGCCCTGATGGTCCTCGGCGCGGTGATCCTCGCCTTGGCCACCACCGCGTTCCATTGGCCGCCCACCGTCGTCATTGCCGGCTGGATTTTTGCCGGCGGGGGCATGGGGCTGCTGTATCCGCGGCTCAGTGTGATGACCTTGGCACTGTCCAGCAAGGAAAATGAGGGCTTCAACAGCTCCGCCATGTCCATCGCGGACTCGCTGGGCGGGGCGCTTGCCCTCGCCACCACGGGCATCGTGTTCGCGGCATTTACGACGACGGCGGAATCCTTCGCCGGGGTCTTCGGCCTCGCCGCGGTGCTCGCCGCCGCCGCGGCCGCCGTCGCGCCCCGGATCACCGGCCGTCCGCGCACGTAGCGCGCCCAACGGGGCACCCGGGCCGGCCGCCGGATTCCCGGGGCGCGGGGTCAGGGCAGCCGGGTGGCCCGCAGGACGACGTCGGCGATCGTTGCGTGCCGTCCGTCAGGCCCGGTGACCGGCCGCTCCCGGCTGGTCTGGACCTCCAGTTGCCATTCGGGACCGTCAAGCCCCAGTTCCTGGACGAGCTCATCGCAGGTATAGAACATCCCCCGGTGGTTGTGCCCGCCGCCCCACGGCGGGAGCCTGTCCGGGTGGTGGCCCACCACCAGCAGCGTGCCGCCGCGCTTGACTGCCGCCGCGGCGGTGCGGAGCGGGCCCTGCCAGGCGAGCTCCTCCGAGTGCAGGAACTGCGACGTCACCAGGTCGAAGGAGTCCCCGGGCTCCCACTGGTCAAGGTCCGCTTGTTGCCAGGTGATCCGGCTTCCGATGGTGCCCTCCGCGGCATGGACGCTTTCCCGTGCCAGCGCGGCCTTTTCATGGGACCGTGCCCGGTCCAGGGCTACCGCGGAGACGTCGACGGCGGTGACTGTCCACCCCTGCTGGGCAAGCCAGATGGCATCAGCTCCTTCGCCGCAGCCAAGGTCCAGCGCTTTACCGGGACGGAGGCCGCCGGCTTCCCGCACCAGCTGGGGGTTGGGCTTGCCGCTCCACATCCGGGGTTTGCTGCGGTATCGGTCGTCCCAGATGGCCGCGGCGTCGGCTCCGGCGTGTATGGCCACGCCTTCGGTGAGCGTTCCGTCGGAAAGGCCAGGCCCGGCGTCGTGCGTCTTCTGCTGCGGTTCAGGATGCTGCGCGTCATTCCCGCGGGCGGCGTGTTCACTCATGCCTCAAGCCTGCCCCGGCCCCGCCCCCAAGGCAACGCCCAACTAGGTAGCGCCAAGTGTCGTTTTCAGGGGTCAAAACGACACTTGGCGCTACCTAGTTGGGAGGGGCGGAGAAGGGGAGCGGGCCCGGGATGCTAGACTGGTGGAACTTGATGTGCAGTGATGCCCAGGTTTTCCTGTGTGAAGGTCCCCCTTCATCCAGGGGCTGGGCTTTTTTCATGTGAGAGGCACATCCTGCGTCGATGAACGCATTCCATTTGGTCCCGGCCGCCGCTTTGCATAAGCGGCAGCAGGCTGGTTGATCACCTGAATTTTCTTCGGCGAACCCTTGAGCCAACCGGCATCGGGGGCCGATATCCGCATGGATACCGCCTGAAAGACCTTTGACTTTGACTACATTTGCTGCCCTCGGCACGCCCAAAGCCCTTGCTGACACCCTCACCGCCCAGGGAATCGAAACCCCGTTCCCCATCCAGGTGAAGACCCTCCCTGACACCCTTGCAGGACGCGACGTCCTGGGCCGCGGCCGCACCGGTTCCGGCAAGACCATCGCCTTCGCCATCCCGCTGGTGGCCCGCCTCGCCGAGCGCGAAGCACCGTACTTCCGCAAGCCCGGCCGCCCCATGGGCCTTGTCCTTGCACCCACCCGCGAACTGGCCACCCAGATCAACGCCACCATCGAGCCGCTGGCCAAGGCTGCCGGCCTGAACACCACCGTGATCTACGGCGGCATCTCCCAGGCGCGGCAGGAAAAGGCGCTGCGTGCCGGCGTCGACATTGTCATCGCCTGCCCCGGCCGCCTGGAGGACCTGATCCGCCAGCGCATCCTCACTCTCGAGGCCGTGGAAATCACCGTGCTGGACGAGGCGGACCACATGGCCGACCTTGGCTTCCTGCCCGTGGTGAAGAAGCTCATGGACATGACCCCCAGCCAAGGCCAGCGCCTGCTGTTCTCCGCCACCCTGGACAACGGCGTGGACAAGATCGTCCAGCGCTACCTGTCCAATCCGCTGACTCACTCCGTGGACGACCCCCAGGCCGCGGTCACCACCATGGAGCACCACGTCCTGGTGGTCAACGACCAGACCGTCAAGAAGCAGCTGATCGTTGAGCTCGCCTCAGGTGCCGGCCGCCGCGTCCTCTTCATGCGGACCAAGCACCACGCCCGCAAGCTGGCCAAGACCCTGACCGACGCCGGGATCCCGGCCGTCGACCTGCATGGCAACCTGTCGCAGAACGCCCGTGACCGCAACCTCGCCGAGTTCTCCAACGGTGACGTCCGCGTCCTGGTGGCCACCGACGTCGCCGCCCGCGGTGTTCACGTGGACGACGTCGAACTGGTCATCCACGTTGACCCGCCCACCGAGCACAAGGCGTACCTGCACCGTTCAGGCCGCACCGCCCGCGCCGGTTCCGACGGCACCGTTGTCACGCTGACCCTCCCGGAGCAGCAGAGCGACGTGAAGAAGCTAATGAAGGCCGCCGGCGTCGAGGTCAACTTCGAGCGGGTCACCGCCAACTCACCGCTCGTTGCCGAACTCGTGGGTGAGATGGCAGAAAAGATCGACCCGCGAACCCGCGCTGCACTGCTGGCCAAGAAGGCCGCGCAGCAGGGCGGCGGCACCTCCACGGGTGCCAACGCCGAGCGCAAGCGCGCACGCCGCCAGGCCGCACCCACCACGGGCGGCCGGGGCGGCCGCGGCGGCCGGGGCAAGGTTTCGGCCGAGCCTGTCCGCACCGATGTTCCCCGCGCCGAGCGCCGGGCCGTTGCCTTCGAAGGCCGTACCGAAGCCCGCGCAGCATTCGATCGGGTGGCTGAGCAGAACGAGGACCGCGCCATTGCGGCAGCGGCGGCACGGCGCAACAACCGTGGCCGCGTCACCGCTTCCACGCACCGCAACGACGTCCCCGCAGCAGGTGGCCGTGCATCGGCCGGCCGCGGTTCGGACGGCCGTGCAGAGTCGCGGGTAACCCGCAGCGAAGCCCCCCGCGGCGGCACGGGCCGCCCGGCCAGCTCAGGACGTCCGGCTGCCTCGGGCGGCCAGCGCAGTGGACGCCCGGCAACCGGTCAGCGCGCGGCAGCCGGTGCGGGTGCAGGTACCCGCGGCGGTTCACGCTCCGCTGGTGCGGGTGCGGGTGCGGGTGCGGCCAGCGGCGGCAACAAAGCCGTCTGGTCCTCCAACACCGGCGGCACGTCCGGCGGGTCCTACGGTTCGAGCAACGGCGGCGGCTCCGGCCGTCCCGCCCGCAGCGGTCCCCGCCGCGCGTCGGCTCCGGCGTCCAACGAGCGCCGCAGCCGCTAACCTTTCGGACTTTCGCGCCCGAAACGGACGGCCGCTCCCGGGATCCCGGGAGCGGCCGTCAGATTCGGTAGCGGAAAACGGCGGGTTCTTACCAGCCGCGGGCGCGCCACTCCTCGAGGTGCGGCCGCTCAGCGCCCAGGGTTGTCGGCTTGCCGTGTCCCGGATGCACGACGGCGGTGTCCGGGTAGGTGCCGAACAGCCGCTCGGTTACGTCGGACAGCAGCAGGCTGAACCGCTCCGGATCCTTCTGGGTGTTGCCCACGCCGCCGGGGAACAGCGAGTCGCCGGAGAAAATGTGCGTTGGCCCCTCGGGGTCTTCATACACAAAGGCAATCGAGCCCGGTGTGTGTCCATGCAGGTGGACCGCGGTGAGCGAAATGCCGTTCACGGCAACGGTGTCCCCCTGCCCAAGGCGCCGGTCCACTGGGACAGGCAGCGCATCGGCGTCGTCCGTTCCGGCAACGGTGGACGCCCCGGTGGCGGCCACCAGCTCCTTCAGCGCCCGGACGTGGTCCCAGTGCTGGTGCGTGGTGGCGACTACGGCCAGCCGCGCCGGTGCGGGCGTGTCCCCAGCCGCATCCTGCAGGAGCTGCCGGATGGCGGGAAGGTCATCCGCGGCGTCGATCAGCACCTGCTCGCCGCTGCCTTTGGCGGTCAGCAGGTACACGTTGTTGTCCATTTCGCTGACGGAAATGCGGCGGATGGTCAGGGCTGGCAGGTCGTACAGAAGTGAGTCCATGGGCTTGAGTCTATTCACGGCCCTCGGACACCCAGTTGGGGTCCGCTGAGCGGGAGCCGACGACGGCGTCCGAGGCTTCACCGAGCGCGTCCAGTTGGGCAGGGGTGAGGTCCAACGCGAGGGCGCCCAGGTTTTCGTCGATCCGGTGGCGCTTGCGCGTGCCGGGGATGGGGACGACCGGCAGGCCCAGCCGCCTGCCCTGGGCGAACAGCCAGGCCAGGGCAACCTGGGCAGGTGTTGCGTCCAGTTCGCCAGCCACGGACCGGACGGTGTCCACCACTGCCTGGTTGGCGCTTGCAGCATCCAGGGCGAAACGGGGGATCCGGCGTCGGAAGTCCTTTTCGCCCAGGCTCGAGGCGTCCACGGTGCCGGTGAGGAATCCCCGGCCCAGCGGCGAATACGGCACAAAACCCACTCCCAGGGCGGCCGCGGCAGGAACAACGTTGCGTTCCACGTCGCGGCTCCAGATGGACCATTCACTCTGGACCGCCGCAATGGGGTGGACGGCGGAGGCTTCCTCCAACTCCTGGGCCGTCACTTCGGACAGCCCCAGGTGCTTGACCTTGCCCTGCTGCACAAGCTCCGCCATGGCCTCCACGGTTTCCACAATCGGAACGCGGAGGTCACGGCGGTGCATGTAGTAGAGGTCAATCCGGTCGGTTCCCAGCCGTTGCAGGCTGCGGTCCACGGCCTGGCGGATGTAGGCGGCATCGCCGCGGATGTCCGTGTAGCCGTCCGCCGGCGTCCCCACCAAACCGAATTTAGTGGCCAGCTGGACCTCGTTCCGCCGCTCCTTCAGCAGCCGCGCGATCAGTTCCTCGTTGCTGCCCCCGCCATAGATGTCCGCGGTGTCAATGAAGCTGACACCGGAGTCGACGGCGTGATGCAGCGTCCGGAGAGCGTCCTCCGGGTCCACCTCCCCGTAGACCGGCGTGAGCGCCATTCCGCCGAAGCCGAGGGGGCTGACGCTGAGGCCGTCGCCGAGTCCAACTGTGGATGCCATGGGTTCTCCTGTTCGTTTCCTCTTGTGCAGGCTCAAAATCTTCACAGTCGCTGGGCAGGGCCTAATCCCAGGGGATCACCCGGTCCGCCGACCGCCGGGTGGCTTGGATCAGTACGGCGTTGGCTTCGTCAGGACCGGCTGCCCACGCTTCCGCCGCTTGCCGGTCCATCCCGAACGAGACATGCCTCGCCACGAGCCGGCCCAGCCGCAGCGCCGGCGGCGTGTCCACGAACCACACCTCGTCCAGCTGGGCTCGGATGTCTTTCCAAGGCTCCTGCTCCATCAGCAGGTAGTTGCCTTCCGTGATGACCAGCGGCACCTCCGCCGGCACCGCAATGGAGGCTGCCACGGGTTCATCCAGGGTGCGCCGGAACTCCGGCGCGTAAACCACCGGCTCGTCGCGCCGGGCCAGGCGGCGCAGCAGTGAAAGGTACCCGCCGGCGTCGAACGTGTCCATGGCCCCCTTGCGCTGCCGGAGCGGCGTGCCGTCAATAATGGCGTTGCCCAGGTGGAAGCCGTCCATGGGCACCACCACGGCCTGCCCTGGACCGAACTGCCGCCGGATCCATTCCGCGAAGGTTGACTTGCCCGAGCCGGGCGCTCCGGCGATGCCCAGGATGATGCGCGTCCCGGGAACCAGCCTGCGCCGGAGGGCGTCCATGGCCTGGGTGATCTCGGGGGAGTCCATGGCAAAAGCCTAGACTGCCCGGGGACAGGACAGGACAGGACAGGACAGTCGCTGAGCCTGGAACGCCGCCCCTCTGCTGCACAGGCCGGCGTCACCCAGGTGGAACAGGCCTTTGGCGGCAGTCCGCGGCCGAAGCCGTTGGTGCCGCCCGTCTGGTCCAGGATGTGGAACCAGTCGCCCGAATCGTAGCTGTTGCGGTCCAGGGACTGGTGCTGCGCGGCCGGTCCTGCGGCAAAGCCTTCAGGCCGGCGACGCAGCCCACGATCCCCGCGATAAAAGCCACTTTGAGCACGCTGAAGGCTTCCGCGCCGGTGGCCATTGCCCAGCCGACGGTCAGCGCGGCGCCTACCCCCACCCACACGGCGTAGGCGGTGCCCAAGGGGATGTGCCGGATGGCCCAGCCCAGTCCCAGCATGCTGAACGTTGCCGTAACGGCGAAAACCATGGTGGGGAGCGGTCTGCTGAAGCCGTAGGACAGGCCAAGGGCCGTGGCCCACACGGCTTCCAGGACCGCCGAGGCCAGCAGCACCAGCCAGGGAACCCTGTGCTGCAGCATCACGCCACCACCTTCAAGCCCACCACGCACACTGCGATGCCGGACAGCAGGAGGAGGCGCGCCGCCGTCGGGCGCTCCACCCTGCTGGCGATCGCGTAGGCGGAGGTCAGCACCACGCCGACGCCTACCCACACGGCGTAGGCCGTGCCGGTGGGAATGGACTGCATGGCGAGTGCCAGGCCGCCGGTGCTTGCCGCGGCGGACACCAGGAAGAGTGCAGCCGGCGCAATGCGGCGGCGTCCGGCAGCCTGGAAGGCGCGGTGCAAGGCTGCCGCCCAGACAGCCTCGAGGGCGCCGGAAAGAATGAGTATCAGCCACGACATGGGGGATCCTTTGGCCAGTCTTGTCGTGTGCCGGGTACTGAACCGTCGTCCGGAGGCTCGGGTGCAGAGCCTTGCTTTCCAGCGTAGCAACGGGCGACGACGGCGGGCCACCCGTGGTGGCGAACCTCACCATTGCCTCTTCCACCCCAACTAGGTAGCGCTAAGTGTCGTTATGAGCCTCCAAAACGACACTTAGCGCTACTTAGTTGGGCCGGGCAGGGAAGGTTAGAGCGCGCCGCCGGCGGCCTCGGGCGCTGCGGCGTCGCGGCCGCCGTCGCCGATGGTTTCCCGGGCGATGAAGTTCTCGATGTCGAACAGGTTGTCCGCGCGCTCGGCGATGTTCAGGAGCGTGGTCATGGAGGCTACTTCCTCCACCTGCTCCTTGAGGAACCAGAGCATAAACTGCTCGCCCAGGGCGTCATTTTCGCCCCGGGCGGCCCGGAACAGGTCCTCGATGTTCTTGGTGACTTCCTTTTCCTGCTGCAGGGCAAGGGCCAGTGGCTCCGTGACGGAGGCGAAGTCGTTGCGGACGGCCGGAACGCCGGGGATGGTGAAGGTAATGTCCCGGTCCAGCATGTACTGCACCATCATCATGGCGTGGTTCCGCTCTTCCACGGACTGGCGGTAGAAGTATCTGGCCAGTTGGGGGAGGTCCTGGTTGGCGAACCAGGTGGCCACGGCAATGTACTGCTGGGAGGCAGCGAACTCATTGCCGATCTGGGTGGACAGGAGGGCATTGAAGTTTGAAGTGGTCATAGCCCGAGTCTAGGGACGGCCGCTGGGCGTGGCCAGTATGGGAAGGCTTCACTTCTCAGCCAGCCCGCTGCACCAGCAACTGTTCAACACGCTCCGGCGCGTAAAGGCTCTCCTCCACCAGCCTGCACAGGCCAATGGCCGTGGCGGTCCTGCTGTCCGCCGGCACAATCTCCAGGTCCACCAGGGAGGGCTCGAAGGCGTCGTCCAGGATCTGCCGGCGGCAGGCACGCAGGAAGTCCGGGAGCACTCCGACGAGCCCGCCAATGGCGATGCGCCCCGGGTTCAGCGTGCCCACGGTCGCGGCGAGCGCACGTCCCAGCACCCTTCCGGCTTCCGCGACGGCGGAGCGAACGGCGGGGTCGCTGCCACAGGCGTCCACAAGCTGCCGCAGCGTCCCATAGCCGGAGAGCTTCGGATCGGCGAGCAGCGCCCGCCCCGAGGCCACGGCGGCGAGGCAGCCGTCCCTGCCGCAGCGGCAGCGCCGGCCCGCGGCCTCGGGGACGCGGACGTGCCCGATGTCCCCGGCGGCGCCGTGGGCGCCACGCACCAGTGCGCCGCCGACAATAATGCCGGAGCCGACGCCGGTGCTGACTTTGACAGCCACGAGGGATTCGAGCGGCTCCCGGACCTCCCCTACGGCCATCGAGCGGACGTCATTTTCCAGCAGGACCGGGCAGTCCAGCCTTGACTCCATCACCTCCTGCAGGCGCTGGAGGTCCCAGTGGGCAAGGACGGTCCGCTCCAGCCCCAGCCGGTGGAGCGGGTCTACGGGAGCGGGCAGTCCCACTCCCGCTCCCACGGGCTGCCGCCCGTCGAGCAGACGGAGGGACTCCTTGATGACCTGGCCGGCCACGTCCTCCTGGGATTGCACGATATCGATGGGCAGCAGGGCGGAGGCCTCGATTTCGCGGCTTAGGGACAGGAGGTGGATCCCCGCGTGGGTGTGGCCGATATCGATGCCGAGGACCAGCTTGTTGCGGTCATCGAAGCGAAGGGCGCGCGGCGGCCTGCCGCGCTGGGCATGTATTGGGGTGGATTCATAAACCAGGCCCGCGGCGAAAAGCGCGTCGAGCCGTTCATAGAGGGTGGACCGCGCCATGCCCGTGATGTCCAACAGTTCCGCGCGGCTGTAACCTGCCGCGTTCGAGCGCAGCAGCTGGAGAACATGGCCGGCACTTGTGGCAAGCCCCACCGGAGGTTGGCCCGAGCCCCCGACGAGCGTCCTCTGCTGGGTCATGCTCGCTCCCTCTGAAGTGGACCAGGCTGGCCTGCAGCCGGGGCGTTGACGTGGTCTGGATCACACAATTATGATCGACCATCAGACAAAAATACTATCTGCCCTTTAAGCAGGAGGCTCCCATGTCCGATCTCGCTCACTTCGACGTCAGCCGGCGGACCTTGTTGAAGGGAGGCCTGCTGGCCCTGGCCACAGGCCCCCTCCTCGCGGCCTGCGGTGTGAATACCAGCGGAAGCGGAGGGGCCGGCTCGGTCAACTTCCTCTCCACCCAGTTCTCCCCGGTGGAGGAGCGGCAAAAGTACGAAGCCACGCTCAAAAAGTTTGCCGGGGATATCCAGGTGGCCTACAACCCCGTTGACACCGGCGTCTTCAACACCACCCTGAAGTCCCAGCTTTCGGCCGGAAAGGTGGAGGTGGGAATTGCCGGAGGCCTGCACGGCGACCTTGTTCCCTTTGCCTCACAGTTGGAGGACCTCAGCTCCCTGATGAACGACCTGTCCTCGGCAGGATACTCAGACGATCTGAAGGAGCTGTCCAAGCTCGGCACGGACGTTCCCCGGTACATTCCGTGGATCCAGGCGACATATGTGCTGGCGATCAACAAGAAGGCGCTTGAGTGGCTGCCGTCGGGAGCCGACGTCAACAAGCTCACCTACGATCAATACCTGGCATGGGCGCAGGCCGCCAAAGCAGCGAACGGCCGGCCGGTCTTCGGCATTCCGGCGGGGCCCAAGGGCCTTCACCACCGCTTCTACCAGGGTTTCCTCCTCCCCAGCTTCACCGGCGGACAAATCACCACCTTCCGCAACCCGGATGCCGTCACGGCCTGGACCTATATGCGGGAGCTTTGGGCTAACACCAACCCCGCCTCCGCGAACTACGACTTCATGCAGGAGCCCCTGGCCAACGGTGAGGTCATGGTCGCTTGGGACCATGTGGCCCGACTCATCACCGCCGTCAAGGACAAGCCCGACGAATGGCTGATGGTGCCGGCGCCGTCCGGTCCGAAGGGCAAGGGCTACCTGCTGATCGTCGGCGGCATGGCAGTGCCCCAAGGTTCACCCGAGAAGGACAAGGCCTTCGAACTCATCAAGGCCCTGTCCAAGCCCGAGGCGCAGATTGAGACACTGAAATCCAATTCCTTCTTCCCCGTTGTCAAGACGGAAGTCGGCGGCGACCTTCCCGGCGGCGTCGCCCTTGAGGCAAAGGCAGTCAAGGCCCAGCAGGAGGCCTCCGATGCGCTGCTCGCACTGCCGCCGGTCGGCCTGGGAGACAAAGACCCCCAGGTTTCCCAGCTCTTCAAGAACTGCTTCCAGGAAATCTGCCTGAACAACGCCGACGTGAAGGCGACGCTGGACCGGCAGGGTGCGGAACTCGCGAAGATCATGGACAGCCTCAACGTCCCCTGCTGGGCGCCGGATCCCAAACAGACCCCATGTAAGGTCTCCTGATGGCCGCCCCCGGCGCTCCGGCGGACGCCAAGCCCCGGCCCCGGCCCTCAGCGCCGCGGGGCCGGCCGTCGCGCAGGAGCGGCACCTCGGCAGCGATGCTGCTCATCGCCCCGTCCATCGTCTTCATGACACTGCTCTTCGGCTGGCCGATGGTGAGCGGCATCCTTCAGGCGTTCGGCGGCCCCGAAGGGCTTACGACGGCGAACTTCACCCGGATGGCGCAGGATCCGTACTTCTGGTCATCCGTGGGCAACACGCTGCTCCTTATCGTGGTGATGATTCCGATCCAGTTCGTCCTGGCGCTTGCCATGGCCCTGCTCATCCGGGCCAAACCGCGGGGCTCGTCGGTGTACTTCTACATCTGGGCCATACCCCTGGCCGTCAGCGACCTTGCCGCCGGCCTGGTGTGGTTGACCGTCTTCACGGACCGCGGATACCTCAACTCCGTGCTGGCTTCCGTGGGCCTTGAACCGGTCTCCTGGCTCGCCTACGACAACTACGCCTCGATGTTCATGGCCGTGCTGATCGCCGAGGTCTGGCGCGCCACGTCCCTGGTGTTCGTCATCGTGGTGGCAGGGCTGCAGTCCATCCCCAAGGACTACGAGGAGGCCGCCGGCGTCTTCGGCGCGGGCTTCTGGGACCGGCTCTGGCACGTGACCCTCCCGCTGCTGCGTCCCAGCCTCCAGACGGCCCTGATCCTGAGGACCATCCTCGCGTTCCAGACCTTCGCCGTGGCGCTGGCCCTCACCGGCCAGAACTTCCCGCTGGTGGTCGGCGAGACCTACCGGTGGTACACCGGACTGCAGGACGCCAACGTGGCCTCGGCCCTGGCCCTGGTGGTCATGGCAGTGTCCATGGTGACCGCAGTCGGCTACCTCAAGCTCCTGCGAGACCAATCGGAGGCAGCCCGATGAGCCACGCCACCACCAACCAGGCAACGGCTCCGGAATCGCGGCCCCAGCCGGAAGTGGACCGCCGGCCGCTGGCACGGCGGCGCCGCAGCCGGGTGCTGCTCCAGGTGGGCTGCATCCTCATCACGCTCTTCATGGCGCTCCCCATCTACCTGATCGCGCTGTCCGCCACCTCCAGCAGGGCGGCCCTGCAGGCGTTCCCCCTGAGCTTTGTTCCCAGCAACTTCTCCCTCGAAACCATGCAGACGTTCCTGCAGTCCACGGGCGTCCTGGCCGGGCTCATCAACTCCGTCCAGGTGGGCATCTTCACCCTCCTGCTCTCCCTCATCATCGGAGTTCCCGCCGGGTACGCGGTGGCACGTTTCGCCTTCCCCGGCCGGGACCCCTATCAGCTCTTCCTGCTCTTCACCCGTGCGCTGCCCATCGTGGTGCTTTCCGTGCCGCTCGCCCAGCTGTTCCTGCAGACGGGGCTGTATGACAGCGTCCTTGCCGTCGTCCTGCTCCACACCGCACTGGCGCTGCCCACCACCATCCTGATCACGTCCTCGGTGTTCCTGGGCGTGCCGCGCGACGTCGAGGAAGCTGCCCGCATCTTCGGCTGCACCCCCGTGCAGGCCTTCCTCAAGGTGGTCATGCCCATGGCCATCCCCGGCATCGCCGCGGCCTCCATCTTTACCTTCGTCATGTCCTGGAACGAAGTCCTGGGTGCGTCGATCCTCACCCTGAACCAGCGCACGCTGCCGGCCCAGGTCCTCAGTTCCCTCGCCGAGTCACCGCTGGCTTACCGGTTCGCCGGCGGCTTCCTGCTGGTGATCCCGGCACTGATCTTCATCTTCTTCATGCGCCGCTACCTCACAAACATGTGGGGCTCCACGATCCGCTAGTGCTCTCCAGAGAGGCTGTCCCATGGCTGACATCTCCATCAAAGGTCTCCACAAGACCTACCCCGGCAGCACCGAGCTGGCCACGAACAACGTGTCCCTCGAGGTTGCAGAGGGTGAGTTCATGGTGCTTCTCGGGCCCTCGGGCTGCGGGAAGACAACCCTGCTGCGCATGGTGGCGGGGCTGGACTTCCCGGATGAAGGGAGTATCTCAATCGGCGGCCGGGATGTAACGTACCTGCCCCCGCAGGACAGGAACCTCTCCATGGTGTTCCAGTCCTACGCCGTGTTCCCGCACCGCAAGGTCCGCACCAACATCGGGTTCGGCCTCGTCATGAAGAAGGTTCCCCGGGATGAACTCGAGAAGAAGGTCGCCTGGGCGGCCGACCTGCTCCAGCTCACCCCCTACCTGGACCGCTACCCTGCCCAGCTCTCGGGCGGGCAGCGGCAGCGCGTCGCCGTCGCCAGGGCCATCGTTATGGATGCGGACGTCCTGCTCATGGACGAGCCCCTGTCCAACCTGGACGCCCTCCTGCGCCTCGACTTCCGGGCGGAACTGAAAAAGATTGTCCAGCAGCTGGGCTCCACCACGCTTTACGTGACGCACGATCAGGTGGAGGCGATGAGCCTCTCAGACCGGGTGGCCGTGATGAAGAAGGGGCAGATAGCCCAGCTTGGGCATCCCATCACCGTCTATGAGGAGCCCGCGGACCGCTTCGTCGGGGGATTCATCGGCTCGCCGCCAATGAACTTCCTTGAGGGCCGGGTGACGCAGGAGGGCGCCCTGGAAGTCGCCGGCCAAGGCACTGAGGCGCCTGAATTCCTGGCCCGCTCCGCGGCCCGGTCCGGCGGACTTCCCGTGATGGTCGGGATCCGCGCGGAAAACATCTACATTGAGCAGCGGGGAGCCCCGGGAACCCTCGACGCCACCGTGGAAGTGGTGGAACCGCTTGGCCATGCAACCCTGCTGACCGTGGACCTGGGCGGACAGACCATCAAGGTCCAGGTTGCCTCCACGGTACGGGTCTCCCCGGGGGAAAAGGTTGGACTGAGGTTCGACCAGGCAACCATCCGGTTCTTCGATACGGAGACGCAGCTGGGACTCACGGCATGAGCCAGGCGCCGGACAGGGACACGTATCCGATCAAGGACCTTGAGGAGCTCGGGCGCCGCGCCAGGAACGTCCTGGCAGCCAACGACCTCGGCACCATGGTGACGGCCGCACCGAACCTGTATCCGCACATGTGGAGCTGGGACGCCGCGTTCGTCGCCGCCGGACTTTCGACCGTGAGTGTCGAACGCGCCCTCCGGGAGCTCGACTACCTGCTGGCCGCCCAGTGGAAGAGCGGGATGATCCCGCACATCGTCTTCTCCGACGTCCCCGGCTACTTCCCCGACATCGAACGGTGGGGGACCCGCGGGGCCTCGCCGGAGGGTGTGCAGTCCAGCGGCATCTGCCAGCCGCCGGTGCACGCCACCATGCTGCGGCGCATCGTGGAACGGGCCACGGCTGCGGGAGGCAAGGATGCCAGGCTCGCGGATGAATTCACCCGCCGGACGCTGCCGGGATGGATCGACTGGCACGCCTGGCTGCGGAGGGCCCGCGGCGGGGACGGCTCGGGCCTGCTGACCATTTACCACGGCTGGGAATCCGGGATGGACAACTCCCCGCGCTTTGACGGCCCGTATTCCAGGGTCAACCCGGGGAAGATGGAGCCGTTCGTCCGCACGGACACGCAGAAGGTCAAGGACCACAGCCAGCGCCCCAGCGACGAGGAGTACAGCCGCTACCTTTGGCTGGTGCAACAGATGGCGGACGTGAGGTTCGACGACGAGCGGTTGCCCCGGGTGATGGCCTTCCAGGTCAAGGACGTCTTCATGTCCGCGATCTACGCCGCGGCCAATGAGGACCTGGCCGTGCTGGCGGAACAGTTCGGACTGCCGGAGGAGGCGCCCCGGTTGCGGGAATGGGCCAGGGAATTCCGCGACGGCGTTGACGCGACGGTGGATGGCAGGACCGGACTCGCACGCGACCGGGATGTGCTGACGGGGGAGTGGATCGGACCGCCCACCATGGCCGGATTCGCGCCCCTCATTTCCACCAATGACCAGGCCCTCCTTGACCGGCAACTGGAAGTCTTCGAAGGGCCGGACTGGACGGGCGATCCCCGCCTGGCCTTCCCGCTGCCGGCTTCCACGTCCACCACCTATAAAGGGCTGAAGCCGCGCCAGTACTGGCGCGGACCCGTGTGGCCGGTGATGAACTGGTACCTGGCCCACTGCCTGCGCAGGCGCGGGGACGAGAAGCGCTACCGCCGGCTGCGGGAGGCCTCCCTCGCCCAGCTGATGGAGGGCCATTTCGGTGAGTACTACGAGCCCTTCACCGGCGAACCGCTGGGCAGCATGGACCAGTCGTGGACAGCGGCCGTGGCGCTGGAATGGCTTGCCGATCCTGAGAACGGCTGACCAGTGGATGCCGGGCCGGCGCAACGGCATCCGGTGCGGCTCCTCATCGCAGGTGCAGGGGCGAGGGGCGCAGCCTATGCCCGGCTCGCCGTTGCCACCGGCCAGGCGGTCGTTGCGGGCGTGGCTGAGCCGCGCCCGGTGCTGCGCAACGGCCTGGCGGCCGAGTTGAATGTGCCGGCGGAGGGCGTGTTCGAGGACTGGCAGGCAATGCTCAAAAACCGCCTGCCGGCCGACGGCATCATCATCGCCACCCCTGACCGTGAGCATGGAGGTCCTTTCGCGGCAGCCGCAGCCCACGGCTACCCGATCCTCCTGGAGAAGCCTGTCGCCGTCGACCCCGCCGGCTGCGCAGAACTGGAACGCCTGGGCCGTGAAAGCGCCGCCGGCGCGACTGTCTGCCATGTGTTGCGCTACACCCCGCTGACAGCGCTCCTCAGGCAGATCCTGTTGGACGGGGCGGTGGGCCGGATCATCTCCGTCCAGCACCTGGAGCCAGTGGGCTTCTGGCATTTCGCGCACTCGTACGTCCGCGGGAACTGGCGCAAGGAGGAAAGCGCGAGCCCGTTCCTCCTTGCCAAGTGCACGCACGACGTCGACTGGCTTTCCTACATCATCGGGAGCAGGCCACTGAAGGTGTCGTCGTTCGGAACGCTGGCCCATTTCCGCCCCGAAGGGGCGCCGGAGGGTGCCGCCCGGCGCTGCATAGACTGCCCTGCGGAGCCCCGCTGCCCCTATTCCGCGCTGAAAATCTATGGTGCGGGCCGGCCCGTGGACGGAGCTAAGGCTGATCCAGCCAAGGCGTATTTCGCGGACGTGGTGGATCCGGGCGGCACGCCAGAGTCGCTGCTGCACGCCCTGGCAACCGGCCCCTATGGCCGCTGCGTCTATTTCTCCGACAATGACGTCGTGGACCACCAGGTAGTGAATATTGAATACGAAAACGGCACAACTGCCGCCTTCACCGCCACGGCCTTCACCGCCGCCGGCCCGCGGCGCACCCGGATCTTCGGCAGCCACGGGGAGATCGACGTGGAAGCCGAAGCCATCTCGGTCTTCGATTTCCTGACCGGAATAACCACTGTCCACCCGGTCCCCGCTGCCGCGCCGCGGGTCCAGGGGGAAAAGCACGAGGGCGGCGACCGCGGCCTGGTGCAGGCCTGGGTGGCTGCGCTGGCCACCGGTGACTGGTCGGCGGTGGTGTCTGGACTGGAGGAGTCCCTGGTCAGCCATGCAGCCGTTTTCGCCGCAGAGGAGGCCCGCCGGAGCAGTGCTGTGGTTGAGGTTGGCTCGTTCAGTCTTAGCCAGTGACCTGGTCGATGGACACGACGGCAAGGAAGCCGCGGCCCAGGACCTCAGGGGAGGCGCTGTCCGAGCCCACCACGGCGTCGTAGCGGCCCAGGGCCTCGGGTTCACGGCGTCCGTCGGAGGCTGTGGCCTGGCCCTGCAGCAGGATCCCCAACTGGCCGGCAAACAGCTGGTGGGCGCGTTTCTTTGAAATCTCAACGATGGACGTGAACCCCTTGAAGCTGCCGGCCCGGGTGATGACGTTGAGGTTCCGGACATCTCCCGTGGGAAGTGCGCAGGAAGTGGCGGCCCCGCCGGGAAACCGGAACGCACGGTACTTCTCCAGGGGATGTTCAGCGCCGTCCACGGTCAGGAGCAGGAGTTCGCCCTCCACCACCGTCAGCACCCGCTCCATGCCAGGAAACGGTGAGAAGTCCCCGGCTTTGGTGATTTCGGCGATGCTGACCCGCCAGTCCCACCCGCCGTCCTGGAGGGAGGCGGCGTCGGGATGGCCGGCAATCTGGCGCGTGACCCCGCCGCCGTTGCGCCAGGGCTGGGGCTTGCGGTCTGCGAAGCGGATGATCTCCATCCGCCCAGCCTAGTTGGCCCGCTGCTTGCCCGTATCGGCAGCCCCGGTTCCCTGCTACTCTCCTGCGGGGGGACAACACGAAAACAGCCTGAAGGAGCCGGGAATGTTCGTCAAAGTGTGTGGTCTCAGCACGCCGGAATCCGTCCGCGCTGCGGTGGAGGCAGGGGCCGACGCAGTGGGTTTCGTCCTCACGGCGAGTCCCCGCGTGGTCTCGCCGTCCCAGGCCTCCGCGCTGCTGGCCGAAGTGCCGAAGGGGGTAACGCCTGTCGGCGTGTTCCGTGACGAGCCGGCTGCCGACGCCGTGGCCATCGCCCGTGCCGCCGGGCTGGAGTGGATCCAGCTGCACGGCCGGCGCTCGCGCGGGGACGTCGCCACGGTGCACGACGCCGGCATGAAGCTGGTCAGGGCCGTCACCATGGGTGCCGCTGCCGAGGACCTGGAGGACTGGGGGGAGGACCTGCTCCTGATCGACGCCGCCGTCCCCGGCTCCGGCGAGGCCTGGGACTATGCGTCCGTGGCCAAACTCCCCGTGCTGCAGGAACGTAAATGGCTGCTGGCAGGCGGCCTGGACGCCGCCAATGTTGCGCAGGCCTCCACGGCGGCGCACGCCTGGGGCGTCGATGTTTCCTCCGGTGTTGAGTCGTCCCGCGGCGTTAAGGACCTGGCCAAGGTCAGCGCCTTCGTGCAGGCGGCCAAGGGTGTTCCTACCCCGGTCTAGCCGCTGATTCAGGGGACCGTAAGGGGAGGCCCCCATCCCGCTGCCATGGCCCCCGGGGCACAATGGAGGGATGAAGGCACTGCTCAACATCATCTGGCTGGTTTTCGGCGGTTTCTGGCTCGCGCTGGGCTATTTCTTCGCGGGGGTGATCTGCTGCCTGCTGGTTGTCACCATTCCCTGGGGCATCGCCTCGTTCCGGATCGCTGCGTATACGCTCTGGCCGTTTGGCCGGACGGTGGTGGACAAGCCCGGCGGTGCGGGCGTGTTCTCCCTGCTGGGCAACGTCATCTGGCTGCTGGTGGCAGGCATCTGGATCGCCATCGGACACGTGGTCACAGCCTTTGCCATGGCAGTGACCATCATTGGCATCCCGCTGGCCATCGCCAACCTGAAGCTCATCCCGGTCTCCCTGATGCCGCTGGGCAAGCAGATTGTGCCCACCAGCCAGCCGTTCGTATCCGCCTACCGATAAAACGCCAGACGGAACGCCGCGGAACAGTGCCACCTCAGCGGGGGCTGAACGCCCCGTTCGCCATGATGGCTACGGCGTCGCTGTCGTCCAGTTCCGCGGCGACATCGACGTCGGCACCGTAGCCCGCCCCGGTCAGCTCACGGCCGCTCGAACAGCCGTGCAGCGTCTCCCGGAGCCGCGGCTCGGCGGCCTCGAAAACGGCCATCGCAGCCACAGCTTCCGGCGAGTATCCGTGCCTGCCGTCTTCGGCCTCGTAACCGCCCTTGCCCGCAGCCACCAGGCCTGCGATGAACGCCCCTGCCCCAATCTGGTCCTCCACGGCGGGCCGGAGGGTGCCGTCCGGCCAGCGTTCGCCGGCAGCAACCACGGCGATCACTGCATCTTCAGGGAGGTTGGCAGCCACCCAGTCCGCGGTGGCTGCGGCATTCCTGAGGCACACGGTGGCCAGCAACGGAACCCTGCGCGCCAGTTCGTGGCAGAGCGCGGAACCGTTGGGTGACGGCAGGACCACGCGCTCAAGGGAATCGGCGGCCCTAAGGCTCGCCGGGGAGAGGCTGAGCCCGCCCCCGTCCCTGGGACCGGCCAGCAGGGCGCGGTGGCGGGCAGCGAAATCCTCCGCGCCGGTGTCCTTCCACGGGAAAGGAAAAACCGCGGCGCCCCGGTCCAGGGCGACGCTCACGCAGGTACTGAAGGAGAGGACGTCAACCACCACGGCAAGGTCCGCGCCGGACGTTACCGTGCTCCCGCCGTCGCGCCCCCACTCAACCCGGACCGCGTAGGGCAGTTGCCGGTGCGCGGCACTGGCAGTGAACGTGTGGCGGGAATTCGAGGTGGGTGCGTTCACGCCAGTTCGCCCTTCAAATTGCGGTGCGCCGCGGCCTGCCACAGTTCCCTTGCCCTGCCGCTGTGGAACAGCGGCTCCAGTTCCAGCAGGTGGCGCACGACGGCGGCGCGCCCGGCTGCGAAGTCGGCGTCGCCGATGTGCGCGTAATCCTTGCGGACGGCAGCAACGTACCTGGCGTATTCCTCCGGATCCCCGCCCAGGACGGACAGGTCGGCGTCGCAGAGGAGGGCGCCGTCGTCGTCCCCCTGTTCCGGGCGGTGGTCGGATGTCAGCCGGACCAGCCGTGCCACCTCGGCCGCCTCCGCCTCCGGAAGGCCGGCGCCGTGCAGGCGCTCCTCGGCCAGGCGCGCGGACTCCTCCTCATCCTGGCCGGCTATGCCGCGGTAGACGGCGTCGTGGAACCAGGCCGCCAGCAGGACTGTCCGCGGCGGGTCGGCGGGATCGGTGAGCAGGTCGAGGGCTTCGAGTACTGCCAGCAGGTGCGTGCAGCCGTGATAGTGGCGGTGGTCCTCGCTCCACCGGTCCAGGAGGTCCAGGAAGAGGGCGTCGTGGCCTGGCATGATCGAGTTCCAGCGGTTCAGCAGCGGGACCTTGAGCGACTTGTTCCGTTGCCGGGCAGGAATGCGCAGGCCGCTGGCAATGAGCCTGCGGACCAGGATCCGCCCTTCGACGGGAACGGCGCCGGCCGCCACGAGGTCGTCGAAGCGGCGCTCCGGAACGTCGTAGTGGTCCCCGTCAAAGGCCCGTTCGGGGACACCCGCCGCCGCCGCGAAGGCGTGCAATTCCGCCAGCGATTCGTCGGAAATGAGGTGCGAGAAGTGCGTTCCGTGCGCGGGCCAGAGGGGCGGGTCGATGTAGAGGACCATGGAGGAAGTCTAGTGCTGCGCCGCCGCGGGTCCCGGATGCGCCTTCCGGCAGCACAGGAGCCCTGAAATGCGGTCCTGTCGCTGTCATTAGGCCGCAAATGCGTACTAGAGTGGCTCTATGCCAACTATCCGCGTCTCCGAGGCCGCCCGTTTCCTGGGCGTCAGTGACGATACCGTCCGGCGCTGGACCGAGAACGGGAGCCTCACGCCGCGGAAGGACGACGCCGGCCGGCTCGCCGTTGACGGCCTGGAACTGGCCAGGCACGCACAAAAACTGGCGCAGCTTCCGGCCGATCCGCACCGTGCAGGCAGCTCGGCCCGCAACCGCTTCGTGGGCCTCGTCACCGGCATCAAGGCTGACAATGTGATGGCTCAGGTGGAGCTGCAGTGCGGCCCCTTCCGCGTGGTGTCCCTGATGAGCAGCGAGGCCGTCAAGGAACTGGGACTGGAACTCGGCTCCGTGGCCACGGCCGTGGTCAAGGCCACCACCGTGATCATCGAAACCCCGCAGGGAAAGGGAACCGCGTGACGCTGGTCCGGCGGGCCGCAGCCCTGCTGGCGGCAATCCTGCTGGCGGCCCTGCTGGCCGGTTGTGCGGGCAGCGGCGCCGGCGCCGGCGCTTCGGGCAACACCGCCCAGGGAGCCGGCCAGGGAACACTGACTGTTTTCGCCGCGGCGTCCCTTAAGGCCAGTTTCACCGAGCTCGCGGAACGGTTCGAAAAGGAGAATCCCGGAACCGTCGTCACCCTTAGCTTTGCCGGGTCGTCGGACCTGGCCACCCAGGTCAGCCAGGGCGCTCCCGCGGACGTGTTCGCCTCGGCGGACACCAGCAACATGGCCAGGCTGCAGGATGCCGGCCTGGTGGACGGCCAGCCGCGGGACTTTGCCACCAATACCCTGGCCATCGCCGTCCCGGCAGGGAACCCGGCAGGAATCGGATCCTTCGCGGACCTGGCCAGGAGCGGAACGAAGCTCGTGATGTGCGCCCGCCAGGTGCCCTGCGGGGCCGCCGCGGCCGCCGTCGAACAGCAGACTGGAACGGACCTCAGCCCGGTCAGCGAGGAAAACTCGGTGGCTGATGTCCTGGGGAAAGTCAGCTCGGGAGAGGCTGACGCCGGACTCGTCTATGTCACCGATCTCCGGGCAGCCGTCGGCAAGGTGGAAAGCGTTCCCTTTCCGGAGTCGGCCGCAGCGGTGAACACGTACCCCATCGCAACGCTTGCCGGCAGCCGCAACAAGACCGCTGCCGCAAAGTTCCTGGAGCTGGTGGCAGGCCCCGAAGGCGGGGAAGTCCTGGCGGCCGCCGGGTTTGGGCCGGTGGGCAGCAGATGATGGGCTGCACGTGACCGGCGGGCAGCAGGCGTATACGGGCATTCCCCGGTGGCTCTACGCGCTCGCAGTCCTTGCCGCCACGATGGTGGTCCTTCCGCTCGTCGCCATGGTGGCACGGGTCAACTGGGCCAACTTCCTTCCGCTGGTCACGTCAGAGTCAGCCCTTGCGGCGCTGGGGCTGAGCCTGCGGACATCGGCGGCCAGCACTGCCCTGTGCGTCGTGCTCGGCGTTCCGCTGGCGGTGGTCCTTGCCCGCGGCGCGCTCCCGCTGCTGGGGCTCCTGCGCTCGCTGGTGCTGCTCCCGCTGGTGCTGCCGCCCGTGGTGGGCGGCATCGCCCTCCTGTACACCTTCGGCCGGCAGGGCCTCCTGGGCAGGACGATTGAGGTGCTGGGGCTGCAGATTGCGTTTTCCACCACCGCCGTGGTCCTGGCCCAGACATTCGTGGCCCTGCCGTTCCTGGTGGTCAGCCTGGAAGGTGCGCTGCGCACCGGCGGACACAGGTACGAGGCGGTGGCAGCGACGCTCGGCGCATCGCCCGGAACCGTCTTCCGCCGCGTCACGCTGCCGCTCGTCCTGCCCGGCCTGGCATCAGGGGCGGTCCTTGCCTTCGCCAGGAGCCTGGGCGAATTCGGCGCCACCCTCACGTTCGCGGGCAGCCTGCAGGGGGTCACCCGGACGCTGCCGCTGGAAATCTACTTGCAGCGGGAGACCGACCCCGACGCCGCCGTCGCGCTATCCCTGGTGCTGGTGGCCGTGGCAGTGGCCGTGGTGGCACTTGCGTACCGGCGCCCCGCGGGCAGGACGCCCGGCCTCCGCCTGTCCGGACAGCGGACGACGCCGGCTCCCGCGGCGGGCGGGGATGTTCCGTGACTTTCTCGTTCCAGGCAGCCGTGGCGGAGCGCGGTTTCGACGTCGCCTTCTCCGTGGGGCCCGCTGAAACCGTTGCAGTGATGGGACCCAACGGCGCCGGCAAGTCGACGCTGTTCTCCGTCATTGCGGGGCTGCTGCGGCCGGACAGCGGACGGGCCGAGCTGAACGGCCGGACCCTGTTCGATGTGGGCGGCGGGCGGAACCAGTGGACCCCGCCCCACCGCCGGGGGACGGCCCTGCTTGCGCAGGAACCGCTGCTTTTCCCGCATCTCAACGCCGCGGACAACGTGGCCTTCGGCCCACGCAGCGCGGGCGCGTCCAAGCTGCTGGCCAGGGCCAGGGCGTTGCAGTGGCTGGCACAGGTGGAAGCTGAAGGCCTTGCAGCACACCGTCCCGGGGAGCTTTCGGGCGGGCAGGCCCAGCGCGTTGCCGTGGCCCGGGCGCTCGCCGCGGATCCAGGCCTCCTCCTCCTCGATGAACCGATGGCCGCGCTGGACATCCACTCGGCCCCGCTGCTCCGGCGGCTGCTCAAACACGTCCTCGCAGACCGGCCGGCCATCATCATCACCCACGATGTCCTGGACGCGCTGATGCTGGCGGACCGGGTGGTGATCCTTGAAAACGGGGGCATCACAGAGGAGGGCCCCACGCGGCAGGTGCTGCAACGGCCCCGCAGCGCCTTCGCGGCCGGGCTGGCAGGGCTCAATTTCGTTCCCGGGACGCTCGCCGGGGACGGCATCCTGACCAGCCGGGGCCAGCACATAGCCGGACACAGCGAGGACCCTATTCCCCCGGGACGGGCGGCGGTGGCCGTGTTCCCGCCGTCGTCCGTTTCCGTCTTCCTCACCGATGCCCACGGAAGCCCGCGTAATTCCTTCGGGGCGGCCATCACCGATCTTGAACCGCATGGCGACTTCGTCCGCGTCAGGGCAGGAAGCCTGGCGGCGGACATCACTCCTGCGGCTTCGGCGGACCTCGGCCTGGTTCCCGGGTTGGCGGTGCACTTCGTGGTGAAGGCGACAGCGGTGTCGGTCTACCCGTTATAGGAGGACCGTGCCCCGCCCTACATGCCGGGCAGGTCCAAAGTTTCGTAGACCTGGATGCTGGCCCCGGGCATCATCAGGTGGGGGTGGCCGTCCAGCAGCGCCTGTGCACCGGCAAGATCATCGGCCTGGATGATCCCGTAACCTGCCACCCCTGCAGGGGCTTCAGAGGCCCCTGCAGCGGTGATTTCCGTTCCGGCACCCAGCGGACTCCCCATGTCCACGATGCCGTCACCGGCGCGCCCGGCCCATTCCATCCAGGCTTTCATGCCCTCCTGCGCGGCTTCCGGCGAGCTTTCCGCCATCTGGGCCTGGGCTGACTGCTGTGCGACGTAAAGAACCACGAACTTTTTCACGGATTGTCCCCTCTTGATTGCGCCGGCGGCACGCTGCCCCAGGCCACAGGCCGATAGTAGAGTGCGCGGCGGCGGATGTGAACAGCAGGGATGGACGCAGATAGGGCCCATTGCCCCTTACGCCGCCGTCGGTGAGCTGTTTCGCTGTAGGCAAACAGTCCCGGAAAGAATCCCCAAATGAAAGTTGAGCGTAGTACACTCAACTTAGGAAAACTGCCCCCGGAAGGAGCTCTCTTTGGACGTCAAATTCACCACCAAGAGCCAGGAGGCTCTTTCGGCTGCGGCCATGAACGCCTCCACGGCCGGAAACCCCCAGGTGGAGCCGGCCCACCTGCTCAAGGCGCTGATGGACCAGCGCGAAGGAGTCGCCGTGGCGCTGCTGCGCGCCACCGGTGCCGATCCGGACTCGGTCAGCGTCCAGGCAAGCAGCGCCATCAAGGCCCTGCCGGCCACCTCCGGCGGCTCCAGCCAGCAGGCCCAGCTCTCCCGCCCCGCCCTGCAGGCCATCCAGAACGCCAAGAATGAGGCTGACCGGCTGGGCGATACTTTCGTCTCCACGGAGGTCCTCCTGCTCGGGCTGTCCGCGGGCAATGATGCCGCGGCGCGCCTGCTGCGCGACGCCGGCGCCTCCCATGAAGCGCTGCTCGCCGCCCTGCCGGGTGTCCGCGGCGACCGCAAGGTGGACAGCCCGGACCCGGAAAACACCTTCCAGGCGCTTGAGAAGTACGGCACGGACCTTACTGGAATGGCCCGGGCAGGCAAGCTGGACCCCGTGATTGGCCGGGATTCCGAAATTCGGCGCGTCATCCAGGTCCTGTCCCGGCGCACCAAGAACAATCCTGTGCTGATCGGCGAACCGGGAGTGGGCAAGACCGCCGTGGTGGAAGGGCTGGCGCAGCGAATGGTGGCGGGCGACGTGCCCGAAAGCCTGCGCGGCAAGACCCTCATCTCCCTTGACCTGGGCTCCATGGTGGCGGGCGCCAAGTACCGCGGGGAGTTCGAGGAGCGGCTGAAGGCCGTCCTTGAGGAGATCAAGGGCTCCGAGGGCCAGGTCGTGACCTTCATCGACGAAATCCACACGGTTGTGGGTGCGGGAGCCACCGGTGATTCCTCGATGGATGCCGGCAACATGCTCAAGCCCATGCTGGCCCGCGGCGAGTTGCGGCTGATCGGTGCGACCACGCTGGATGAGTACCGCGAAAACATCGAGAAGGACGCCGCCCTTGAGCGCCGCTTCCAGCAGGTGTACGTGGGTGAGCCGAGCGTGGAGGACACCATCGGCATCCTCCGCGGCCTCAAGGAGCGCTACGAGGCGCACCATAAGGTGTCTATCGCGGACTCCGCCCTTGTGGCCGCCGCAACGCTGTCCAACCGCTACATCTCGGGCCGGCAGCTGCCGGACAAGGCCATCGACCTGGTGGACGAGGCCGCGTCCCGCCTCCGGATGGAGATCGACTCGGCGCCGGAGGAGATAGACCAGCTGCGGCGCCAGGTGGACCGGCTCACCATGGAGGAGCTGGCCCTGGCCGGGGAATCGGATCCGTCCTCGGTGGAGCGGCTGGCGGCGCTCCGCGCCGACAAGGCTGACAAGGAAGAGGAGCTCTCCGCGCTTAACGCCCGCTGGGAGGCCGAGAAGGCGGGACTCAACCGTGTGGGCGACCTGAAGGCCAAGCTCGACGAACTGCGCTCGGCCGCGGACAAGGCCCAGCGCGAGGGCGACCTGGAGACTGCTTCACGGATTCTCTATGGGGAAATCCCGGCGCTCGAACGCGAGCTGAACGCTGCTGCTGAAGCGGAGGCCGCCGTGGTGGACAAGCCTGCCCAGATGGTGGCCGAGGAAGTGACGGCTGAGGATATTGCCGAGGTCATCTCCGCCTGGACAGGCATTCCCGCCGGACGCATGCTGCAGGGCGAGAGCCAGAAGCTGCTGCACATGGAGGCCGAGCTCGGGAAGCGGCTGATCGGCCAGTCGAAGGCCGTCGCGGCAGTCTCCGACGCCGTCCGGCGCGCGCGTGCCGGGATCAGCGATCCCAACCGCCCCACGGGTTCGTTCCTTTTCCTGGGACCCACCGGCGTGGGCAAGACCGAGCTGGCCAAGGCGCTGGCGGACTTCCTGTTCGACGACGAGCGCGCCATGGTGCGCATCGACATGTCCGAGTACGGCGAGAAGCACTCCGTGGCCCGGCTTGTGGGCGCGCCTCCGGGTTATGTGGGCTATGAGGAGGGCGGCCAGCTGACGGAAGCCGTCCGCCGTCGGCCGTATTCAGTGATCCTGCTGGATGAGGTGGAGAAGGCCCACCCCGAGGTCTTCGATATCCTCCTGCAGGTGCTCGACGACGGCCGGCTCACCGATGGCCAGGGCCGCACCGTGGACTTCCGCAACGTGATCCTGGTGCTGACTTCCAACCTGGGCAGCCAGTTCCTGGTGGACCAGTCCCTGGACGCCGAAGCCAAGCGGAATGCGGTCATGGCCACCGTCAACGCATCCTTCAAACCGGAGTTCCTGAACCGGCTGGACGAGGTTGTGCTGTTCGACGCCCTGACCGTGGAGGAGCTTGCGCGCATTGTGGAGCTTCATGTGGACGAACTCGGACGCCGGCTCCATGAGCGCCGCTTGACCCTCGAAGTCACGGATGGTGCCCGGGCCTGGCTCGCCATCTCCGGGTTCGACCCCGCCTATGGCGCCCGGCCGCTCCGCCGCCTGGTGCAGCGGGAAATCGGCGACAGGCTGGCGAAAGCGATCCTGGCCGGCGAGATCAGCGACGGCGACACGGTGCTGGTGGACACGGCAGCGGACCTCGAGGAACTCACGGCGGCCGGAACCGGACTCCCATCCGCGCCGGTGGGCGGCAGCGGCCTGTCCGTCCGCCGCAAGGACTAAAGCCAGGGGCTATGGATGCCAGGCGTGCTGCCCGGGCGGCCTGGCTGCTAGGGCAGCACGCTTGCATTGATCACGTTGCCGCCGGGGGCAACTACATAGCAGTCCACCCTGCGGTCGCCGGATTCCCAGCTGGTGGTGCTGGGGAAGCTGCGCTCGAAGTTCAGGTCGTAGTCGTTGGCGGCCGGGCCCAGCCTTGCTGCCTGGCACGCTTCCAGGGCCTTCGCCTTCAGTGCCTCGGCGCCGGGATAGGATCCGCCCTCCGGGTAGCGGAACAACGCCACGAGTTGGGCGGAGTGCCCGGTATCGCACGGCACCACGGTGGAGGACAGTGACTCGGGGTCGAAGTCCTTGAAGCAGTCGCCCAGCGCATAGTCGGCGGGCTGGACCCCCTCGCGTGGCAGTGGCAGCGGCGTTGCGGGTGGCGTGACCGTGGTTTCCACCACCCCCGGAACCTGGCCCCGTGAAGTGCTGCTGTCCGGGTTGGAGTTCAGCCACAGGGCGAGCCACGCCAGCGAGCCGATAACGGCCAGCAGGACTGCCACAAAGAACGCTATCCACAGGGTCGGCCGCTTCACCCGCCCGGATCTCGGCGCCGCACCGTCCTGCGGTTCCATATGCGGGTGCAGGACCGGCCGGGCAGCAGGGGCGGGCACGCGCGGCAGCCCGGCGGTGGGGGGCGAGGAGGGTTTCGGCGGGACGTCCTGGTGGTTCACGGGTATGGATCCTCCTGCGTTCTATCCGCGGCGGGCAGCCGGTCTGCGGCCTGTATCAGCAGTTGTCCAAGTGACTCTACCGAAGAAAAAAGCCGTAAACCTGCGGATCGGGGCCGTGAATGGTAACCCAAACCACCTTCGGGGGCCGTCCGTGGCGAGCGGGGGCAGTCGAAAGCATGTAATCTAGGTGTACGACAAATTGACCAAACATTCCGGGGCCTCACCGATAGCCAAGGTGACCACCTCCGGTCCAAGTACAAAAGGGGGTCACGCCATGGGGCGCGGCCGTCAAAAGGCAAAAGCTACCAAGCAGGCTCGGGATATCAAGTACTACTCCCCGAACACTGACTACTCGGCACTTCAGCGTGAGCTGACGGGTCCAAGCAGTCGTGCCACGAGCCATTACGCGAATGAGCCGGTTGAGCCGGACTATTCGGCATATGTGGATAAGTACGCGGATGATTTGGAAGAAGACGACGACGAGGTAGACACCCGTCGGATCGGCTAGTTGTCGCAAGGTGCTGTTGCCGTTACCGGGCAGCCCTGTGACGCCGCAGCACTAACGGATCCAGCGATGGATCCTGGTCCCGGGACCGGTGCGGCGCTTCTTTTTCGGCCCTTGGATCCTGGTGGGTTCCAAGATGCCGACTTCAGTTATTGGGCCCGCTGCCCGCACCTCAACGGTGCGGGCGGCGGGCTTTCTGTTGCCCCGCGCCAGCCAGTCCCACGGCCCCTACGGACGCCAGGACCAGTGCGGAGGCGGGTGCCAGGACTCCCCGCGAGGTGCGCTCAACATGGCCCATGCCCTCAGCCAGGATGAGTCCACACCCGGCGAGGGCTGCTGCGGGCCCGGCCCCAGGAACCGAGAGCGGCGAGCGCGAGTGCGGTTCCGGGCGCTGGCGTCGGCGCCCCTTAGCTGCCGCAGCGGCTCTTCCAGGAGCTGCGTAACAGACATCCGGGGTTGAGGCTTCCGGCCGGGTTCTGCGGAATGTACTGCACCGCCTGCCGGTGCCAGCGCAGGGACCGGACAGGTCCGGGCCTTACCGCGCGGCTACCGAGGGTGACCGCCGGCGTCGGGCTTTGCCAGGGCAGGCAGGATCCGCACCAGGGTGGACTTCCCGGAGCTGGAGCTCCCCACCAGGGCCGTGCTGGTGCCCGGTGAAAGCTGCAGCCTGATGTTGTGGAGTGCCCCTGCCGGCCTCTTCTGGCGGAAACCGGGCCTGGGGTAGGCGAAGGAGATGTTGTTGGCAGGGAGCGGCCCCATCATGCTGAGCCCGCCGTTACCAGGCGGGGCGTGTAGGGGTGTTGCGGGTCTTGGAGCAACTCAGCCATGGATGCCTGCTCCACGATCCGGCCGCTTCCATCACGATGGCGCGCGTGCACAGCGCAGCCGCTGCAGTGGGGTCGTAGGTAATCAAGAGCAGGCTGCGGCCCTCGGCCGCCCAGGTGCGAAGGGTTGCCAGTACTTTCAGTTGGGTGACGGCGTCAAGGGCGGTGGCGGGTTCGCCAGCCACCAACACGGAGGCGCCGCAGGCTAGGGCAAGGGCAATGCAGACGCGCTGCAGCTGTCCGGTATAGGAGATCTTCCCGCTGTCCTCCACGGAAAAAGGGTCGCCGGATGCACTAATCGCCGCCCGCCGATGGAGAGTGAAAGGTTTGTCACGGACAGGGCTGACGCAGGCATGGGAATGTCAATTCTTTGGCAGGGTCACCAATGGTAGAGACACATTCAGTCAAGAATCATTCGCACTAGTGTAGTTTGTCCGCGTTAAAGCAAAGAAATGCGCCCCCAGCGGGAGCGCATTTCTTGACGAGCTAGTTGGATATGGTGACGGGACCCTGAGAGGATTCGCAAACGGTCCGCGTCTCGCCGGAACGATCGACTGCCTTGCCGAGAACTGCAACTGGGCCTACTTTGACCCCGCAGATCTCAGCGGCGACCTGAGCGGCGACGCCTATGTCGACGTTGTTCAAGACGTTTACATCGCCCACAGCAACGTTCACCAGGCCGTCCTGGACCTGAATCGGCGATGCCGCCTGTGCGGGCATGGACATTGCTCCGACCATAAGCAGTGATCCTGCTGCTGCTGCGGTAACTTTCTTCAGTACTGACATTTTTCGCTCCCTTAATTCGAGCCTGGTCCCGGCCTCATGCAACCCGTAATGCGACTCGTGGGTTGAATTAGGCCGCGCTGTATCGCGCAGGGAACAAGCGTCTCTGTGGTTGCATTCTTGGTTCCGCAAATGTGCGGTGAAAGTCAGTCCGCCTGAGGGTAACTCCGAGTCAGGCTCTGGGCTCAAGCACTGAGCCCGGAAGAAGTGTCCCCCAGCATTTCCTGGCTGCCTTCCATGCTTCGACCCTAATGCTAAGTATGCTTAGTAGTCAAGGGAAAAGAGTGCCGCCAATCACTTTCTTGCAGGACGGCTAGCGTGTCCCGCTGGCCCTAAAGCGCATCGGGTGCTCCGTACCTCCCGCTTTGATGGATCAACAGGGCCGGCACGGAGCACCCGACGGAGTTGTCAGGCGTAGGTATTGACCAGGCTAACCGCGCCGTCGTCCACGCCTTGGCGCCCGGCATGTATCAGGGGCGGATTTGAGGGTGGACCCCGGGGTTGGCTTGCGCACAGAAGGGCCCCAGCCGGTGGCTGGGGCCCTTGGGCAAGGCTTGGAATTGCGGGACGCTGCGCCATGCGCTGTGTGGCATGTCCCCCGTGGAGCCTGCTGAACTGCTAGTTATTCACGATGCGCACCGGGCCGGTGGCGGTATCGCAGACGGTCTGTTCGGTGCCGGTGGCGTCTACTGCTTCGCCAAGAACTGCGACCGATCCGATGTCGGCGACATCGCAGAGGGTTGCTGCGACACTGGCTGCAACATTCACGTCCACGGCATCCTCGACAGTGATGTCGCCGACCGTGACATTTACAAGGCCGTCATTCAACGTATTGTTGTTCGCTGCGTGTGAAGGGCCGGCGACGGCGCCCAGCAAGAACAGGCTTCCAGCGGCTGCGGCGGTGGTTTTCTTCAGAACTGACATAATTTTCGCTCCCTTGATATCTGCCCCGGTGCCCCTGTGGGCAGTCCGCCCGCAATTGGGCATGTTGACTGCCTGATGCCGTGCTGCTGCACGGCGCAGGTACCGGACGTCTTTATGGTTGCTTCTTGGCATCCGCCGGATCGGCGGGGGAAGGCGGTCCAACCGAGCGGGCACTTGCCGCCGGACTCGGGCGGGGCGGGCATTACGCTCTCGAAAACCCCGCGTTGACCTTCTGTGCTGCACTTCCATTTAAAAGCCTAAAGGTAAGCATGCTTAGCAGTCAAGGGACTGAGTGTTTTATCTCAGATAACCGGTTTTGGGGGCATTCCCCGGCGCCGGTTAAAGCAATCGAGTGCTCCTTATCTGCCGCTTTGACGGGGCAAAGCGGCCGGTACGGAGCACTCGATGGAGTATTTAGGCGTAGGTGTTGACCAGGCGAACCGCGCCGCCGTTTACGCCCTTGGCGCCCTGGACGTAGTCCGGCCCGGTCTTGAGGATTGCATCCGAATCCTCGGTGACGGTGCCCATGACCCAGGACAGCAGGCCGCGGTCGTTGAGGCGGGCCACTGCAGCGTCCGCGGCTTCGGCGGACACGATGGCCACCATGCCCACACCCAGGTTCAGGGTGCGTTCCAGGTCCGCCAGCGGCACGTTGCCCAGTTCGGACACCAGCTTGAAGATGGCAGGCAGCTCCCAGGTGTTGCGGTCCACGGTGGCCACGAGGCCCTGGGGGAGCACGCGGGCCAGGTTGGCGGCGAGGCCTCCGCCGGTGACGTGGCTGAAGCCGTGCACGGCAGACGAGCCCGTGACAGGGAAGGCGCGGGCCAGGTCCAGGCAGTCGGCAGCGTAGACGCGGGTGGGCTCGAGAAGTTCCTCGCCCAGGGTGCGGCCCAGTTCGGAGACCTGGCGGTCCAGTGCCCAGCCGGCGTGGTTGATCACGCGGCGGACCAGGGAATAGCCGTTGGAGTGCAAGCCGGAGGAGGCCATGCCGATGACCACGTCACCGGCGCGCACGCGGTCCGGACCCAGGAGCTGGTCGGCTTCAACCACGCCGGTGGCCGCGCCTGCGACGTCGTACTCGTGCTCGCCCAGCAGGCCGGGGTGTTCGGCGGTTTCACCGCCCACCAGGGCCGTTCCGGCCACGGAGCATGCTGCTGCGATGCCGCGGACAATATCGGCGATGCGCTCCGGCACCACCTTGCCGCAGGCGATGTAGTCGGTCATGTACAGCGGCTCAGCGCCAACCACGACGATGTCATCCACCACCATGCCGACGAGGTCGAAGCCGATGGTGTCGTGGATGTCCATGGCCTGGGCGATGGCAACCTTGGTGCCCACGCCGTCGGTGGACGTGGCCAGCAGCGGCCTCTTGAAGGTCAGGAGACGGGAGACGTCGTAGAGCCCGGCGAACCCGCCCACCCCGCCGATCACCGAGGAGTTGTGGGTGGCCTTGACGGCCCCCTTCATCAGCTCGACGGCGCGGTCCCCGGCTTCAACGTCAACGCCGGCTGAGGCGTAGGTGATGCCGGCGGCGTTACCGGGGGTGTTGCCAGGGGCGGGGGCAGCGGAAGTCATACGGACTCTTTCTTGTCAGCGCCGGTGGCGGCGTGTGCGTCCGGCACGAGGTCGGCGTCGGTCAGCAGGTTTTCAAACTCGGAGTCCGGTCCAGGATCGCAACCGGTGGCGCCGGACTTCTCCGCAGGATCTTCCTGGGAATCGACGGAGAGGGCCGCTGTTGCGCCCGGAAGGGCCGACGGCGAGGGCTTGAGGCCGCCGAGGTCCGTCCGCTCCAGCAGGTTCTTGCCCAGCTTGTCCGCACCCGGAAGCTCGATGGGGTACTTGCCGGTGAAGCAGGCAGTGCAGAGCCGCTCCCGCGGCTGCCGGGTGGCGCCGATCATCCCGTCCTCGGAGATGTAGGCCAGCGAGTCCGCCCCGATGGCCTGCGAGATCTCGTCGATGGTGGCGCCGTTGGCAATCAGCTCGGCCCGTGAGGCGAAGTCGATGCCATAGAAGCACGGCCACTGCACGGGCGGGGAGGAAATTTTGACGTGGACGGCGGCGGCCCCGGCCTCGCGGAGCATGCGGACAATGGCCCGCTGGGTGTTCCCGCGGACGATGGAATCGTCCACCACCACAACGCGCTTGCCGCGGATCACGGACTCGAGGGCGTTGAGCTTGAGCCGGATGCCCAGCTGGCGGAGGGTCTGCGAGGGCTGGATGAACGTGCGGCCCACGTAGGAGTTCTTGACGAAGCCGTGTGCAAAGGGAATCCCGGATTCCTCGGCGTAGCCCACGGCCGCCGGCGTGCCGGACTCCGGTACCGGGATGACGATGTCCGCCACCTGCGTGTTTTCGCGGGCCAGCTGGCGGCCCATCTCCACGCGGGACTCATAGACGGAGCGGCCGGCAATGGCGGCGTCCGGACGCGCAAGGTAGACGTACTCGAAAACGCAGCCGGCCGGCGTCGCCTCTGCAAAGCGCTGGGAACGTACGCCCTGCTCGTCGATGGCGATGAACTCACCGGGCTCGATTTCGCGGATAAAGCTGGCGCCCACGGTGGCGAGGCCGGACTGCTCGGAGGCCACAACCCAGCCGCGTTCCAGCCGGCCCAGGACCAGCGGGCGGATGCCGTAGGTGTCCCTGGCGGCGTACAGCGTGCCTTCGTCCATGAAGACGAAACAGAAGCCGCCCTTGATCTTGGGCAGGAGCTCGATGGCCGTCTCTTCGAGGCTCTTCCCCGGCTCGCCCTCCAGCAGGGCGGTGACCAGGGCGGTGTCCGAGGTGTTGCCCTGCTTCATTTCGCCGGTGAGCTGGTCGCCGTGGCGCTCCTGGATCATGGCGTTCAGCTCGGCCGTGTTGGTCAGGTTGCCGTTGTGTGCCAGGGCGACGGTGCCGGTGCTGGTGGCGCCGAGGGTGGGCTGCGCGTTGGCCCAGTGGCTTGCGCCGGTGGTGGAGTAGCGGCAGTGTCCCACCGCCAGGTGCCCGGTCAGGGTGTTCAGCGTGGTCTCGTCGAAGACCTGGGAGACGAGTCCCATGTCCTTGTAGACGTTGATCCGCTTGCCGTCGCTGGTGGCAATACCAGCCGACTCCTGACCGCGGTGCTGTAGTGCATACAGCCCGTAATAGGTAAGTTTTGCTACCTCTTCACCTGGTGCCCAGACTCCGAAGACGCCACAAGCGTCCTGCGGGCCTTTTTCGCCAGGGAGAAGATCATGGGAAAGTTTTCCATCGCCGCGTGCCACTGGTCGATTATCTCACGACATGCGGTAGGACTTTTCCGGGCGCCCGTTTGTGACCGGGGCGCGCTGTAACCGGGGCTACGGCTGGGGATCCGTGTCCGGCTCGGAGTCCGGCACGGCTTCCACCACGGCCCGCTGCTGCCGCCTGACACTGCGGCGGTCCAGGATCAGCGCCAGCACGGCCCCAAGGATGGCGCCGCCGCCCGCGAACAGCACCATGAAGAACCCAAAGACAGCGCCGGCGTCGAAGCTGGGGTTCGCCGGAACGGCATACGCCACCACCGCTGCAGCCGCGATGCCCGCCAGTGCGCCGAGGATGAGGAAGGGCACATACTTGGGCGCGCGGCGGACGGTAACTTCGCGCTGCTCGGCAGGGGGTTGTTCAGAAGGCATGCATCAAGCCTACATTTTTCGAAGCTTCAGCTGCCGCGGTAGGTGGAGTAGGCGAACGGGCTCAGGAGGAGGGGGACGTGGTAGTGCTCCGGGCCGGTCACCTCGAACACCAGGTCCACTTCCGGGAAGAACGTGGCTGTCTGCAGGCCTGCGTAGTAGTCCCCGGTGGCGAAGTTCAGCTTGTAGTGCCCGGCCTCCAGCCGCTCCGGACCGAGGTCCTTGGCGCGGCCGTCGGCGTCGGTGGTGGAATCTGCCACGTGGCGCCAAGTGCCGCCGTCGTTCCGGTAGAGGACGACGGCGACTCCCGCGGCCGGGCGTCCGGCACCGGTGTCCAGGATGTGCGTAGTGACGTGGGAGACGCTCATTCGGTGATCAGTCCTTCAAGCCGGAGCACGGCAATTTCGCGCAGCTGCTGGGCCACGATCGTGTCTTCTTCGGCCGGGGAGTTTGCGAGCCGTTCATTCAGGGCCTGCAGGATTTCCGGGGCGGTGCGGCCGGCGGCGCGGATCAGGAAGACCCTTCCGAACTTCTCCTCGTAATCCCTGTTGCCTCGGGCCAGGGCTTCCGTGAGGGCCGTGTCTGCAGGATCCACCCCGGCCTGCTCGGAACGGGACATGGACGCCTCGGTGGTGGCCGCCGTCGGACGTTCCCCAATGCGCGGATGGTGCGCCATGGCGGACTCCACCTCGGCAGGGGTAAAGGGGCTGGCTGACTGCGATGCGTAGGTGAGCAGGGAAGCCTTGGTGGTGAACGGGCGGCCCGCCGTGACGGCATCCACCCATCGCGTGACGTCGATGCAGGGCCTCAGTGTTTCTGCGGCCCGGGCAGGGTCCGCGCTGTTGAATTCGGCAAGCTTCATGCTGGCTGTTCCTAGGTGGCGATCTGCTGGCATCCATGGTGACGGCTATGCGGAGGCCGGACTTTCCGGCGCCGGCAACTGGCTGTCGCGCGGCTTCCACATCATGGAACTGTTATTTCAGCATACGTAATATTCAAGAGCAGCCGCGCTGTGGTGTCAAGAGGTTACAACAGAAACGGTGTTGCCCGATCTTGCGGAAATCCTTGGACCGGCTTGCCCGGACATTGAGGTGCGGGCGGGACACTCGAAGACAGGCAGCAGCTTCCATCGGACAAGGGTCAAAGACGACCCGCCGGGGAGGTTGAACGGCTCGGAGAAGGTGCAGCCCATGGGACAAGTCAAGATCACAGACCATACGGCGGTCGGTTCGGCTGCCGCCGCGGCCCTGGACAAGGGCCTGGAGAAGAGCCGCGCTTTGATGCGCGTCTACTTTCACAGGCGGAAGGTCCGGGCAGCAGCCAGTGCGTTGGCCGAAGCCCTGGCGGAATCGAGGGAGGTCTGGAGTTGGCCGGGGGACAGGCTTCCGCTAGGCGCCGAGATGTCCCAGCAGGTGGAGCAGCTGACCCGCCGGCTCAAGTTGGAAACCGAAGCGCACCACAGGCTGGAGACGCTTTTCAGGACTGCGGCCGGGGGCCGTTCCGTACTGGCGCTTTAAGTGCCACACTTATGAGCAATCGAGTGGCTGGGGGTTTACCGGGTCAGGAGATTGCTATGAGTTGGTTTACAGGGTGGGCGTACCTTATTGCTGGGCTCATGACAGCCGATGCGCTGCTGCTGGCGCTGTGGGCAATTGACGAGGGCTGGCCCGGGAGCTGGTGGAAAAAGCCCTGACGCGCCGGGGCGCCCTTAGCTCGGCCGCAACTCCAGGCGCATCAGCACCCGAGGGAAGCCATTAAGGACTGACTCCGTGTCCGCGGCCTTGGTGAAACCCGCGTCCTCAAACAGTTTCCGCGTGCCCACATAGGCCATGGTGAGGTCCACTTTCCTGCCGCTGTTGTCCACCGGATACCCCTCGATGGCCGGGGCGCCATAACTCCGGGCCAGGTCCACGGCCCCTGCCAGCAAATGGTGCGAAATGCCCCTGCCGCGGTATCCAGGCCGCACCCTGATGCACCAGACCGACCACACATCCGCATCGTCCACATGGGGGATCTTCCGGTTGCGGGCGAAACTGGTATCCGCGCGGGGGTGGACCGCTGCCCACCCAACTGGCTCGCCGCCGTCGTACGCCAAAACCCCCGCCGGTGGATCCTCCGCGACCAACTGCCTGACCAGCTCTCCGCGCTCGGTCCCGCGCAGCGCCTGGTTCAGTTTGGACGGGATGCGGTAGCTCAGGCACCAGCACACGTTGGCGTCCGGCCGCTTGGGCCCAACTATGGTTTTGACGTCCTCGAACTGTGTTGCGGGCCGGACCTGGATGGCCATGCGGCAATCCTGTCACCGGGCAGGGGCTCCGGCAACAGCACTCTCGAGGCCTCCGTAGGGCATTGCCGTGCCACAGAAGGGGGACACTCGGACCGGGCAGCGTTAGACTGGGCAGCCAGGCAACGGCAGAAGACATGGCGGGCACAATGAACGATAATCTGCATCTCACTCCGGACGACCAGTTCCCCGAGGACCTCCAAAAGGTATCGGATAACGAATTGCAGGTCCTGGACAGCCGCATCCAGCGCCAGCTCGACCACGAAATGGTGATAGACGGCGAATCGGACCGTGAAACGGAATTCCGCCACTACGAACTGGACGTTGAATTCAACGACCGCGACAAGCGCTGACTCGCTGGCCGTGTCCGTGAGTGTGGGATGTCACTACACTGGGACGCATGACCGAGCAGGAACCGGTCCGGCCGCGCGCCGCTTCAGCAGACGACGGCGGGAAAAGACCCAGCAGGGACATGGCGGACACGTCCGTCCCGGTGGAGGTAGGGGAGGCTCCGCACCTTACTGATCCGGACGCCGTCGACACTTCCCTGCGCACTCCGGCCCAGCGCTCCCGCACTTTCACCGGGATCCTGGTGAACACCGCCCTCGCCAACGTCACCACCAGCTACCTCTGGTTTGCGCTGACTTTCTGGGTGTACCTGGAAACGCGCAACGTCATAGCAACCGGCGTGGTGGGCGGTGCCTACATGCTGCTGATCGCACTGTCCAGCATCAGCTTCGGCACCTTCGTGGACCGCTACCGCAAACTGGCCGTGATGCGCTTCGCAGCTGCCTTCACCCTGGTGATGTTCGTGCTGTCCGGGGTCATGTTCCTGCTGACCCCCACGTCGTCGCTGCTGGACCTGGCCCGGCCGTGGTTCTGGGTTTTCGTCATGGTCATCCTGATTGGCGCCGTGGTGGAAAACATGCGGAACATCGCCCTCTCCACCACCGTCACCATCCTCATCGAGCCGGACCGGCGGGCAAACGCCAACGGGCTGGTGGGCATGGTGCAGGGACTGATGTTCATTGTCACCTCGGTGCTTTCCGGGCTCTCGGTGGGACTGCTGGGCATGGGCTGGACCATCGGTGCTGCCCTGGTGCTGACCGCGCTGGCGTTCGCGCACCTGCTCACCCTGCGCATGCCTGAAGAGGTGCGTGCCGCCGCAACGGATGCGCACGGCGGGTTCGACCTGCGCGGCTCCCTCGCCGCAGTGCTGGCCATTTCGGGGCTGTTCGCGCTGATCCTCTTCTCCACGTTCAACAATTTCATCGGCGGGGTCTACATGGCGTTGATGGACCCGTATGGCCTGGAGATGTTCCCCGTTGAACTGTGGGGGATCTTCTCCGCTGTCGGCTTCACCGGGATCCTGGTGGGCGGGGCATTGATCGGAAAGTTCGGGCTCGGGGCCAATCCGCTGCGCACCCTCCTCGCCGCCGTGGTCCTGATGGGCGTCCTCGGCGGGGTGTTTACGCTGCGGGAGTGGGCCTGGCTCTACATCGCCGGCATCTGGGGGTACCTGGTCCTGGTGCCTTTTGTGGAAGCGGCCGAACAGACGGTCATCCAGCAGGTAGTGCCTTTGCAGCGGCAGGGCCGGGTGTTCGGGTTTGCCATGGCGTTCGAGTCCGCTGCTTCGCCGGTTACGGCATTCCTCATTGCGCCGATCGCCCAGTTCTGGATCATCCCCTACGCTCGGTCCGCCGACGGCGCCGCCCAGCTGGCCCCGCTCCTGGGCGAAGGCACCTCCCGCGGGATCGCCCTGGTGTTCCTGGTTGCGGGGAGCATCATGGTTGTGGCCGCGCTACTGGCCTTCCTGACGCCCGTCTATCGACGGATCTCTGCGTCCTATGCCCAGGCGGCAGCGGCCGAGGCGACAGCGCCGGCCAAAGGCTTTTGAGGCCTTGCGCTCCCGCAGTTAATGAACTGCGAGAGCGTCCGGGGGAAAGCCGCGTTAACTGCGAGAGCGTTGGAGGGAAAGCCGCGTTAACTGCGAGAGCGTTAGATCCCCAGGGCTTCCTTCAGGGCCGCGACGTGGCCGTCGGCCTTCACCTGGTACTGGGCAAGCGTGACATTGCCTTCGGGGTCCACCACTACGGTGGAACGGACGATGCCCTCGACGATTTCGCCGTTGACGAGCTTTTCACCCCAGGCGCCGTAGGCGAGGGCGACGGCGTGGTCGGGGTCGGAGAGCAGCGGGAAGGTCAGGGAGAAGTCGCCCGTGAAGCCGGCCAAGGCCTCCGGGGCGTCAGGAGAGATGCCGATGACCTCGTAGCCCTTGCCCTGCAGTGAGGCCAGGCTGTCACGGAAATCGCAGGCCTCGGTGGTGCAGCCGGGGGTGGCGGCCTTGGGGTAGAAGTACACAATGACGTTCTTGCCACGGTAGTCGGCCAAGGCAGTCTGGCGGCCCTGGGCGTCCTGAAGGGTGAAATCCGGGGCCTGGGTTCCGGGCTGAAGCTTGGTGGTCAAAGTCTGGCTCATGGCATTCCTTTGGAAGTCTTTGTCAGGTAATGGCAAAACATCAAGTGAAGCGGGTTTCCGCTGAGTGGTACAACTCCGGCGTCATATGCAGTATTCCGCCGGGCCGCGAACGGTGGCGCAGGGACCGGGCACAAACTGGTATCCGCCGCCCCGGACGGTGGCCACGGCATGGCGCGCATTCCCGAGTTTCCCGCGTATCCGGCCCACATACACATCGATGGCGCGGGCTGACGCGCCGGGGAACTGCAGCGACTCCAGGAACTCCTGCAGTTCCTCCCTGTCCACGGGCCGGGACAGGTGGGTCACCAGGTACCTGAGCACCTTGGACTCGACGCCGGTCAGCGGCACCGGGCTGCCGTCCAGCAGGACGATGTCCGCCGCCAGGTCCACGGCCACCCGGCTGACAGGGCCGGCCGACGGCGGCAGGCGCGTGCCGCCGTCGTCCTTTGAAAGTGCCGGGTTGGCTGCCTCCGCCGCGGGGGGAGCCGGAGGGGAGTCGCCTGCGGCTCCCCCCGTATCAGCGGAGGACCCTGACGTGGGTGCTCCGGCGGCAGGCCAGTGGACTTCCGCCTCCGGAGCAGTCTGGAGGGCCCGTGCAAGGACCAGCTGGGCGGCCCGGGCCAGGAGGTCGGGGCTGGTGCCTTCCGCGGGGACTACCCACAGGGCCAGGCCACGTGCAGCCGCGCCGTGTGCTGCCGCCCCTTTCACCGGAAACCCGTGCCGCGCCCCCGCCCTTGGCTGGTGTGCTTCCACTGCCATGGCGCGTCCTTAGACTCCGCCGCGGCGGATCAGCTTGCCCGTGGGGGTCTGGCCGTCCACCACGGCGCCGCGCAGGAAGGTCCTGCGGACCACCCCGGACAGTGCCTTGCCGTCGTACGGGGTGATGGGGTTCTTGTGCTTGAGCTTGGACACGTCCACCACGAACGCCTCGTCGGGCGCAAAGACGGCGAAGTCGGCGTCGTAGCCCAGCGCCAGCTGTCCCTTGTTGGTCAGCCGGGCCAGGCCGGCTGGCTTCTCCGCCATCCAGGACACCACCTGTTCCAGCGGGATGCCGCGGTGCCGCGCCTCGGTCCAGATCAGGGACAGGCCCAGCTGCAGCGACGAGACACCGCCCCAGGCCACGGCGAAGTCGCCGTTCTCCAGGTCCTTCAGGTCCAGCGTGGAGGGGGAGTGGTCCGAGACGATGCAGTCGATGGTGCCGTCCAGGAGGCCCTGCCACAGCAGCTCCCGGTTGGAGGCTTCGCGGATGGGCGGGCAGCACTTGTAGGCGGTGGCACCGTCCGGGATCTCCTCCGCCATGAGCGTGAGGTAGTGCGGGCACGTCTCCACGGTGAGCTTGACGCCGTCGCGCTTTGCACTGGCGATCATGGGCAGCGCGTCCGACGACGACAGGTGCAGGATGTGCGCACGCGCACCGGTCCAGCGGGCCCGTTCGATGACCTCGGCAATGGCCTTGTTCTCGGCGCCGCGGGGCCGCGAGGCCAGGAAGGTGGAGTAGTGGTCGCCGCCGGGGTGCGGGGCGCGGTCAATGGCGTGCGAGTCTTCGGCGTGGACGATCATGAGCGAGTCGAAGGACTTGAGCTCGGCCATGTCCTCCTCCATCTCGTCCGCGTCCAGGTGCGGGAACTCGTCCACGCCCGAGTGCAGGAGGAAGCACTTGAAACCGAATACGCCCTCGTCGTGCAGGGGGCGGAGATCGGCCTTGTTGCCGGGGATGGCGCCGCCCCAGAACCCGACGTCGATGAACGCCTGGTCCTCGGCCACCTCGCGCTTGAGCTTGAGGTTCTCCACCGTCGTGGTGGGCGGAACGGAGTTCAGCGGCATGTCGATGATGGTGGTGACGCCGCCGGCTGCTGCGGCGCGGGTGGCGGAGGCGAAGCCCTCCCACTCGGTGCGGCCGGGCTCATTGACGTGGACGTGGGTGTCCACCAGGCCCGGGAGCAGCGTCTCATCGTCGGCAAGATCGATGACTTCGGCGCCTGCCAGGCTGTTGCCCAGCGGCTCAAGGGCCACGATCTTCCCGTTGCGGACGCCCACCTCGCGCGGCGCGATGCCGGCGGTGGTCAGGATGCGCCGCCCCCGGATGACGAGGTCAAAACGTTCTTCAGACACGGAGGTCCTCCTTGGTACTTGCGGCGGCAGGCCCGTTGGTTGCCAGCCCCGCACCGATCTGGGTGCCCAGCTGCTCCAGCAACGGCCCTGCCTCTGCTATGCACCTGTTTACATCGGTTTCGAGCGCCGTCAAAGCGTAGACATCCACGAATCCTGCGGCGGCGGCCTGGCCGTCCGTAAGGGTGGTACGGCCGCAGACGGCAATGACGGGAGTACCCTGCGCCGCCGCTGCCCTGGCAACGCCCATGGGGGTCTTGCCCAGCAGGCTCTGCTCATCCAGGCTGCCTTCGCCGGTGATCACCAGGTCGGCGCCGGCCAGGCGCTGCTCCAGTTCCGTGAACTCCAGGACCACGTCGATCCCTGGCCGCCGCGTTGCGGCGAGGACGGCGATGGCGGTGTAGCCTGCGCCGCCGGCTGCCCCGGCTCCCGGAGCCTCGGCAGCCTTAACAGCGCGGAATCCGATTTCCCTGGCCAGGACTTCGACAAACCTGGCCAGGGCGGCGTCGAGCATGCCGACGTCTTGTTGCGTGGCGCCCTTCTGCGGGCCGAAAATCGCCGCGGCGCCCTGGGCGCCCAGCAGGGGATTGTCGACGTCGGACGCCAGCACAAAGCGCGTGTCCTTCAGCCGGGGGTCGAACCCGCTGAAATCGATCCGGTCCAGGCGGGCGAGGGCGGCGCCGCCGGGTGGAAGTTCGTTGGCCTCGTTGTCCAGGAACCTGGCGCCGAGGCCCTGCAGGACTCCGGCGCCGCCGTCCGTGCTGGCGCTGCCGCCCACCCCAAGGATGATGCGGCTGCAGCCGGCGTCCAAGGCAGCGGTGATGAGCTGGCCGGTGCCCAGGCTCGTGGCGGTGCGTGCCGCCGTCGAGCCTGGCCGCCCCCCAGCCAGCGCCCCGGCGGGGAGCAGGGCCAGGCCCGAGGCAGCCGCCATCTCGATGACTGCCTCGTTGCCCCGGACCGCGAACTCGGCCGTGACCGGTTCCCCTGTTGGTCCGGCCACCACCGCGCTGCGGCGGGCGAAGCCGGAGCCGACGGCGGCGTCGAGGGTGCCCTCACCGCCGTCGGCTACCGGAATCCGGACCACATCGAGGTTGCCGATGCGTTCCGGGCCGGCCCCTCGCCGCAGCCCCTTTTCCAGGTAGCTGCACACTTCGGGGGCGGACAGGGATCCTTTAAACTTGTCCGGGGCAATGACGATCCGCATGGTTAGGCCTGCAGTGCCAGGATGGCGGTGGGAGCGTCGGCGGCGGTCTCTGCCAGGTCCTCGAACTCGTTGATGGCGTTGATCTCCAGTCCCATGGAGATGTTGGTGACCTTTTCCAGGATCACTTCCACCACCACAGGCACCTGGAACTCGCCCATGAGGGCCTTGGCCTTGTCGAAGGCGGCGGCGAGGTCGTTGGGGTCCTCCACGCGCACGGCCTTGCAGCCCAGGCCTTCGGCCACCTTGAGGTGGTCCACGCCGTAGCCGCGGGTTTCCTCGGACAGGTGCGTGCTGTTGATGTTCTCGAAGGCCAGGGACACGTTCTGCTCCATGCTGAAGCCGCGCTGGGACTGGCGGATGAGGCCCAGGTAGGAGTTGTTCACCACCACGTGGATGTAGGGGAGGTTGAACTGCGCGCCAACGGCCAGCTCCTCGATCATGAACTGGAAGTCGTAGTCGCCGGAGAGGGCCACCACGGTCTCGTCCGGCTTGCCGCGGACCACGCCGAGGGCCGCCGGGGCGGTCCAGCCCAGGGGTCCAGCCTGGCCGGCGTTGATCCACTTGCGCGGGCCGAACACGTGCAGCATCTGCGCGCCGGCGATCTGGGACAGGCCGATGGTGGACACGTAGATGGTGTCGCGGCCGAAGGACTTGTTCATCTCTTCGTACACGCGCTGCGGCTTGATGGGGATGTTCTCGAAGTGCGTCTTGCGGTGCAGGGTGGCCTTCCGCTCCGCACATTCGGCAACCCAGGCGCTGTAGTCCGGCAGGGACCCTGCCGCCTTGCGCTCCCTGGCGAGTTCAACCAGCCCTGCCAGCGCCGCGCCGGCGTCGGACGCGATGCCCAGGTCCGGCGAGAACACGCGACCGATCTGCGTGGGCTCGATGTCGATGTGTACAAACTTGCGGCCCGCCGTGTAGGTGTCCAGGCCGCCGGTGTGGCGGTTGGCCCAGCGGTTGCCGATGCCGATCACGAAGTCGCTCCGCAGGTAGTTCTCGTTGCCGTAGCGGTGGCTGGTCTGCAGGCCCACCATGCCGGCCATCAGCCGGTGGTCGTCCGGGATGGTGCCCCAGCCCATCAGCGTGGGGATGACGGGGACGTCCAGGATCTCGGCCAGTTCCACCAGCTGTGCGGAGGCGCCGGCGTTGATGATGCCGCCGCCGGCCACGATCAGCGGGTGCTTGGCCGCGGTCAGCATGTCCAGGGCCTTTTCCAGCTGCTTGCGGGAGGCCCTGGGCTTTTCGACGGGCAGGGGCTCGTAGGTGTCGATGTCGAATTCGATCTCGGCGAGCTGCACGTCGATGGGCAGGTCCAGCAGCACAGGGCCGGGGCGGCCGGAGCGCATCAGCTGGAAGGCCTTCTGGAAGGCGCCGGGAACCTGGCCTGGCTCCAGGATGGTCATGGCCATCTTGGTGACCGGCTTGGCGATGGACTCGATGTCCACGGCCTGGAAGTCTTCCTTGTGCAGCTTGGCCACGGGGGCCTGGCCGGTGATGCAGAGCATCGGAATGGAGTCTGCCCAGGCGGCGTAGAGGCCGGTTATCATGTCCGTGCCGGCGGGGCCTGAGGTGCCAATGCAGATGCCGATATTGCCGTCCTTGGCGCGGCTGTAACCGTCCGCCATGTGGCTGGCGCCTTCAACGTGGCGGGCCAGGGTGTGGCGGATGCCGCCGTGGGCGCGCATGGCGGAATAGAAGGGGTTGATGGCAGCGCCTGGCAGGCCGAACGCCTCGGTGGCGCCTTCCTTTTCCAGGATGGCAACCGCTGCATCAACGGTACGCATCTTGCTCATGGGGTGCTCCTAGGGAAACTTTGGGGCCTTTGCAGGCTGTTTTTGGGTGTGGTGGAGGAGCCGCCGTCGCGAGGTACGGCCGCGGTGCTCCCGTTGCGCTGGTTACCGCGCCTCTGGCGCGGGTGCGTTACTCGCGGCCGCTGAGCTGGAGGACCTGCTTGAAGAGTCCGGAGTGGTCGAGGCCGCCGTCGCCCTGGTTGACGGTGGCGGCGACGAGCTGTGCTGCGATGGCGCCGAGCGGGATGGCGACGTTGGCCTCGCGGGCGGCGGAGGTGACGATGCCCAGGTCCTTGTGGTGCAGGGCGAGGCGGAAGCCGGGGTCGAAGTTGCGGTCCAGCATCTTCTGGCCCTTCTGGTCCAGGACTTTGGAGCCGGCCAGGCCGCCGCCGAGGACCTTGAGGGCGGCGTCGGTGTCCACGCCGTAGGCCTCCAGGAAGGCAATGGCTTCGCCGAGGACTTCGATGTTGACGGCGACGATCAGCTGGTTTGCAGCCTTGACGGTCTGGCCGGAGCCGGAGGGGCCCACGTGGACGATGGTCTTGCCGACGGCGTTCAGGACATCCTGGGCGTCGTCGAAGTCTTCCTTGTCGCCGCCCGCCATGATGGAGAGGACGGCGTCGATGGCGCCCTGCTCGCCGCCGGAAACCGGGGCGTCGAGGGGGCGGATGCCGGCGTCGCGGGCTTCGTCCGCGAGGCGCTTGGCCACATCCGGGCGGATGCTGGATGCGTCGATCCACAGCGTGCCCTGCCTGGCGTTGGCGAAGACGCCGTCCTTGCCGCTGACCACGCCCTCAACATCGGGGGAGTCCGGCACCATGGTGATGACGACGTCGGCATCCCTGACGGCGTCGGCGATGCTCGTGGCACCCTTGCCGCCTTCCGAAACCAGCTTCTCGATCTTGTCCTGGCTGCGGTTGAAGCCGGTGACGGTGTGGCCGGCCTTGACGAGGTTGATGGCCATGGGCAGGCCCATGATTCCGAGTCCGATGACTGCAACGTTGCTCATGAGGTTTCTCTTTTCTGAAATCTGAAGTCTGTGGTGGTGCCGGAGGTGCCGGTGGGGATGCCCGGCCCAACTAGGTAGCGCTAAGTGTCGTTTTGAGGGCTCTAAACGACACTTAGCGCTACTCAGTTGGGCGGGGCGGGTGGACTAGCGGGAGGCGTGTTCGCGGATGGCCCAGCTGAAGGCTGTTTCCTGCGGTTCCTTGTATTCGAGTCCGATGTAGCCGTTGTAGCCGAGTTCGCGGCTGCGGGCGATCCATTGGCCCAGCGGGAGCGTGCCCGTGCCCGGGGCGCCGCGGCCGGGGTTGTCGGCAATCTGGATGTGGCCGAAGTCCTTGGCATGGTTTTCGATGACGGATTCGACGTCGTCCCCGTTGACGGACAGGTGGTAGAAGTCGGCGAGGAGCTTGATGTTTTCGACGCCGGCCTCCGCCTTCACGCGGGCGATGACCTTGAGTGCGTCATCAGCGGTGAGGAGCGGGTATTTGGGTGCGCCGCTGACGGGTTCCAGGAGGACGGTGCCGCCGATGCGGGCGACGCCTTCCGCTGCCGCGGCCAGGTTCCTGACCGCGAGTTCGTCCTGCTCCTCGGGGGTGGAGCCGTCCTGCCGGTTGCCGTAAAGGGCGTTGAAGGCCTTGCAGCCCAGGCGCGCGCCAATGCCGGCAACAACCTCGATGTTGTCCTTGAACTCTGACTCGCGTCCCGTCCAGGACACCAGGCCGCGGTCCCCGCCCGGCATGTTGCCGGCGTTGAAGTTCAGGCCGGTGAGCTGGACGCCGGCGTCCTTGATGGCGTTCTCGAATTCGGTGACCTGGGCGTCGGAGGGGACTGAGGACTCGAAGGGCCACCAGAACTCGACAGCATCAAAACCGGCTGCCTTGGCTGCCGCGGGGCGCTCGAGCAGGGGCAGTTCAGTAAGGAGGATGGAGCAGTTCACTGTGTACGTCATCGTAGGTCCTTCCAAGGAGGGCTTTGATCTATCTTCCCTTGCGGCGGCCTATTTGCTTCTTTCCGCCTTGTGGAATTTAGATTCTGCTTTATGAAAAGTCTAGGGAAGGATGGGTGCCCGAGTCAAGACGGACCGGTCGGGGAGCCGGGAGGAGATTTCCCATTGACTTCAGGGGCTGCAGGGCTACGGTTAGAGATACATCGGCATGGTCCGGTGGATGGGTGTGCGCCGGGGCAGGGGCGCACGCCGCTACATGGTCTCGACACAACTTCGCCGCTCGTCGGTATCCATTCCATCGCCTGGTCCGCGCCGGGCGTTTTCCACACCACTCCTAGGCTGTGACCTCATGACGGCAAACTTCATCAGGGAACTGGCAGTCAAGTCCCTGGATTCACCGGACTCGAAGCGTTGCCCGGACAAGGCGGAATTCGACCTTGTCACCGTTGACGACTACTCCGTGGCGCGCCTGATCCTCGCGCCGGGCTGGCGGTGGTCGGACTCTGCAAGGCCCTCCGAGTTGACCCCCTACTGCGAGCACCACCACCTCGGCTATTGCATATCGGGGCAACTGGAGGTGGAAACGGCCGACGGCGGACGGTCAACGATTCACGCCCATGACACCTATGCGCTGCCTCCCGGGCACGATGAATGGGTGGTGGGCGACGAGCCGTTCGTCGCCGTCGAATTCCTGGGTGCGGCCTCGTTCGGCCGCCCCCGCAGCTTCGGGATGCACGCCCGGATCTAGCACAGCACCAAAAAGTCCCCTGCCGCTCTTGCGAGCGGCAGGGGACTGGTGCTGCGCCGGGGCGGGCGGCCCGGCTTCCTAGGGCCCGGCTTCCTAGTGGGTCAGGTCCTTGCCCTTCGTCTCGGGAATGGTGAAGACGAACGCGGCGCTGATGGCCAGGAGGACCACCGCGTACACGTTGAACACCTGCGGAACGCCCATGGTGGTTCCCAGCCACTGCTGCAGGTACGGGGCCGTTCCGCCGAAGGCTGCCACGCAGATGGAGTACGGGACGCCGACGCCCACGGTGCGGATCGACGTCGGGAACAGCTCGGCGTAGACGGCCGGGACAATGGCGGCGCTCGCGGCGATGAAGACCAGCATCACGGACATGCCGACAGCCAACTGCCATGCGGAGTCCTTGAGGAGCCAGGTCATGGGGAAATGCATGACTGCTGAGCCGATCGCGCCGGACCACAGGACTTTCTTGCGGCCGATGCGGTCAGACAGCTTGCCCCACACCGGCAGTGCGGCGATGAACACGATGTTGGCGATTACGCCGGCCCACAGCGCCTCGCCGCGGTCGATCTTCAAGGCGGTGGTGGCGTAGCTCGGCGCCACGACGCCCCAGATGTAGTAGATCACCGTGAGGCCCACCGTGAGTCCGATGACCTGCAGCGCCTGCTTGCGGTGGCGGACGATCTGCGGCCAGATGGGAGCGCGCTTTTCGGCCACGGACTCGCCTTCGAAGGCGTCGGTCTCGTGCAGCCGCGAGCGCATGATCAGCGCGTACAGGCCCATCGCCGCGCCTAGGAGGAACGGAATCCGCCAGCCCCAGGCGTTCATGGCCTCGGCGGTCAGCGTCATGTTCAGGACTGCCCCCAGCAGTGTTCCGAACAGGATGCCCATGGTGCCGGAGGTGTAGATCAGGGTCGCCCAGAACCCGCGGTGCTCCTTGGGTGCCATTTCCGAGAGGTAGGTTTGCGACGACGGCAGCTCGCCGCCGTGCGCCAGGCCCTGGACCAGGCGGGCCACCAGCAGCATGAGCGAGGCCCAGGCACCGATGCTCGCGAACGTGGGCGCGATGCCGATCATCAGGCTGCCCAATGAAGCGAGTCCGACGGCGAGCGTCATGGACGTTTTTCGGCCCACCCTGTCGCCGATCCAGCCGAAGAGGAAGCCGCCGAAGGGCCGGGCCACGAAGCCGACGGCGAAGATCGCCAGCGTGGACAGGACAGCCGATGCGGGGTCGGCTTTGCTGAACAGCTGGCTGGCAATGAAGGGCGTGAACGTCGCGTAAATGGCCCAGTCGTACCATTCCACGGCATTGCCGATGCCGGTCCCGACGATGGTTTTAGCGGTGGACACGCGTCCAGTCTGCTGCTTGGTTACTGCGATGGACATGGTTACTTCCTCAGGATCGTGGTGAAGAGGATGGTGGGGGATGGTGAAGGCGGCTAGGACGCCGCCGCAAGCGCCGCCAGTCGCGAGGTGGCGAGCTCGGTGTACAGCGCTGCCCCGTCAGCCAGCACGCCGTCGTCGAACGTTGCGTAAGGCGAGTGGTTGAACGGTGAGGTGGCCGGATTGCCGCCAGGGGCGACGGCGCTGAGGCCGACGAAGGTGCCCGGCACCTCGGCCAGCACCCGGGAGAAGTCCTCGGAGCCGCTCAGGGGAGTGGCCCAGCGGGAGAGGCGGCGCTCGCCGAAGAGCCCTGCAATGACTTTTTCCGCCGTGTGGGTCTCGTCCTCGTTGGTGATGGTGAGGGGGTATTCCTCCTGGTAGTCGACGTGGACTTCCACCCCGTGCGCGGCAGCGATTCCTTGCAGGAGGCGCGGCGCGGCCTCCTTCATCTTCAGGCGGGATTCCTCGGAGAAGGTCCGGACCGTCGCCTCGATGCGCGCCGTTTCGGGAATGACGTTCCGCTTGGTGCCGGCATGGAGCACCCCCACCGAGAGCACCACGGGATCGAACATGTTGAACTGCCGGGTCACCATGACCTGGAGGGCCGTGACCATTTCGGCCGCCACGGTGACGGGATCCTTCGCGGAGTGCGGGGCCGAGCCGTGGCCGCCGGCGCCGAGCACCGTGACCTCAAGCCCGTCCGAGGCGCTGAGCATCACGCCGGGCTTTGTGCAAAAGGTGCCGTGGGGCTCCAGGGAGGAAAACACGTGCATCCCGTAGGCCGCCTGGACGCGGGTGCCGGCGGCGTCCAGGACGCCTTCGCGGATCATGTAGCTGGCGCCGTCGCAGCCTTCTTCCCCGGGCTGGAACATGAGGACGACGTCGCCCTGCAGCTGGTGCTGCTTCTCGGCGAGGAGCGTGGCGGCTCCGGCGAGCATCGAGGTGTGCAGGTCGTGGCCGCAGGCGTGCATGGCGCCATCTGCCTGGGATGAGAATTCGACGCCGGTCTTTTCCTGCACCGGGAGGCCGTCCATGTCCGCGCGGAGGAGGACGGCGGGCCGGTCCGTTGTGCTTCCCGACGCATCGATGCTGCCGCCGCCGCGGAGCACCGCGGTGACGGAGGTGGTGTCTTTGCCCAGGGTGATCTCGAAGGGAAGTCCGTCCAGCGCCTGGAGGACCTTCTCCTGGGTCCGCGGAAGGTGGAGCCCGATTTCCGGGTGCCTGTGCAGGTCGTGGCGGAGGTGGATGAGGTCCCCCTGCAGTTCCTGCGCATCTTCGGTTACGGGCACTTGTCACTCCTCGCATTGGCGTTCCGGGTCTGTGGACTATTCTGGAGTGGCCCACTTCACATTCTTTGAAAGCGCTGGAATTATTCTGTGGGCGTGGTCTATGCACAGGATTCGTGCAGGCAAATGAAGGGGCTGCCCGTGGAACTCAGCGAAGACGACCTGGCACTCATCCAGGTACTGCAGTCCTCTCCGCGGCTCGGCTGGGCGGATGCGTCAAAGGTGCTGGGCGTCCACGCCACCACGCTTGCGGCCCGGTGGGAGCGGCTGGCATCAAGCGGGGCAGCGTGGGTCACTGCCCACCTGGTGGGGGATCCCCAGCAGATGCTCCTGGCGTTTGTTGCGGTGGACTGCGAGATGCACCAACGCGACAGCGTCACGGCGCAACTGGCGGCCGTGCCGGAGATCGTCACCGTCGAGGAGGCGGCCAGCAACCGGGACCTGATGCTGACCGTCATCACGAAATCACTGGACGAGTTCAGCAGCCGGGTTGTTTCCCGGCTGAAGGCCATCGAGGGGCTCACCAAGTACCAGACGGCGCTGTGCACGCGGCTTCACACCAGCGCGGACGAGTGGCGCCTGAACGTCCTGGACCGGACCCAGCTGGCGACCCTGAGGACGCTGGGTGCTTCGGCCGGTGCGCGGACGCGGGGGCCGGACCCGCAGGGCGAACTGCCGGCAAGCCACCTGGACCTGTTGCCTTACCTCGCACGGGACGGACGCGCCACCGCGGCGGACATCGCGCGGGGGCTGGGGCGCCATCCGGCGACGGTGCAGCGGCAGCTGAACCGTGTGCTGGCCAGCGGCATCCTGCTGTTCCGGTGCGAGATTGCGCAGGCCTACTCTTCCTTCCCGGTGACCTGCCAGTGGTTCGCGAACGTTCCGGCCGGCCGCCATGAAGCTGCCGCTGCCGAGATCCGCACCATCAGCAACGTCCGGCTCAGCGCATCCACCACGGGCCCCACCAATTTCGTGATCATCATGTGGCTGCAGTCCCTGGCAGACGTGATGAACGCCGAGCTGGCGCTACAGCAGAAGGTGCCGGACATCGAACTGGTGGAGAGCGTGGTGATGCTGCGGACCGTCAAGCGGGTCGGCTGGATGCTGAAGGAGGATACGACGTCGAGCGGCGCGGTGGTGGTGGAGGCCGGAGGGCTGCCGGCTGCGGAGTGAGCCGTGGACGTCCCGGCCCGCCTCCCGGAAAGGGGGCGGGCCGGGGATTTTGGGGCTGCTACTGGGACAGCTCGGCCACCTCATGCGCCTCAAGGCGGCCCCGGCCCGGTGGAACCGGTGCGGCCGCAACCTTGCCGCGTGCGCTCTTGCCGAAGGGCTTCCGGGAGTTGGGCGGATCAACAGAGATTGGCTCGGGGGATTCGCCGGCAGGGTTCGCGGGTCGCCGCAGGTGCCAGTCCGTCACGGCCTGGTACGCCGCGGCCACGGCAAGGAGCCGGTCCTCGGCGAAGGGCTGGCCGCCGAGGATGGTGCCGATGGGAACGCCTGCGGAGTCGAAGCCGATGGGCAGGGCGAGTTCCGGCAGGCCGATGGCATCGAACGGGTTGGGGCTGGTCTGCAGCACCACGTCGCACTGCTCGAACAGGTCGTCCAGAACGCGTTCCAGCAGCAGGACCTTGGCACGCTGGCCCAGCACATACTCGTTGGCGCCGAGCATGGAGCCCTGCAGCCAGCCGGTCACGGATACCCCGAAGCTGCGCAGGTCCTTGCGCAGCACCGGCAGGAAGGGCTCGCTGCGTTCCGGCAGCCGGACGTTGTTGAATGCAGTGCTGGTGAGGGTGTCCCAGTCCTCCGGCAACCGAACGTTGACCACCTGGATGCCTTCAGTCCCGGCGAGCTTGTCCAGGAACGCCTTCCGTGCCGCCGCCGTTTCCGATGAGCCCGCGGTGAAGTCCGGGATGACGCCCACGCGGGTACCCCAGCGCGTGGCCACCTTGTTGCCGCGCTTCACCGGGGTGGCGGCCTGGATCAGGTCCGGAACCGGCGGAAGCCCCAGTGTCCGCGGATCGTTGGGATCCTCGCCGGCCATGGCGCTCAACATGATTGCCGCGTCCTTGGCATCCCTGGCGAGGGGGCCGGGGTGGTCGCGGGTATAGCTCAAGGGGATGATGCCGTACAGCGAAACCCGGCCCATGGTGGGTTTGAGCCCGGTGAGGTTCTGGGCGTTGGAGGGCGCGGTGATGGAACCGCCGGTCTGGGTTCCCACGCTGGAGGTTGCCATCCGGGCAGCCACGGCCGTGGCTGAGCCGGACGAGGATCCGCCGGGGTTGGTCTGCGGATTCCCCGGCGTCCATGCGTTGACGGTGGTGATGCGGCCGTCAGGCGTGGTGGCACGGGTGGTGGCGAGCGGCCCCATCTGGGTCTTGCCAAGGATGATGCCGCCGGCACCCGCCAGCCTGGAGACCGCCGTCGCGTCAAACGGCGGAACGAAGTCCTTGAAGATGTGGGAATTGGCCGTCGTGGGATAGGCGCGGGTGTAGTAGTTGTCCTTGATGGCCAGGGGAATGCCATGCAGGGGACCCTTGTACGCCGCGCCGGCCAGGGCGCGGGCGCTGGCAAGGGCGTCGTCGGCGGCGACGAGGTTGAAAGCCTGGTAGTCCGCATCAAAGGCGCCGATCCGGTCAAGGTAGGCCTCCACCAGCAGTTCTGCGCTGAGCCGGCCTTGCCGGATGAGGCTTGCTGCTTCCGCGATGGTCAGTTCGGTGATGTCGGCCAGGGCCTCGGGCCGGACGTCGCCATAGGCGTCCGGGTTGATGCCGGCGGGCACTGCTGCCGAGGGCGCCGCGTGGGCAACTGCTGGAAGCGCCACCGCCCCCAACGAGGCGGCCGCAGCCAGCGCAGTGAACCTGTTGACGAACGACCGGCGGTCGATGCTGCGGTCCATGGGCTGGCTGTTCGAGCTTTCCGCCGGGTTCATGCCGTCCTCCGTGCAGTGTCAATCGAGGGGTACAGGGCGGGAGGAACTGCCTGCTGTGACAAGAGCGCAGGGTCCGCACTGCCTGCCGGGCCGGCGAAAGGCAGTTGGTAGGCGCTGAGTTCAGCGACTGTGGTGCGCATGAAGGAGCGCAGGCTGGCCAGGACCGACGCCTGGCCCGGGCTTCCGGTTTCCGGGTCGCTGGCGGTTCCGGCGGGAAGCTGGGTGAGGTCGATGCCGAGCGAGGCGAGGCGGGCCCGGATCATGGTGTCCAGTTCGGCGTCGGTGGGGGGAGTGAGGGGCATGATGCTCCGTTTCTTCGGGGCTGGGTGCAGCCCGTGCAGCTGAGACAAGGGGATACTTTCACTCCCCTGTGGCGCTGTCATGTCACATAAGTTGCCGGCTCATTTCCCGCCGCCGGGGCGCAGCCGGCCGTTTCGGTTTAATAATTCCGCATTACGGATTTATCTTTCCGGAAACATGGGTTCCCTAGCGTGGCTCGTGACCCTGCGGCATCCCGTGTGCCGTCCGTCCTTTACGAACAGGTACTGGAATGAACTTCACCGCCGACGCAGCACCCTCCCCGCAATCACCAACCGGGGCAGCCAGGAAACCGCTCTACAAGTCCCTCTTTTTCCAGATCCTGGTTGCCGTCGTCGCAGGCATCCTGATCGGCCACTTCTGGCCAAACATCGGCGCAGCGCTTCGCCCCTTGGGTGACGGCTTCATCCAGCTGATCAAGATGATCATCGCACCGCTGATTTTCCTGGTGATCGTCACCGGCATCGCGGCGGTCAGCGACGTCAAGGCCGTGGGCCGCACCGGCGTCAAGGCGCTGACCTACTTCACGGCGGCCACCCTGTTTGCCCTGGTCTTCGGCCTCGTTGTGGGGAACCTTGTCCAGCCCGGCGCGGGACTGAACATCGATCCGGCGTCGCTCTCCCAGGACGCGCTCAATGCGAAAACCGCAACCGCCCCGCCCAAGGATGCCGGCGCCTTCATCCTGGGAATCATTCCCACGAGCGTGGTGGGCGCCTTTGCCGGCAACAGCCTGCTGCAGGTCCTGTGCTTCGCGGTGTTCTTCGGTGCGGCGATCGTCGTCGTCGGCCGTGAACGCTGCCTGCCGGTGATCACCCTGATGGAAACGGTGCTCGAACTGTTCTTCAAGATCATGGGCTGGGTCATGCGGGTGGCTCCGGTGGGAGCCTTTGGCGCCATGGCCTTCATCATCGGCCAGTACGGCCTGGGCTCGCTGGGCACCTATGCGCTGCTGATCGCGGCCTGCTATGGCGCGGCAATAGTGTTCATCGGTCTGCTGTTCGTTGTGGCATGGGCATATCCGCGGGTGCCGCTGTGGCAGTTCATGAAGTACACCCGCGAGGAATTCCTCCTGGCACTGGGCACCGCGTCCACCGAGTCTGTGCTGCCACGCATCATGACCAAGCTGACCAACGCCGGCTGTTCCCGTGCCACCACCGGCCTGGTGATCCCCACCGGATACTCCTTCAACCTGGACGGCGCCGCGCTGTACCTTTCCATCTCGCTGCTGTTCCTGGCGCAGGCCTTTGGCTACAACCTGGACCTGGGCCAGCAGCTTGCCGCCCTCGGGGTCCTCATGCTCACCTCCAAGGGAATGGCCGGCGTACCCGGTTCGGCGTTCCTGGCGCTCTCCGCCACCGCGGGTGCGCTGGGGATCTTCCCAGTGGCCGGCGTCGCGCTGCTCCTTGGCGCGGACCGGCTGATGGACTCCATGCGCGTAGTGGTGAACCTGCTGGGGAACTGCGTTGCCACTTTTGTGGTGGCCAAGTGGGAGGGCCAGTTCGACCGTGCCGCCATGTTGCGTGCCTTTGCCGGTGACATTACGACGGCGGAGGCGGCATCCGGCCCGCCCGGCACCGAGGTGCCGGGCGGCCCCGCAGTGGTGACCGAAATCGAACGGTCCCACCCGGTGGAAGCCCCAGCCGTGGAGACTTCCCCTGCGACGGCGCGGTAGCGCCGCGTCCTGCCGTCCCCGTCCTGCACACTGTCCCTATGACGTTTGCGAATGTGGGAACCCTTGAGACCAAGCCCGGCCAGCGCGACGCCGTAGTTTCCATCCTGGTCCGGCCCATGGCCGGGCTGAAGGAGGCAGGCTGCCTGCTCTACGAGGTGGGCATCAACGATGCCGCGCCGGATACGGTGTTCGTGTGTGAACTGTGGGAATCACCGGAGGCACACCGGGCTTCGTTGGAACTGGACAGCGTGCAGGAGGCCATAACCGAGGCCATGCCCCTGCTGTCCGGTGAAATGGGCGGCCATCAGTTCACGGTCCTGGGCTCTCCGCTGCGTTAGGTTTCACCGCCGTTGCCCTGTGCTTTGACCCTGCCGGTAAGTAAGCTTCACGCGACGGACTTACACGGAGCAAAGGGGTAAGGAAGACGCATGAAACCGCTGCCTGCACTGGAACTTGTTACCCGCCTGGAGGATGCCGAGTGGCTGGATCCCCTTTCCAAGAAGGTCCGAAAAGTGGTGAAGCGCGTCATCCGGCCCAAGTGGGCGCGCGACGTCCTGCACGGGGTCCCGATCGGGCACCCTGTGCACCCGCTGGCGGTCCAGGTGCCGTTGGGTGCATGGATATCCGCCGCCGTGCTTGACGCCTTGCCCGGCAACGACCGGGCCGCCGCACTGCTGATAGGAGTGGGAACCGGCGCCGCTGTGCCTACCGCGGTGGCCGGCTTTACCGACTGGACCCAGTTGCACCCGCAGCAGCAGCGGGTTGGACTTGTCCACGCTGCTGCCAACATCACCGCCACGAGCCTTTACGCCGCCTCCCTGGTTGCACGTGCCCAGGGAAGCCGGGCAGCCGGCAAGGCGCTTGCGTACCTTGGCCTTGCCGCAGTGGGCGCTGGCGGTTTCCTGGGCGGCCACCTCACCTACCGGCAGGCGGCCGGCGTGAACCACAGCGAGGAGATCCCGCACCGCTTCCCGAGCGGCTGGCAGCCCCTGGCACCGCTCGCGGAACTGCCGGACGGCAAGCTCCACAAACTTGTTGTTGCCGAAATCCCGTTGCTTGTCTACCGGGAGGCAGAAGACGTGCGCGTTCTGTCCGATGTCTGCAGCCACCTCTCCGGGCCGCTGCACGAAGGCAAGCTGAGGGGCGGAAGGCTTCAGGCCGGGGCGGTTCGGGCTGGCGGGGCTTCTGGCGGTGGTGATGGCAGCGGCGACCCGTGCGTCGTCTGCCCCTGGCACGGAAGCACCTTCTCGCTCCGTACGGGGGAAGTCCAGGCTGGCCCCGCAACGGCACGGCAGCCACTGTTCGAAACCCGTGTGAGCGACGGCCTCGTGGAAGTCTGCCTGCCGGGGGCCGGCTGAGCTTTTTGGTTACCTCAGCCTGACATCAAGTCCTGGAGCGCATCTTCTAGGGTGCTCCTTCCCGCGGGCAGGAGCCCCGGCATTTTAGCAGGGGTGAGTCCGGGCGGCCAGTGGGTGAGATCCAGCCGGGTGGTTCGTCCTTGGTGGCTGGTGTGGGTTTCCAGCCGCTGCCGTCCCGCAGCCTGAGCCAGTTCCTCATCGCCTTGGTGACCCGGTAGCTGGCCGGCCGATCTCCAGCGGTGCCCCGCCCCTCGGATCGACCAGGACCCGGTGGAACGACTCCGCCCCGTTAGCCACAAGGCCCCGGGCCATGGACGCCGGGATCGGGCCGTGCCCGTCCAGCATCGCCGGCTCATCAGTCAGGCCGAGCAGGGCGGTTCCCCGGGCGAGTGCGTTGAGCCGGTTCCAGATCGCCAGTGCCTGGTCCGCGGGCAGGCGCGCGGCGACCCAAGCCATCCCGTCGCTGTCCGGCCAGCACTCCACCCGCCGGTCCGCCACACCCTTGGCGTGGCGCTTCTCCAGCGATTCGGGGTGGCGGCGTTCCCGCCAAGTTCTGGCCTTGGCCTTGAACCGGTAAGCCGGCATCTCCCCGATGGTGGCCGCTCCGGCCGGTTTTGGTGTATCCGGATCCAGGGAATGGGCCTCCAGGGCGGCTGCCCCAGCGTGCGCCCAGGAAATCGTCCCGGACTCCAACGCGGCAAGGGTCCGGGCAGGGACGTGGTCAGGGCGCAGGACTCGGCCGGCAGGGCGCCGGCGGCCCGGTCACCGATCACCAGCGCACACCCCACTTCGGCCGCCAGGCTCCGGTTCTGGGCCGTTGCCTCATGCGGCGAGGACGCCGGAGCGTTCAGCACGCTCGTGGCGGCAGCGAACACTTGAACCGCGTGCGCCCTCAACGCCGCCAGCTTCGCCTCGGACCGGGCCAGCCCGCCTAGAACATCCGAAGCCCCATCAGCGACCTGCTGCAACGGATCGTCATCAGCCCCGCCAACAAGCCCGCCAGCAGGACCGGAACCAGGCGCACGGGAAGGAGCGGTACCGCTGCCACTGAGCACCGCCTCACAAGCAGCCACAGGTGCGTCTACTGCCGCATCCGCCTCCGCCACCGGGTTGCTGTCCATGAATCCATCTTGGCGGTGGGGTCTGACATTCAACGTCCGGACAACGGAACACCGCTACCCCGGCGGCGTGACCCACTCGCCCCGGCGCAGCACTCCCCCAAGACGCAGGTCCCGGTCAACAAGGACGACGTCGGCACGCATGCCGGCGCGCAGGTCTCCCACCTGCAAGGACAGTCCCAGGACGGAGGCAGGTACGGCCGTTGCCGCGAGGACCGCAGCCTGAAGGGTGACGCCTGCCGCAACCGTGGTCCGCACAACGTCCAGCAAGGTAGCGGTTCCACCCGCGATGGCACCGGTGTTGTCCACCCTGGCCACGCCCCTGTCCACCGTGACAGCCAGTGTCCCCAGCCGGTACTGGCCGTCGTGAAGGCCGGTGGCGGCCATCGAGTCGGTGACCAGTGCGATGTTTTCTGCCCCCACCAGCTCGAACACCATCTTGACGGTTTCCGGGGCAAGGTGGACGCCGTCGGCGATCAGCTCCACCACGGCGTTGCCTGCGTGCGCAGCCCGGAGGCTGGATGACACCGGTCCGGGGGAGCGGTGGTGCAGGCCGGGCATGGCATTGAACAGGTGCGTGACGGTTGGGCGCGTCCTGGCGGAGGGGCTGCCCGGGGCCGCGAGTCCTGCGGCCGCCTGTTCCAGGAAGGCTGCCGCGGTGCTGGGGTCTGCGGCAGTGTGGCCCAGGGAGGGAATGATCCCCCGCGCAGTGAGCATGGCCGCAAGGGCTCCAGCGCCCGGAAGTTCCGCTGCTAATGTCATTGAGGCCAGGGACGGGCCGGCCGCTTCAAGCAGCTCGGCCACCAGTCCGGCGTCGGGTTCGCGCAGCAGCGCGGGGTCGTGTGCGCCGCACTGTGCCGAAGCGAGGAAGGGGCCCTCAAGATGGGAACCGGCGATCAGCCCCTCATCCGCCAGGCCCCGCAGGGCTTTGAGGTTCCGGACCAGGTGCTCCGGCGATCCCGTCACCAGGCTCCCCAGCAGCGTGGTGGTTCCGCGGCTGTGCAGGTATTGTGCCGCGGACCGGGCACCCTCGACGGATCCTTCGGAGAAATCCGAGCCCAGTGCCCCATGGCAATGCAGGTCCACCAGCCCGGGCAAAAGGACACGTCCGGCAACGTCCGGCCCGGCACCTTCGGCCCCGCCTGAGTCCGGCACGGAAAATCCCGACGCCGGGCCCGCGTAGGTGATCACGCCGCCGTCGACCGCCACGACACCATCGGGGACGTCCATGCTTCCGGTGACAATGCGGCCACGAAGAATCAGTTCGGGGCTCATGGTTCCAGTCCTCGCGTCGTCAGTGCTGCCGCCAACCGGGCTGCCAGGTCAGGATCGGCGGCATCTGCGCGGTCCGTGCCGGAACGGCCGTTCAGGCGTGGCCGGGCGGAGGTGTGCACGGCGTGGACGCCGATGCCGAGCAGTGACGGTACCAGGTCAAGCGTCACTCCTCCGCCGGCCATGATCTGGACCGTCGGAGCGTGCGTGCGTCCCAGCCCGACCAGGCCGCCCAGCATGGCGAGGCCTGAGCCGCAGTCCGGACTGCCGCCGCTCGTCAGGACGCGGTCCACGCCTGCCTGCTGGAGCCGGGCCAGCGCGTCCGCAGGGTCGGCGCCGGCCGCGAGGGCAGCATCGAACGCCCGGTGGAACGTGATTTCCGCAGACGGATTGGACCGGCGTGCCGCTTCAACGATCCGGCGGAGGGCAGGAACGTCCGGCCCGCCGTCGGCCCCGAGCAGCCCCACCACGACACCGGCGGCCCCGGCGGCCAGCGAGGCGGCCACGTCGCGCTCGATGACGTCGAGTTCGTCATCGGAGTAGGCGAAGTTGCCCGGGCGCGGCCGCACCAGGACGTGGACGGGCAGCCCGACGCGGCAGGCCTGTTCCGTCATCCCGATGCTGGGTGTGATGCCCTCGGTTTCGGCGAGGGCTGCGCAGAGCTCCACGCGGGCCGCGCCGACGGCGGCAGCCAGCCGCACGCCGTCGGCATTTTCCACGGCAAGCTCCAGCTGCGGCCGGCTGACGACAGCCACCGGCGTACCCTGGCCCGTGCTCAGAGCCCCTGCCACGCCGGCTTCCGTCCGAACGTGTCCTGGTAGTAGGCCCGGTGGGCCAGCAGCGAGGCCGCGGCCTCGTCAACCAGGACCGTGACATGCGGATGCAGCTGGAGCGCGGACGCGGGGCAGTTGGCGGCGACCGGGCCCTCGACGGCGGCCGCGATGGCCTCCGCCTTGGCCTCGCCCATGGCGAGCAGCAGCAGGTGCCGGGCCTCGCGGATGGTGCCCAGCCCCTGCGTCAGGACATGGTCCGGCACGTCGTCCGCGTGGTCGAAGAAGCGGGCGTTGTCCTGCCGCGTCTGCCGGGTGAGGGTCTTGATCCTGGTCCGGGAGGCCAGTGACGACATCGGTTCGTTGAACCCCACGTGGCCGTCCGTGCCGATGCCCAGGATCTGGATATCCACCCCTCCCGCAGCTGCAATCCGCGCCTCGTACTGCTCCGCCTCGGCCCGCAGGTCCTCCGCCATCCCGTCCAGCCCATGTACCGCGTCCGCATCGAAATCCACGCTGGCCGTGAACTCGTCCCGGATCACCGAGTGGTAGGACTGCGGGTGCGTGCTGGGCAGGCCAACATACTCATCGAGGAGGAAGGCTTGCGCCCCGGCAAAGCTCAGGCCGCCGGTCCGGTGCCGTTCGATGAGCTCCTGGTAGGTGCCCAGCGGGGTGGACCCGGTGGCGAGGCCCAGGACGGACGGGCCGCGGCGGACCTGTTCCTCGATGGCGTCCGCGGCCGTGCGTGCTACGTCGGCAGGGGCGGGAAGGATGATGATTTCCACGGTGAAGATACTTTCGGTTGCTGGCGCCGTTGCTTGGCGGCGGGGTGGGCGGGGGAGGGGGATGCCGCTACTTGGCGGCGTCTGTCTCCACAGTGACTTCGTCGTCTTCGCGGCCGGGCGTCCGCAGGTTCCAGCGCTTGATGACGATGGAGAAGAGGAAGTAGTAGACCACCGCGTAGCCCAGTCCGATGGGGATGAGCAGCCAGCCGTTCTCCGACTTACCGAAGTTGAGGACGAAGTCGATCAGCCCGGCAGAGAACGTGAAGCCATGGTGGATGTCCAGGGCATTGACCAGGGCCATGGACGTCCCGGTGAGGACTGCATGGACGATGTAGAGCGGGAAGGCGACGAACATGAAGGAGTACTCAAGCGGTTCGGTGATGCCGGTGAAGAAGGCGGTGAGGGCGGTGGAAAGCATGATGCCGCCCACGATCTTCTTTTGCGAGGGCTTGGCGTGGCGCCAGATGGCAAGGGCTGCTGCCGGCAGGCCGAACATCATGATGGGGAAGAATCCGGTCATGAAGATGCCTGCGCTGGGGTCGCCGGCGAAGAAGCGGTTGAGGTCGCCGCGGACAAGCTGTCCCGAGGCGTCGGTGTAGTCGCCAATGAGGAACCACACGGCGGAGTTGAGGATGTGGTGCAGGCCGGCCGGGATGAGCATGCGGTTGGCGAAACCATAGACGCCGCCACCGGCCACGGCGTTGCCGGCTACGGCTTCGCCCACTGCCGAGAGCCCGGCGTTGAAGAGCGGGTAGAACAGGGCAAGGACGACGCCGGCTGCCAGGCTGGTGACGGACGTCAGGATGGGCACCAGGCGGCGGCCGCTGAAGAAGCCCAGGAAGTCCGGCAGTTTGGTGCGGTAGAACCGCTGCCAAAGCATGGCGGACAGCAGGCCCACCACAATGCCGGCCAGGACGCCGTAGTTGATCATGGCGGGCTTGCCGGCGGGGTCAACCTGGCCGGCCAGGACCAGGGGGGACATGGCCTTGAAGACGCCGTCAATCACCATGTATCCCACCACTGCTGCCAATGCGGTGGAACCGTCGGCCTTCTTGGCCCAGCCGATGGCGATGCCGACGGCGAAGATGAGCGGCAGCCAGGTGAAGACGGCGTTGCCCGCGGCGGAGATGACGGCTGCGCCGCCTTCGAAGCCGGGGATCGCGCCCAACAGGTCTGCCTGCCCGATGCGAAGCAGGATGCCGGCGGCGGGGAGGACGGCGATGGGCAGCATCAGGCAGCGGCCCAGCCGCTGGAGGGTTGCGAAGGCCCTGTTCGGCTTCTTCTCTGGAGCCAGGGCGGTGGTCTCGGACGTTGACATGGTTACACCTCTGCGGGATCGGTGGGGGCTTGTGAAGAAACGGTTCCAGCCGGTACTGTCTGGTTATGACCAGTTCAGTGTGATTCATCCCACGAGCGCATGTCAAGGTAGAACTTCTACGGGGCAGGCGCTGACAGTTCCGATGAACGGGAACATAATTGGTCGCACTTGGGCCGCCGGTCCTGGTGCTGAAGCAGTGCTCCCCGGGGCACCGTCAGAAAGGGCAGCCATGTCCAAAGCAGAAAAGATCATTGAGGGCCTTGGCGGAGCCGCCAACATCGTGGAAGTCGAGGCCTGCATCACCCGCCTGCGCACCGAGGTGAAGGACGGGTCGCTAGTCAACGAAGCCACTTTGAAAGCGGCCGGAGCCCACGGCGTCCTCGCAGCAGGCACCGCAGTCCAGGTCATTGTTGGCCCGGAGGCGGACAACCTGGCCGAAGACATCGAGGACCTGCTCTGATGCCGGAAACGCTTGTTGTCCTCGCGCCCATCAGCGGCAGCGTGGTTCCTTTGTCGGACGTTCCGGATCCCGTCTTCGCAGGCCAGATGGTGGGTTCCGGCGCGGCCGTTGAGCCGCCGGCAGGAGAGTCGTTCGACGTCGTGTCCCCCGTCGCCGGAAAAGTGGTCAAGCTCCTGCCGCACGCCTTTGTGGTGGTGGAGTCAGCCGGGCGGGGAGTGCTCACCCATGTGGGCATCGACACGGTCAAGCTCAAAGGCGAAGGCTTCAAGCTGCTGATTGCCCAGGGCGACACCGTTGGCGCCGGTGAATCCGTGATGCACGTGGACCCCGCCGCCGCCCTGGCGGCCGGTTACTCAATGGTGAGTCCCGTCGTCGTCCTCGATACCAAGCCGGACACGGCAACGCTCATGGCAACGGGTGCGGTGACTGCCGGCGCAGGCCTGTTTTCGCTGGACTAAGACGCTGGCAGGGGGCTAGAGCCGGACTTCCATGGTGAGCGAGTAGCGGTCCGAGCGGTACCAGGAGCGCGAATGCTCGATGGCCAGGGGGCCTGAATAGGACACCCGGTCGAAGGCCAAAACCGGCGCCCCGGTTCCGGTTCCGAGGAGTGCCCCCACATCCGCGGGGGCGCCCTCGGACCGGACGCTTTGCCGCGCCCGGTCAATCTGGTGGCCAAACTGCGCCGCCAGTGCTTTGTACACGGATCCGGTCAGGTCGATATCCAGCAGGCCCGGGGCGTGCTCGGGGCTGTACCAGGCGTCGTCGACGCTGACCGGGCGGCCGTCCGCCAGCCGGAGCCGCTTGAGATGAATCGCTTCAGATCCAGGGGCAAGGCTCAGCGCTTCGGCAGTGTCCGCGGGGACGGCGGCGGTTTCCGCCACCAGTACTACGGTGCTGGGAACGTGTCCCATCGCCTCCATTTCCTGGGTGAAGGAGGCGAGGTGCAGCGTGGACTGCACGGGGGAATCCGCCACGAAGGTGCCCTTGGCGGGAACCCGGACCAGGTGGCCCTCGTTGACCAGGCGTCCAATCGCGGCGCGGACCGTGATCCGGCTGACGCCGTAGGAATCCATGAGGGTGCGCTCGCTGGGAAGCCTGGCGCCGGGCTCCAGTTCTTCCCTGGCCAGCTTGAGGATGATGGTCCGCAACTGCTCATGCTTGGGGATCTGGGAGTTGTGGATGGTGGGGCCGGACGGCGGAGCGCTGCTCGCTGGTGGTGCTGTGGCTGGCACGTGTGCCCCCTCCGGTCCGTGGAGCGGTCCGGTAAGGACCACTGCAACGGATTATTCCATATGGACGCCGGGCTGGCGGATCCCTGCGGCCCGCCGTCATCCCGGAGCTGTGCACCATATTTCCAGCGGAGGGTTGCATCCCTTAGGCTAGGAACACTAAGCATGCTTCCTATTTCTTGTAAGGGGTTGTACCTGATGCGAAGAGTACCTGCGCTTGGAGTATTGGCAGCAGCGATGATTGCGCTGGCCGGCTGTACGGGCGGCGGTGGTGGAACTGCCAGCCCTTCGGCTTCGGCGACAGCGTCGGCTTCCGCTACAGCTGAGGCGAAGGTTTACAGCGAGGATGAGCTGCGCGAGCTGATCTCCGGCATGTCTGATGACGACGGCAATGAATTGAAGCTGTATTCCAAGGAGCAGGTGGACCAGGGCGGAAACATCGCCAACCTGCTCCTGAGCGCCGCAACCGTGGATCCTGCAGACTGCAAGGACATCGCCACGGCCGGGCTGCTGGACAAAGTGGAAGGCGGCGACGTAGCCGTGGCGCTTTCTGAGGGGGACCAGCCCCGCAGCCTGTCCGCCCAGTCAGGCAGCGAGGGGCCGGACGCAGTGAAGGTGCTGGCTGACATCAGCGGCAAGATGGACCAGTGTGCCAAGTTCTCCGTTGAGGCCCTGGGGCAAAAGTACGAGGTCGCCAGCGAGGAGGTGAACGCGGAGACTGACGCCGAGAAGACCTTCGCCACCCTGAGCACGCGCAGCGGTGAAAACCAGCAAAAGCTGATGCAGGTTTCCGCTGCCCAGGGGCGGCTGCTGGTGGTTGCCACCAAGAGCGGCGCCAACCTCGGGGACCCGGACCAGAAGGAGCTTGAGGACCTCATCAACGAGGTGCTGAAGAAGGCCGACGGCGGCAGCGGGACTTCCAGCCCGACGTCCACCAGCACGTCCCGCTCCACCGGCACGTCCTCGCCGGGCGGTTCAGCTTCACCTACGGCAACGGAGAGCGCGTCGACGGGCACCGCGACGTCCTCGGCTTCGCCAACGGCATCGCGCTAGGGTTTCATCGCGCTGGGGCTTCACGCCTCTTGGGGAGGGCGGGCTGACTGTGGGTCCGCCCGCCCTTGTCCGCCCGTCCTGTGTCCGTGCGGCGCTTAGTCACCGTGCGGCGCGGGCTGTGGTGCCGTCGTCGGAGGCGCCAGTTGGCGGATGACGCACGCCAGGCGCTGCGCCATCTCCGGGACAGGCACCGAGGCGTCAACCTTCAGAAAGCCGCTGAATTCCGGCAGGGCACGGTACGCGTCCGCGAAGGCAACCAGGTCCTCCAAGGTCTCGGCGTCCGTGCCGCGCTCGACAATGCGGTGGTGGGCCACCTCAGGGTCCACCTCGAGGTGCACGACGGCGTCAGGGGCCGGAAGCACGTTCAGCAGCCACGGGAGCAGGCGGCCGCGCCCCAAGCCTCTTGTTTTCCGGAGCGCCAGCTGGCAGTACAGGTGCCGGTCCATCACTGTCAGGCCGTCGAAACGGCTGGCACGGAGGTGGTTTACCAGCACGTTCCACATCCGGAACGTGGTCTCCAAGGCGTCCGCAGCGCTGCCAGGCAGGCGAATCCCCAGCTTCGCGCATAGGACGGACATGCTTCGCCGGCCGGCATGGTTGTTCAGCAGCAGTGCATGGCCGCCTTCGGCTTCAACGGCAGATACCAGGGCGCGGGCGGCCGAGGACTTTCCCGAACCGTCAATCCCGGTCAGGACAATGATCATGTGGCCTCCTTTCGCCATTGGGTTTAACGCAGCGTACGCTCCGGAAGTCCCGGCTGAGTCGCAATTCACAGGTGCCGGGCCGCATTTGCCAGGTTCCGGCTGCCGGACGAGGTCAGCCCGTAGGGTGGAGAACGGTACCGTGCAAACCCCGCCGGACACCGCAGTTCCCAAGCGAAAGGCAGGACCATGACCGCTGGCAATGACGAGCCCAAGAACACCGCAGACCTTCGCGGCCCCGGAGATCCGGACGAAGCCGGGGAATCCAACGAAGCCAAGCAGGCCCCGCAGAGCGGCCAGCACCCGGAACTGCCCGGTGCCGGCAACATCCGGGAAGAGCAGCAGGCGCATGCTGCAGGAACCGTTCCGGCATCCTACACGGGCAGCGGCGAACCGCCCCGGGAACACAAGCCCGAGGAAACGCTGCAGGAGCCGGGAACCTGGGACGACGAGGTCTAGCGCAGCAATGATCACCCGCGCCGACGTGGAACTGGCAGCGCGAAGGACCGCTGGCCTCACCCGTGTAACGCCTGTCCTCGAAGGCGACCCGGAAGCCTTCCCCGGCCCGGTGTGGTTCAAATGCGAATTCATGCAGCACACCGGAACGTTCAAGGCCCGCGGAGCCCTCAACCGGGTTCTTGCTGCCAAGGAACGCGGGGAGCTGAAGCCGGATGTCGGCGTCGTGGTGGCCTCCGGCGGCAACGCCGGACTGGCCAACGCCTACGCAGCCGCACAGCTGGGCGTCCCCGCAACCGTGTTCGTCCCCGCCGCCGCGCCCGCCGTCAAGGTAGGAAAGCTGAAGGCCATCGGAGCAGCAGTGGTGCAGGGCGGGGCCGAGTACGCGGAGGCCTACCAGGCGGCCGTCAGGCATGCCGGCGAAACCGGGGCGGTCTATTGCCACGCCTACGACCAGCCCGAAATTGCCGCTGGTGCCGGAACGGTAGGGCTCGAGCTGCTCGACCAGCTGGGCGGTGTGGACACCATCCTGGTTGCCGTGGGCGGGGGAGGGCTGATGGCAGGAATCGCGGCGGCCGTCGAGGGCCGGGCCAAAGTGGTGGCGGTAGAGCCGGAAACGGCACCGACGCTGCACGCAGCGCTGGCCGCCGGAGCGCCGGTTGACGTCCCCGTATCGGGCATAGCGGCGGACTCCCTCGGTGCCCGCCGCATCGGTGACATCGGCTTCTCTGTGGCGGTCCGCGCCGGTGTCGCAAGCGTCCTGGTGTCCGATGGCGACATCATCGAAGCCCGCCGGAAGCTGTGGGATGACTACAAGATCATCGTGGAACACGGCGCCGCTGCCGCTTATGCCGCGCTTACTTCCGGCGCCTTCGTCCCGGGCGTCGGTGAGCGAGTGGCGGTAGTCCTGTGCGGAGCAAACACGGATCCGGCCACCCTTGGGTGACCGGATCCCCACGGCAGCGCAGCGCGCCGCCTGCAGCCGGAGTCAGCCGGAAATCAGCTGCAGAACTGGCTGTACGTGGCGCCGGCTTTCTCATAGCCGGACTGGAGCTCGCCGAGCTTGGCCTCGTCCGGCGTTTCCTTGGCCTGCTCGTCCGTGTACTCAAGGATCGATGCAAGGGCACCCTTGAGGTCGTCTGAGGCGACGGCGTGAATGGGACGGATCTGGTTGGCCAGGCGGTTCATGCCGGTCTTGCCGGCGTTGTTGGCCGGGTTGGACACGACGGACTGGATCCGCTCGCAGGTTTCCGCGGTGGTGAGCTGGTTCGAGGCAGTGCAGGCAGTTGCGGAGACAACGAGTCCGGCGGCGATCAGGGCTGTGGCGAATTTCTTCATGGGTCCCTCAGTAGTTGTTTGAGGTTTCGATTGTAAGCAGAACGGGGCCCCCGATGTCTTGGCGCGCACCCTGCAGGTGCCTGTGCCGGCAACACCATCGTGCGGAGCTGCCGCAGACCGGGCCGGCAGTTAACGTCTCCAAAATACGATTTCGCGACGTTTGCTGCCAGCCAGTTGGCGTGCCGTCAGGGGGTCCGGGTCGCCTTGCCCAGGTTTTCCTTGAGCTCGGCGGCGTCCTGCTGGACAACGTACGCCGGGCGGTCCCGCTCCACGCGCCAGCTGTCCTCCAGCAGGCCGATGTTCACGGTATCGAAGCCGAATTCGTCATAAAGGCGGGTGACCAGTTCGGCGGCCTCCGGATAGTCGCTGGCCGTTGCCAGGGCCCGCCGGTCCCCGGCTACGGAAGGCTTCCCGTCCGTGGTGATCTCGGCGGCCATAATGTGGTTGAAGCCCTTGGCCACCTTCGAGTCGCGCAGGTGTTCCTGAAGCAGCCCGGACGTGGTGGCCTCGCCATTGTTCAGGGCAGGGATGCGGCCGTCCCGTTCCCAGTAGTAGTTGTTGGCGTCAATCACCACCTTGCCGGCCAGCGGCTCAACCGGGACGTCCCTGTAGTTCTTCAGCGGAACGGCGACGACGGCGAAATCACCGGCCGCCGCTGCCTCCGCAGGAGTTGCGGCCCGGGCGTTCGGGCCGAGTTCCGCCACCAGCCCGGCCAGCGTTTCAGGGCCGCGGGAGTTGCTGATGGCTACGTCGTAGCCCAACTCCACTGCCTTCCGGGCAATCTGGCTTCCAATATGTCCTGCACCAATGATTCCGATTGTTGTCATGTCCCCGGCAACAGCGACCCGGGCAAAGATATTTCAGGGCGGGCCGGGGAATAAATCCGCGCGCCGGCGGTCACTTTCCCAGGTAGCGTCCCGGGCGATGGTTCAGGGCCAGGATGAAGTTCAGGAGGACGGCTCCGGCGGCGGCGAGCAGCACCATCAGGGGAGCCACCACGGCCAGCGCCGCCAGGACGATCGCCACGTCCAGCACCATCTGGACGTACCCGGCGCGCCACTTCAACTTCTCCTGCAGCAGTAGGGCAAGGATGCTGAAGCCGCCCAGGCTGGACTGGTGCCGGAATAGGATCAGCAAGCCGACGCCGGCGAGCAGGTTGCCGCCCAGCACGCCGTACACCGGGTCGATGTGCAGGGCGCCAAGTGCCCAGGGGTGCAGGCCGGACATGGCCGAAACCAGACCGATGGCGGCCCCCGTCCGGAGGGCAAAGTTCCAGCCCTTCTTCCAGACCGCCAGGGCAAAGAAAGGCGCGTTCACCGCCATGAAGATAACGCCGAAAGAAACCGGGAGGGAGTAGCTGAGCAGCAGCGCCAGGCCCGCCGTTCCGCCCGTGACAGCCTGGCTGGACTTGAGCAGGAACAGGCCCAGTGAGGCGGTGAAGGCGCCCGTGAGGATCCCTAGGACATCTTCGATGGCGGAATGGCGGACGGCCGACGGCGGCACGCGGCCTGGTGCCGCCGGTCCCAGGTCCGGCGTGGTTGGGGCGGCGGTGGTTTCGGGTGACGCGGTTGGCGTGCTCACTGGGCGGCAAACCGCCCGCGGTCCGCGAGCACGGCGAGCACCCGGTTGTTCGTTTCCCTGTCCGCCAAGGTGACCCGGACGCCGTCGCCCGCGTATCCCCGTGCAAGGATGTCGGCGTCGGAAAGCGCTGCAAGGATCTGTTCCCGCAGCCCGTCAGATGCCCGCAGCCAGTAGAAATTGGCCTGGCTGTCCGGGACAGTCCAGCCGGACTGGCGCAAGGAGGAAACAACGCGGGTGCGCTCCTCCGCCACCGCATCGGTCCGTTCCCGGATCTCAACCTGCGCGTCCAGTGACGCCGCCGCGGCCGCCTGCGCCATGCGGTTGACGCCGAATGGAATGGCGGTGCGCCGCAGCCCCTCAGCCACGGCCGGGCGGGCGATGGCGTAGCCGATCCGCAGCCCGGCCAGCCCGTAGGCCTTCGAGAAGGTCCGCAGGACACACAGGTTCTGGTGCCGGCGGTAGAGTTCCAGGGAATCCAAACCCGGGCCCCGCTGGAATTCGATGTAGGCCTCGTCCAGCACCACCAGGACCTGCGGCGGCACGGCTCCGAGGAATTCCTCCAGCGCGTCCGCCGGGATGGACACGCCGGTGGGGTTGTTGGGAGAGCAGAGGATTACCAGCCGCGTCCGCCCGGTGACGGCAGCGGCCATGGCAGGAAGGTCGTGGTGCTCGTCGTCGCGGAGCGGGACGGGGACAGGCACGGCGCCGGCCACCGTCACCAGGATGGGGTAGGCCTCAAAGGAACGCCACGCGAAAACCACCTCGTCGCCGTGGTTACATACCGCGGAAATGATCTGCTGCAGCACCCCGGAACTTCCCGGCCCGGCAGCAACCTCATCCGCGGACACCGAGAGGTGGCGTGCGATCGCGTCCCGGACGTCCACGGCGCCCATGCTTGGGTACCGGTGGATCCTGCGCGTCTCGGCAGAGATCACGTCGATGACCGAGGGCAGGGGATCGAAGTGGCTCTCGTTCGAGGCGAGGGCGGCAGTCAGGGCCGTTTCCGCGCTCCTCCCGGCAATGTAAGCGGGGAGGTTTGCGACGGCGGAACGCACCTCGGGTGCCGGTGCCTGGGGAAGGATGGTGGCCATGAAGGCATCGTGGGGCAGCGCGGAGCATCTGCGCAACACGAGCAAATCAGGCAGGACAGATCAGGGTGGAGAAGGCCCGGCAACATGACAAAATGCTCACTATGCACCTCATCGATGCCTTGGACGCCGAAATCCTCTTGGCCATGGACGCGGATCCGCAGGCCACGGTCCTGTCCCTGTCGCGGACGTTGGGCGTGGCCCGCAACACGGTGCACGCGCGGCTCCGGCGCCTGGTCAACGACGGCAGCCTGGCCCCGTTCAGCCAGCGCGTCCGCACAGACGCCCTCGGCCTGCCGCTGATCGCCTTCATCTCGATCTCCATCAGCCAGTCCGCCAGCGATGAGGCCATGGCGGCACTGCGCACCATTCCGGAAATCATCGAGATGCACGCCACCACCGGCGACGCGGACCTGCTCGCGAAAGTCGCCGCGAAGGACCCCGCCGATCTCCATAGGGTCACCCGCAGCATGCTGGCGATCGCCGGCGTCGTACGAACCAGCACGGCCATGTCCCTGGTGGAGGTCATGCCCGCGAGGACGCTGCCGCTCCTGCAGGCGGCAGCGGGCCGGCCGCGCGGCGACGCAGCCGCGAGGCTTTGACGGGACCAAACGGGAGATATTGTTCCGTAGCGTTCAGTCCAGGCCGGAATTCCTCACCGCGTTCAACGGCGCCAGCGGCACAATCATGGACACGGTTCCCTACGATCCGCCGCGTGGCAGCGTAGCCGCGTGGGGCGACGGCTACGGCAACCGAAAAAGCGCCGTCCGCCTCCGGAAAGGAGGTGGACGGCGCTTTCTGTTGCGCTGCGGCTACATCCTGTTAGTGCTGGCCGAGGTTGCCGCCAACGGGCGGCAGGCCGCCATCGGGCCGGCGCTCATCTTCGCGCCGTTCGCCCGCGCTCAGGTTCTCGCCCTCAACCGTCTCGTCCGACTCCCCGGTGGTGTCCACGAGGCCGTTGGTCTGGTCGAAGGCGTGGCCGATCCTGTCATCGCCCAGGTCGGCGACCGAACCGGTGGAGCCGGCTGCCGCCGTCGTGCCCGTAGTGTCCGCCGGAATCGGCGTGACGGTGACGGGTTCCGAGGGGTTCGCTGGAGTGACCGTTACATCCGCGGCCTCGGCCGTGTCCTGCTTTGAACCGGCCATTGCGGCTGCTGCGCCTGCTGCCGCTGCTACGCCCACGCCGGCGGCCACCTTGCCGGACACGCCGGCCTTGCCGGAATCGCCACGCGATCCCGCGGCGTCTTCCACGCCCGGAGTGCCGACTGGCGCCCCGGAGCTTACGCTGCCGCGCCAGGCACCGCTGGCGTAGCCCTCATCCTCGATGAATTCCTTGAACCGCTTGAGGTCTGCCTCGGCCTGGCGGTCCACAACGTTGAGCTTGTCGCCCACTTTTTCGATGATTCCTTCGGGCTCGTATTCGAGCGTCAGCTGCAGGGAGGTCTGGCCGCCGCCGACGTCCTCGAACTCGACTGCCCCGGCGTTCGTGGCACCTTCGGTAGCTGCCCAGGCGACCTTGCGGTCCGGGACCTGCTCCAGGATCCTGGCTTCCCACTGCCGGCGGATGCCGCCGATCTCGGCCACCCACTCGAGCCGGTCGTCACTGAGCTGCGTCACGCTCTTGACGCCGCCCATGAAGTGCGGGAATTCCTCGAACTGCGTCCACTGGTTGTAAGCGGTGCTTACCGGTACGTTCACCAGAATGCGTTTTTCCACCTTCGTGCTCATAACGTCTCCTTCGCTGTGTTACCGGAAGCTGACAAGTCGGTAAAAATCATCAGCATGCTTACCAACATACCTTTTGGGCGGGCTGGTTTCCAGAGCAACACCCGCAGCCGGGAAGGAACGCGTTCAGTGCTGGCCCAGGCTGCCGTCGATCGGTGGGAGGTTACCCCCGCTGCGGCGGGTCCGGCGTTCGGCGGAACTGTAGCTTTCGCCCTCGGCCGTCTCGTCCGACTCGCCCTCGAAATCCACCATGCCGCCGGTCTGGTCGAACGGGTGCGCGAAGCGGTTGTAGGTCGGCTGCTCGGCCGCCGCCACCGTCGCTCCGGCCGGCGCGGTCGCTCCGGCGGGCGCGGTGGCTTCGGCCTGGGCGGCAGGGCCCCGGTGTTCGATGAAATCCTTGAACTTCTTGAGGTCGTGTTCCGCCTGGCGGCCCACCACATGCAGCAGGCTGCCCACCCTTTCCACTACCCCGGCGGGCTTGTACTCCAGGGTCAGGGTGAGCTCGGTCCGGTTATTGCCGGCGTCCCTGAAATCGACCGCGCCGGAGTTGGTGACGCCTTCAACCGCGGCCCAGGCCACCCGCCGGCCGGGAAGCTGCTCAAGAATCTTGGCTTCCCACTGCCGCCGCACCCCGCCAATATGGGCCATCCACTTGAGGCGGTCATCGCTGAGGCGGGTCACGCTCTCCACGCCGCCCATGAAGCGCGGAAACTCCTCGAACTGGGTCCACTGGGTGTAGGCGGTGCTGACCGGTACATCGACCACAATCCGTTTCTCCACTTTCGTGCTCATGACGTCTCCTTTGACTGAACCGAAACCGATGAGAAAGCTGGTCATCAGTAGCTTAAGTTTGCTCCGTCCGGACACTCCCCACCACCCCTTCAGTAACGCAGGGGACGGTCAGCCGGGGAGGTGCTTGCCGATCAGCGCCAGGTTCTGGATCACCGCCAGGCCGAACTGGGAGGTGTCGTTGGTGGAGACGGTGGGTGCCTCGTGCACGCGCAGCAGCACGTGCGGCGGCTCGATCTCCCGGAGCGTGAACGCCGACCCGTGATTGAGGTGTTCGCCTCCTTCGGCAAAGCCCGCCCAGGCCCGGGCAGCGAGTTCGGGGTCATCCAGCCGGGCCGCAGCATAGGCGGTCAGCCGGCTGTGCGCCTGCGTGAGGTGGATGCCCTCAAGCGGCTGGCCCACGGCGTCCATCTGTTCCTCCTTCGTGGCCAGGAAGAGCCGGCAGTATTGCAGCCACGCCCGCTCAAAGTCCGGATCGGGGACCAGGTCCACCAGTTCGCTGCAGATCTCCACCAGCCCGAACACTGCACTGAGGTGGGAGACCTGGAGCAGCTCGCGGCCGGTGTCGAACCGGCCCTTGTCCAGGTCGTACAGCGCCTCGCCGGTGAGGAAGCCGTACTTGAGGGCGCCAATGTCTGCCATGGTGCCCAGGAGGCGGTCCCGGGACCGGGGGTTGCCCGTGCGTTCCCAGTCCGTAAGCCAGGTGGCTGCGAGCGAACCCCAGTCCGTGCCGAGACCCACCCCCAGGGCGCCGCGGTCCGGCCGGTATGTGTCGGCGTCGGGCCGGACCTTGCGCACGGGATCCAGGCCCAGGAAGTTCTGGTCGCTGTCCACCAGTTCGGTGAGCAGGTCCCCGGTCCGTTCGTCCGCTGTGAGGTAGTAGTAGAAGCGGCGGTAGGCGGGCGTGCTGATGCGGAGCTGCTTGGCGCTGCAGCCCCAGTGCTGGACGTTGTGCCGGGAGCCGAGGCCGCGCCAGGCTCCCAGGTGGTAGACGTCCACTTCCCCGGTGTGCCGGGTCATTGCCTCGGCGAACCGGAAGATGTCCGCCCGGCCGGAGCGCAGGTACGAGTACCAGAGCCACAGGTCGGGGGAGAGCTCGGAGTTGTCCCATGCGTAGCCGCCCACGTCATACCGCCATACGTGCCGGTCAAGGTCGTAGGTGTGCATCACGTCGCCGTAGTTCCAGAACCCGTACCAGCGGCGCTGCTCCACCTGGCCGGCGTAGAAATCGAAGAGGAAGTCCAGGTGGTCCTCAAGCTCCGCGCGGGCAGGCGTGCTGCGGTCCACGGGAGCCCAGTCGCCGAAGACGCCCACGGAGTGCAGGTACTCCGGGGCGGCCTGGAGCAGGGCGGGGGTGGAAACGGCCAGGGCATCGGCCGCCAGGCTTTCCGTTGACGGCGTGCCCTCGTACGCGAACAGGGTTAACTCATGCGTGCGGGCAATTCCGGTGGGATTGCCGAATCCCGGTTCGTAATCCTCGTACGTGATTTCGAGCCCCTCGAGCTGTTCCTCGAAGGTGTCCTGGCCCAAGCCGTCGTGGTAGAAGCGCAGGTCCATCGGCTGGGCCTCGGGGGAGTACAGCCACGCGGTCAGGGCCGCTTCATCAGTCGCAGCGTTCCGGATGTCCAGTTGGCCGGGGTGCGACTGCCAGAAGTCCTTGATGCCAACACCAAAACCGCCCCGGGCATCGCTTAGCGAGCAGAAGCCGGCCGACCTTGTCCCGCCGGAGATCCCCACCCAGGCGTGGCCGGGCGCGGTGCGCTTGCGCAGCTCGAAGCCGTCGGCGCTGAGCTGGCTGAGCGTAAAGTCGTTCCACGCCGGGATCAAATGCAGCCGCTCCGACACCTCCGGGTTCCATGCCGCGGGCGGCGGGGTGGGCCTGCCCTCCACCTGCGCCCGGCGGACGTCCGTGCCGGGGTCCCGCCGCAGGCCGGTCAGGCCGCGGACCCCTTCGGTGAGGAAGCCGCCGTCGGCCCCTGCAATGCGGACGTGGCGGTCATGGAGTTCGGACGCCAGCGGCACGCTGAACCGGACGCCAAGACCGGCGAGGAAATCCAGCTCCGCGTCGCCGTCCCAGATAAAGGAGTGGACCATCCGGACACTGCGGGCGTTGGCGTAGAAGTAGAACCGGACCACGAACGGGAGCCAGTCCCGGCGGCTGCTTCCGGGAGCGTCCGGCCGGTGCCGCCCCTCCAGCCGCACCACGGCGCGAACGGGTCCGCTTTGTTCAAGCGTGACGGCGGTGACCTCGCCGGTGAAGGCCTCGCGGCTAAAGGTGCCGGGGCCCTCGGATATTCCGTCCTGCAGGAGGCTGGCGAGGCGGGCGTCCCGTGCCACTTCCGTGCCGTTGCGGGTGAGGCTGCTGAACAGGGTAGAGCCGCCGCGGTTGAGCACCATCTGGAGGGCGCCGGTGTCCACTGTGAGGGTGTCAGCGGTTTCCGTGACGGTGACGTCGGTGGCGCCCGACGGCGGGAGATTGCCTTCGCGGGGTGACGCGCCGCCGTCGGACCTTACGAGGTAACCCTCCGACGGCGAGTCCGTGGCGGGAAGCGCGATGCCCGCCCATTTGAGGGAACCGTCGGGCCACGTGGCCAGGGGCCAGGCCTGGGCGGCAACCGGGGATCCGCTGGCGTCCGAGACCGAAAGGGCCCGGGCTGAAGGGACGGAGCCGCGGGCAAAGGGCATTCCCCAGGTGGTTCCGCCGCTGATCTGCGCAGGCGCCTCGCCGTCGAGCCATCTGAGGAGGGTGCTGTCCGTCATGTTATCCACTTCGTCGACTCATGGTGCGTTGGGAAACCGTTTTCTGATTCGTTTCAAAAGTAGACCCGAAACCGGCGGGACCGCAAGGGGTACCCATCATCCGGAGCGCAGCCGGGAACGACGGAATGGTGGAATGGCGACGCGGGTGGCGGAATGCCCTTCATTAAGCGCGCTGCTACTTGCCCTTCCGGGCGGCTTCGTCTGTGTCCGGTCCCTCGGCAGGCTCCTGTGAGTGGGCCCGGATTTCAGTGATATCCGCGTCCGGATCGCCCTCGGCGGGTGCCTCCGCGTGGACCCGCTCGTCCTGCAATGGATTCTCGCTCATGGCTGCTCCTGACCGGGGGACTTCGCTACAGATCATTCAGCGCTCCCCCGTGCGGCGTGTCAAGGACGTACTTCCTCGCTCTGGCAGCACCCGGACTTCTGTGCTGGACTGGTGGGGCAGCGGGCATCAAGCGCCGTCCATTCGCGGCGGCACCTTTTCCAAACAAACATGGACGGCCGGCGCCGCCGGCCCTTGGAAGGAACACTCATGGCACCGTTCAAGATCGGGTACTTCGTGGGGAGCCTGGCCACCGGCTCAATCAACCGGGTCCTCTCCCAGGCTTTGATCAAACTGGCTCCGGAGGACCTGGAATTCACTGAGATTCCCATCAAGGACCTACCCCTGTACAGCTACGACTACGACGCCGACTTTCCGCCGGAAGGCCGCGCCCTCAAAGAGTCCATCGAGGCTTCGGACGGAATCCTGTTTGTATCCCCCGAATACAACCGTTCCATTCCCGGCGCCCTCAAGAACGCCATCGACTGGGGCTCCCGGCCTTGGGGGAGCAACTCATTCGCCCGCAAGCCCACCGGCATTATTGGAGCGTCCGTGGGCAGCATCGGGACGGCGGTGATGCAGTCCTCTTTCCGCAGCGTCCTTAGCTTCCTGGACGCCCCGCAGTTGAACGCCCCGGAAGCCTATATCCACTACAGCGCTGCCGTGTTCGGTGAGGGCGGCGAGGTCAAGGACGAGGGGACCGCCAAGTTCCTGCGCCACTACATGGACGAGTACAGCGCGTTCGTTGCCCGGGTCCTGGCCGCGAACGCGCCCGGCCACATCGGCGACCTTGAACTGGACGAAGGGAAGCTCACCAGGTAGGCGGGCTCCCGCGATATTGATGCGCTAGTGATTACGGATGCCCGCTGTCCCAGTACGGCGGGCATCCGAGTCTTTAGTCGAGCGGCAGCGTCACCGTGACGCTGGTACCGTGCCCCGGGCTGGAGCTGATGTCCAGCGTGCCGCCTGCTCCCCGCACGGCCACAGCCATGAGCCGCAGGCCGTAGCCGTGGTGCCGCCCGAAGGAGGCGTGCTCCCTGTCAAAGCCCGCGCCGTCGTCGGCCACTACCAGGCGGATTCCATGGTCCACGGCGGCGAGCTGGACGGTCAGGCGGGAGGCATCGGCGTACTTGTAGGCATTGCTTAGAGCCTCGCGTGCCGACTGGTAGAGGAGGGACGCGCAGTCCGCCGGGATCTCGATGCCCCAGTGCGGAGTATCCCAGTGGACTGCGGTCCCGTGCTGGCGGAGGGGCCCGGTGAGCCGGTCAATGCAACCGGCAAGCCCCAACGTGTGGAAGTCGACCGGATGCTGATCCGTCAGGACACCTCCTACGGCGATGACGTCGCCGTAAAAAGCTGTCTGGTCACTCATAGCTCCTTCTCCCCACAGACTGTTTGATGCTATGGCTCCAGCGTGGACCTGAAACTTCAACGGCCAGCAAGGTTTAACTCAAGATCCCATCAATTCTGGGCGGGTCTTTCCTGTTCCGTAAACTCGATGTCATACCGCCCGGACCCGTTCCCCACCGTCGCTGAACGAAAGGCATCCCATGACGTCCTACCGCCATGACCCGCGGCTCAACCTTCCCGGCACCCCCGTGGAAGTCCGAAAAGCAACATGACCAGCGGCGATCTCCGTCCCGTCTACTTTCTCTCGGACAGTACCGGCATCACTGCGGAAACGCTCGGCAATACACTGCTGACGCAGTTCCCCGTGAACAATTTCGACCGCATAACAATCCCGTTCATCACCAGTGCGGGGCAGGCGCGTTCCGTCGTCGAGACTATCGACGGCTTCGCTGCCAAGGGCCTCCAGCCCATTGTCTTTTCCACGGCCGTCAACAGCGAAATACGGCAGATCCTTGGCACGTGCCAGGGAATCGTCGTGGACCTCATCGGGACCCATATTGGCGTCCTGGAAAAGGGGCTCGGCACGCTGGCCAGCGGGGAACCGGGCAGGGCGCACGGGCTGGGGAACGCTGCCCGTTACCAGTCAAGGATGGCCGCGGTCGAGTACGCCATGGAGCACGACGACGGCCAGAGCCTGCGCGCATTGGAGAAGGCACAGGTCATCCTGGTGGCCCCCTCCCGGTGCGGCAAGACGCCCACCACCATGTACCTGGCACTGCAGCACGGGATCTTCGCCGCCAACTTTCCCTTGGTGGACGAGGACTTTGAACGGGAAGGACTGCCGAGACCGCTCAGGCCTTTTGTTTCGAAGTGTTTCGGCCTGACCACCAATCCGCTGCGGCTCAGCCAGGTCCGCACCGAACGGCGGCGCGGCTCCCCCTATGCTTCCCTGCGGCAATGCGGGTTCGAGCTGCGCAGCGCGGAGCGCTTGTATGAGTCCTACGGGATTCCGTACCTGAACTCGGCCAGCGTGTCCGTTGAGGAAATGGCGGCGACCATCCTCCAGAAAATGAACCTCAAACATTAGGGAAAAGTTTCACAATCCGAGTGTGGCGCACGTCATGTGGCAGGACTTTTAGAGACCTGCCACTGTTGACAGGAACTGTGCGCATCTGCCCGCTTCCGCCATGCGCGGATGCGGGTGCCACGCGCGACCCTCTGCAAAGGAGCAGCAACTATGACAACAGACATCCTGTGGTTCTCCGAACTCGGGCTCAAGGACCTGGACCGGGTGGGCGGGAAAAACGCCTCCCTGGGCGAAATGGTGCAGAACCTGACCTCTGCCGGCGTACAGGTACCGGACGGTTTTGCCACCACCGCTGATGCCTACCGCCGCTTCCTGGCCGACTCAGGCCTGGACCAGAAGATCGCGGACAGGCTGGTAGGCCTGGACACTGACGATGTGACGGCCTTGGCCGCAGCCGGCCAGGAGATCCGGTCCCTGGTGCGCGGGACGCCTTTCCTCCCGGACTTCGAAGAACAGATCCGGAACTCCTACCAGCAGCTGGTCGAGAAGCACGGCGGCTCCGCCGACCTCTCCTGGGCGGTGCGGTCCAGTGCCACCGCTGAAGATCTCCCGGACGCCTCCTTCGCCGGGCAGCAGGAAACCTTCCTGAACGTCCGCGGCATCGAGAACATCCTGCAGGCCATCAAGGACGTCTTCGCCTCCCTGTACAACGACCGGGCCATTGCCTACCGCGTGCACCACAAGTTCGAGCACGCCGACGTGGCACTTTCGGCCGGCATCCAGCGGATGGTGCGCTCAGACGTCGGATCCTCCGGCGTCATGTTCACCATGGACACCGAATCGGGCTTCCAGGACGCCGTTTTTGTCACCTCCTCCTACGGCCTGGGCGAAGCCGTCGTCCAGGGCGCCGTGAACCCGGACGAGTTCTACGTGTACAAGCCCGCCCTGGCAGCGGGCCGCCCCGCAATCCTCAAGCGCGGCCTGGGCGAGAAAGCCCTCCAGATGACGTACACGAACAGCCAGGAAGTCGGCCGCACCATTGACTTCGTCCCGGTTGAGGCTGCGCTGCGGAACCGTTTCAGCCTCACGGACGACGACGTCGAGCAGCTCGCCCGGCACGCCGTCGCCATTGAGAAGCATTACGGCCGGCCCATGGACATTGAGTGGGGCAAGGACGGCATTGACGGCGGCCTGTACATCCTGCAGGCACGCCCGGAGACCGTGCAGTCCCGCCGTGCGCCCGGCAGCCAGACCCGGTTCCGCCTCAACGAGACCGGTCCGGTGCTCGCCGAAGGCCGCGCCATCGGCCAGCGCATCGGCGCCGGCAGCGTCCGCATCCTCACCGCCATCGACCAAATGGCCGCGTTCCAGACGGGTGACGTCCTCGTCGCGGACATGACCGATCCCGACTGGGAACCGATCATGAAGCGTGCCTCCGCCATCGTCACAAACCGCGGCGGACGGACCTGCCACGCGGCCATCATCGCCCGCGAGCTCGGGATCCCCGCGGTTGTGGGAACCGGGCACGCCACCGATGCGCTGGCAGACGGCGTCGAGGTCACCGTGTCCTGTGCCGACGGCGAGACTGGGGTCATCTACCAAGGGCTGCTGGACTTCAGCGTTGAGGAAACGGGAATCACCCAGCTGCCCGAGGCGCCGGTGAAGGTGATGATGAATGTGGGAACGCCGGAGCAGGCGTTTACCTTTGCCCAGCTGCCCAACCACGGCGTGGGCCTTGCCCGCCTCGAATTCATCATCAACCGCCAGATCGGCATCCACCCCAAGGCCTTGTTGAACCTCGAGGACCAGGCGCCGGACGTAGCCGATGTAATCCGGGAACGGATCGCCGCCTATGAAAACCCGCGCGACTACTACATCAAGCGCCTGGCCGAGGGCGTGGCCACCATTGCAGCTGCCTTTGCGCCTGAGCCTGTCATCGTCCGCATGTCCGACTTCAAATCCAACGAGTACGCCAACCTCATCGGCGGGCCCGCCTACGAACCGCATGAAGAAAACCCGATGCTCGGTTTCCGCGGCGCTTCACGCTACCTAGAGCCCTCGTTCCGGGACTGCTTCGACCTCGAGTGCGAGGCCCTGTCCTTCGTCCGCAACGAGATGGGCCTGACCAACGTCAAGCTCATGATCCCCTTCGTGCGGACCTTGGACGAGGCCCGGGGCGTTATCGACCTCCTCGCCGAGAACGGGCTGCGGCGCGGCGAAAATGGCCTTGAGGTCATCATGATGTGCGAACTGCCGTCCAACGCGCTTCTGGCGGACGAGTTCCTGGACTACTTCGACGGTTTCTCCATCGGTTCCAATGACATGACCCAGCTGACCCTGGGGCTTGACCGGGATTCGGCGGTGGTGGCCGAGGGCTTCGATGAGCGCGATCCTGCTGTGAAGAAGCTGTTGGCAATGGCAATCCGGGCCTGCAGGGAGCGCGGCAAGTATGTCGGTATCTGTGGCCAGGGCCCCAGCGACCACCCTGACCTGGCTGAGTGGCTGGTTGACCAGGGCATCGAATCTGTCTCCCTCAACCCGGACACCGTGGTGGACACCTGGATCAGGCTTGCTGAAAGCAGGCAACTGGCCACCCAGGGCTGAGGGACCTTCGGCACTTCCGCTCCTGCCAGGTTGAGTCAAAGCTGTTCGCAGGGCCCGTGCCGCGGGTCCTGCGAACGGCGGCCTTGGAGGGAAGGATGAAACCGATCATCGGAGAAATCGTGATCGCCGCTCCGATCGAGGCGGTCTTCGATTTCGTGGCGGACGAACGCAACGAGCCCCTCTACAACCCAAACATGGTGCAGGTGGAGAAGCTCACGCCCGGGCCCATTGGGCTCCGGACCCGGTACGCCGCCGTCATGAAGGGGCGGCGCCGCACCCGCGTGACCATCGAATGCACGGGGTTCAGCCGTCCCCGTTCGCTGAAGTCGCACAGCCGGACCGCCGGCATGGACATCGCCGGCGAACTGACTTTCGCCCCGCAGGGAAACCAGTGCAGGCTTCGCTGGGTCTGGAGGCTGGAGCCGCACGGTCCGCTGCGGCTCCTGGGGCCCCTGGTCCGGGCCGTCGGCAACCGCCGGGAACAAGCCAACTGGCTGGCGCTGAAGAAATACCTCGAGCTGCGCCAGCCTGCCGGGAAAGCCTAGGATCATGGGCATGACACAGCCGGGACCGAACACCGAGGTCCTCACGGAAGCAGAGTGCTGGGAGTACCTGCGCTCCTCCTACATTGGCAGGCTGGCGGTCATCAACGGGAGCACCCCCGAAATCTTTCCCGTGAACATCGTGACAGCAGAGCGGGCACTCTACTTTCGGACTGCCCCTGGCACCAAGCTGCGCTCCTTGCTCGCAGGGGCCGCTGTGGCGCTGGAGACGGACGGGCTGAACGCATACAGCACCGAGGTGTGGAGCGTGGTAGTCAAGGGCAGTCCCGAGCCCGTGGAAGACGGCGCCTTGCCCCTGGAGCTTGCGGACCCGGACCGTGAACCCTGGGAGCCAGGCCTCAAGGAGCATCTGGTGCGGCTCAACCCGACCGAGGTCACGGGACGCAGGTTCGCTGTCCACACGCGGACGCGGTGGTGGCCGCCGCTGGATTTCTCGGCGGACTGGACGTAGCGGCATCAAATTGTTTGCCGGCATCGGAGCCTTTCCTGCCGGGTGCTGTTAGCGTGAAGGACCGGCCAATGAAGGAGGAGCGATGACTATCAATTCACCCGATTCACTGCCTGAAGACGAACCGCAGGAGGGCGCGGCCGCGGCCCGGGAAAAGGGCGACGGCGGTGTTCCCGGCAGCAGCGATGGCGTGGGGATCGGATCGGACGCCGAGCCCAACACCTTTGAGCCCGAGGAAGACACTGACGCAACGCAGGGGCCGGAAAGCGACTAACGCGTGGCAGGCAGCTCGTTCATTTCCTGCCGTCGCTGACACGCCGTGCGCCGCTTGATTCACGCGGGATGAGCGTGGGCATGGATTTCCGAAGCGGCGGTTCCGTGCCCGGCTCAACAATGAGGTCAATCGCGGTCCTGGCGATTTGGTCCAAGGGAACGTGGACGGACGTCAGGGGCGTCGGGAGCCTTGCGGCCAGGGGAGTGTCGTTGTAGCCCACCAGTGCCAGGTCCGCCCCGATCTTCAGGTCATGCCTGTGGGCGGCGGCCATGACGCCCATGGCAAGGTTGTCGTTTGCCGCGAAAATCGCGGTGGGGCGGGGTTCATGCCCCAGGAGCGCTTCACCCGCGCTGAAGCCGTTTTCGATGCCGTAGCCGCCGGTGATGATCCAGTCCTCGCGGGCCGTCAGGTGCGCTTCGGCCAGGGCCTTGCGGGCTCCGGCCAGGCGGGCGATTCCCGATGAAGTGAACGACGGTCCGGTGACCACCGCAATGTCGCTGTGTCCAAGGTCGATGAGGTGCCTGACCGCGAGGTAGCCTCCCACCTCGTCATCCCCGAGGGCGGAGGGGCTGACGCCGTCCGTCCGGAGCACCAGGGCGTGCGCTACCTTCCGCTCCCGCAGGCGGCGCGGAAGTTCGTCGTCGAGCCGTGCCGTGGCCAGGATCAGGCCGTCCACATTCCGGTCCAGAAGTGTTTCGGCCGCGCGGCGTTCGTCGTTGGGGTCGTCGCCGCTGGTGGCCACCATCGCGAAATAACCGCGGGACGACGCCGCCCGTTCGATTTCCTCAAACATGAGCGCCATGACGGTGTCGCTCAGGCGGGGGACGAGTACGCCGAGGGTCCTGGTTTCGCCGCGGCGGAGGCCGGACGCAAAGGAGTTCCGGCGGTACCCGAGCTCTTCCGCCACTTTCCTCACATGCGCCGCTGCGGCGGAGCGGGAAGCCGTACGTTCGTCCAGGGCGCGGCTGGCGGTGGAAATACTGACGCCGCTGGCTGCAGCGACGTCCCTGAGCGTGACGATCGTGCTGGATGCCACGGGCTCCATGGCGGTCCTCCTCTTCTACGGCAAGCGTGTAAAGACACTCTATTCCCCCTTTCTGCAAACGTTCTCTTGACAGCGCCCTGCGATGCGGGTCACAATGAAAACGTTCCCGCAAACGTTTTCAGATCAAGAAAACTGAAACCCCGGCGGGACTGCCGACCATCAAAGAAGACAGAGGTAGTGAAATGACCATCGATCTCCGCGGGCTGGTCCCCGCTCCCGTCACCCCCTTCAACCGCGACGGCAGCGTCGACGTCGACGCCATCCACCGGCTGGGCGGCTGGCTGGCTAGCGTCGAGGGCGTCAAGGGCCTGGTGGTCCTGGGCCACGCCGGTGAAGGCACCTTCCTGACCCAGGATGAGCAGGCCCTGGTGATCCGCGAATTCAAGAACGCGGTCAATGGCGAGATTCCTATCATCGCGGGCATCACCGGCGAGGGAAACACTGTTGCTGCCCTGGAGGCAAAGCGGGCCGTCGAGGCCGGCGCGTCCGCGGGCCTCGTTTACCCCTCGCACGGCTGGCTCCGGTTCGGCTACCAGAAGGGTGCGCCGCAGACCCGTTACAAGGAAATCTACGAGACCTCCGGCCTGCCGCTGATCCTCTTCCAGTACCCGGATGCCACCAAGGCCACCTACGACCTTGAAACCCAGCTGGAGATCGCCGGCCAGGAAGGTGTGTTCGCCACCAAGAACGGCGTCCGCAACATGAAACGCTGGGACACGGAAATCCCCGTGCTCCGCGCAACCTACCCGGACCTGCAGATCCTCACCTGCCATGACGAGTACCTGCTGCACACCATGTTTGACGTGGACGGCGCCCTGGTGGGTTACGGCGGACTCGCACCCGAACCGCTGGTGGAGCTCATCGCGGCCGGCAAGGCCAAGGACTACCAGGCGGCCCGTGCCATCCACGACCGCCTGCTGCCCGTCACCAAGAACGTGTACCACCGCGGTTCGCATATGGAAGGCACGGTGGCGCTCAAGGAGGGCCTCGTTGCCCGCGGAATCCTGGAGCACGCGACGGTCCGGCCTCCGCTGCTTCCGCTTGCTGAGGGCGCCGGCGACGAAATCGCCCTGGCCCTGAAGTCCGCAAACCTCGGCAGCGTCACGGCCACTGTCTGATCCATTTTCCTGGATCCCTTCGGGTGGCGGGCCATGGCCCGCCACCCGGTCCCCACTTTTTTACTCTCCACCCGGTCAATGACGACCCACAGCATTGCAGCTGTAGAAGGAGGACTCGCAGATGCGCGAGCAGAATAGGACCATCACCCATCCCGGACAGATGGAACAGCAGATGGCCACCCCGCACGTAAACCCCGCGCCCGCAGGAACGGGAAAGCGCCGTACCTTCCTTGGCTACCTCGCCCTGATGGGCCCGGCCTTTGTGGTGGGCGCCTGGCAGTTCGGCCCCGGTAACCTCACCACCGCCGTCCAGGCCGGCAGCCGTTTCGACTACAGCCTTGTCTGGGTCATCGCAGTCTCCACCATTCTCATGATCTTCTTTACGGACATGAGCGTCCGGCTGGGAATCGTTACGCCGACGTCGCTGATCACTTCCATCAAGGACCACCTTGGCAAGCCGGTGGGCGTCCTCGCGGGCTTTGGTGTCTTTGGCATCACCCTCATGTTTTCCGTAGGAAACGCAGTAGGGTCAGGACTGGGCCTGTCGATGGTCTTCGGCGGTTCTCCGGTGATCTGGACGGTCGTCTGCACGGCTGCCGTCGCGTTCGTCCTCGCTTTCCGCAATGTGTACGGCATCATCGAAAAGGCACTCCTGGTGATTGTTGCCCTGATGGCCGTCGCCTTCGTGGCGAGCGCCGTCGTCGCGCAGCCGGACTGGTACCGCTCCCTCGAAGGGATGGTGCCCACGCTGCCCGTAGGCAGTGAAATCCTGGTAGTTGCCCTGGTGGGAACCAACTTCTCCATCAATGCCGCGTTCTACACCTCGTACGGCATCAAAGAACACCGGCGCACCCGCGCCGACTACCGGGACATCACCCTTGCGGATACCATTCCCGGCATCGTCGCCCCGGGCATCATGACCGCCCTGGTCATCCTGGTGGCAGCCGCCGTCCTGGGCAAGACCGGCGGGGAAGCAGGCTCCATCACCGCCCTCGCCTCCATCTTTGAGCCGCTCGCAGGCCCTGTCGGCTCCATGCTCTTCGCCCTGGGTCTATCCGGCGCCGCTTTCTCCTCCATGATCGCCAACGCCACTGCAGGCGGCACCATGCTCTCCGACGCCATGGGCAGGGGAGCCCACGCAGGATCACCTGCCGCGCGCATCGTCACCGGCATGATCCTCGCCTTTGGGCTGATCATTACACTCTCGTTCCAGTCCTCCCCGGTGGGGCTCATCGTCATCGCCCAGTCCTTGACCGTTCTGATTGCGCCCCTGCTGGGGGTCCTGCTGTTCATCATGAGCAACAAGGCCGCCGTTATGGGGGAACTCCGCAACCGCTGGTGGCAGAACGTTTTCGGCGCCATCGGCCTGATCACCATCATCGCGTCCTCCATCCGGCTCATCACACTTCTTCTGGGTTCGTAGGACTTCCGCACAGAACGCAGTGAGTGAGTGCCCCGGTCGACATTCGGCCGGGGCACTCACGGGTTGTGAAGGTTCGATCAAGATTCGCGGTGAGCGAGACTCGCGCGGGGGCTCCGACCGCGCAGTCGAACCATTTAGTCATGGCGGCTCCGACGCATCTCCTAGCTGACCGTGCCGGGTTCGCGTGGCGCCCCGTTCTCCCTCGCCTTCGACAGCGTGAAAATCCCGTAGCGCATCGCACCGGTGCGGTACGCCAGGATCAGGCGGGGCAAGCCCAGAAACGAGCTGCGGTTGCGTGCGCGGAGGGCGAGGCGGCGGGTCTCGCGATCTACGAGCAAGGCCTTCACAAGTCGTAGGGTGCAGATCGTCCAGGTGCGCGCCACGCGGCGGCTGGCATCCTCATAGCCAGTGATCGCAAAGCCCGCCGCCGTTGCCATCGCCTCATACTCCTCGCGCGTACCCATTGAAGGCAGGCGCCCTTCGCGGCAGATCGGCTCAAGCAGGTGGCGAACCTTCCAGCCGCAGGCATCAGTCTCGGCGAGCCAAGCGCAGATGACGAAGCGGCTGCCGGGCGCCAGCACGCGGTGCGCCTCCGCGAAGAACCGGGCCTTATCGACCATGTGCTCGCTCGATTCGATCGCCCAGGCGGCATCGGCGGAGGCATCGGCCATCCCGTTGACGAGCCAGTCGCGGACTTGGATGTCCACAGCCGGTACGGGATGCGCATCGGCATAGCGGGCCTGTTCAGTTGACAGCGTGAAGCCGGTAACGCGGACCCCGCGTGTCACCGCAAACTGCCGTGCGGTGGAGCCATAGCCGCAGCCAATGTCGACGCACGCCTCGCCGGGCATGAGGCCCAGCCGATCGCCGACGGTGCCGACCAGCGCCTCGACGGCCTCGGCAGGCGTCTCCCGGCCAGTCACCCATAGCCCGTGATGGACGTGATCGCCCCACACCCGGCGGTAAATGGGATCGAGCTCGTCGTAGTGGTCCGCGACCGCCGCGGCGCTCTGGGAAATATCGGGGACGATCACGCCATCACATTACAGCGGGTCAGTTGTGCCCGAGCGGCCGTGTGCCAGGCCTGTGGGGAAGCCGACCAGTATCGGTTCGGGTGTGGTGCAGCAGCCGCCGGTCTCCTCGGCTGCGGCCGCCGCTGGTCCGGCCTGCGCGGGGACGTCACAGCTGGTGCCGGCGTCGGTGGAGCAGACGCCGGTTTCCGGGAGTTCGAGCTGGACGGTGTCGGCGGCCTCCTGGTCGCCGGCAAGCGCGGCGACGACGGAGCGGACCTGTTCGTAGCCCGTGGCGAGGAGGAAGGTGGGTGCCCGGCCGTAGGACTTCATGCCGACGATGTAGAAGTCTTTGTCCGGGTGGGCCAGGAGCTTCGCGCCGTGGGGCGGGACTGTGCCGCAGGAGTGGAACTCGGGGTCGATAAGTGGACCGAGCCCGACGGGCGCTTCGACGGCGGGGTCCAGGTCGAGGCGCAGTTCGCGCAGGATGTCCAGGTCAGGGCGGAAACCGGTGCAGGGCACAACGACGTCGGCATCGAGGGTGCGGCCGTCGACGGACTCGACCAACACGTGCGAGTCGAGATTCTTCAGTGAGCTGATGCCGAAGCTGGTGTGGAGTTCGATTTTTCCTGCCTCCACGAGGCGTCGGACGCGGGCTCCGAGCTGGCCCCGTGCCGGCAGGCCGTCTGCGTCGCCGCCGCCGTAGGCCTTGTCCGCCGAAGCGCCGCGAACGGCCCAGAGGATCCGGGTATCCGGCTCTTCCCTGGCCAGGTCAGCGAGGCTGATGAGGGTGTTGGCGGCTGAGTGGCCATCACCGACGACGAGGACGCGGCGGCAGGCGAACGAAGCGCGGTCCCGGCCGGTGACGTCCGGCAGCGGCGCGGAGATCCGGTCCGCTGCCGTGTCTTCACCGACGGCGGGAAGGCCTGAGGTGCCCAGCGGGTTGCGGCGGGACCATGTGCCGGATGCATCGATGACGCCGGACACGGTGTGGTCGCGGGTCTCGCCGCTGCTGTGTTCGACGCGGACGGTGAAGGGCGTTGTGTCCCGGTTTCGGCTGTGGGTTTTGTCCAGCCCCTGCCGGGTGACGGCGATGACTCGCGCGCCGGTTTGCAGCCGTGAGGCGATCTGCGGCAGTGCGGCCAGGGGTGCGAGGTAGTTGTCGACGAGTTCGCCGCCGTAGGGGAGTGCGGTGGGGCGGGGTGCTTCCCATCCTGCCGATGCGAGCAGGCGGAGGGCGGCGGCGTCGAGGTTGAACCGCCAGGGTGAGAACAGCCGGATGTGGCGCCACTGCTCGATGGCAGCGCCCGCCGTCGTTCCTGCTTCGAAGACCAGCGGTTCCAGTCCGCGCTCAAGCAGGTGGGCGGCGGCGGCCAGCCCGACGGGTCCTGCGCCGATCACGGCAACCGGCAGCTTCGTCGTCGAATCCATGTGTCCTCTTTTGTTCTCAGTGGCCTCCCCAACTAGGTAGCGCTAAGTGTCGTTCTGACGGCCCATAACGACACTTAGCGCTACCTAGTTGGGATGGATGGGGTTTGGGGTGGGGGCGGCGGTGGGCGGGGTGTGTCAGGCGTGGGTTGGTTCTTCGACGAGGGCGGTGGCGATGCTGTCTGCGTCTTCGAGTGCTGCGAGGTAGCGTTCGGCGTCGAGGGCTGCGGCGCAGCCGGTGCCGGCGGCTGTGATGGCCTGGCGGTAGCGGTGGTCCACGGCGTCGCCGCAGGCGAAGACGCCGGTGAGGTTGGTGACGGTGGTGGGGGCGTCGACCTTGATGTACCCCTCCTCGTCCAGGTCCACCTGTCCGGCCACCAGTTCGGTGCGGGGGACGTGGCCGATGGCGACGAAGATTCCGGTGGCGGCTTGGTGGCGGGTTTCGCCGGTGCGGGTGTCCGTCAGGGTGACGCCGGTGACCTTGGTAGCGCCGTGGATGGCGGTGACGGCGGAGTTCCAGGCGAAGCTGATCTTGGGGTTGTCCTTGGCCCGCTGTGCCATGATGCGGGAGGCGCGCAGTTCGTCTTTGCGGACGACGACGGTGACGGACTTGCCGAAACGGGTCAGGAACATGGCCTCTTCCATGGCCGAGTCGCCGCCGCCCACCACAATGATGTCCTGGTCGCGGAAGAAGAACCCGTCGCAGGTGGCGCACCAGGACACGCCGTGGCCGCTGAGCTTCTTCTCTTCGGGCAGGCCGAGTTCCTTGTAGGCGGAGCCGGTGGCGAGGATGACGGCGGGCGCCTCATGCATGTCGCCGCCGCCGGTGACCACGCGCTTGAGATGGCCCGTCAGCGTAACCTCCGTGACGTCGTCGAACACCACCCGGGCGCCGAACTTTTCCGCCTGTTCCTGCAGCCCGTCCATGAGTTCCGGGCCCTGGATGCCGCCGGGGAAGCCGGGGAAGTTTTCGACCTCGGTGGTGTTCATCAGGGCACCTCCCGCGGTGACCGAGCCGGCGAGGACCAGGGGCTTGAGCCCGGCGCGGGCGGCGTAGATCGCGGCGGTGTAGCCGGCGGGGCCGGAACCGACGATGATCAGCTGTTCAGCCTTGGCGGCTGCCGGGGTTTCGTTGGTGCTGCTCACGGGTGTCTCTCCTGGTGTCCGGGACGGGCTATTTGGCGGCCGGGATGAGGGATTCGATCAGGCCCTCGATGCGGGTTTTGATCTGGTCGCGGATGGGGCGGACGGATTCGACGCCCTTGCCGGCGGGGTCCTCGAGGACCCAGTCCTCGTAACGCTTGCCGGGGAAGTAGGGGCATTCGTCGCCGCAGCCCATGGTGATGACGACGTCGGATTCCTTTACGGCCTCCGTGGTGAGGACCTTGGGGACCTCGGCGGACATATCGATGCCCACCTCAGCCATGGCCTCCACGGCGGACGGGTTGATTTTGTCTGCGGGCTGGGATCCGGCGGAGCGGACCTCGATGGCGCCCTTGGAAAGGCTGGTGAGGAAGGCTGCGGCCATCTGGGAGCGGCCGGCGTTGTGGACGCAGACGAACAGGACGGACGGCTTCTTGGCGGTTTCGGTGCTCACTGGTGTTCTCCTGGAATCAGTTGGGTGTTTCGGTCTGGTTGAAGTCGTCACGCCCTACGTCTCGAACATATTGATGCTGATCGATGTATGGAGTATCCGACGATTGATTGATGGTTGTCAATGTTTAATGTGGCGCGGTCTTGGAATGGGCCGTGTCAGGCGGCATAAAGCCGGGGAGCGAGGCCGTGGATGCGGTGCGAAATGTCATTGAAGGCAACCTCAAAGGCTTCCGGGGTGTTGAGTCGGAGCGGATCCGGGACGGACCAGTGGATCCCGCCGAGGTTGGCGAGTTCCTCGTGGGCGTTGTCGCAGACGGTGATCACGAAATCGCCGCCGGAGATCCCTTCCAGTTTCCGCGGCGGAACCTCGGGCAGCTCCACCCCATGGCGGCGGGCGACATCAATAGCGCCCTGGGCGATGCGGTCCGCCGGATGCGTCCCGGCCGAGGTGGGCGGGATATCACTGACCTGGCGCCAGAGGGCGGCGGCCATCTGGGAGCGGGCGCTGTTCCGCGTGCAGACAAACAGGAGCCGAGTGGCGTCATGTTCGACGCCGGGCGCGAGGCCTTCCAGCGCCCCTGCGGTGAGGCGGATATAGCTGCGACGTTTGTCCGCTTCGGAGCGGTGCCGGGTTACCAGGCCGGCGCTTTCCAGGGCCCGCACGTGGTGCGACAGCAGGTTGGATGGCATGCCCAGTTCAACCTGGAGTTCCGTGGGGGAGAAGTCGCCGAGGGTCAGCAGGTCGACGATGCGCAGCCGCGCAGGGTCGGCCAGGGCTGCGTGCTTGGCTACGCGCGCCTGGAAAGCGGACGCTGGGTCAGTTCTCATTGAGTCAACTTTGACTGAGTAACTTTCTTGAGTCAAGCTTGGTGACATGACTACGAACCAGCCGCCGTTGTGGCGTCGCGCCGTCGCCGAATTCCTTGGCACCAGCCTGCTCGTGATGATCGTCGTGGGCTCGGGCATCATGGCGCAGCAGCTCTCGCCCAACGACGTTGGCCTGCAGCTGCTGCAGAACAGCACCGCCACTGTTCTTGGCCTGACCGTCCTGATCCTCGTGTTCGGGCCTGTCAGCGGGGCGCATTTCAATCCCGTAGTCTCGCTCGTTGACTGGATTCTGGGGCGGCGCAGCGGCGCCGGACTGACCCTGCCCGACGTCGGCGTCTACGTGGCCTCCCAGGCGATCGGTGCGATCGGTGGCAGTACCGTGGCGAACGCCATGTTTGAGGTGGGCACCTCCATCTCGGGCAAGGACCGCGCCTCGGGCGGCCACCTGCTCGGCGAAGTGGTCGCAACGGCGGGCCTGATCCTGCTCATTTTCGCCCTTGCGGCTACAAAGCGGGGCGTCCTTGCCGCGCCGGCGGTGGGCGCCTACATCGGGGCCGCGTACTGGTTCACGTCATCGACGTCGTTCGCGAATCCCGCTGTCACGGTTGGCCGTATCTTCAGCGACACGTTCGCCGGCATCGCACCGGCCTCCGTGCCCGCGTTTGTCATCGCCCAGGTCGTCGGCGCTGGAGTGGGCCTGGGGCTCCTGCTCGTCCTCTTCCCCTCCGCGGCCAGCGCCGCCGATGACGTCGTACTTCCGCACGAGGCCAAAGTCAGCTCCTAGGCGGCTTCCCGGCCCAACAAAGGGCGCCACTATATTGATGCATGTCAATTTTGGCGCATAATAGGTAGGTGAATGTGCTGCCCGTCCTTCAGCCGGCCACTGATGAAGCCTGCTGCCCGCCTGCAGGAGGCTCCACGCTGGGCGCCAAGGAAGCGAAGCAGCAGGCGCTGGTCTTCAAGGCCCTGTCTGATCCAAACCGTCTCCGGCTGCTCTCCATCATCAAGGCCTCACCCTCCGGATCGACCTGCGTGTGTGACCTGACGGAGCCTCTGGACCTTGGCCAGCCCACGGTGTCCCACCACCTGAAAGTGCTGGTCGAAGCCGGGCTGCTGCACCGCGAAAAGCGCGGCACTTGGGCCTACTTCTCCCTAGCCCCCGGCGCCCTGGACGACGCCGCCAACATCCTGGCAAACCTGTAGCCTCAGCCCTGACCGTCCTTGCCGTCCTTCCGCCGGACCATCTCGTTGATCCACGCGGGCGCGAACGGTGAGGTGCAGCCGGGGGAGGTGGGGTAGTCCTTGAGCACCTGCAGGCGCTCGCCGGTCTCCAGTGCCCGGGCCCTGTGCCCGGGGTGCTCAATTCCGATCTGGGCCAGGCATGTGTTCATGGCCCACTGCAGCCGGTCCGGGGCGTCCTTCATTTCCGCTTCGATGACGTCCAGCAGTCCTGCAAGGTCGAGGCCCCGGGGTACCTTCACCACGCGCTCGCTCGTCAAGGCCCAGCCGGCACTTGCCACCACCGGGTCCGGATCTTCCAGCCAGGCCACGCGCAGCTGTTCGGCGTGCGGATTCTTCTTCACCACGTAGTTCACCAGCCAGTCCTGCACCTTTGGTGCGCTGGCCTCCCGCAGCATCGCGTCCAGCTCGTCCCGCGCGAACGCCTTGGGCCGGCAGACCAGGAGGGCCAGCAGCCTGCCTGCGGTGTCGCCGGTGTCCCAGAGCTCATGGGCAACTTCCTGCTGGGTTTTCAGCCGCTTGGCGATGGCACGCAATTTGCCGAGGTTCACGCCGTGGTCATCGCCGTGCCTCTCGTTCACTTCGCGTGCCCTTGGATCCTCAAGCTCCGCCAGCTCGGCCATCAGCTCAGCCACACCCGCCCCGGTCGACGTTGCCTCAGCCACCGCAGCCTCCTGTCCCTCGCGTGCGAAATCCAGCCTAACCGTTTTGTTATGAGGGAAACGGTTTGGCTCCAATCGGTTGACTAAAAGGTCCTGCGCTGCGGTACGGCGGCACAATGGGAGGACCCCAAAACGCTTCCAAGGAGGCAGAGATGCGGCGGTCAGCGTGGCCCGGCGCGGTATCACCCGCAGTACTTCTTTCACTCTCCCTGCTCACCGCCTGCGGCGGGCCGGCCGGACCGCCGCAGGGGACGTCGTCGGCCGCCTCCGCCACCGCAAGCGCCACGCCAACGTCCACGGAAATGACGACGGCGGCAGCCTCGGCGAGTGCGTCCGCCAGCCCCTCCGCTACCCCGCCGCCGTCGGCTTCCTGGACCACGTACACCACTGCGGCCGGCGACCTGGCCTTCGACCTGCCCTCCACATGGCACATCAAGGATCCGGCGGGGGAACTGGCCGAGGGTGGCGGGGCATTCGCTGAGGTGACAAGCGAGGACGGCCGGCTGCTGGCGACGCTGCGCACCAACATGGCCACCGGCTCCACGTGCACCGAAAAGTACCCCTACTCGGTCCTGGAATCGCAGGAGATGCCGCAGCTGGGGCAGTACGGCACCGTTCCGCGGTATACCTTCGAAACCCGCGGCAACGACACCGCTGCAGGCCCGCCGGATACCCCGGCAGCGGCCTACGGCATCACGTCCGCACCGCACCCCGAAGGTGATTCAGCCTGCTACATGTTCCACTTCTTCACCTGGCCGCCCAATGCCGCCACGTTCGGGGCGTTCTACAATCCGGAGCTCAACCGGACGCCCGGCGACGCGTCGCTGCCGTACCTGGAGAAGGCGAAGCTGTACGCGGGGACCCAGGAGTACCGGGACATCAAGCGGATGATCACGTCGCTGCGGCCGGCGGGGTAGGCAGGGTCGGTGGGTACTGCGATTATCGGCCTTCTTGGTGCTCTGCTCGGCGCCATTCTGACATACGCCTTCAACCGGAAGAACGCTTTCGAGACGCGCATCCATCAGGCCCGAATTGATGCCTACAAGACTTTCGCGGAAGCCGTAATGGAGTACCGACGGGCTGTAATGGATGAGTGGTTTGAGGGCCACGGCGTGGACGCGAGGACTGAGGATGACGATGTTCATCGCGCCCGCGGCGCGGCTTGGTCGGCTTACTACGGCGTGCGCCTTCTGACCAGCAACGAGAACATTGCCAATCTCGCCCAGCAGTCGCTGACGGATATCACCGCCCTGAAGAAGCTGGGGAGCCGCAAGGATCTGAATGAGCAGGGAGAGCGCTGCCGTACGAAGGTGGAAGAGTTTGTTGAAGCGGCGCGGGAGGACGTTCAGTCCCGGGGCAGCTGGCGGCAATTCCTCTGAACCCGGGTTTGCTCGACTCTTGAGTGCTTGCTACGGCCCTTGAGCCTGCGTTGTCCTCATCGCAGCTGAGGAGGACCCGCTGGATTCCAGGTTCCCGGGCTCGCGGCAGGGCGTCGGCCAGCGCCCTTGCTGCATGGCCGCGGCGCCGCGCGGAGGGCCTGACGCTGTAGCCAATGTGCCCGCCCTCGTTGAAGAGGAAGTCGTTCAGCTCGTGCCTGATGGCCAGTGAGCCAGGGAACGTGGTCGTTCTCAACGATCCCACAAGGTCGTATTCGAAAGGGCAGGCAGGACGCCGGGCATGCACCAGTGGGCCCAGCGCCCACCCCGCCAGTCCATTTCAGCTCACCTGAAGATGCCTGTCCCCGGGGAGAGCCGGTTCAGGGCCAGGGCGCCGACGAGGAGCCCGAAGTCCCGCAACGCCACATCGTAAAAGCCGCCGAGGACCAGGAGGTTGACGATGATGCCGAGAAGCCAGGCGGCCACGAGCAGTGAACCGAACCGGGGCCGCACAGCCACGGCAATGCCGGCGATCACCTCGATGACGCCCACCATATACATGATGGTCTGGGCGGGCAGGGGGACGATGGACGTGGCCACGGGGGCGAGGTAGATCGTCCAGTCGACCAGCAGGTTGGTGAACTTGTCCAGCCCAAAAACGATAGGTGCAACCGTGAAGACGGTGCGGAGCAACAGGAAGGCCTGGTGTTCCGAATGGCGGCCTTGGGCCTGCGCCGGCGTGTGGGCTGCTCTTGTTGTCATGATGGTCTCCTTCTAAAAGTAGGTATCTTGATTTTAGAAAGTGCCGTAGATTTAAACAAGGGGAATCTTTTTAGAAAGAGGTGCGGGCATGACCAGGCTTTCGTGGGCACGCAGAGTGGTGGCGCTGTCCTCCCTCGGGGACGAAAAGCGGCGGCAGTTGTACGAGCTGGTGCTCGCTGCTCCTGCGGCGATGAGCCGGGACGAGGCTGCTGAAGCCGCGGATCTTCCCCGAAGTACCGTGTCATTCCACCTGGACAGGCTCGTGGCCGACGGGCTGCTTGCCGTGGAGTTCCACAAGCCGGCGGGAAAGTCCGGTCCGGGGTCCGGGCGCCCCTCGAAGGTGTACCGGGCCGCTGCCCGCGAAGTGGGCGTTTCGGTGCCGGACAGGAACTACGACCTCGCCGGAGAGCTGATGGCAGCCGCTATCGACGAGGCTGCGGCAAGCAACCAGCCGGTGCGGGACGTTCTCCTTGCCACCGCCTATGCCAGGGGGAAGGCGCTGGCCGCGGACAGCCAGGGCCTGGAGGACTTCCTCGTCGCTTTCGGCTACCGTCCCAATCCCGACGGCAGCGGCGGGTTCACGCTGCCCAACTGCCCCTTCCACCGCCTCTCGGAGGGGCACCCAAGTGTCGTCTGTGCCATGAACGGGGCCTTCCTCAGCGGCGCGGCCGCCGGCAGCGGGGAGCCGGAACAACGGGTGGCGGCCAACAACAGCCCAGGGCAGTGCTGCGCCAGGATCACTCCATGAGGAGCCTGGAGAACGTTCGACGGCGGGAGGCCGGTCCGTGCCGCAGGCGTTCCTTGGGTGCCGCCGGGGTGCAACGGCAGCAGCCGCTCTAAGGACAGAGCCGGTCGAGGGTCTCCTGCAGGGCGGACACCATCTGGTCATCCCAGAGGTTCAACTTGTCGTCAGTTTTGGGATCTTCGAGGGCAGTGGGCATCGGCGGCGGGACCAGGGTCATGGTGGCCTGGTACTTGCCGTCGGTGCTGGCAACGGAGGCCGTGCGGTAGGTCCAGTACCCGCCCGTTCCGCCGAACCGGTGGGTGCCGTCGCAGTCCTGGCTCCACCTCCGCAGCCCCAGGCCGTACAGCGGGATGGCCTCGGCGCGGGTCATCTCCTGCACGGATTCCTTGGCCAGGAGCTCTCCGCGGAACAGGGCGCCGTAGAAGTCATTGATATCGGACATCGTGGATATGGCTCCGGAGGCAGGTGAGCCCAGTGCTCCGGGCGCTTCCGTCACGTCCAGGCGTTCGCCGCGGTAGGTGATGTAGCCGCGGATCACGTCGGGGCCGGCCGCGGCCGCCGGGTCAAGGGTGGTCCGCTCCAGTTTCAGCCGGTCAATGACGTCCTGGCGCAGCACCTCCGCGAACGGCCGCCCCCGCAGCTTCTCCACGAGCTGCCCAAGCGCCAGGTAGTTTGAGTTGGAATAGCGGAAAAAGCCTACGTCCCGGGCGTCCCACGGCAGCTGCCCTGTCAGCTCAAGTCCCCGCTGGGGACTGATGTCCTCCTCGATAACCCGCCGGACGTCGTCGGCCGTTCTCTCGGTGACCTCTTCAAAGGAGCGCATGCCCGAGGTGTGGCCCAGCAGTTGGCGGACAGTGATGGGGCCAGGCGGTTTCAGGACCGTGGTGAAGCTGTCCAGTATTCCGTTGACGGGATCGTCCAGGCCGATCAGGCCGTCTTCCACCAGCTTCATGACGGAGACGGCGGTCATGGACTTGGTGATACTTGCGACGAAAACCTGGTCCGCCGGCGTCGCGGCCACTTTGGACTCCAGGTTCCGGACACCGTAGGCACGGGACCAAGTCCCTCCCGGCCAGCGGACTTCCGCCACCACGGCCACGGAGCCCTGGTCCGCAAAGGCGCGCATGGTGTTGTCAATGGACCTGGTGGGCGGGGGAGCGGTGCCAAAGGAGGCAGGGGCGGGATCCGGTTCTGAGTAGGTGCATGCCGCAAGCGTGAGCACCACGGCGGACAGTGCACCGAGAAACGACCTCGAGGACGCTCGCATGACGCCGCCTGGTGAGATGCCAAAGGTGGAGAGACGGACCGCAACCGCGCCGCCCCCGGTCAAGGGCTCCCCGGCGCAGAAGTCCCAGCGCTTTAAGTCTAGGTACCGTGCCCCGCGCGGTCGAGGCCGAGGGTGGGGACTTTAGGTCGACGGGTCAGCGCTGTCGAGCGCTTCCGCGGACTATCAGCTCGCACGGGAAAATAACCTGGCGAGTTGGCTGGCCGGGGGTGATGATCCGTTCCACCAGCATTCGGGCTCCTATGCGGGCCATTTCACGGCTTGGCTGGCGGACGGTGGTGAGGCTGAAGGAATCCCAGGCTGCCATGTCCACGTCGTCGTATCCGATGACCCAGCAGCTTTCCGGCGTAATCTGCTGGGCGTGGAGGGCGTCCAGGGCACCGAAAGCCATGAGGTCGTTGGCGCAGAATACGGCCTGTGGACGGTCTGACCGTGAGAGCAGCCTGTTCATGATTTGCGCCGCGATGTCGTGGGAAAACTGCCCGTTGAAGCGGAGGTGTTCGGGCACCGGGTGTCCCTGGTCAGCCATCCTGCTCAGGAAGCCCCGGCCGCGGTCACGGGTGGTGCTTGCGTCCTCGGGGCCGCTGATGAAGGCCACGCGCGTTTTGTCGTGGGTCAGAAGATAGTCGGCGACTGCTGCGCCGCCGTCGGCATTGCTGCTCGTGACCTGGTCGCAGTCAAGCCCTTCCACCACCCGGTTGATCAGGACGATGGGGCTGTTTTTTTCAATGGCTGCCTGCAGTTCGATGGAGTCTTCAGTGGCGGTTGTGAAGATGACGCCGTCCACAGCATGTTCCCTGATGGCCTTCAGTGCATCCTGGTGGCTGCCGCCGCCGGCGTTCCAGATGACCACCCTGAAACCGGAAGTATCGAGCTCGCGGGTGAGTTCGTCGAGAGCCTCCGAGTAGAAGGGGTTGTTCAGGTCTGCAACAACGACACCGATCGCATTGGTGCGCCTGGTTTTCATGGCCTGGGCCCCGGCATGGGGAACGTAGCCCAGGGTTTCCATGGCTGCCTGCACCCGGGCTTTGGTCGCAGCCGACAGCTTCGGGGACGAGGACATGACCCGGGATACGGTCGCCTGCGAGACCCCGGCCAGTTCTGCGACGTCGCGGCTCGTCACCATCGGCTGCGTCCCCTTTCCTTCTTGGCGGCCCTTGTGCGGGTACCAGTGTTGTGCCGGCTTTCAGACTAGCCAATCACGGCTGCCGCCACCCTCCGGCATCCGGCTCTATGCCGTCTGCCGGAGGGTGCCGGCGGAACCGGTTGGGCTAGCGGGTTGTTGTGGGATCGTGCTCTGCGCTGAGCCCCTTCCGGAGCCGCACCTGGGGCGCGGTTTCAGGTGACCAGAGGGCGCCAACGATAGTGATGATCGACGTGACCACCATGTAGAGGGCGACCAGCCAGTAGCGGTCGAACTCGGGGCCGATGAGTGCCGTGGCAATCAGGGGAGCGAACCCTCCGGCGAAGACGGCAGCCACCTGCGGGCCGACTGATGCACCGGAGTAGCGGAGCTTGGGTTCGAAGAGCTCGGTGAAGTAGGCCGGTTCCACGGAGTAGCAGAGGTCGCGTCCCACGTTGCAGGTCAGGATCAGGACGAGCAGGACCATGAAGAAGTCACCGGTCTGGACTGCCCAGAAGAAGGGGAATGCCATCACGAGCATCGTTGCGGCGCCGGCGATGACCGTGTAGCGGCGGCCCCAGCGGTCTGACACCCAGCCCCAGAACGGGATGGAAAAGACGCCCAGGCCGGCCATGATCATGGTTGCCAGCAGGATGGTGTTCTTTTCCAGCAGTACAGCAGGACCGTAGGCGAGCAGGAAGGTGGTGTAGATGTAGTAGTTCGCGTTTTCGGCAAATCGCATCATGATGACCTTGAGGATGGTCACGGGCCGGGTCTTGATGACCTTGACCACCGGCATCTTCTCGATTTCACCCTTGCGCTTGATTTCCTCGAAGGCGGGGGATTCGTCCACCTTGCTGCGGATGTAGAAGGAAAGCACCACCAACAGGATTGATACGAGGAACGGGATGCGCCATCCCCAGGACGCAAAGGCCTCCGGTGAGATCAGGTAGCCCATCACGTAGAAGGCTCCGTTGGCCAGCAGGGTCCCTGCCGGCACGCCGATCTGCGGCCAGGAGCCAAAGAAGCCTCGACGCTTCGCCGGGGCGAACTCGGTGGCCATGAGCGCCGCTCCGCCCCATTCGCCTCCGACGCCGATGCCTTGGACAATGCGCAGCAGCACCAGAAGGATCGGTGCCGCGATGCCGATGGTGGCGAAGTTGGGCAGGCAGCCGATGAGGAAGGTGCCGCCGCCCATGAGGCCAAGCGTCATCATGAGCATCTTTTTCCGGCCCAGGCGGTCGCCGTAGTGGGCGAAGACGAAGCCGCCGATGGGGCGGGCTGCGAAGCCGATGGCGTAGGTGCTGAAGGAGAGCAGGATGCCCACAAAGGGGCTCGCGTTCGGGAAGAACTGGCTGTTCAGGATGATGGCAGCCGCGACGCCGTAAACGTAAAAGTCGTACCACTCGATACAACTGCCGAGGACTGATGAAACCAGTGCCTTGCGGCGCATCTTCGGATCAATGGCGGGTGGCGCTGCGGTTGTCGTGGGGGTGCTCACTATGAGACTCCTTTGTCTTCGACCGGACAGTGACGGCAGCCACATCAGCTACCTCGTGACAAGGAGTGTATACGTAAACATTTGTGAGAATCAACGTCTTGCAGGGCAAAATGTATACGTATACACTCGATCCACAAGCAGGCCCGCTGGCCTGGTCCGGGGCGCTCCATAGGTCGCCCATCGATGAAGATGGAAGGTATTGCTCATGACCGTTACAACAGCAACCAGCTCGGCCGTGAATTCCGTGATGTTGAAGGAGCCGGCCCGGAACAGCGTGAACCGGGGCAGCACGCCGGAGGTGCGCGCCACCGTGGAAGGCGTCATCGCGGACATCCGTGAACGCGGCGACGCGGCAGTGCGGGAGTATTCCGAGAAGTTCGATAAATACGCCCCCGAGTCATTCCTGCTCACCAAGGAGCAGTTGGAGGAGATCCTCGCCCGCGTTCCCGAGCAGACCATTGAGGACATCAAGTTTGTCCAGGAGCAGGTCCGGGTCATGGCGCAGAAACAGCTTGAGTCACTGAGCGATTTCGAGATTGAAACCCTTCCGGGTGTATTCCTCGGCCAGAAGAACGTTCCCGTCCAGGCTGCCGGCGCCTACATTCCCGGCGGAAAGTACCCGCTTCTGGCCAGCGCGCACATGACCATCGTTACTGCCAAGGTTGCCGGCGTCGAACGCGTGGCCGCCTGCACCCCGCTGATCCAGGGGGAGGTCCCCGACGCCACGGTCGCCGCCATGTACCTGGCCGGCGCCGACGAGATCTACCTCCTCGGCGGCATCCAGGCCGTAGCGGCGCTGGCCATCGGCACTGAAACCATCAAGCCGGTCAACATGCTGGCCGGACCCGGCAACGCCTTCGTCGCGGAAGCCAAGCGCCAGCTCTTCGGTGAAGTCGGCATCGACCTCTTCGCCGGGCCCACCGAAGTCCTGATTGTTGCCGACGAGCACGCAGATCCGTTCATCGTCGCCGTCGACCTTCTCTCCCAGGCTGAACACGGTCCTGATTCACCCGCAGTCCTGATCACCACCAGCGAAGAGCTGGGCCGGAAGGTCATCGAGCACATCGATACGATCCTCGTGGACATGCCGACCCGGGACTACGCAGGTGCGGCGTGGCGCGACTGGGGTGCGGTCCACGTTGTTGAAACCCTCGACGACGCCTACGTCCTGGCGGACGAGTACGCCTACGAGCACGTGCAGATCCTCACCGAGAACCCCCGCGAAGCACTGGAAAAGATGCACGACTATGGTGCGCTGTTCCTGGGCGAAGGAACCTGCGTCTCCTACGGGGACAAGGTCATCGGCACCAACCATGTGCTGCCAACCCGCGGCGCCGCACGCTACACGGGCGGCCTTTGGGTGGGCAAATACCTGCGGACCGTCACCTACCAGGAAGTCACCAACACCGAATCAAGCGCCTTCTTCGGCGAACTCTGCGGACGCGCCTCCCGCGTGGAACGATTCGAAGGGCATGCACGGTCCGGCGATGTCCGTGCGGCGAAGTACCGCGGCACCACCCTGCCCTGGTCGGACCACAACTTCGACAACTAGGAAAAGCCGGTGCCCGACTTCCGCCTAGACGGCAAGAAAGCATTGGTCACCGGAGCAGCCCGCGGACTCGGCAAGGCCATCGCCGATGGCCTTGCCGAGTCCGGCGCGACTGTCTACGGAACCAGCCGTGACGCCGAAAGCGCACGCCTCATCAGTGAACGCTACGGGACGCCGGCCTTTCCCGTTGACATCACGGAATCCACCCAAATACGCCAATTCGCCGACGACCTGGTGCAGGAAAGCGGCGGCATCGACCTGCTCGTTAACAATGCCGGCGTCAACGTACCCAAACCGGCGCTCGAACTGACGACGGAAGACTGGGACACCGTCTTTGACACCAATCTCAAGGGCAGCTTTTTCCTGACCACGGCACTGGCACGGCACTGGATTGAAAACGGAACGCGCGGGGCAATCGTCAACGTGGCCTCGCAGGCGGGAATCGTAGGAATCGAGGAACGCGCCGCCTACGGCACAAGCAAGGCCGGCCTGATCCACCTCACCAAGATCCTGGCCCTGGAATGGGCCCAGGCCGGAATCCGCGTCAACGCCGTCGCACCCACCTTCGTGCGCACGGAACTGACCGCATCAACCCTCAGCCGCCCCGACTGGGCCGCCGAGCTGTTGTCCCGGATCCCCATCGGCCGCTTCGGGGAGCCGGAGGACATCGCCGGAGCAGTGGCGTTTCTGCTGAGCGACGCCGCTTCGCTGATCACCGGGCACACCCTGGCCATCGACGGCGGCTACACCATCCGCTGACCGCCGCGATTCTGAGTTCCGCCACCATCCTTGAGGAGCACTTTCATGACCATCAAAGACACCATCTCAACCACCGCCGTCGTCGGGTCCGGTTACATGGGCGGCGGGATAGCCCAGGTGCTGGCAATGCACGGCTACAAAGTCATGCTGGGTGATGTCGACGGCGAAACAGCGGAACGCGCCCGAGTCCGGCTTGTGCAGCAGGCCCGGGACTTTGAGGCCCGCGGCCTCCTGCCTGAGGGGGCCTCAAAGACAATTGAGGGGAACCTCCTCGCGGCCGCGAGCATCGAGGAGGCAGTTGCGGCTGCGGACTACATCGCCGAAGCAGTCCCGGAAAAGCCCGACCTGAAAGCCGCGATCCTCCGCAGGGTCTCGGCCGCCGCGCCGCCCCACGCGATCATCGGAACGAACACCTCGGCCATCCCCATCAGTGAACTGGCCGCGTCACTGACCGGCCCGGAGCGGTTCCTGGGCGTCCATTGGATGAATCCGGCCCCGTTCATCCCCGGCGTCGAACTTATCCCCGGGGAAGAGACTGACCCGGCCGTCCTCGACCGCTCCGAGGAGCTCATCCGCAGCCTGGGCAAGACGCCGGCCCGGGTGGCGGACACGCCGGGGTTCGTGGCGAACAGGCTTCAATTCGCCCTGTACAAGGAAGCAGCCCGGATCGTTGAGGAAGGCGTCGCAACGCCGGAACAAATCGACGCGGTAGTGAGCAGCACGTTCGGATTCCGCCTGGCCTTGTTCGGCCCCTTCGCCATCGGCGACATGGCAGGGCTGGACGTGTATGAATCTGCGTATCGCACCCTTGAAAAGGCCTACGGCGAGCGGTTCACCGTCCCGGAGGCCCTCGTCACCACGGTCAATGAAGGAAACATCGGTCTAAAGAGCGGGCGCGGTTTCCTCGACATCGACCCTGCCAACCAGGCTGCCCTCCTCGCCTACCGGGACAACGCCTATGCCCGGCTTTCGCAGCTGCGTGCGGAGCTTGGCCAGGCGCCAGGGCTGTAGGCGAATACGCTGCGGCGGATCGTCAGGCCCGGCTGCAACTGCAGCCGGACCTGACACGTCACTACACAGCCGTTACTTCAGGTCGAAGCGGTCCAGCTCCATGACCTTCACCCACGCCGCCACGAAGTCGTCGACGAACTTCTCCCTGGCGTCGTCGCTCGCGTAAACCTCGGCCATCGCCCTGAGCTGGGAGTTGGAGCCGAACACCAGGTCCACCGGTGTGGCGGTCCACTTCAGCTCGCCGGTGGCGACGTCGGTGATCTCATAGACGTTCTCCTCCGTCTCCGAGGCCTTCCACTTGGTGCCGGGGGAGAGCAGGTTGACGAAGAAATCGTTCGTCAGTACCCCGGGACTGTCCGTCAGGACGCCGTGGGCGGAACCGCCCACGTTGGTGCCCAGGGCACGCATACCGCCGACCAGCGCCGTCATTTCCGGCGCTGAAAGATCCAGCAGGTACGCATTGTCCAGCAGGAGCGTCTCCGGCTGGAGCTTCTCGCCGGGGCGCACGTAGTTGCGGAACCCGTCAGCCCGCGGCTGCAGGTACTGGAAGGACTCGACGTCGGTCTGTTCCTGGGCGGCATCGGTGCGTCCGGGCCGGAACGGCACGGTGACGCCGAAACCGGCGTCATTTGCCGCCTTCTCCACCGCCGCGCAGCCGCCGAGGACGATCAGGTCGGCCAGCGAAACCTTCTTGCCGTTGGACTGGGCGGAATTGAACTGCTGCTGCACGCGCTCAATGGCCTGCACCGCCGTCGAAAGCTGCTCAGGTTCGTTGACCTCCCAGCCGCGCTGGGGCTCCAGGCGGATCCGGGCCCCGTTGGCGCCACCGCGCTTGTCCGTCTTGCGGAAGGTGGAGGCCGCGGCCCAGGCCGTGGTGGCCAGCTGCGAGACGGACAAGCCCGAGTCCAGGAGCCGGGCCTTCAGGGAGGCGATGTCCTCCTGGCCGATCAGCTCGTGGTCGACGGCGGGAACGGGGTCCTGCCAGAGCTGGGCTTCCGGGACCCAGGGGCCCAGCATGTGCGGGCCGACCGGGCCCATGTCGCGGTGCAGCAGCTTGTACCAGGCCTTGGCGAACGCGAGCTGGAATTCGTCCGGGTTCTCCAGGAAGCGGCGCCCGATTTCCTCATAGACGGGGTCAAAGCGCAGCGACAGGTCCGTGGTCAGCATGGTGGGCCGGTGCTTTTTCCCGGGATCGTGGGCGTCGGGGATGATCTCCGGGGCATCATTGGCCACCCACTGGTGGGCGCCGGCGGGGCTCTTGACCAGCTCCCACTCGTACTCAAAGAGGATCTCGAGGAAACGGCTGCTCCACTGGGTGGGCCGGTCCGTCCAGGTGACCTCGAGGCCGGAGGTGATCGTGTCGCCGCCCTTGCCGCTGCCATAGGTGCTGAGCCAGCCCAGCCCCTGCGCCTCAAGGTTGGCGCCCTCCGGTTCGGGCCCGACGTGCGCGTCGGCGTCACCGGCTCCGTGGGTTTTGCCGAACGTGTGGCCGCCCGCGATCAGCGCGAACGTCTCCTCGTCGTTCATCGCCATCCGTTTGAAGGTCTCGCGGATGAATGCTGCCGCGAGTTTGGGATCCGGGTTGCCCATGGGCCCCTCCGGGTTGACGTAGATCAGGCCCATCTCCGTGGAGCCGACGTCCTCCGCCATCTGGCCTTCGCCGATGTAGCGTTCGTCGCCGAGCCACGTGTCCTCCGGGCCCCAGAAAATCTCCTCGGGCTCCCACACGTCTTCACGGCCGAAGGCGAAGCCGAAAGTCTTGAAGCCCATGGACTCGAGGGCCACGTTGCCGGCGAGGACCAGCAGGTCCGCCCAGGAAAGCTTCCGGCCGTACTTTTGCTTGACGGGCCACAGGAGGCGCCGGGCCTTGTCCAGGTTGGCGTTGTCCGGCCAGCTGTTGAGTGGCGCGAACCGCTGGCTGCCATCGCCCGCGCCGCCGCGGCCGTCGTGGACACGGTAGGTGCCGGCGGCGTGCCAGCTCAACCGGATCATCAGGCCGCCGTAGTGGCCGAAGTCAGCGGGCCACCAGTCCTGGGACGTGGTGAGGACCTGGGTAATGTCCTGCTTGAGGGCCTCGACGTCGAGCTTCTGGAACTCTTCCCGGTAGCTGAAGTCCGGGCCGAGCGGGTTGCCCTTGGGATGGTGGGAGTGGAGGACGGAGAGGTCCAGCTGGTTGGGCCACCAGTCAGCGACCGTGCGCGGCCGGTGACCCTTGGGCTGCGGCGAGTCGATCGCCGGGTTTTCGCTCTCGCTGCCGTGCGAGGTCACGCTGCCATGGTCCACCGGGCAGCCGCCTTCGACCTTTTGGTCCAGGCCTTGGGCGCTTCCGGGAGTGGGAATCGGGGGGTGTTCCGGACGATCGGTCATCTGTTTCCTTCCATGTGGCCGAGGCCGTGGAGCGGACTCGGGCGGCCGGTTCAACCTTCCCATTTGACCACGGGGACAGCCGTAAGAGGAGAGGCAAAGGCCTGCTCCCTGCAGCAGGAATGCGCCTTGCCCGGTTGGCAGCAACCCATACAACCGAGATCGGGTCACACGGCCGGGGAGCGGCCCTGGCAGGGGACCGAACTGACCACGCTGTAGTGCTCAACCACGGGAAACGGCTCATAGAACCGGTGCAGGAGGGCGCGCCACCGCTGGTAGTCAGGGGATCCCCGGAAACCAACGGTGTGGTCCTCCAGCGTGTCCCACTCCACGAGCAGAAGGTACGTGCTGGGGGACTCGACCGACCGCGAGAGGGACAAGGAAAGGAACCCGGGCATGGAGGCGATGATGGGCCGGGCGCGGGCGAACGCCACCTCGAATGCCTCTTCCTGGCCGGGAACAACAGGCAGCAGGGCGTGTTCAGTAATCACCCGGCAAGTCTTGCAAACTTCACGAGCCGGAGTTAATTCCACGTGCGGGACAGCCGGGCCTCTGGGGTGGGGCCGGTTTTCGGCTAATGTGCTGCGCCCAGTTCGATCAGCAGGACATGTGCGTGAGCGGAACCTGCGTCATTGCCGAGATTGATGGCGCCGGAAACTCCTTTGGATGAATGAGTGGGATCTGCCAATGACAAAACGATTTGTCACGTAGGTGCAATTCACCCTAGGGGTTCCTATTGCGGACCGTCAATAAGCGGCCATGGCTCAAAAGTGATGCTTGACACTTTCGCGGCGATGCCAATACCTTGATGCCAAGTCGTTTTAGCAAAACGATTTTTCACCCCAAGTACTGTCTCGCCATTTCCGTTCGAGAGAAAGTGAGTCGACAGCGATGTCCACTCGTAAATTCATCAGCAGGCTCGCCATCGGCGGCATCTGCACCGCCGCTGCATTGGCCGCCTCGGCCTGCGGCGCAGGGGGCCCGTCCGCAACGTCGGGAAGCGCCGGCACCAACACCGTCAACGTCCTCGTCGAAGCCGGCGGCCACGCCGAACTGTCCGGCGTTGCCGAACAGTGCAAGAAAGATGCCGGCGTGGACGTCAACTTCGTCGAACTGCCCTATGACGGCATGTTCAACCGGCTCTCCAGCGAATTCTCCTCCGGCAACGTCTCCTTCGACGTGGCGGCGCTGGACTCCGTCTGGCTTCCGAGCTTCAAGGACGCAGTCCAGCCCATCGACGAGATCTTTACCGACGAGGCCAAGAAGGACATCTTCCCCTCCCTCGTCAAGGAAGCCAACGTGGACGGGCACTTCATCGGCCTGCCCGCCTGGACCAACGCGGAGATCATCCTCTACCGCAAAGACCTGTTCGAGGACGCCAAGAACAAGGCCGACTTCCAGGCCAAGTACGGCTATGAACTCACCGCCCCCACCACCTGGAAGCAGTACCAGGACATCTCCGAGTTCTTCACCAAGAACGGCATGTACGGCACCGACGTCAAGGGCGGCGTCGAAACCGAATGGCTGGCCCACGTCCTGCAGGCCGGCGGGCCGATGATCCTGGACGAAAACAACAAGGTGGTCATCGACAACGCCGCGCACAAGGAAGCACTGGACTTCTACGTTGGCCTCGCCAAGTCCGCCCCCTCCGGCGCAGCACAGGTGGACTGGGCAGCGGCGCAGAACCTGTTCAACCAGGGCAAAACCGCCATGACCCGTTTCTGGGCCCACGCCTACCGCCAGATTCCCAAGGACTCCCCGGTGGCAGGCAAGGTGGGAGCCGCTCCCATGATCGCCGGATCAGCCGGCATCGGTGGCGTCCCCGGCCCGTGGTACCTCACTGTCCCGAAGGCCACCAAGAACGCTGATGCGGCCAAGAAGTTTATCAAGTGCGCCTACGACCACAACAGCATGGGCATCGAATCCAGCCTCGGCCTGGCCTCGCGCATCTCCGCCTTCGAGAAGTACCAGGACAAGGAAGGCTACGAGAGCTTCGGACCGCTGATCGAAACCCTCAACGGCGAGGCCACGGCCACCCGCCCGGCAACCGAGAAGTGGCAGCAGATCGTCGAGACTGTCCTTGTCCCCATGCTGCAGAAGGCCGTGGCCGGCGGTGATTCCACCACCCTCCTCGCCGACGCCAAGAAGCAGATCGAGGACCTCCTCAAGTAAAACCCCCGCGGCCGGCATCTGCCGAAGAGGCACAGCAAGTACGGTGCCGGCCGCGGCCCCAACCAGCGGAAGAGAAAACCGTGCGCATCTCCGATCGCCGCTTCGCAATGTTCCTGATGGCGCCAGCGGCGCTGTTCCTCGCAGTATTCGTGGCCTTCCCGCTGTTCCGCCTGGTGGCGGACAGCTTCTTCAAGATCTCTCCAATTGCCGGCGGCCCCCGCGACTTCGTGGGCCTGGACAACTACTTCCGAGCCTTCGCCTCCGAGGCTTTCACGGGCGCGGGCTGGCGGACCCTGGCCTACACCCTGGTGGTGGTCACGCTTGAGTTCGCCCTGGGCCTGGGCATGGCCCTGGTGTTCACCATGCTGGGCCGCAGTTCCCAGATCTGGCGGACGGTGTTCATGTACCCGCTCATGATCGCCCCAATTGTGGCAGGCCTGCTCTGGAAGTTCCTGATGATCGACAACTTCGGCCTCATCGGAACGCTCCTGCACCAGGCAGGCATCCTGCAAAACCCCAACCAAATCGGCTGGCTGTCCGATCCGGGCATCGTGCTCTACTCGGTGGCCATCCCGGACATCTGGCTCACCACCTCGTTCATGTGCCTGGTGCTGTTCGCCGGGCTGCAGAATATCCCCGGGGACCTGATCGAAGCGGCACGCCTGGACGGTGCCCGCGCACCGGCCATGCTGTTCCGCATCATCCTGCCCTTGCTGAGGCCGGTCATCGCCGTCGCCCTGGTGGTCCGCGGCATTGACGCGGCCCGGGCCTTCGACACCATCCTCATCCAAACCAACGGCGGGCCCCAGTCCGCTTCGGAAACCATGAGCCTGCTGATCTACCGCACCATGATCCGCTTCGGCGATCCCGGGCTGGCCAGCGCCATGGGCACCATCTACCTGCTGGCGATGCTCGCCGTCGCGTTCTTCGCGGTGGCCACCATCTGGCGGCCAGGAAAGGACACCTGATGCGCGTCGCCGAACGCATTAAGCACGACGGCGTGGGCCCGGCCAAGGCGGCCGCGGCACCTTCCGAACCGCCCGCCGTCGTCCCTCCGCGGAGGCGCCGCGGCGTCAACCGGGAAGGGTTGGAGGCCGGACGGCGCAGCACCCGCACGCTGCTGTGGGTCCTGCTCGCCGCCGCCATGGTGCTGTACGGATTCCCGTTCCTGTACCTGCTGTTCACATCCTTCAAGACCCCGATCGACACCATTGCGGTGCCGCCCACCATCCTGCCCCGGGAGTGGACGCTGGAGAACTACGCCAACGCGCTGGGCCGGAACGGAGTCCTTGCCTCCTTCATCAACAGCATCCAGACGGCCGTGATCAGCACCCTGCTTTCGCTGGTCCTGGCGGTTCCGGCCGCCTATGGCATCACCCGGTACAAGACCCTCAGCGGCCGGATCTTCATCATGGCCGCCCTGGTGACGCGCATGGTCCCGCCGGTGGCGATCGGCATTCCGCTGGCCTCAATGATGGCAGCCATGGGCCTGTCGGATACGCCAATTGCCCTGTCCATCGCCCACACCACCATCTCGCTGCCGCTCTCCATCTGGCTGATGTCCAGCTTCTTCGAAGCGGTGCCGAAAGACCTGGAGGAAGCGGCCACAGTGGACGGGTGCAGCAGGCTCGGCGCCCTCTGGCGGGTGGTGATGCCGGTGGTCTCCGGCGGCATCGCCGTCACCGCGATCTTCGCCTTCCTGGCCTCCTGGAACGAGTTCCTCTTCGCGCTCCTGATGACCGCCATCCGATCGCAGACAACGCCGGTGGTGATCGCGAACTTCCAGACCCAGTTCGGCCTGGACTGGGGATCCATGACGGCGCTGGCCGCCGTGTACTCCATTCCGGTCATCCTCCTCACGCTTCTGCTGCAGCGCAGGATCGTGGCGGGCATGACGCTGGGCGCCGTCAAGGGCTAGGCCACCATCAACGAGTAGCCTACTGGTAACCCCCAGGGGCATCACCAACCATGAGGACGTGGGAAACAGATGAGCAACAAGAACATCGGCATCAAGGATGTGGCCGTGGCCGCGGGGGTGTCCGTGACAACTGTCTCCCATGTCCTCAACGATGTTTCCTACGCCCGGATCAGCCCCGAAACCAGGGACAAGGTGAAGACGGCCGCCGAGCAACTGGGCTACGGACCCAACCGCCTGGCCCAGGCCCTGCGCACGCAACGGACCGGCATGCTGGGGCTGGTGAGCGAGGACATCGCGACGACGCCCCACGCCGGCCGGATCATCCTGGGCGCCGACGAGGCCGCCAAGGCCAGGGGGTACGGGCTCATGATCATCAACACCTCCGGCTCGGCGAGCCTCGAATCCCGGCAGGCCGACGTCGAGGCCCTTTTGGAACGCCGGGTGGACGGCATCCTCTACGCCACCATGTACCACCGCAACGTGGAGCTGCCGGCCAACCTTGGCAGCGTGCCGTCCGTCCTGGTGGACTCGGTGGCCCGCGGCGGAAACATCACCGCCGTGATCCCGGATGAAGACGGCGGTGCACGCGCCGCGGTGGGCGCGCTCCTCGAAGCGGGCCACACCCGGGTGGGCTTCATCAACAACACCGATGACGTCCCCGCAACCCGCCAGCGGCTCCAGGCCTTCCGGGCGATGCTGACTGAAGCAGGGCTCGACGGCGACGCGGCACCTGTCGAGTCCGAGGTCTCGGAAGTGCATGGCGGCTACGAGGCGGCCCGGCGGATCCTGGCACGAGGGGACCGCGCCGACATGCCTACGGCACTGTTCTGCTACAACGACCGGATGGCGATGGGAGCCTACCGCGCTGCCGCGGAGCTGGGACTCAGCATCCCCGGTGACCTTTCAGTCGTCGGCTTCGATGACCAGGAACTGATCGCCGCCAACCTCCACCCGGGACTTACCACCGTGGCCCTGCCCCACTACGAGATGGGTGCCTGGGCCACCGAACACCTGATTGACGCCGTGGAGGGGAAGACCGACCTCACCCTCATGGCACTTCACCCGACCATCCTGGGCTGCCCCCTGGTGCGCCGTGACTCCATCGCGGCTCCCCGGCCGTAGCAGCCAGCCCCTTCCACTTTCCAAAAGGACCGCACGAACATGTCGACCTTCCTTGATGCCGCACACCCTGAAACAGTCACGACGGAAACCTCCAGGTTCCGGCCTGCCATCCACTTCACGGCACGGGATACCTGGCTGAACGATCCCAACGGCCTGGTTTTCCATGACGGCCTCTACCACCTCTTCTTCCAGAACAACCCCTACGGCAACGTGTGGGGCAACATGTCCTGGGGCCACGCCACGTCCCGCGATTTGCTGCACTGGACCGAACACCCCGTTGCCATCGCCTGCGATGAGGCAGAGGACATCTTTTCGGGAAGCGTCGTAGTGGACCACGGCAACACGTCCGGTTTCGGCACGGCGGATGCACCCGCCCTGGTAGCCGTTTACACCAGCGCCTACAAGGCCGCGTCCGAACACAGGGGCACGCAGGCGCAGTCCCTGGCCTACAGCACCGACGCCGGCATGACCTGGAGGAAATACGGAGGCAACCCTGTCCTCGCGCGGAACTCAGCGCACTTTCGGGACCCCAAAGTCTTCCGTTACCAGGACGGGCATGACAGCTGCTGGGTCATGGTGGCCGTCGAAGCGCAGCACCAGAAGGTGGTCTTCTACCGGTCGGACGACCTCAAGACCTGGGACTTCCTCAGCGACTTCGGCCCGATGAATGCCGACCAGGGCGAATGGGAATGCCCCGATCTCTTTCCCCTGCCGGTGGACGGGGACCCGGACAACATCAAATGGATACTGATCGTGAACATCAACCCCGGTGCGGTGGCGGGAGGATCCGGCGGCCAGTACTTCATAGGGCATTTCGACGGCGTCCGGTTCCTCCCGGACGCCACTTCCGTCGCGGCGCCGGCCGGGATCGGCGCCCTGGGTGACTCCGCCGCGTCCGCTGCAGCCCTGCAGCAATGCCTGTGGCTGGACTGGGGGCGCGACTGCTATGCCTCCGTGTCGTTCAGCAACGTCCCGGATGGACGGCGCATCATCATCGGCTGGATGAGCAACTGGGACTACGCCAATGATCTGCCCACCGCCCCCTGGCGGTCCTCGATGACCCTCGCCCGGGAAGTGCGCCTCACAGCAGTCAACGGCTCTGCGCGCCTGACCCAGCAGCCGGTCCTCGCCGGCCACCCTGCTGGAAAGGAACTTCCTGTTGCCAGGGACCAGCTGAACGCGGGGCCCTTTGAACTGGGAAATCCACCCCTCCGGTTGCCGGATGCGGTACCGGGCAGCGCCCAGGTCATCGAGGCGCAGATACGGCCCGGAAGCGCCGAGCGCCTTGTTTTCCGGCTCTTCGGAAGCAGTGACGGGAGCAAGGGCGCCATTCTCAGCTACGACACCACCAGCGCACGGCTCATCCTGGACCGCCGGCAATCAGGCGACACCTCCTTCCACGCGAAATTCGCTTCGATCGAGTCAGCACCCGTTGACCTGGAGGACGGCGTGCTCAAGCTGCAGATCGTCGTCGACCATTGTTCGGTGGAGGTATTCGCCCAAGGCGGGAAGGCGGTCCTGACTGACCTTATCTTTCCGGAAGCCGGACACCAGGAGAACTGGCTGTCGGCCGAGGGGGGCCCGGCAGCAATGCTGAAGCTCGCCGTCTCAACACTCGCCTAACCGCAACTCGACAGGGAAGAACCCATGCCAAGCAACAACTACTACGACGTGACCACCTGGCCCGTAGGCAATCCTTCCAAGGACGTCGGCGAGGTCATCAACAGCATCATCGCTGACATCAAGGACCGGCAGGCCGCCACGGATGTGGACAATGGCGGAAAGCCAGGCGCGGCTATCTACATTCCGCCGGGGGACTACCACCTTCGCACGCAGGTGGTGATCGACGTCAGCTTCCTTCGAATCGAGGGCTCGGGACACGGGTTTACGTCGTCGAGCATCCGGTTCAACGTTCCCGAGGACGAATGGCCGGACCTGCATGAGCTGTGGCCCGGCGGGAGCCGGATTATCGTTGACCTTCCGCCCGCCGGCGACGGGGAAGAATCCAAGGGCGCCGCTTTCTACATTGAGCGGAGCGGGAGCCCGCGGATCAGCTCGGTGGAGTTCTCCAACTTCTGCATCGACGGGCTGCACTTCACCCCGGACGGCTCGGGGCTGCCTGCGGAGAACACCTACGTCAACGGCAAGACCGGCATTTATGTGGCGAGCGCCAATGACTCCTTCCGCGTCACCGGCATGGGCTTCATCTACCTCGAGAACGCGCTCACCATCCACAACGCGGACGCGCTGTCCATCCACGGCAACTTCATCGCTGAATGCGGAAGCTGCATCGGGCTGCGCGGGTGGGGGCAGGCGTCAAAGATTACCGACAACCTGATCGGAGCAGGCTTCAAGGGCCACTCCATCTATGCCCAGAACCACGGCGGGCTCCTGGTCACCGGGAACAACGTCTTCCCACGCGGTGCAAGCAGTGTCCATTTCGACGGCGTCACGCGTTCGAGCGTCACCAACAACCGGCTGCATTCCTTCTACCCCGGGATGGTGGTCCTCGCGGGGAACAGCTCGGAAAACCTCGTGGCCACGAACCACTTCCTGCGGGACCATGAGCCCTGGACGCCCTTCCTGGGGGTGGACAACGGACTGGACGACCTCACGGGACTTCTCTGCGTCAGCGGCAACAACAACTCCGTGATCGGCAACCACTTCTCCGAGGTCATCGACTCACAGGGCATCCAGCCGGCAGGCGCCACGCCCGTCATCATAAGGCTGCAGGCGGGGGCGGGCAACTTCGTCTCCAACAACCACGTGGTGGCGATGGACGTCCATGCCAAGTCAAGCGACTCCTGCTTCTCGGCGCAGGTGGACGCGCTGCTGGCAACCGGGGCGTCGGACGGCCTCGCCGTGACGGCCGTGATGGTCGATCCCGCATCAGCCCGGAACACCATCCTTGATTCCGGAAGTGACGCCCAGGTCATCGCAGACAGGGTTGCTAATGCTGTGAGGGCCACACCTACTGCCGGTAACCAGGCAGTTCCCTCGCCGTAGAAGGGCGGCCGGAGCATCCGATCGCCCTTCTACGTGCTGACTGCTATTTCGTGTTCAGCATGTTCCAGAGAATCAAGTCATGTGCGTGCTTGGCTTTGTCATCGCCGCGGAAGTCCGCTTCCTTGATGCTGCCACCGGTGTCGATTCCGATGCTGGAGGTTGACGCGAACCTGCCCATCATCGACTTGTTGGACAGCATGGAAACGGAGCGGATGTTCTTGTAGGGCACGGACACGACGGCAAGTTTGTTTCCGACGAAGCTCTTGTCCTGGAGGATTACGCGCATGTTGGTGATGCCCACGAAGCCGGTACCGACCCCGATGCAGTCGTAAACGGCGTAAACGATTTCTCCCTGCAGGAGCCCGGCCCTGATTTGCTCGAGCTGTTCATACTTGTCGTGAATGATCTCAGTCAAAGTGCAGTCTCCTTCGGCCTAGTTGCGGAGCGGAACGCCGTGGGCGTCCCGCTGGAAGTAGACGGCGCCCGCGAGGATCATGATGCCCTCAATAAGGCCCCACAAGGCGAGGAATCCCAAGCCCAGCACACTCAAGACGATCGCGAGCACGAGCTGGATGATGCCGATCTTTGTATATCCAAGGTAAAAGCGGTGGATACCGAGGCCACCCAGGAATATGCCCAACAAGCCTGCCGCAATCTTGGACTTGGACTGCGGGTAACCGTAACCCGGCTGGGGCATGGGCGGCTGCGCAGAGTACTGCGGTGGCTGGGGCATGGGCGGCTGGCCAGAGTACTGGGGCGGCTGCGGCATGGGCGGCTGCGCAGAGTACTGCGGGCCGGGGAAGGGCGGCGGGGTTGGAGCTTGGGCGCCGTTGTAAGGAGGGGGCACAGGCGGGCCGTAATTTTCCTGTGAGGCCGAGTTCGCGTCGGGGTGTTGCTGGGTCATGGTTGATGCCTTCCGGAGAATGATGATGCGGCCCCAGGTGACCGGGCGGCGGCAGTCAACGACGGCATCCCCCAGAATCCATAGCCTTCATAAGTGTGACGGACTAAAGGGCAAAATTCTCTGTAAACCGCAGTGTTTCCTGCTGAAGACACCAAGGGACGTTCACCTGTCGAGTGCCGCATCCGCCGTTCGAGAACGGTCGACTTTTGCGCGGGGAGAGGCCCGCCCCGTGGTTGCCGGTGCTTAACGAAAGAGGCCGACGGCGGGAAAGTCCCGCCGGCCGCTCGGCTTTGGGTGCCACGATCACGAGGGCGCCGAGCAGGAACGGGATGCGCCAGCGCCCAGGACTTGAGCTGGTCGGCGGCGAGGATGGCTGCGAGGGGAAGCAGCGGCCGTGGCAAGGATGGAACCCACCTGTGTGCCTGCAGGCTGAAGCTTGCGAAGAAGCCGCGCCTCGCATCGGGGGAGTGCTCCACGATCATCGCGCTGGCTCCGCCCATTTCGCCGGCGACGGCGAACCCGGCGGGGAAAGCCCTTTCTCTCGAATCGTTTCGTCGAAGAAATGGCCGTGACACCGGTTACGTCAACGCGGGGCGGCGCTGACAGACCGGCGGCCTAGGGTTTCTTGGGGTGCGGGGCCACTGCTCTCGCGGGCAACGAGTTCCGTGGCCAGTTCGATGCTGCGCGGGTGCGGGTCGGTGCCGCGCGCTATGTCGAGAACCATTCGGACAGCAACTTCTGCCATCTCGCCGAGCGGCTGGTTGATGGTAGTCAGGGACGGGGCGACCCACGCGGCGAGGGGGAGATCGTCGTATCCGACAACGGACAGGTCGCACGGGACCTCGATGTTCTTGTCGCGGGCGGCCCGCAGCACCCCGAGCGCCTGCATGTCGGAGCCGGCGAAGATGGCCGTAGGCCTTTCGGCGCGGGCGAGGAGGGCGGCGCCGTGCTCAAATCCGCCGGCCACCGAGAAGTCGCTCCACCGGATGGCGTCCTCAAGCAGTGGCACGCCTGCTTCCGCATGGGCCGCCCGGTAGCCGTCAACCCGGGCACGCGAGCACAGCACGTCTTCTGGTCCGGAAATGATTGCGATTCGGCGGTGACCCAGTGACAGTAGATGTCGCGTGGCCGAGAGGCCGCCGTACCAGTTATTGGATCCGACAGCTGGAACATCGCTGGGGGGCTCACCATTTGTATCGAGCACAACATAACGGATGCCTCGAGTGTCGAGTTGGCGCCGCTGTTCGGGTGTAAGTGTTGAAAGAACCAGTATCACGCCGAGCGGGCGCCGGGCAAGGACTTCTTCCATCCAGTCTGAATGAGGGCTACGCCGCCCGCCGAGGTCGGACAGCACCACTCCTAGCCCGTTCCGCCGGGCGGCGTTCTCCACGCCGCGGATGATCTCGATGGACCATGCTGAGTCGAGCTCATGGAACACCAGGTCCACAAGGGGCGCGGAAGGTGTTCCGGTCTGGCTCACGTGGCGCTGATAGTTGTGTTCCTGAAGCGCCTTCTCAATCTTCGCTCTGGTCGCCGGAGCGACGTCCGAGCGTCCGTTGAGCACCTTGGAAATGGAGGGGGCGGAGACGCCAATTTTTGCAGCGATCTCGGTAATCGTCGGCCGACCATTTGGTGCGCGCCTCTTTCGCGATCCTTCGGATGACATGCGTCGAGTCCTTGTTCTCGTCCTGGTCCTCATTTTTCGAAAACTCCTGATGAAACCGTAACAGGTGGCGGGACACCATCGTGGCGGCGAAGTCTTTCTTGGTTTCGACTAGTTTTCATCAAAAGCCTTGACATGGTTAGCGCTAACAACCAGTATTTAGTGAACGTGTTTCGCAAAAATTTTCGAAAACTTCAATCGCAGCTACAGGACGGGTGGTCCAGCCGCCTGCGCACCTTTCCAAGTGGACCAGGAGGATGTAACGCCTCAGAAGTAGATCATCTCTCTCGCAGCAACTGCGGCTCACATGCCGCCGACGACGGTGTCTTTGCACCGCGAAAGGACCAGCAACACAATGATTAAGAGAAAAGCCCTGCTTGCAGCGGGGATGACCACGGCACTCGCTGTAACTCTGATTGGCTGCACCGGTAACAATGGTGGCGGCGGCGGTGGAGCCGGAGCGAGCAAAACGAACTGCAGCAACGAGATCAAGGTCAAGGACGTCCCGGTGGTGACGTACTGGGGCTGGTTCGAAGACACCGCACAAACGGTGGACAACTTCAACGAGAGCCACAAAGACGTACAGATTTGCTGGACAAACGCCGGCCAGGGTGCGGATGCCTATACCAAGCTGTCCACATCGCTCCAGTCCAAGTCGGGTGCGCCCGACATCGTCCAGGTTGAATACGACTGGCTGAACAGTTTCCTTATCCAGGGCGGCCTGGTCAACATGGCCGAGCACGGCATCGATAAGTACAAAGACAAGTTCACTGAAGGGGCATGGCGCGACGTTTCGAGCGGCGACGGCGTCTACGCGGTTCCGGTCGACCTGGGACCGGTCGGAATGTGGTACAGGCAGGACATCTTCGACAAGCACGGCATTAAGGTTCCGACCACATGGGACGAATATGCAGCCGCAGCCGAGCAACTGAATAAGGCGACAGGAGGCGAGACCCTTATTGGCAACTTCGCCCCCAACGGCTCGGGCCAGCACTATGCATTCCTCGACCAGGCCGGTGCCGTGCCCTTCGAGTTCGACAACGGGACTCCGACCGAAATCAGCATCAACCACAACGACGACGCAACCAAGAAGGTCTACGAGTACTGGCTCGGCTTGGTCGACAAGGGTCTCGTGGGTACTGACCAGGCGTGGACGCCCGAGTTCAGCACCGGACTTGGTGGCGGCCGGTACGCTACTGCCATCTACCCCGCGTGGTACAGCATCCACATTTCCGCCTTCCAGGACGGGGACCCGGACGCTGTGTGGCGCGCCGCTCCAATCCCTCAGTGGGACTCAGCTAAACCCAAGCAGGTGAACTGGGGTGGCAGCACGTTGGCTGTCACCACCCAGGCCGACGACGCGGCACTGGCCACAAAGGCGGCTGCTGAGCTCTATGCAACCGAGGAGAACAAGAAGCTCGGAGTCGAAGTGGGCGGGCTGTTCCTGGCCTACCCGGAGATGATTGAGTCCGAGTACTTCCAGGAACGTCCGTACGAGTTTTACGGCGGCCAGAAGCTCAACAAGGACGTCTTCGGCAAAGCCGCCATCGAGTACGAAGGTGTGACGTTCTCGCCGTTCTCGCAGTACTACTACGACGAGTCGCAGCGCCTGCTTTCGGAGGCGATCGCAGGCAACGTCTCGGCATCCGAGGCGGCGGACCAGCTCCAGAAGTCGCTCGAGACCTATGCCACTGAACAGGGATTCACCCTGAAGTGAGTTTGACCCTGTGCGGGCGGGGGAACACCCCGCCCGCACAGAAAGTCCTCCCATTTTGCGTCCCAAGGAAGTGACCGATGTCCACCACCCCTCAACTTCAGACTCCAGCCCGCCCCCCTGCCGTTCTCAAAAGGGGAGTCACCCTGGAACGAAAACACGCGAGGTTCGGCTGGGTGTTTCTGGCCCCCTTTGCCATTGTGTTTTTGGTATTCCTCGTCCTGCCGCTCGTCTACGCGTTCTGGATGAGCCTGCATACCAACACCCTTGCGGCGGGCGAGAAGTTCGCGGGGCTGACGAACTACATCGCCGCCTTTAAGGACCAACGCTTCCTGTCGGGAATGGCGCGGGTAGGGGCATTTGCGCTCGTCTTCGTGCCACTGCAAATCGGGCTGGCGCTCATCTTCGCCCTCCTCCTCGATGAAGTCAAAACCCGGTTCTCACGTTTCACCCGGCTGCTGATTTTTGCGCCGTACGCTATCCCCGGAGTGATTGGCGCCCTGATGTGGGGCTTCCTGTACAGCCCCTCCTTCGGACCGTTGGTGTCGTTCTTCGATTTCCTGAACGTGCAGGCACCGGACCTTCTCAGCCGGGATTCCATCTTCTGGTCCTTGACCAATATCGTGACGTGGCAGTGGACGGGCTACTACATGATCATCATTTACGCTTCGCTGCAGTCCATCGACTCGTCCATCTATGAAGCGGCGCGGATCGATGGCGCCTCCAAGCTGCAGACCGCCCTGCAAATCAAGGTTCCGATCATTGCTTCCTCGCTCGTGTTGACAATAGTTTTCGCGCTGATCGGGACGCTACAGTTCTTTACCGAACCGCAGGTTCTCGCACCCCTTGCCGGCAATGCCATTGACGCTGCCTACACCCCGAACCTGTACGCCTACAACCTGGCGTTCTCCTATCAGCAGTTCAACTACGCGTCGGCCATCTCCTTCGCGCTTGGACTGATGGTCTTCCTCGCCTCCATCATTTTCCTGATCGCCACTCGCAAAAAGAGCGGACTCCGCTGATGACAACTTCACCTGCACTACTCCTCGACCAGGCACCCCCAACGAGCTCCCGGAAGAAAGGCGGGAAACCCGGCACGGGGCGGCACGGCAAGTCGGTCGGCACGCACATACTTCTCGCTGCCGTCTCCCTCTATTTCCTCCTTCCGATGTGGTGGCTGATCGTTGCGGGAACCAAAAGCACGCAGGGGCTGTTTGCCGGAACGGGAGGGCCGCTTTGGTTCGATCGCGACTTTGCCCTGTTCGACAACATTGCCCAGCTGGTGACATACAACAACGGCATCTACCTGCGCTGGCTCGGAAACTCGTTCCTTTACGCGATGGCCGGAGGGGTCGGGGCCACGATTCTCGCCGTACTGGCGGGTTATGCCTTTGCTAAATACCGCTTCCGGGGCCGCGCCGTCAGCTTCATGATTCTCCTGGCGTCCGTGATGGTTCCGGCGACGGCACTTGTCATTCCGACGTACGTGCTGTTCAACAACCTTGGCCTCACGAACACAATCTGGGCGGTGATCCTCCCGTCGTTGCTGAGCCCGTTCGGCGTGTACCTGATGCGCGTCTACGTCCAGGATGCAATTCCGGACGAACTGCTCGATGCTGCCCGCGTGGACGGCTCCGGGGAGTTCAGGACGTTTGCCACGATTGCGCTGCCGCTGATGCGTCCTGCGGTGGTGACCGTGCTGCTGCTCTCGGTGGTTGGCGGATGGAACAACTACTTCCTGCCGCTCGCGATGATTTCGGATCCCACATTGCTTCCCGTCACCGTGGGGCTCAATGCCTGGCAGGTTCAGTCGAACTCCGCCACCGCAAACAGCCTCATCTGGAACCTGGTAACGAGCGGATCGCTGATCTCTGTAATACCGCTCATCATTGCCTTCCTGATGCTGCAGAAGTACTGGCAGGGCGGGCTGTCCGTCGGCAGCCTCAAGTAGCGCCCGCACCGCTGGAACGTCCCGGCACCAACATTGAAGGAGCAAAGTGCCCACCGCACGTGTGACTGCCGATCCAAGCTTCGTGGTCGGCCCCATCAACCGCAGGCTCTTCGGCTCGTTCATTGAGCATATGGGGCGCGCCGTTTATACCGGGATATACGAGCCTGAACATCCCACCGCGGATGAGGAAGGCTTCCGGCAGGACGTCATCGAGCTCGTCAAGGAACTCGGCGTGACCGGCATCCGTTACCCGGGCGGCAACTTCGTTTCGGGCTTCCACTGGAGGGATGGCATCGGTCCGAAGGACCAGCGGCCCCGCCGGCTCAGCCTGGCATGGCGGGCCACCGAGACGAACCAGGTAGGTCTGCACGAATTCGCTTCCTGGGTGCAGAAGGTGGACGGCGAGCTCATGTATGCGGTCAACCTTGGCACCGCGGACACTAGGGACAGCCTCCAGGTGGTCGAGTACGCAAACATCCCCAAGGGGTCCACCCTGGCTGACGAGCGGATCGCAAACGGACGGACGAGTCCCTTCGGCATCAAAATGTGGTACCTCGGCAACGAGATGGACGGCCCGTGGCAGCTCGGGCACTCACCGGCTGATGACTACGCAAAGAAGGCCTCACGCACGGCCAAAGCACTCCGGCAGTTGGACCCCCAGGTCGAACTCGTCGCATCCGGCTCCTCGCACCCGACGATGCCGACCTTTCCGTATTGGGACCGTGTGGTCCTTGAGCACACGTACGACGACGTGGACTACATTTCCTGCCACGGCTACTACGAGGAGAAGAACGGCGACCTCGGATCCTTCCTGGCCGCACCCGTGAAGATGGACCGGTACCTCGACACTGTCATTGCAACTGCTGATTACGTCAAAGCCGCCAAGCGCAGCGAAAAGACGCTCAACATCTCCTTCGATGAATGGAACGTCTGGTACCTCGGCGATAATCTCCGGCAGTTTCCGCGCCAGGCGGACCGGTTCTACCGGACCGATGAGATCGAGGGCAACGATTGGCCGGAGGCCCCACGGCTTGCCGAAGACGTCTACTCGGTGGCCGATGCCGTGGTGGTTGGTGGTCTGCTTATTTCCCTGCTTCGGCACGCAGACCGCGTCACGTCCGCCTCCATGTCGATGCTCGTGAACGTCATCGCACCTATCACCACCGAACCTGGCGGTCCAGCGTGGCGGCAAACCACCTACTATCCGTTCGCTGTCACCTCCAGGCTCGCTGCCGGCGTCGCCCTTGACGTCCGGGTGGAGAGCGGCCAGTACAGCACTGAAGAACTCGGCAGTGTGCCGTTGGTGGATGCCGTGGCCACACATGATGCCGAGGGCGGACGTGCCGCGGTGTTCCTCGTCAACCGTTCGCTCGCTGAGGAGATTACGGTCACCGTGAATGTGGGAGCGCTCGGCAATCTCTCGCTACTGGAATCACACATGATTTCTGATCCTGACGTATACGCAAGGAACACGAAGGACGTCCCGGACCGTGTGAGGCTCAAGTCGAACCCAACTGCGAGTTTGGCCAACGGCGTCCTCACAGTGACGCTGCCGCCTGTCTCCTGGACAGCGGTGGCGCTGAGTAAGCCAAAGGCATAACTTTCCCGGCTCACCACGTCCCTGATAATCCTGCTGAAGACGTCGAGGACGTTCTTAACGAAAGAGGCCGACGGCGGGAAAGTCCCGCCGTCGACCGCTTGGTTCTTGGTGCCACGCGCGTTAGCCCGCACCAGGGCGGCATCAGTTACCCCGCCGCCACGCTTTCACGGGCAAGAGCCGGCTCTGACGCTTCAATTTCGTTCTTGCGGGTCTCGAGGTCGTCGAGCGATTTGCCCTTGGTGTCGGGGGACAGGAGGGCAGCGAGCGCTGCGACGGCGCAGATACCCAGCGTGGTCAGCCCGATGACCAAGGGGACGTTGGTGGATCCCGGGGGAGCGACTGCGGTGAAGATGCTTGGGAAGAATGATGCGATCATGAGGCCCACGTTCTGCGACACCGCGAAGCCGGTCACACGGATCCGCATGGGGAACTGCTCCTGGAAGAACGTGGCGAAGGTGGCGTTCCACATTTGGAAGAAGAGGCCCTGCACAATGACGATGCAGACGAAGACCAGCGCCAGGCTTCCCTGTTCAATGGCCCAGAGGTAGCCGCCGGCCAGTGCGCCGCCGCCCAGGCCGCCCGCGACCATCAGCATCCGCCGGCCGATCTTGTCGGAGAGTGCACCGAACAGCGGAATGGTGACGACGGCGGCGATGTTGGCCACGAGGGTCACCCACAGGAAGTCGCTGCTGGAGAAGCCGTTGCCGTAGCCCTTCTGGGTGGCGTAGGAGACGCCGAAGATGAGCGTTGCCATGCCGATCACGTTGGTGAACGTCATCAGGATGCAACGGACCAGGACCCAGGGATAGCTGCGGACCAAGTCAACGAGGGGGAACCGCTGCTTGGCCTTGCCGGCCTGGGACTGCGCCGCATACGCCGGCGGCTCCTGCACGCGGCGGCGGATTACGTAGCCGGCCAGGATCACGAAGGCGCTGAGCAGGAACGGGATGCGCCAGCCCCAGGCCTGGAACTGGTCGGCGGGGAGGATGGCGGCAAGCGGGAGCAGCACGGCGGTGGCCAGGATGGAGCCCACCTGGGTGCCCTGCAGGCTGAAGCTTGCGAAGAAGCCGCGCCTGGCATCGGGGGAGTGCTCCACGATCATCGCGCTGGCGCCGCCCAGTTCTCCTGCGACGGCGAAGCCCTGGATGAGGCGGAGGATCACCAGCAGGATCGGCGCCAGGATGCCCGCCTGCCCGTACGTGGGCAGGAGCCCGACGGCGAAGGTGGCGAAGCCCATCAGCAGCATGGCGAAGACGAGCACCTGCTTGCGGCCGTGCCGGTCACCGTATGCTCCCAGTACCACCGCGCCAACCGGGCGGGAGACGTAGCCCACCGCGTAGGTGGCGAGCGAGGCGATGATCCCCACGGTCGGGTTCTCGGTGGGGAAGAAGATGGCGGGGAAGATGAGCGTCGCTGCCAGCGAGTACAGTGCGAAGTCGTAGTATTCGAGTGCGCTCCCGATCCAGCCGCTCATCGCGGCTTTCTTCGGGTCCCGCTGGCCAACGCCGGCTTCCGGGATAGGGCGGGTTTCCCCGGGGTTGCTGCTCATTCTGGTGAATTCCTTCGTCGTCATTGGCAAGGAACCGGAACTATTGTTCCGGATGGTCGACGGGGACCTTGAAGGGTTGTGACTGGAAAGCCCTTTCCCTTGAATCGTTTCATCAAGGATAGGCTGGTGACGTGGGTTACGTCAATGCGGGCACCGAAAAGCATTATGCGGAAGGCCTGGCCTATTCCAAGGTGACGCTCCCGCCCAACAGTCTCAGGTGCCCGCGGAGTTGTCCTTCGGGTCAACCCCGAACAGCGGCAGCACCACTTCGTCCACAATCCCCACCAGGAACTCATCTTCAATAGGTCCGGAGCCGAAGATGAACCGGTGCCGCAGCAGGGCGGGGCCGGCCTCGATCTTCAAATCGCTCACGAGGGCCGGATCGCACTCGCCGCGTTTGACGGCGTTGGCAAGGATTTCATGCATCATCCTGCTGGCGTTGCCGTGCGTGAACACCCGGACTTCGGCGGCAACGTCGGGGTTCTGCAGGGCCTCACCCAGCACCCCGCGGACTGCCTGCCCAACCGTCCCCTCCAGCAGCCGGGCAGCCTGCCGCATGACGGTCAACGTATCCAGGCGCAGGCTGCCGGTATCCGGGACCGCGTCCGGGCCATGCATCGACGCGTAGGCGGCGTCCAATACCAGGGCTGCGCGTCCGGACCACCGGCGGTAGAGCGAGGCTTTGCTGGCGCGCGCGCGTTCGGCTACCCGGTCCATGGTCAGCGCAGTGTAGCCGGATTCGGCGATCTCGGCCAGGACGGCGTCGAAGATCGCGCTGTTCAGGGCCGCGCCGCGGCGGCGCGGCAGCTTCCGATGGTCCGGGCGCGCCCCGGCGGTCACGACGACGGCTCCGCAACAGCCGCCGTGACCTGTCCGCGGGTGCCGTCCACAAGGACCAGCTGGCCGGTCTGCAGGTCACGGGTCCCCGACCCGGTGGCCATGACGGCGGGGATCCCGTACTCCCGGGCGACGATGGCTGCATGGGATGCGATCCCGCCGGCGTCAACCACGACGGCGGCCGCACGCTGGAACAGCGGAGTCCAGGATGGGTTGGTGTAGGGGCAGACCAAGACCTCGCCGCTGCGGAGCAGTCCGAATTCGTCCGGCCTCCGAATGATCCTTACCCTTCCGGTTGCCTGGCCGCGGCTGGCGGGCATGCCGGACACCAGCGTCCCGGGCGCCGGGCGTTTGTGTGCGAACAGTGCCGGATCCAGCAGCGGGATGCCCTCCAGTTCCCGGCGTTTCGCGGCCCTGGCCAGCACCAGCCGGCGGTAGCGTTCCCTCTCGGCAACCGGCAGCGCGCCGCCGTCGTCCATTCCTGCCAGTTCCTCAAAGCGCAGGTGCTGGACCTCGGCCGCATCAGCCAGCACCCCGCCGTCGGACAGCCGCCGGCCCAGTTCCGACAGCGCGCGCCGGAGCGGCGGCAGCACCATGGTGGCGTAGAAGTGGCTGTCCTCGCGGAAGGCGGTCCCGGCCTTTGCGGCGCCGACGGCGGACAGCAGGTGCCGCCGCAGGGCCGCGATCCGCAGGGCGGGATGACGTTTTAGCTCCTCGAGCGCCTGGCCTGTCTGGTCTGCAGCCTGCCGCCGCTCACCCGTCATTGACCTGATCAGCCCGAGAACCACCTCGGGGGCATCGGACCAGGTTGGCGTACTGCTCAGCACCACGCTGACGGTTTCGCGGTGTCCGTATTCGGACAGGAAGGCCTGGAAGCGTGTGCTGAACTCCTGGAAATCCGGGTGGTGCTCCACGCGGGAGAGCAGGCCCCGCGGTTCCAACTCCGTGAAGGCCCGGGCCAGCTCGCCCTGGGACCGGACGTAATCGGCCAGCTCCTCCAGTGCGCGGTTGGCCTGGCTGGTGCGGGTTTCCGCGCCGGCGATGAGTGCCGAGCCTAGGTGCCTCTTGCCCAGCAGCAGGAGCAGCAGGCGCAGCTTCAGCTGGGGAACAAAGGCTCCCGGCAGGTACGAGATCCGCAGCTCGGTGATCCCGCGCATCGCGGCGAAGGTTTCCTCCGCGAGCCCGATGACCCCTTTCCAGGTCAAGGCCCTGGGGTCCTGCGCGTTAAGCCGCCGGATGTCCGCCAGGTACGTGGTGAACCTGCTGTCCTGCGTCCACAGGGCTGGATTGAACCGGCGGGCACGGCGTGCCACGGAAACAGGTGCGCCGAGCGTGCGAACCGTCGGGTGGGGAACCGGCGGGACCAGCCGGACCACCACGCCGTCCTCCTCCGGCAGCAACTCCTCCACCGCGGGGAAGACAACGCCGACGCTTCCGGCCATGCCGTGAAGCATCGCCAGGATGCCGCGCTGCATCCATCCAGAAACGTCCAGCGGATAGGGGCGGACTTGGAACATCTCGGCGAAGAACGGGCCCATCAACCGCTGGAACGGGTTAAGGCGCAGCGGCTGCGGCGGCAGTGCCGTCATCGGCCGCGCCTGGAGCACGTACACATGCCCGCCGGCGACGGCCCATTCCATGTCCTGCGGCCGTCCGAAGTGGTCCTGGGCGCGCACGGCCAGCCGCGCCAGTTCCGCCAGCTGTTCCGTGTCGAGGGCAGCCCGCCGGGTGCCCGTACCGGCGCTCTCCTGCGTGCCTCCTCCTGCAAGGGCCCGGATCACCACCTCGTGGGCGCCCGGGCTGTACGACCTGGTCCGGCCAGCGCGGTCCAGCACGTAGTGCTCCGGCGTGACCCGTCCGGAAACCACGGCCTCGCCCAGGCCGGGGCTGGCATCCACCACGATTTCACTGCGTTCGCCCGTCACCGGGTTGGCGCTGAACAGGACCCCCGCGATGTCCGCCGGCACCATGTCCTGGACGACGACGGCGATGGACACCTCGCGCGGGTCGATCCCCTGTCGCTGCCGGTAGGCGACGGCGCGCTCCGTCCACAACGAAGCCCAGCAGTCCGCCACGGCGCGGATCACCGCCTGCTCGCCCACAACGTTCAGGAAGGTGTCCTGTTGCCCTGCAAACGCGGCGCCCGGCAGGTCTTCGGCGGTGGCACTGGATCGCACCGCCACCGGACCGCCGCCCAGGGCGGCATAGGCTGCCGCGATGTCAGCGATGACGCGCGACGGAATCCGGGCCTGGGCGAACAATGCCCGGATTTGTGCTCCGGCATCTCCGGCTTTCAGTAACCCTTCCAGTTCGGCGCCCAGGCCGGTGTCTGCCATCAGGGTGCCGTAGGCGGCGGTGGTGACCACAAAGCCTGCTGGAACGGGGAAACCCTGCCGCACGAGTTCGCCGAGATTGGCGCCCTTTCCGCCAGCCGAGGCCAGGTCAGCGGCGCCGAAGTCGGCGAGCATACCCGTAAATTTCTCAGCCATCGGGGGCTCCTCGGGGACGGAGGGTGGTCTGGATATAGAGAACTTGTCGTTCTCTAAACGTACGCGCCCTGAACGTGAGCCCGCAAGGGTTCCTTATTCACTGAGCACCTTCCGGTCGCGGCGCGTACGCTGTCCGAGAACCGGCCGGTTTATCCAGCAACAGCCGGCCCTCTTCCCAGCCTCCGGACGTAAACTGACCTTCGCACCACCTCTTGTGGACACTGTGTCAGGAGCCGCCCATGCTCTGGAAGCTGCTTGTTGAATACCTGCGGCCGCACCGGCCGCTGCTGGCCGTCGTCGTGGTTTTCCAGCTGGCGCAGTCCATCGCGTCCCTATACCTGCCCACCCTGAACGCGGACATCATCGACGAGGGTGTGGCCAAGGCGAACATCGGCTACATCCTCAGCCTGGGCGGCGTGATGCTGGCGATCACCCTGCTGCAGATCGTCTGCGCCGTCATTGCGGTGTACTTCGCGGCGAAGGCAGCCATGGGCGTCGGCCGGGACCTTCGGGGCGCGATCTTCAAACGGGTGGGGGAGTTCTCCGAGCAGGAAGTCACCAAGTTCGGCGCGCCAAGCCTGATCACACGGTCCACGAACGACGTCCAGCAGGTCCAGCAGCTGGTCCTCATGTCCGCCACCATGCTGGTCACCGCGCCCATGCTCAGCATCGGCGGCGTGATCATGGCCGTGCGGCAGGACGTGCAGCTGTCCTGGCTGATCGCCGTCGCCGTCCCGGTGCTGCTCATCGCCGTCGGCCTGCTTACCGCCCGGATGGTGCCGCTGTTCCGCAAGATGCAGAAGCGGATCGACACCGTGAACCGCGTCCTCCGCGAGCAGCTCACCGGCATCCGCGTGGTCCGCGCGTTCGTCCGCGAGGACATCGAGACCGCGCGCTTCGCCCAGGCCAACGACGACGTCACGGACACCGCCCTCCGTGCCGGCCGGCTCATGGCCCTCGCGTTCCCGGTGGTAATGCTGGTGCTGAACGTCTCCAGCGTGGCCGTGATCTGGTTCGGCTCGTTCCGCATCCAGGACGGCTCCATACAGGTGGGCACGCTCATCGCGTTCCTGAGCTACCTGATCCAGATCCTGATGTCCGTCATGATGGCCACGTTCATGGCCGTGATGATCCCGCGCGCGGCCGTCTCGGCCGACCGGATCGGCGAGGTGCTGCGCACCGAGTCGAGCGTCCGGCCGCCTGCCCGCCCGCTCAGCAGCGAGGTCCGGCGCGGCGAGCTGGAAATGCGCGACGTCGGATTCGCCTACCCGGGTGCCGACCAGCCCGTCCTCTCCGGCATCAGCTTCACCGCCAGGGCAGGGCAGACGACGGCGATCATCGGCAGCACCGGGTCCGGCAAGACCACCCTGGTGAACCTCATGCCCCGGCTGTTCGACGCCACCAGCGGCTCGGTCCGGATGGACGGCGTGGACGTGCGCGAGCTGCACCCGGACCTGCTCTGGGGGCACATCGGCCTGGTCCCGCAGCGGCCCTACCTGTTCAGCGGCACCGTGCGCAGCAACCTGCTCTACGGCAAGCCGAACGCCACCGAGGACGAGCTCTGGACCGCCCTGGAAATCGCCCAGGCGCGGGACTTCGTGGAGCGGATGGACGAGGGGCTGGACGGGCCCATCAGCCAGGGCGGCACCAACGTTTCCGGCGGGCAGCGGCAGCGGCTGGCCATTGCCCGGGCCCTGGTGAAGCGGCCCGAGCTGTACATCTTTGACGACTCGTTCTCCTCGCTGGACACCGGCACCGACGCCCGGCTCCGCCAGGCACTCAAGCGCAGCACCGCCGGCGCCACGCTGGTGATCATCGCCCAGCGCGTCTCCAGCATCGTGGACGCGGACCAGATTTTAGTGCTCGACGGCGGCAGGATCGTGGGGCGCGGAACGCACAGTGAGCTGCTGGAGACGTCGGAGACATACCGCGAGATCGTTTCGTCCCAGCTCGCGGCGGAGGAGACGGTATGAGCCGCCAGCCCTCTCCCGCAGCCGGCACCCAAGCCGCACCCGCCTCTGCGACCGGCGGCGCCGCCGTCGTGCGCATTCCCCGTCCGATGGGCGGGCCGGGGCGCGGCGGGCCGTTCGCGGGGATGAACGTCCCGGCGGAGAAGGCGATGAACTTCTGGCCGTCGGCCAAACGGCTGCTCGGCAAGCTCCAGCCGGAGCGGGCGTGGCTGCTGCTGGTGTTCGTGACGGCGGTGGCCGGGGTGGCGTTTTCGGTGACCGGGCCGCGGCTGCTGGGGGAGGGCACCAACTTGATCTTCGCCGGGGTGGTGGCCCGGGAGCTGCCCGCCGGGTTGACCAAGGAGCAGCTGATCGCGCAGCTGCGGGCGTCCGGGGAGGGGCAGCGCGCGGACATGCTCAGTGCCATGGACCTGGTGCCGGGGCAGGGGATCGACTTCGCCGCGCTGGGGAACGTGCTGACGTGGGCGCTGGTGCTGTATGTGCTGTCCTCGGCGTTTATGTGGGTGCAGGCGTATGTGCTGAACGGGGTGGTGCAGCGGACGGTGTTCGGGCTGCGCGGGGAGATCGAGGCGAAGATCCACCGGCTGCCGCTGCGGTACTTTGACTCGATCCAGCGTGGTGAGCTGCTCAGCCGGGTGACGAACGACGTGGACAACATCTCCCAGAGCCTGCAGCAGACCATCAGCCAGGCGGTCACGTCCGTGCTGACGGTGCTGGGCGTACTGGTGATGATGGTGATCCTTTCGCCCACGCTGGCGCTGATCGCGCTGGTGACCATTCCGCTGACGCTGGGGATCACGGCGCTGATCGCCAAGCGGTCGCAGAAGCTGTTTGTGGCGCAGTGGAAGAACACAGGTGAGTTAAATGGGCAGATCGAGGAGACGTACACCGGGCATGCGCTGGTGAAGGTGTTCGGCCGGCAGCGCGAGGTGGAGGAGCGGTTCCGGCAGAAGAACGCGGAGCTTTATGAGGCGAGTTTCGGGGCGCAGTTCATTTCCGGGCTGATCATGCCGGCCATGACGTTCATCGGGAACCTGGTGTACGTGGGGATTGCCGTGGTGGGCGGGCTGCAGGTGGCGTCCGGGGCGATGCAGCTGGGCGACGTGCAGGCGTTTATCCAGTACTCGCGGCAGTTCACCATGCCGCTGGCTCAGCTGGGGTCCATGGCGAACGTGCTGCAGTCCGGGGTGGCGTCGGCGGAGCGGGTGTTTGAGCTGCTGGATGAATCTGAGGAGTCTGTGGAGCCGGCTCCGTCTGCCGGGCCGGTGTTCGGGCGGGGGCGGCTGGTGTTCGAGGAGGTGTCCTTTTCGTATTCGCCGGACAAGCCGCTGATCTCCGGGCTTTCCTTGGTGGCGGAGCCGGGGCAGACGGTGGCGATTGTGGGGCCCACCGGGGCGGGGAAGACGACGCTGGTGAACCTGATGATGCGGTTCTACGAGCTGGATGCGGGGCGGATAACGCTCGACGGCGTGGACGTCACCTCGGTGCCGCGGCGCGAGCTGCGCTCGCGGCTGGGGATGGTGCTGCAGGATACGTGGCTGTTCGGCGGGACCATCCGGGACAACATTGCGTACGGGCGGCCTTCGGCTACTGAAGCCGAAATTCTTGAGGCGGCGCGGGCGACGTACGTGGACCGGTTCGTGCGGTCGCTGCCCGACGGGTATGACACCGTGCTGGACGACGAGGGCGCCAACGTGTCGGCGGGGGAGAAGCAGCTGCTGACGATTGCGCGGGCGTTCCTGGCGCGGCCCTCTGTGCTGATCCTGGATGAGGCGACGTCTTCGGTGGATACCCGGACCGAGGTGCTGGTGCAGAAGGCGATGAGTGCACTGCGGTCCGACCGGACTTCCTTCGTGATCGCGCACCGCCTGTCCACGATCCGTGACGCCGACCTCATCCTGGTGATGGAAGCCGGCCAGATCGTGGAGCAGGGGACGCATGCTTCGCTGCTGGCCGCCGGCGGGGCCTATGCACGGTTGTATGAAGCCCAGTTTGCGGCTCCAGCGGCGGAGGTTTAGGGGTGCGGCGATGTCAGGGCCCCGCCTTGAGTTCATGCTCGCCTTTCCCTTCGGTCTCAGCTCGAAAGTCTCCTTGCCCATGCAAGAATTGAGCCCAGATTTAGGTGAACTTTCGACACGCAGCAGGACAAATATCCGTGGGGGTATGTAGATGGCTTTACCGACGCGACTGCTTCAACAGATCTCAAGATCCGGAGGCGGCGGAGTGGTTTTGGTGGTTGGAGCTGGTGGATCCATCGAATTCCCCACCGGGTTGAAGACTGGTGCTGCTTACTCACAGGAGGCCTTTCGGAGGCTGGTCTTAGATGGAGTCCTTGAGCAAGATGCTTGTTCAGACCCAAGCGATCTGTCGCAGTTAGCCGATGCAGTCAGTTCGGTTTGCGGAGGGTCGCAACGTGAACTCACGAGTCGACTGCCGAAAGACTCTTGGCGGTCAGCAAGTCCGAACCATGGCCATTTCTTGGCTGCTGCCCTACTAGTGGAGGGGGCCCTGCGGCATATAATCACGCTCAACTACGATCTAGCGCTGCAAAATGCCTTGGGAGTGCTCGGTGTCCCGCAGGATGTGGCAATCATCAAAGGCCCCGAGGAACACGACAACGGCGGAATGCGTGCACTGATATACCTGCACCGAAGCGTCGAATCAGACGAGGAAACGTGGGTCCTTCGAAAATCTGACTTAGAGGATGCCTGGAAGGGTAATTGGGAGGAAGTAGTTGCTAGTGCAAATCTCTCCGCTCCGATCACGGTATTTGTGGGCTTAGGGAGTCCGGCGGCAGTCTTAACTGAGAGTGTCAGCCGGGTGGCACAGGCAACGAAATCGGAGTTCTATCTCGTAGATCCTAATCCGGACAGTAGCTTTGCCGATGCGTTAGGTGACAACGTTCAACCCGCCATTCCGATGTACTGGGGTGCCTTCATGAGCCAGCTTGCGAAACGTGCAACCCAAGAACAACTCGCCAGGCTTAAAGACCGTGTAGTGAACTTAGCAACGCGTCTGGACGATGGGGATGAGTCGCTCGGCAACCTGCCTCTTGAGGGCATGGCCGAGCTCGATCTGGTGACCTTAGGCAAGGTGCGGGGAGCATGGTTGCTGCATGGCAAGCCGTACTGTCCTGAAGGCGTCGAAATACAAATCGAGCAGATTGCAGACCTTGTCTTGGGATTAGGGCACGTCCAGACAGCATTAGGCGGCACATCGATTGAGTTCAGCGAGACGGGTCGGGCTGAGATCGTTGAGGATTCAGGCCAGCGGACGGGGCTGTACGCGGTGCACGGAGGCGGGATTCAACCATGGAGTCAGCTTCAGACGCGGCTGGAACAGAGAACTACGGCTCTCCCGCCGACTAGGCGACCTCGTCATGTCCTAGTTGCGGGTGTCAGACAGTCACTCGACACCACACCATATGATCTGTTGGGGCGAGATGACCCTAATGACCTTATTCGCGGTGCCGACATTATTCTTCCGCTTGGTGTGGATGAAGTCCGCCACGCATTTGACAGTAAAGGCGATAAGCTGCGTGAAAGGCTGGGAATATGAAAAGGGCGCAGATAAGTTCCGAAACTCTTTCAGATCGCATTGATTATTTACTCATTAATTCTGGATCTCATTTGATTCCGCGATCTTATTATAAAGACTGGCCAACTGGAGCGAGAGCTTTCGAAGATCCTTACACCATCGTTGGTGTCTGGACCTACGAGAGCTTCGAGGACCTGGCGGAAAATTGGATGGTCGCCCAGGACTCCATGATCCAACTCGTTAGCTCCAATGTCCTAGGAACTGACTCCAAGGCGTGGGATGGATATCTAATTCTGACTACTGGTGCACCCGTCCCCGCGCACCTCGCTGGAGAGCTTCATAGAATCCGTTTCGACACTCGTCGACTAAGGAAGCTAGTTGTCACAGCCGAAGATCTGCAGTCCGGGGTCGCTAACGATGGCGTGCTGAAAAGTATCAGGCGGGCTCTCGCCCCTGTTGTCGACATAAGTTTTCGCAGGTCAGACGACAGCCAAGATCCCCTTGAAACGCTAACCCAAAGACTGGCTGCGGAGTCGGACCAGTTACTAAGTGACCTGAAAGCGACCGTCACTGCATATAAGCTCGGAATTCCTACCATGGAAGTTCTTCGACATGACTACTATCGAAATGCGGGTGAGTCGCTTGAGGCTTAATGCGATACAGATAGAGGGGTTTGGTGGGGTTGCGGGTCAAGTGAAAGTCCCGCTCGATGCCGATGTCATTGTCGTCGCAGGGTCGAATGGACATGGCAAGACTACTATTTGCAACGCTATATCTTGGGTACTGACTGGGAAGCACCCATCTGGCGCTGACCCGCGCAACGCCTACAGCAGGTCCGGCTCTACTTCTGTTGCCCTCACCATTGGTGACAATGCTTCTTCGATAAAGACCATCCGTCGCACGCTGGTCAATCCTGACGAACTGGACCCACGCAGAAACGAATGGTCCTTGATAATTCAAGATGGCGAGTCAATCTTGAGTGGATCGCGAGCTGAGGATTGGCTCAAGGTGAACGTAGCCAATGCTGACTCTCGTGATGATTTTGAAGCCGCTATGCATACGGCTGTTGAGTCTATTTACATGAAGCAGGAGTCTCTTCGCGACTTTCTGGTCGAAAGAAGTGACGTGGAGCGCTTCTCCTCGATTTCTCAAATGGTGGGCGCGGGAAAGTTAACTTCCTTTGTTAGTCAATTTGAGTCAGAAAAGAATGCTTGGGTTCGATCTACAAATAAGTCAAGCAACGATCTTCAGCAACAACGTGATCAACTTCTGGAGCTTCTCCAAGCGAGGACCTCGTTGCGCGAAGAAGTTGCCCAGGCGAGAACTTCCGAGGTATCCAATAGGTGGAAAAAGTGGTGGATGCGCGCCATGGAAGCTACTGGCAATGCACTAACTTTGGCCCCGGACCTCTCCGAAGCATCGCTGGATGCGACACTTTCTGCAATATCGTTGCGACAACGCGAATTACGTCACCAAGAGGGAGAGTTGAGGAACCTTGCAGCCGAATTTAGCGTTCCCCTCCCCGACTCTCCCTCGCCTCGAACTATCGCGCTAAACAAGACGGAGCTTAGGAAGTTCGAGGAGCAGCAACTCCACACCGAACAGAAGTTGCAACAGATTCAGCTGCAGCTAAATGAAATTCAAATTGAAGTTAGTCAACAAAAGTCATTGCGCGACGATTTGTCGTCGTTGGCCCAAATCGCGCTTCGCCATGTGGGTGAGTCCTGTCCAACCTGCGGTCAGTCCGTGGACCCCTTGGCGCTTGAGGGCCGACTTCGACAGTATGTGGAGTCGTCTAATTCTACGGTCGGAACTGTGGCGCTCGGCAAAACCCTAGAAGCTTTGGAAGCTTGCGAAACTACCCTGCGGGCCACGCGGGAAAAGAAACATCGGATGCAGCGTTTGGTGCTGCTGGACCAAGAGAAGCAAGCAGCGTCACAGTCAGCGCGTTCGAGACGGATGGAACGTGCCGCAGAACTCGGTGTTACTGTCTCCCGCGATGCTGATGATGAAGCCCTTACAGCGCAAGTGTTGCAGCAAATCAACAGCGAGAACTCGATGCTTTTGCAGCGTCGTAGCGAATTAGATGACATTGAACAGATGGCTCAAAGCTTCGAGCCGGTAGTTGCCCTGATCAAATCACAGCGCCGCATAACACGCTTAGATCTAGAAATTGCTGAAGCAGAGGTCCAGCTACACAAGGCAGAACGTGAATTGGTTGCACGGCAACAGATTGGGAGTAGGGCCGACGCGTTATTGAAGGTTTTAAAGCGCGATTCAGAGAGCTTTGTCGGCGGTCGCATATCGTCTCTGCAACCAATCCTGGACCAGTTCTACGCCGCAATCGACCCTCATCCCACTTTTCGTAGTGTGGAAATGGCAACGCGTATGTTCAATGGGAAACATAGACTAAACCCCGTTGTCCGTGACGAGGAGCTTAGCCTCACGATAGACGACCCGGGGAAAACATTGTCTACATCGCAAGCAAACGCGCTTGCTGTAGCTCTTTTCATGTCTTTCAATATGGGCTTTTCCTCGAGCGCTATCGAGTCCATGATTCTCGATGATCCCTTACAAAATCTGGATGATATTCACCTTCTAGGCTTGGTAGACCTACTGCGTAAGGTGACGCCCCATCGCCAGCTGCTCGTCACTACACATGACCAAGCTTTTGCTTCACTTCTCTGTCGAAAACTGCGCCCGGTAAGGGAAGGTTCAAAAACCCTGCTGGTTCGTTTCAATGGTTGGGATCGAAGCGGCCCTGACATAGACGCGATAGAAGTTCCAACGGAAGGCCAGCCCTTGAAGATCGCAAAAGCAATCTAATCCCCAGGGCCTTGATTTCCCTAGCGGAAGGCCGTATCGGCAACCATAAACAGCGTTTTGCCGCACCCGCGGGTCGTGGGGCGTCAAGCGACGTGATGGCATTTACGCCGCGAACACAGTGTCGTTGGCGTGGTGTGGTTAGCCAATTGCGAGTAACACGTCGACTGAACTTCCTCGGTTGATCTCTAATATCGCTGCCGGTTCCGCGCAGCGTGCAGCCGACGTTCAGCCGCTGAGGCGGCCAGCGGGACTCGAGGTCAGTTGCCGCCTGTGAGCTGAAGCACTGACACGGCGACGCCAGGGAGTGAACCCAGAAGACTGGATGCCGTGGGGTACCCCATCTTTTCTGCGAAGTTCTTCCATTTCGACTGATTTGCGCCTGTGGTCGCGCCGGAAGCAGCGTAAAGGGAGACCCAGAGGTCGTAGAGGCCCATCCTCAAGTCAGCCTTACCAGTGACTCCAAAGTCCTCGAGGCAGCTCCTTAGCGTCTGCACTACGCGGGCGACGTGTTCGCGGAGCAGCTCGGTCAGCTCGTCGTCATCCTCAAGAGCCAGTGTGACATCATCTAGCAGTTCCTCGATGCTGGCCCGGCCCGAGTGACTAAGCCTTGGCTGATTGCTATCGAGGAACCCTTCCAAGGCCTCAAGCATGTCAAACATGTGAGGCGTGAGGGTTTGTGGCAGCTTTCCCTGTTCCACCCAGGAATGGGGGTAGTGCAGTAGTGCTGTGATGAACAGCTGCATCGACCGGCGATAGTGAGTCACTTTGTGGCCTTCGGCTTCCAACGCGTCGAGCGCCCGAGAGATGTCCGCAAGGGCCCGGATGGCTGTTTCGTGTCGCTGAAACGCAACAGCAGGGTTTGAGTGAAACTCGCGGGCCTCATAAGGGGACTTATCGTTAGGTTGGCTCCAAGCTTCGAATAGCTCCCGAAGTTGGCCGGCAGGATTGCTCATCCATTGATCGTAATGGCTCAGAGCCCAGCAGTGGTGAATGACCTGAATCAGTGCGAATTAGTCGGTTAGCAGCAGGGTGGTGCTAACGCGGATTGCAACGAAGCGCCGGCAATGGCGAAGCCACCTACGACAATAAAGGCCCAAGATGCTGCCCCAGTTTCCTTTTTTCCAACGTCATAAGCGTGAAGAGTTGCAAGCAATCCGCCGATTGCAACAGCAGCTGCACCAAAGAAGTTGCCCCACGCTGAAGACCACGTTTCGTTAGGCAGCACTGCGACGGTGAAAACCGCGAGGCCTGTAAGCGTCAAGACCAGAGTATGTCGCCAAGCCAGGGGCTTGGTAGAGGACGTATTTGTGTTGGTGCTTTCGTATTTCACCGGAACACTTTATCGGCGCTGTCTGGCTCTCGCAGCCACGGTGGCGATTGCTGCTTTCATTACCTAAGCGACCAAGGGGAGCGGAACCGCCCAATCACGATCACTGAAGCGCGTGCTCCTTGGGGTAGGGGTTCAGCCATGACGCTAAAGCCCCGCGCTTCAGCGTCATGGCTCCAGGTCCAGCTAGCACCGCTGTTTTGACCAACTGCGGATGCATTTTATGGGAGCGCCTCGGGGCGCCGACGCTTGCGCCCTGCCGTTGCGGCCCGGCGGCCGCGTGCGTCATCTTCCTCCTCAGCGATGACGGCATCAACGTCATGGCATCCTCGCGTCCGACGGCGGCTGATCGGCGCTATCGGGCGCGGCACTAAAATCAAGCAAAATGTGGGTGGGAGGGACTCGCCGTCGTCCGCTTGCTCTTTGCGGTTCTGCCCTGACCGACGCCTGACAACCGGAAGTGGACGACGGCGGGAGGTCCCGCCGTCGTCCACTCAGCCCTGCCAACCGTCATAGCAAAGCTGAACGCGGCAGCTGTGCGGCACAGTTCACCTGCCGGTCATGGGCGGTTCGATTTGAGTCCACAGGGTTTCGAGAGCGTAGGTGGAGAAACCTGCACAGGCCGGTTTGGAAACAGAAAGAGGCTATTCATGCGCCGTAAAGAACGCGGGCTAGGCATCGTCACGGGTTTGGCCGTTATCGCCACCCTCAGTGGGCTAATCGCACCGGCCGCGCAGGCCGCCCAGAGCACGTTCCAGGACAAGGCTAATTCAGGCGTCCAGGTCATCGCCCACAGGGGTTCGAGCGGGGCAGCCCCGGAGAACACCGTCGCCGCCGTGCAGCTCGCCCTTAAGCAGGGCGCAGACGTGGTGGAGAACGACATCCATCGCACCGCCGACGGCGCCCTGGTAGTCGTTCACGACCTCACGCTGGCCCGCACCACCGACGTCGAGCAGGTCTTCCCCGACCGGGCGCCGTGGAACGTCCGCGACTTCACCCTCGCCGAGATCAAGCAGCTCGACGCCGGCTCATGGTTCGCGCCCGAGTTCGCCGGCCAGCGGGTGCCGACCCTTGCAGAGTGGGCGCAGGCAGTGGGCCAAAAGGCCGGCATGCTGCTGGAGGTCAAGTCACCCGAGCTCTACCCGGGCATCGAGACCGATGTTGACAGGGAACTGCAGGCCCTTCCCGAATTCATTTACGCCCAGCGGCACGGCCGGCTGATGATGCAGTCCTTCAACCACCTGTGGCTGCGCGCCTTCGACACGCTCGCGGTGGACGTACCCGTGGGCCTGCTCTTCGGCGGCGCACCGTCCGAGGCGCAGCTCGCCGATGCCGCCACCTGGGCGGAGGCCGCCAACCCGGCCCTCGGCAACATGACTCAGGGCACCGTGGAAATGATCCACCGTTACGGGCTGAAGACATACACCTGGACCGTGAACGGCGGCCAGGACATGCGCCGCGCCATCAACTGGGGCGTCGACGGGGTCATCACCAACTACCCCCAGGTGCTGCGCGAGATCCTCTAGGAGACCGCGGAGCTGGACCTTCCTGGATTGGCGGCTGCTCGATCACTGTGACCACAGGTCCTCGAGCAGCCGCCGCACCTTTTCCGGCTGCTCGACGTTGGCGAAGTGGCCGCAACGGGGGATCGCCACAGCCTGGACATTTGGAATGACGGCGGCCAGCCGGTCCAAGTCGGACGGTGATGTGAACACGTCACTTTCCCCGCGCGTGGCCAGCACGGCACAGCCGATGCCGCGCCACTGGTCAAAGTCGTAGTGCGCCACTGCCCTGGCAGCGGCGGAGAAGCAGCCCGGACGGACATCACGGCCGAGCATACGGATCACCCCGGCGGAGATGGCCCGGGGATCTGCGAAGAAGGGCGCCATTAACAGTCCCATCAGGGGCGTGGCACCGAGTACACGAACCAGTGCCGGCCCTGCTGGACCCACGGCCGCCAGCGAGCGCATGATCAGCATCATGCCCACAAAAGCCGGGAATCGGGGGACGCTGCGCAGTGGCTCGCGGGCGGCCTCAGACACGCCGAATGTCGTGGGCGAAATGGCCGCGACGCTGGCAGCTTGCTCCGGCCACGCCGCGGCAATATGCAAAGCCAGGAAGCCTCCCATGGAGTGGCCCACGAGGTTCCAACGACGGTAGTTGAGCGAGTTCAGGACGTCGGCTACTGCCCGCGCCATCGTCTCGATGCTGAGGTGTTCCAGCCGGGCATCCCTGGTGGACTCGCCCCAGCCCGGCAGATCAATCAGGACACGGTCGCGGGGCGACGCTTCGGAAAGCAGCGGCCGAAAGGTGGTCCAGGATCCCGCGGCGCCGTGCAGGTACACCTCCGCTGGAGATCCGCTTCCGAAGCCATCTTGGACACGCACGGTACACAGGCCCAGCTCCGTTGGAATGGTGTGCCGCCGCAGCGTGGCCGGCCACGCCGCGGGCTCCTGCCGAACGCCCAATATCCGCCTTCCGTTGCTGATGTCTACTACGGATTCGGAGCCGCGGCGTTACCGGACCGGGCAGGGGCGGCGTTTGCCGCCAAAGGCAACGACGCCGCAGTCCGGCCCAACCACACCCGGTAGCCCACCCGCCGTCGTAGCACACTGACATACGAAGCAATGTTTCGGCGTGTCGCCCGTAACCTGTTTAGATGCCTCGTTTTGCACTTGATATTGAGTCCGTGCCCCGCCCTGCCCGTTCGCAGGAGCTCCTGGACGCCGTGAACCACTCCGTGGTCATTGCCGACGGCGCGATGGGCACCATGCTGCAGGGCCGGGACCTCTCGCTCGAGAAGGACTTCCAGGGCCTCGAAGGCTGCAACGAGATCCTCAACGACACGCGCCCGGACGTCCTCGCGGACATCCACGACGCCTACTTCGCCACCGGCATCGACGCCGTGGAAACCAACACCTTCGGCGCCAACTGGTCCAACCTCTCGGACTACGGCATTGACGACCGCATCGCAGAACTGGCCCTCAAGGGCGCCAAGATCGCCCGCGAACGCGCCGAGGCCGCGGAAGAAACAGACGGCCGCATGCGCTGGGTCCTCGGCTCCATGGGCCCCGGCACCAAGCTCCCCAGCCTCGGCCACACCAGCTACGACTACCTCAAGCAGACCTTCGCCCTCCAGGCCGAGGGCCTCATCGACGGCGGCGCGGACGCCTTCCTCATCGAAACCAGCCAGGACCTCCTGCAGACCAAGGCCGCGGTCAACGGCTGCAAGCAGGCCATCGTCACCCGCGGCATCCGCCTCCCCATCTTCGTCGAGGTAACGGTCGAGACCACCGGAACCATGCTCATGGGCTCCGAAATCGGCGCCGCGCTCACCGCCCTGGAACCGCTCGGCGTCGACGCCATCGGCCTGAACTGCGCCACCGGCCCGGACGAGATGAGCGAGCACCTGCGCCACCTCTCCAAGCAGTCCTCCGTGGCCATCGCCTGCATGCCCAACGCCGGCCTGCCCATCCTCGGCGCCAACGGCGCGCACTACCCGCTCACCCCCACCGAACTCGCCACCGCACACGAGCAGTTCGTCCGCGAATTCGGCCTCGGCCTGGTGGGCGGCTGCTGCGGTACGACGCCGGAACACATGGCCGCCGTCGTCGAACGCCTTGCGCCCTTCCGCAACCGGGAGACGAAAGCCGGCACCGGCCCAGCCCGCGTCCCCACCGAGCGCGAAGCCGGCGTCGCGTCCCTCTACCAGCACGTGAACTTCGACCAGGACGCCTCCTACCTCGCCATCGGTGAGCGCACCAACGCCAACGGCTCCAAGGCGTTCCGCCAGGCCATGCTCGAAGAGCGCTGGGACGACTGCGTGGACATCGCCCGCGAGCAGATCCGCGTCGGCGCGCACCTGCTCGATGTCTGCATCGACTATGTGGGGCGCGACGGCGTCGCTGACATCAAAGAGGTCGTCTCGCGTTTCGCGTCGGCCTCCACCCTCCCGCTCGTCATCGACTCCACCGAACCGCCCGTGCTGCAGGCTGGCCTGGAACTCATCGGCGGCCGCCCGGTGGTCAACTCCGTCAACTACGAGGACGGCGACGGCCCGGACAGCCGCTTCGCCCGCATCATGCCGCTCGTCAAGGAACACGGCACCGCCGTGATCGCCCTGACCATCAATGAAGAAGGCCAGGCCCGCACCACCGAGGGCAAGGTGGCCATCGCCTCCCGCCTCGTCGACGCCCTGGTGGGCGAATGGGGGATGCGCGTCGAGGACATCATCGTCGACGCCCTGACCTTCCCCGTCGCCACCGGCCAGGAAGAGACCCGCCGCGACGGCATCGAAACCATCGAGGCCATCCGCCAGATCACCGCCAAGTACCCCGGCATCAACACCACGCTCGGCGTCTCCAACGTGTCCTTCGGCCTCAACCCGGCGGCGCGCATCGTCCTGAACTCCGTGTTCCTGCACGAGGCCGTGCAGGCGGGCCTCACCAGCGGCATCATCGACGCCGCCAAGATCGTGCCGCTCGCCTCCCTCCCGGAAGAGCAGCGCAAAGTGGCCCTGGACCTCGTCTGGGACAAGCGCGAATACGACGCCGAGGGCAACACCACGTACGACCCCCTGGCCATCATGCTGGACATGTTCGCCGGCGTCGACACCGCAGCGCTCAAGGACCAGCGCGCCGCCGAACTTGCCGCGCTGCCCACGGGCGCCCGCCTGGAGCGGCGCATCATCGACGGCGAAGGCAAGGGCCTCGAAGATGACCTGGACCTGGCCCGCAGCGAGGGCATGACCCCGCTCGGCATCATCAACGACCACCTGCTCGAGGGCATGAAGGTGGTGGGCGAGCGCTTCGGCGCCGGTGAGATGCAGCTGCCGTTCGTGCTGCAGTCCGCCGAGGTGATGAAGAACGCCGTCGCCCTGCTCGAGCCGCACATGGAGAAGTCCGATTCCTCCGGCAAGGGCACCATGGTGATCGCCACCGTCCGCGGCGACGTGCATGACATCGGCAAGAACCTGGTGGACATCATCCTCACCAACAACGGCTACAAAGTGGTCAACATCGGCATCAAGCAGGGCATCGCCGAGATCATCGCCGCAGCCGAGCAGCACAACGCCGACGTGATCGGCATGTCCGGGCTGCTGGTGAAGTCCACCGTGGTGATGAAGGAAAACCTTGCTGAGCTGCAGTCCCGCGGCCTGGCCAAGAAGTGGCCGGTGATCCTCGGTGGCGCAGCCCTGACCCGCGCCTACGTGGAGCAGGACCTGGCGGAGCAGTTTGACGGCGTGGTCCGGTACGCCAAGGACGCCTTCGAGGGCCTTTCCCTCATGGAGCCGCTGGTCCGCGTGGCCCGCGGCGAATCGCCGGACGACGTCGGCCTGCCGCCCCTGAAGAAGCGCATCCACAAGGGAGGCGCGAAGTTCACGGTGACCGAGCCGGAAGCGATGCCCGGCCGGTCCGACGTCGCTAGCGACAATCCCGTGCCCGCCCCGCCGTTCTGGGGCACGCGCATTGTCCGCGGCGTTTCGCTCCACGACTACTCGGCGTTCCTCGACGAGCGCGCCACCTTCATGGGGCAGTGGGGCCTCAAGCCCGGCCGCGGCGAGGACGGCGCCTCCTACGAGGAACTGGTGGAACGCGAGGGCCGGCCGCGCCTGCGCTACTGGCTGGACCGCATCCTCGGCGAGGGAATGCTCGATGCGTCCGTCGCCTACGGCTACTTCCCGGTGGTTTCCGAGGGGGAGCAGGTGGTGGTGCTGCACCACGGGGAGGATCGCGACGGCGTCCTGGGCACCGCGGGGCTCCTCGCCCCGGACGGTGGTTCCGGCGGCCCGATCGGCAGCGACCGGCTGCGCTTCGACTTCCCGCGCCAGCGCCGCGACCGGCATCTGTGCCTGGCCGACTTTGTGAAGTCCCGCGAATCCGGGCAGGTGGACGTCCTTCCGGTGCAGCTCGTCACGGCCGGCTCGAAGATCGAGGAGTTCACCTCCAAGATGTTCGCCGCCAACCAGTACCGCGACTACTACGAGCTCAACGGCCTGGTCATGCAGCTCACCGAAGCGCTGGCCGAGTTCTGGCACGCACGGATCCGCAAGGAGCTGGGTTTCGCCGCCGAGGAGCCGAAGGACACGGCAGGGTATTTCAAGCTCGACTACCGCGGTGCCCGGTTCTCGCTCGGCTACCCCGCCTGCCCGGACATGGAGGACCGCCGCAAGGTAACGGAACTGCTGAAGCCCGAGCGGATGGGCGTGGTGCTCAGCGACGAGCTGATGCTGCACCCCGAACAGTCCACCGACGCGTTCGTGTTCCACCACCCGGAGGCGAAGTACTTCAAGGTGTGAGTTGGGTGTGGTCCCGGCCTTAGGGCTGTTGCCGGTGGCCGGTGCAGCCAGTGTCAGCGGACGCCGAGGTCGCTGTCGACATACGAACCGGGGCGATTTTCAGTGCCATGCTGGCAATTGCAGCCACCATCCAGCTGCAGCCGAACGGTCACCGGACTCGATGCTTCGAGCCGGATGTCAACATGCTCCTTCCCGTTGCTGCTAAGGCGGAGAATTGATTCTTGGTCGGTGCGATGGGCCATGTTTTTACCTTTGCTGATGCAGGGAGAGTGGATGCGCGCCGGTGGCGCGGGCTGGGAAGGCCCAGAGACCGTGAGGCTTGCACCAGGTGGTGTTTGCGTCGCAATCTCCGGGCCCACCAGCTGCGGTTCTATGCCTTGACGTATCCGTTCGGATTCAGCACGAACTTCGTTGCCGAACCGGCGTCGAATTCGGCGTAGCCGCGCGGTGCATCCTCAAGCGGGATCGCTGTGGCGTTTACGGCCTTGGCGATCTGGACCTTGTCGTGCAGGATCGCCATCATCAGCTGCCGGTTGTACGACATGACGGGGCACTGGCCGGTGGTGAAGGACAGGGACTTCGCCCATCCGGTGCCCAGGGACAGGGACAGGGAGCCGTGCTTTGCGGCCTCGTCGATTCCACCCGGGTCGCCGGTGACATACAGGCCGGGAATGCCAAGGGCCCCGCCTGCAGCGGTGATGTCCATGAGGGAGTTCAGCACGGTGGCGGGGGCCTCGTGGGAGGCGTCCTTGCCGTGACCGCGGGCCTCGAACCCTACGGCGTCCACGCCGCAATCCACTTCGGGGACGCCGAGGATTTGCTCGATCTGGTCTTTCGGATCGCCGTTGGAGACGTTCACCGTTTCGCAGCCGAAGGAGCGGGCCTGAGCCAGGCGGTCTTCGTTCATGTCGCCGACAATCACGACGGCTGCACCGAGCAGCTGCGCGCCGACGGCGGCCGCGAGGCCCACAGGTCCTGCACCGGCAATGTAGACGGTGGATCCGACGCCCACTCCGGCAGTGACGGCGCCGTGGAAGCCGGTGGGGAAGATATCGGAAAGCATGGTCAGGTCCATGATCTTTTCCAGGGCCTGGTCGCGGTCCGGGAACCTGAGCAGGTTCCAGTCAGCATAGGGGACCAGCACGTATTCGGCTTGGCCGCCCACCCATCCGCCCATATCCACATAACCATAGGCGCTGCCCGGGCGGTCAGGGTTGACGTTCAGGCAGATGCCCGTCTTGCGCTCCTTGCAGTTCCGGCAACGGCCGCAGGAGATATTGAAAGGTACAGAGACAATGTCTCCCACCTTGATGAACTCCACGTCCGGACCGACCTCCACCACTTCGCCGGTGATTTCATGGCCAAGGACGAGGTCCTTAGGGGCCGTGGTCCGGCCCCTAACCATGTGCTGGTCCGAGCCGCAGATATTGGTGGTCACCGTGCGCAGGATCGCGCCGTGGGGCACTTTTCGGCCCACATTGGCGCGATTAACGCCGGGCCCATCTTTGAGCTCGAACGTCGGGTAGTCGGTGTTGATGATTTCCACGACACCGGGTTCTTTGTAGGCAACGGCTCTGTTTCCTGACATGGACACTCCTTTTGGTAGGGATTTGGTGCCAGGCCTTCCGTTCGGATGGCCCTGCACTGGTCCGGCAAAGTTGCAGGCGCTGCCCCGTGGCCCGAAAGCGGTGCTTCGATGGGGATACCTCCCCAGGTTTTAGGCCACCGAAGCACCCTTCACGGACACGGGACAGCTCTTCCTTCGCGAGGGCGAAGGCTGTCAGTGGGATGCCGTGTCCAGTGGAACAGCATCCCGATGCTGCCTGCCCGGCGCTTAATCGGACAAGTATGAATCTGAAGGTTCGAAGAGCTTGTAATGAGATTAGGGTCACAAGAGCTGCAACAAAAGCGCAAGATTTTGAAGATAACCATGCGGAATAGATGCACGTTTGAGGCAGGAGAAAGATATCAGCGGGATCGGCATCGGCCGCGTCGGACACTGGCCGCTCGACCCCACAGGACCGCTGTGCTTTGCCGGCCATCGAGGTTGTGCGACAAGTGTTTTGAATTCTGATTCCATCGCCCGACACGTTTCAAACGCCTTGGGGCGTGAGGTGGACTACGAGGGCGCCTTGGACCTGGCCATACAAGGCGATCCCGTAGCGAGACGAGTCGTCGACGACGCCGGACGCGGCTTAGGCAGGCTCATCGCAGCCATCTGCAACCTGACAATGCCACAGCGCATTATCATCGCCGGAGAAGGAGTTCGGCTTGCAGCAGTAGCCCGCCCCGCCCTCGACGCGGGCATTGCCTTGGACCGCGACCCCCGAGCCACCACCCCTCCCATCGTGCTGGCATCGAAGGATAACGTGCAATGGTGCCGCGGGGCGGCCGTCCTCGCAATACAGGCGTTCGTGCACGGGACCCTGCCAGAAATATCGACTCTGGCCAAGCACCAATCGAAAAGCGCCGGAATCCCATCAGTATCCTGACCAGGGATGACCTTGGGGAGGCTTGGCTTCTCTGTGCTGAGGACTGCCAGTAAAGCTGCCTTTAGTGGACGCACCGCAGGTTTCCTCCGCATATTTTGAAAGGCCGATAATGGATCTTTCGTGAAGCATCCCCGAAGTCGCAGGCCATCCCAGCATTGAGGTTCGCGAGTAGCGCCTCGAGTGTCGCGCAGCGTGCGGGTTGACTTCCTAGCGGTCTCCTCAGGCCCCGAGTTGCACCGGTCCCTGGCCTTGTCGGAGTGGGCCTGCGCGGCGTGCCCGCCAGTGCTTCCGCCCGCGCTGGAGACCTGGCGCCGGGCTCAAATGCACGCATCCGCAAGAAGCTGGGCTTAGCGACCGGGGAGCGGAAGAACACTGCAGGCTATTTCAAGCTCGACTACCACGGTGCGCGGTTCTCGCGCGGCTACCCTGCGCGCCCGGACATGGAGGACCGCCGCAAGGTGACGGAGCTGCCGAAGCCCGAGCCGATGATTAGAAACTCATCTTGCGTTCTGATCGGTACCGGCCGGTACTGCGAGATGTCCTTGGCGCAGATTAGCGAGAATCTGATCGGTGAGTGCTTCGATGCCGCCTTCGGATGTCACTGTCATTCCGGCTTCGGCTGGTTCCAGGGCCTCTAGTGTCTCCAGCTGTGAGGTGAGGAGAGATGGAGGCATGAAGTGTCCTGGACGCTGGACCAACCGGTCCTTCAGTACCGAAGGGTCGACCTTCAAGAGGATGAACCTGGTGGAAGGAGCGGCCGCGCGGATAGCGTCACGGTAGGCGCGTTTGAGGGCCGAACAGGCAACCACGATCCCATGGGGGTGTTCGGCCGCGAGTTCTGCGCCGACCAGGCGAAGCCAGGGCCACCTGTCTTCATCAGTGAGCGGTACGCCAGCTGTCATTTTTTCGACGTTCGGCAAGGGGTGCAGGTGGTCGGCATCCTTGAAGGTGGCGCCGAGCCGGGCTGCCAGGGCGGTGCCCAGTGCTGTTTTGCCTGCGCCTGATACGCCCATGATGACGATGGGGCTGTGCACTACAGCGCTCCCTGTTGCGCTGTTCCTGCGGGAATCGGAACCATCCGGGTCACTTCGACAGGCTTTTCGAGCAGGCCTTCGAGGGAGGCGTTCAGGCGTTTGACCGGTTCACCTTGACCGTGGGCGTCGAGCAGCGCAGCTGATTCCCATTTCTCGATCATGAGAATCTGGTTGTTTGGGGCTTCGTGGATCGCGTAGAGCAGGCAGCCGGGTTCCTGGTGTACTTCGCTGATTGCGGGGGAGAGGGCGGCGACGACCTGGTCGAAGGCGCCTTCCTTCGGGCTGAAAGCAGCGGTGACGACGATGGTCATGGTGAGGTTCTCCTTGCTTTATGGTGCCCTTGAGGGGCGTGGGAGGGTTCCTGGGGACGCGGCGCGGACCGACGGCTGAAGTCTGTCGGTCCGCGACGGACATCCGCAGGGTGTTCTTCAGGCTTAGCTGCGAGCGGTGAGGCTTTCCTCGAGGGCAAGGGCCTCGGTTTCGCGACGCAGTTCGAGGGCCTGGGCGAGCGAGTCGTCCATGATGACGTCGTCCCAGCGGACGATCCCGCCCTTGGCGACGTCATTGCGCAGTTCCACGTGGTGGGCCAGCGCGACCGGCAGCGCACCGGTAGTGACGGAGTGCGTCGCGGAAACGAGTTGGCCCCAGACGGTGTATCCGCCTTCGCCGTCAAGGAATTCACCGGCTTTGAGGTCTTTCTTGGCGGTGGCGACAACGTCGCCGAAGAACCCGATGGGTGAACCCGTGGGGATCCCGCGCAGGACGGCGTTGGCGATGGATACGTTCAGTTCCAGGCCGACGTAGTGGTAGGGGCGGTATAGTGCCGCGTACTGGCCGGTGGGGTCCGGGTGCCAGGGGTATTCGTTGAAGCAGCCGGAGACGTAGGCGTTCGTTGCCTTCACGACGACGAAAACGCCTTCCTGCGTGTTGTGGGGGATCCAGGTGCCGTCGCGCTTGACACTGGACATGACGTCGACGGTGCCTTCGTGTGCCAGGGCTCCTCCGACGTCGGCGGGCCGGCAAATTGAGGCAATTTCCTCAACGTCTCCCGGCGTGAACGTCAGCCCGGTGTCAGAGGGAACCAGTCCTGCCCCGTTGGCGACGGCAGCCATCTCGATGGCGGCCTTGGTGCCGTCGCGGAAGGAGGTGTGCATGTTGGGGTTCAGCTGCCCGGAGTCGGTGAGTTCCTTGGAGAATTCCCAGTTTTCCCAGACATTGTCAGGGTTCATCTCGTGGTAGTGCTCAAGGAATTTGGCGCCTTTGCCGGCGCACACGACGTCGAACCCGCTGGTGCGGGCCCAATCGACAAGTTCCATGATGAGGGCCGGCTGGTCGCCGTACGCCATCGAGTAGACAACACCGGCTGCTTCTGCCCGCTTGGCAAGAGCGGGCCCTGCCAACGCGTCGGCTTCAACCGTGACCATGATGATGTGCTTTTTCGTTTCAATGGCACGCAGAGCGTGCTTGACACCAACGATGGGGTTGCCGGTGGCTTCCACGATGATGTCGATATCGACGTCGAAAAGCTCGTCAGCGTTGGCCACAATCGCGGTTGAGCGGTTCCTCAGAGCGGTTGCTATGTCGGAGGCGATCTGGTCTTTGGGCCACCCAACGAGTTCGAAGGCACCTTCAGCGCGCTTGACGTTGATGTCTGCGATGGCGACGACGTGGATGCCCGGAATGTTGTTTGCCTGGGCCAGGTACATCGTTCCGTAGCGCCCCGCGCCGATCAGGCCGACTCGGATGGGCTTTCCGTCGGCCTCACGCTGGGACAGGAGATGGTGCAGATTCATGGTTGCCTTTCAAGGGAGACGGCGCTGTTCCGGAAGGGATGCGGGCGGGTCGGGGATTGACCGCAGCTTTTGGGGCTCTACTTCCTGACCTTGCGGCGTGCCGCCGTTGGTAGTGAGGCTCGAGACCAAGCGGGAACGAGCTAAGGTAAAATAAGTGGAACCGGTACACTTTTATGTCATAGGGCAAGGCCCAAGGTCAAGCCCTAGGCTGAAAAAGGTTCCAGATGTCCAGGAAGTGCTACGCAAGGAGTAGGCGTGCAGAAACAACCGACCATCCGCGATGTTGCCCAGGCAGCCGGGGTGTCCGTTGCGGTGGTCTCCCGGGTGCTAAACCCGGGGTCAGGTCCAGTTGCCGCAGCTACCCGCGGCCGAGTAAACGAGGTGATGAAGAGCCTCGGGTACCACCCCCGCACGGCAGCCAGGGAGCTCAAGTATGGCCCGCCTACAACACTGGGGCTGCTGCTCGCAGATGTCTCCAACCCCTTTTTCGCCCGACTCGCCGACCAAGTGGTGCAGGAGGCTCACTCGCGCGGAATCCAGGTGCTGCTGATGACCACGCAGGAGGATGACCAGCTGGAGTCAGAACGTCTGGCGACGCTTATCGAACGCAGGGTCAGTGGGATTATCGCGACCCCGACCGGCAACAACCTGGCAATCTGGAAGCAGCTCCAGGATCTGGGAACTGACGTGGTTTTTGTCGACCGATCAATTCCTTCGCTCCCTGAAGTTGATGTGGTGAGCATCGACAACTTTGAATCCGCCCGGTCCGCCACAGCGCTCCTTGCCGCCCATGGGCACCGCCGGATCGGAATCATCTCCGGGCCGGCTTCCTCCACCACCGGAACGGAGCGGATTGCCGGCTATCGGCAAGCCCTGGAAACAGCCGGCCTGGAGCAAGATGAGCTCCTTATACGGCACGCCGCGTTCCGCGGGCCGGCGGGAGGAGATGCCGCCTCGGCGTTGCTCGGCCTCGAAGAGCCGCCCACAGCTTTGGTAGTGGCAAATACCGCCCAGGTAACGCAAGTTTTGCGGCGCCTCTCCCACGCCGGAATCGACATCCCAGGGACGCTATCCGTCATCGTCTTCGAAGATTCACCTTGGACCGAACTCGTGACCCCGCCCCTGACAATCGTCAGGCAGCCAATAGATCTGCTCGCCCGGCACTCCGTGCAGCTCGCTTTGTCCAACACGCAGGGCAAGACGTCGGGAAAACCCCACGTCATACGCGTAGCCGCCGAACTAGTGGAACGGTCAAGCGTCGCCCGGCTCCAGTTCTCGAAGTAATTCAAGCTGGCATTCGCGCCTCAATGTTTACAGCCGTCCCGGGCTGTGGTAAAAAAGTGTACCGGTTCCACTTCGGGATGATTCACGGCGGAAAGACAGCAAACGACAGCACCGCCGCGTCTGCAAGGCACTGGGCAAGCGGGATGAGAAAGCAGTAAGAGCAGCTGGTCTCACCCATAGCCACCTAGCCCAGGACGCTTTAACCACCGCCATAAGGCATCAGTACCCCTGTCCGTAAAGGCCAGGAACCAGCAAGTATTCAAAGGAGAATCAGATGCCAAAACGCATCCTTGCCACCGTAGCTGTGGCCGTTGCACTCACCGTTACTACTGCCCTCACTGGTTGCGGCGGGGGCGCCGCCGGCGGCGCCGGCGGGGCTAGCACCACCGTCCGCCTCGGCCTCGGCGACCCTGCAACGTCTTCCATGGGCGTCAGCGCAAAGCACTTCGCCGACAAGGTTGCCGAGCTGAGCGACGGCAAGGTCAAGGTCGAGACATTCCCCGACGGCACCCTTTTTGGCGGAGACCAGAACGCCGCCGTCAACTTGCTTGGAAACGGCACGCTGGACTCCACCATTATGTCCACCTCGGTGTACGCGTCCTTCGAGCCGAAGATGAATGCCGTCAGCCTTCCCTACCTCTTCAAGGACTCGGAGGAGGTCACCAAGTACTTTGAGGGCGAGCCGGGCAAGGAACTGCTGGGCTCACTGGACAAGCTGGGCATTAAGGGCGTGTCCATGCTGACCCGTACTCCGCGGCACACCACCAACTCGGTGCGTCCCATCACCCAGCCCGAGGACTTCAAGGACCTGAAGCTCCGCGTACCGCAGAATGACCTCTGGGTAAAGTTCTTTGGCTCGCTGGGCGCCAACCCGACGCCGATGGACTTCAAAGAGGTTTACACCGCCTTGCAGCTGGGGACTATCGATGGCCAGGAAAACCCTTTGGAAGTTCCAGTCAACAACAAGTTCTTTGAAGTCCAGGATTACCTCTCCCTGACGGGCCACATCTCCGACGGCCTCGTCCTCGGGTTCAGCAAGAAGAAGTGGGACTCCTTTGATGAGGACACCCGGAAGGTCCTGCAGGAAGCGGCAGACCTGACCGCTGACTTCAAGACAAAGTACGACAACGACGAAGCCGCCAAAACCCTCGACAAGCTGAAGGGCGAAGGCGTGAAGATCAACGAGCTGACGCCCGAAGCTAGGGCAAAGTTCCAGGCGGCAGCGCAGAAGGTCTACCCCGAGCTTGAGGGCAAGGTGGGCAAGGAATTCGTCCAGTCAAGCCTTGAATTCCTTGGACGGTAAGGTGGCGGGTCCAGTGCAGGAGATGAGTTCTGTGCATGATGAGGGAACCACCCCAGTCCGGGGTGCCGAACACCAGGCGGCCGAAGACAACATCGAGGTGGTTCCGGTAAGCGAAGTCTCGGAACCTCATGGTCTGATCTGGAAGGCCGTGGATGCTCTCCTCTTCGTCGGAATCTGCGCGATGCTGCTCAGCCTTGCTGCCCAGATGGTCAGCCGGCAGATGGGAGCCTCGCTGTCATGGACCGAGGAACTGACCCGTTTCCTGTTCATGGACACCACCTTCCTGGGGATGGCAGCAGGCTTCCGGGCCGCCGTGCACCCGCGGGTGAACTTCGCGGTGGCGTGGGGACCAGCCTGGCTTAAGAAAGTCAGCATGCATCTCTACGCCATCTGCGGGACCGTGTTCTTCAGTGTCCTGATCTACAAGACGTGGGAACTGATGCTGCAGCAGTACGCCGCCGGAGAGTCCAGTCCTGCCCTGGGACTGAAGATGTTCCTGGTAACCCTGCCGCTGGTGATCAGCGCAGCACTCGCCATCGTCGCCCATATCACCACCGTCTACTTCTCCCCGAATATGCGTAAGAGAATCCTCAAAGGAGAGATGATCGCATGAGCCTGACCCTGCTGGGCATTTTCCTCCTCCTGCTGCTGCTGGGCGTTCCGCTCTCAATCTCACTCGGCATTGGCGTCATCGCCACGCTGCTGATCTTCGACATCCCCCTCGACCTGTTGCCGCAGTCCATGATGAGCTCCATGAACAGCTTCCTGCTGGTCGCTGTCCCCCTGTTCGTCCTGGCCGGCAACCTCATGGCCGGCGGGGGTATTTCGGACCGCATCTTCCGTGGCGCCGAAGTCATCTTCGGCCGCTTCCGTGGCGGCCTTGGCCAAGTGAACATCGCATCGAGCGCGATCTTCGGCGGCATCTCCGGTTCCTCGGTTGCCGACATTGTCAGCCTTGGCAAGATCGAGATCAAAGCCATGACTGACCATAAGTACCCGCGGCCCTATGCGGCAGCGATGACCATGGTCACCGCTACCCTGTCCTCACTGATACCGCCCAGCATCCTCATGATCATCGCCGCCTCGACCGCGAACGTCTCGGTAGGCGCGGCACTCGCAGGAGGATTTGGACCGTCCATTGTCCTGATCCTCGTCCTGATGCTGGTGAATTTCTTCCTGTCGGCACGCCACGGTTACGGCGAGGTCTCAAAGACGCCTTTCAAGAAGGGCCTGAGGATCGTCCTCGGGGGAATCCCGGCCATGGGCGGCCCGGTGATCATCCTGGTGGGCATGTTCAGCGGGCTCGTCACGCCCACGGAGGCGGCCGCCGTCGCCGTCTTCTACAGCCTGTTGGTCGGAATCTACGTCTACCGGGACATGAAGTGGCGCCAGATGCCGAAGATGATCGTGGACGCCGGCCTCACCACCGGCACCATCCTGCTCATCGCCATGATCGCCGGCGTCGCCTCTTACATCTTCACCATTGACGGGCTGCCGGCAAAGGTCAGCAGTTGGCTGCTGAGCGTCAGCACTGACCCCACCATCGTCATGCTACTGATCGGCCTTATCCTGATCATCATCGGAACCGTGATGGACAAAGTCGCCGCCATCCTGCTTTGCACACCGGTGCTCATGCCCGCGGCCGTGTCTTCCGGTGTGGATCCCATCCACTTCGTCGTCTTCCTCGTTGCCGCCCTTGCCGTCGGCCTGGTCACACCGCCTGTCGGCGTCTGCCTCTTCGCGGCGTCCTATGTCAGCGGGCTGCCGATGGAGAAGATTGTGAAGGCCGCGGTGCCGCTCTATGTGGTCATGGTGGTTGCCATCGTCATGCTGGCCGTCTTCCCGCAGCTCATCCTATGGCCGTCTGATCTCCTGACCAATCAGTAACGCCTGGCTCCAGTCGGCTATCCCATACAGCCCTTATCACTAAAGGATCCCAATGCCTGAACCTGACCACCCAGCGCTTGCCCTGATGGGATTAGGGCCGATGGGGGAACCCATGGCGCGCCGGCTGCTGAAGGGCTACCGCGAGCTGACTGTCTGGAACCGGACTGCTTCGAAGGCCGAAGCCCTGGCGGGCCTGGGCGCCCGCGTTGCCGCCTCACCTTTTGAGGCGGCCGCTGACATCGTTCTCACGGTGTTGCCGGACCTAAGCCACGTCGAATCGTTGCTTCCGGGAGAAGAGGGCATGATAGCCGGATGGACAGCCCGGGGCATTGCCAGCCCGATACTCGTCGTGCACGGGACCGTCTCGCCGGGGGCAGTGGCGGCCTTTGGCGAACGGATGCTTCGAGAGCACAACGTCAGGGTTTTGGACGCCCCCGTCAGTGGCGGCACCGTGGGTGCCGAAAACGGCACGCTGAGCATCATGGTGGGCGGGGACGAGGACACGTTTAACTCGGTCGCGCCGGTGTTCGGGTTCATAGGCAGCACCATCCGGTACATGGGCCCGGGAGGTTCGGGCGCACTGGCCAAGGCCTGCAACCAGATCGTGGTCGCCGGCACGGTCACGGCAGTTTCCGAAGCCATGCTTCTCGCGCGCGGCGGGGGACTGGATCCATCGGTGATGCTTGAACTGCTTCGGGGTGGGCTGGCCGACTCCGAGGTGCTGCGCCAAAAGGGGCACAGATGGATTGACGGCGACTTCACGGGTGGCGGCAGCGCCCAAAACCAGCTGAAGGACCTCAATTTCGTGCTGGGGGCGGCTGGAACAGCGCACCTGGAGCTACCCCTGAGCACGGTAATCCAGGGTCTTTTCGAGGATATGGTGGCGCGGGGCGACGGCGCCCTTGACCACACGGGAATTTTCCGGACCCTTGCCCAGCGCAGCAGCGCTCTCACTCAGAGGTTTTCGTAAAGAATCCCGAAGTCGTAGGCGATGCCCCCACAAAATCGTGATGCACCGTACCGTGAGGCAGGCGTGCTGAAAGGGTTGGGTTCCCAGTGCTGTGTTCAAACCCTGAGCTGTAGCCGGTCCCTGGCCTGGGCGGACGAAGCCTGGCCTGCGTACCCGCCTGCGCTGGAGACCGGCTTCACCCGCCGGAGCGCGGCGAGGATGGCCCGCCCCACCACGGCGATTCCGATCACCGTGGTGACGGCGCGCAGGGTGTCCCAGCCCGCCGTCGACGTCACCAGCGAATACAGCAGGAAGCTGCTCAGGTTGGTGCCCAGCGGCGCGCCGGGCACATAGGAGATGCCGGTGCCCGCGCCCACCGCGAAGGGCCAGAACCACAGGTTGGTCAACAGGCCGAACAGGTAGGACGCCACCACACCATAGCCGGCCAGCATCCACAGTTCGGCCCTGCCGCGCACCCGCCGGGGGAGCAGGCCGGCCCCCGCACCCACCCACGCACAGGCGAAGATCTGGAACGGAGTCCACGGCCCGATCCCGCCCCACAGGGCACTTGAGAGGGCGATGGTGGCGGCGCCGAGCAGCATGCCGAAACGCGCACCGAAGGCCCGGCCGGCCAGGATCAGCAGGATAAAGACCGCTTCAACGCCCCCGACGCCGGTGCTCGCCACCCGGACAGCCGTGCCGACTGCTGCCAGGACGCCGAGCAGCGCCACCGTGTGTGCCGAACGGACAGAACCGTCCAGGGACACAACAATGGCGACGGCGGCGAGCGGCGCGATTGCCAGCGCTGCGTAGGGGAGGGCGGCGGCTGCATCCTGCGGGAGGGCCGCGGCAAGCAGCGGCCAGCAGAACGCTGCGAGGGCCACAAGGTTTGCGGCTGCCAGGACGGAGAGTTCGACGCCGCGCGGCAGCCGGATTCGGGGCTTTCTTGCTGCGCCGGGGGTGTCCGGTTCGGTGATTGGCTTTGGCCCGGAGCCCACCTGCCGGGGAAGCAGAACGGGCGGTTCGGACGCTTCGACCGGGGCGGAAGAGGGTGCGACGCCGTCCCGCATCGGGAGGATCCGGGCACCGAGGCCCTGGGCAAAGTCATGGTCGTGCGTGGCGATCAGGACAGCGGTACCGGAGTCGGCCGCGGACCGGAGCGCGGCCGAGACCGCCGTGCGCGCGGCCGGATCGAGCCCGCGGGTGGGCTCGTCGATCAGGAGTACCTGGGGATCGTCCATGGTCTGCAGCGCAATGGCCAGGATCCTGCGTTCTCCTGCAGAAAGGTCCCGGGGATGCTCATGACCGATGGGGATCGTGACGTCTCCCCGCAGACGGGCCAGGCGTGACGCCGCAAAGCCGGGCGCGGGCTGCCCGCCGGTCTTTCGGCGCCCAAGGCGCCGCTCGGCCGCGCGGAGCTCTCCCTCGACCGTATCCCTGGTGAAGAGGTCGTCCGAGGCGTCCGGCACCAGGGCGACGCGGCCGCCGTCGGCCGTTCCGCCGTCGTTGGTTTCTACTCCGCCCGCTCCCTCACCGAGGGCAAGCGCCACCAGGAGGGACGACTTCCCGGCCCCGTTCGGCCCCACCAGGGCCACCACTTCGCCGCGGTGCAGGGCCAGGGAGGCGTCGCGAACCAGTGGCGTGCCCTTGCGGTGCACCGCGAGGTTGGCCGCTGTCAGCACGGGCGCGTATTCGGCATCTGGAACAGGCGTGGGGTGCGCAACCGTCGGGACCGGCGCGGAGGGCGCGGCACCCGGTACCAGCTCGCCGTCGGCAATGGTCCACCAGGAGTCGGCAACCGGGACGAGCGCTGCCGCCCTGTGCTCCGCCACGATGACGCAGACACCGTCGCCCGCGAGGGTGTTGAGCACGGAGATGACGTGCCTGCGGGCCGTGGTGTCGAGGTCGGCCAGCGGCTCGTCCACCAGGAGCAGGGGAGGCTGTTCCACCACCGCGGCGGCGATGGCCACGAGCGTTGCCTCCCCGGCGGAAAGGGTGCTGATATTCCGGTCCAGCAGCGCCGTCACCCCGATGCGCTCGGCAACCTCCAGCACCCGGGCCTTGGCGGCGGCCGATGGCATGCCGCGCAGCTCAAGGGCGAGGGAGATTTCGTCCCGCACCCGCGTGCTGGCGAAGGCGGCGCGGGGATTCTGCAGGACGACGCCGATGAGCCGGGCGGTATCGCGGGGCGGCATGGGGGCACGGTCCGCTCCGGCGACGCGAACGGTGCCGGAAATCTCTCCGCCGTCCACGTGGGAGAGCAGGCCGGCGATGCCCCGCAGGATGGTGGACTTGCCGGATCCGGTAGGTCCCGTAATGACGGTGATGGACCCGCTCGACGGCGTGAACCCGGCCACACGGACCTGCGCGTCACCGATGCGGAACCGGGCGTCGCGCACCAGGAGCGGGCCGCCGTCGTCGTTCCCGGGGTGGTGTGCGGCGCGGCTCCCGAAGCCGCGCAGCTCAAGGGCGGCGGCTACCCGGGCCGCGTGTTCAAGGGTGCGCTCGAGGACGGGCACCAGGGCGCGGGGCCCGAAGCGTTCGCCCCGCAGCCGGAACGCCAGGCGTACGGAGGTCACGGCGTCGGCCAGCGCCGGGAGTGCCGCCCACGCCACGACCAGCGTGCGGGCCAGGCCCTGCATGGGGCCGCGGCGGGCCAGGTGAACGAAGCCGCGGGCCACGTCCACGAACGCATTGAGCAGACCGAACCCAATGAACAGCCCGGCGATCGGCAGGGCAGACAGGACCGCCGCCCACAGGCCTTGTCCTGTGACCGGACCAAGGAACACCACGTGGGCGTAGGGGGCCGGCAGCCGCATGGCCGGCAGGTCGAGCAGGACGGGCGAGCCAAGGCCCGCGCCGTTGAAAAGGACGCGGTAGATGACCCGCGCCGCGATGAACACGACGGCGAGAACAATGCCGGCGCGCAGCGGCGCGGGTCGGAAGGTCATGCCGCGGGGGCGGCCGGTTCGCCGTCGACGGTAAAGAGCAGTTCCAGGCTCTGGCCCGGGCTGACCTGCAGGGTGTCGAGGCCTTCCTGCGCGTATTCCCAGGCGCCAGCGTCCTTCTTAATCCAAAGGGACCAGTAGGCGAAGGCAGCGGGCATGCCGGTGCATTCTTCCTTGTACGTGCCGCCCTTGTGCTTGATGTCGAAGTCCGCGGCCGGCACCCCGTTCACCCGGCACGCGAGCGTGGGGTACTGCTTGGTGCCTTCGGTCTTTACGTTGGCTTCCTCGAGCACCTTGGACGCAGCGGTGGGACCGTCCACCGGCACGCACACGGACTTGTCAGCGGCAGACTGCTTCAGTGCGCCGGAATCGACGATGACCTTCACGCCGTCGCAAGTGCCGGAGGCGCTGGGGGCAGCCGCTGCCGTGGACGGCGGTGCAGAGGTGGTTGGCGAGGTGGTGGCCGGCGCAGAACAGGCGGCGAGGGAAAACAGGAGACCGGCGGCGGCGAGGGAGCTCGCGGCGGCGGTGCGCATCTTAGTCAAAGTCACCCGTTAAGAGTAGGGCGTTGCTAGTCCACATCCTGCTGCCGCGGCTTTGTGTGACATCCAGGGCCAGTCGTGGGGGCGGGCAGGAGCGGCGCCCCCTTTTCTGAATGCGTTATTGACTGTCCGGCATGCCACCGGGACCATGAAACTGGCTGACTCCCATACCCGATGCGTCGACATCACACCCGGTAGGCGGCCGTTGACGCAAGAGCGCCGGCAGTACCAAGACCCAGTCGGAGGAGACCGATGAGCAGCTCCCGAATTGCCGAAGCAATCAAGTCGGCCAAAGAATTTCTGGGCGCCCATACTGACGAGGCGCGCTACCGCGATTCGACCGCGTCGGCCGTTGTGATGGAAGGCCTCCGCATCCGGGTCACAGGAACGGATGGCTCCTCCCTGGAGACCGATATGGTCGCTGGCGTGGGTGGAACCGGTTCGGCACCGTCGCCCGGCTGGCTCTTCCGCGCTGCCTATGCCTCGTGCGCCGCAACCCTGATGGTGATGCGTGCTGCCGAGCAGGGCGTGGAACTGCCCGGGCTGCAGGTCGACGTGGACAGTGAGTCTGACGACCGAGGCATCCTGGGCATCTCCGAGGACGTCAGCGCCGGCCCGGTCAGCATGCGGGTGGCGGTTCGGGTAGGGCCTGCAGCCGATGAGGCGGCTGTTCGGAGGATTGTCGAGTGGGGCCTGAAGCATTGCCCGGTCGATGATGCCGTCCGCAGGCCCATCCCCGTGGAGCTCGACCTCCAGGTCGGTTAGGTGGAGGACGGGGCATGCGGAAGCCGTAGGCAGGGCCGAACTGGCGGCGGCTTCGGCGCACGGTAGCGCAGTAAGCGGAAAAGATTTGCCCGGAATTGCTCCATTCAGTTGCTGGCCCGCGCTTAACTCGCGTCAGAAGGGGGACGGACGGTTGTGATTCGGCTTCGGGCGTAGTAGGCAGCCACCGCCAGCAGGGCCAAGCACGCAAGGAACATTGACAAGGACAGGAAAACAACGCCGGCGGTGATGGCCAGCAAAAGGAGCGCTTCGGCAGGCGCCTTCCGGGGAGTGGCCGCAAAACGGGCGACCGTTGCTGTCAGCAGCGCGAGGGAGAGCACCAGGATTCCTGCGACAAAGGTTGTTCCGAACCAGCGCAGCCGCAGAAAGTCTTCCAGGAAATTCGAGAAGGAGACCACCAGTGCAGCGGCCGCCGCTGTGCGCAGGGACACCCGGCTGACCCTCGCGGCTTTTCGGGTCCTTGTGTCCATGCGCTGTCCAGTCCTCCCCATGGCCCAGAGGGTACCGCCCAAGAACAGCAAGGCCAGGGAGGTTAAGGCCACCGCGGCATAGTCACGCGGAGTCTGCGGATCCCAGTATGTGACCTCGCCGGGAAGCTCGATCACTGCCCTCAATCCGAAGGCCACGGCTGCGAGGGTGGCCAAGACGGCGACTGGGCGCGACCCTGGGTGACCCCCGGCTCCCATTCCTTGCGGCACGGCGCCTATCGGTAAGCGGTGAAACCCCATGTTGAACATCGACCCGCTCGCCTAAAACCGTGTAGTCCCGCGCAGTTTGCGGGGGCGGCCGTCCGGGTCCACCAAAAAGCGGTACGCAGGATCCGCCCAGAGGCGCTGCAGGCGTGTGACCGGGTGTGTGGTGTGGTGCCGCGCGTGACCCCCGGGGCGGGGCGAGAGGCGGTCAGTTTTGTGCCATTCATCCAGGGCATCGGCAGCGGCATTCCACAGGCCGAGGCCGTCCGCCGGATCGCTCAGCCGGGGGTCATCCTGGTCCAGGCCCAGGTGCTCGGCCCAGAGCTGCCGCCGCAGCCCCTGGGCCAGCGGACTGGAAGCCCCGGGACCAGTGCCGGGACTGGTGCCCGGGCCAGTGCCTGCGCCGGGCGCCTCCCCCTGGCCAGCGGAGGTGTCGATGACCGCGCAGGTAAGCTCGCTGTCCGTGGTCCAGGACCGCCGGTTGAAGTTGTCCGATCCGCACGTGAACCAGGTGTCGTCGATGATGCAGATCTTGGCATGGACATAGATCGGTGTCCCGGCCCTGTTCTCCAGGTTGAACACGCCGAATCTGTCGGGAGCCACGCGGCGCATCCTTTCGATGGCGCGCAGCTGGCCGAGCCGCTTGGGCGGCCCTCCCAGCGGACCGTCGGAGTCCGGGTAGCGCGGTACCACGGCGATCACATTCAACCCTGGGTTCTGTTCGAGGGCCCCTGCGATACCGGCCGCCACCTCAGCAGACCACAGGTACTGGTCCTCGATGTAAATCAAGGAGCGGGCCAGGCCGAATGCTTTTGTGTAGGCCCGGGCAACGCTCCGTTCACCATCGGGTGCGAACGGGAACGGCGGATGCTTCACGCCGTAGGTGCGCAGCAGCTGCACGGCGTGCGGGCCGGCCGGCGGCGGTGGCGGCGCAGTCTCCGGCAGGGGCTCGGGGTGCCGCGGCATATCCGCCAGGCGCTGCAGCAGCATCCGGTACGGAGTGCGCCGGTCCAGGGGATGGGGGTCGTCCCACCTTTCCGCGAACAGCTTCAGCACATCCGCCACCACCGGGCCGCGCAGTTCCAGGGCAGCATCGTGCCATGGAGGCTGTTTCCCGTACCGGGGATCCATCTCCACCGACTGCGGGTCTCCCATATGATCGGCGTCGTCCCGGCGGCTGTGGGAAAGATCGATCCCGCCAACGAATGCGATGTCCCGGGAAGGGTCATTACGGTTGCGGATGACGAACAGTTTCTGGTGATGGCAGCCGAAGAGCCGCACCCGCTGGTCCAGCAGCACCTCGCCGCCGGCGTCGTTGATCTGGCGGCTGAGGTGCTCGTTGGACAGGTTGCTCATGGGGGCGGACACGCGTTCTCCGTGTGACCTCCACACGAGGCCGCGCACTTCCACTCCGTCCCGGGCAAGCCGCGCCAGCAACTCTCCGATGGCCGGCCCGTCCGCCGTAAGCTTTTCGTCGCCGTCGCCACGCCAGTCGGTGAACCACACACGGTCTCCCGCTTGCAGGGCCGAGAGCTCCTCATGCAGCCGGGCGAAATAGGTGGCACCGTGAATCAGGGGCCGCACCAGGTTGCCCTCCGACCAGGAGGGCGATCCTACTTTGCCGGCGTGCACGTCGGCAGCCGCATTGCCCCACTCGGCGGCACCCAAGAACCAGTAACCAGCAGTACTGTCCACTCGTCGTTCCCTTCGGGACCCGGGCCCGTCATTAGGCGTCCGGCCTACCAGTAGCCTACGACTGTGCCGGTCAATGTCATCCGATGATGCCGTCATTCTGGCAATTCCAAGGGTCTGGACACCGGTGCCCGCCGGACTTATCGTGCAAAAGTGGCGGCTGCCTGACTGGCAGGATGGCAAACTCTGCCGGTCCGCTGTTGCAGCCGTCCGTCATGAGGAGGAAGCAATGGAACACGTTGAAGAGACCGTTGAAGTAGCAGTGCCGCTGCGGACCGCGTACAACCAGTGGACCCAGTTCGAATCCTTTCCGCAATTCATGTCCGGCGTCGAATCCGTAACCCAGCTGACGGACACCACCAACCATTGGGTTACCAAAGTGGGCGGTGTCCAGCGGGAATTCGATACTGAAATAGTCGACCAGGAGCCTGACGACCGGATCGCCTGGCGCAGCACCGACGGCAAGTCCCATGCCGGCATCATCAGGTTTACGCCCCTGGATGCCAACCACACGAAGGTCAGGGTCCATTTCGAATGGGCGCCGGAAACCCTCACTGAAAAAGCAGGTGCGGCACTGAAGATGGACCAGATGCAGGTGAAATCTGACATGCGCAAGTTCAAGGACTTCATCGAATCGCGCGGTACCGAAACCGGCGGCTGGCGCGGCGAAGTCGAGGACACCGGCCCCACCGGGCAGCTCTAGAAGTGCCGGGCGGGGTCAGCTGAGGAAGCGGCGCCTCGCAAACGGAAAACGGACGACGGCGGGACCTCCCGCCGTCGTCCGCTCTTTTCAGGCGTTGGGCAGCTAAAAGTTCGGCCGTTCAGGTGGCGTGAGCGGTCAGCGTCCGACGTAGCGCATGTGCGTGTCGTTGTAGCGGTTGCCCTGCACCCCTATCCGGCTCGCCACGGCATTCAGGTCGGCGACTTCGTCGGCGGACAGCGCAACGGCTGTAGCTGCGGTGTTCTCTTCGAGGCGCTCCCGGCGGCGTGTGCCCGGGATGGGAACGATCCAGGGGTGCTGTGCCAGGAGCCATGCCAGTGCGATCTGCCCCGGCGAGGCGTTCTTGGCGGCGGCGAGGCCGGCGACGTGCGCCACCAGCGCCTGGTTGGCGGCACGGTTCTCCGGGGTGAAGCGGGGGATGGTGCCGCGGACGTCACCTTCCGCGAACTGCGTGGACGTATCCACGGTCCCGGTGAGGAAGCCCTTGCCGAGCGGGCTGAAGGGCACGAACCCGATCCCCAGTTCCGCCAGGGTGGGCAGCACTTCCGGCTCCGGATCCCGCGTCCACAGCGAGTACTCGCTCTGGACGGCTGTCACGGGAAACGCTGTGTGGGCGGCGCGGATGGTCGCAGCCGAGGCCTCTGAGAGCCCGAAGTGGCGGACCTTGCCGGCCTGGACGAGCTCGCCCACGGCGCCGGCCACCTCTTCGATGGGCACCCCGGGGTCCACGCGGTGCTGGTAAAAGAGGTCCAGCGCGTCCACGCGCAGCCGGCGCAGCGACTCGTCCGCCACGCGTTTGATCTGCTCGGGTGAGCTGTCCAGCCCCACGGATTTGCCGCCCTCGATCCGCCACCCGAACTTCGTTGCGATGACTACCTCGTCCCGCACCGGCGCGAGTGCTTCCCCGACGATTTCCTCGTTGACGTAGGGGCCGTACACCTCGGCGGTGTCAAAGAAGGTGACTCCCAGGCCGACCGCGTCACGGATCACCCCGATCATCGCCTGGCGGTCCCCGGGGTTGGGGCCGTAGCCCTGCGAAATGCCCATGCAGCCGAGGCCGATCGCCGAAACCTGCAGTCCCTGTCCGAGTGTTCGTGTATGCATGATGACTCCTTTGCCACTGGCAGTCCGTGCCGGCACGCTTGTGCGCGGCCTTCCTCCAGTCAACGGCTTATCGGGCGCGTTAGGGAGGGTCTGCTGAAACAGGTACCGGCAGGGCCCCCTTGGGAGGCAGGCCCGCAACGCGCCCGGCGTGACGCCGGCTTCCTAAGGCCGGGCGCCTACACGCTGAGGTTCCAGTGGGCCTGGATGGCTCCGGCAAGTGGGTCAGCGGTGACGTCCACCCGGAAAGCAACGGGCGCCGTTCCTGTTTCTTCGATGACGGCATCGCGGTACACGCGGCCGCATCTGGGGCACAGCGTGTACAGGTCCTCATCCTCGGGCCACGCCGCCAGGCCATCCGGGATGGGAGTGTCTCCTCCGGCATGAACAGGTATGCCCTGGGAGTTGGCCTGGATCAAGCCGTCCTGGCTGACGGTGTTGCCGCACACGCAAACGATGGTGGTGACATCATGACCGGTCACGCCGGCGGTTTCGGCGTCCATGAGGACCTCCCCGTTTTGGAAGGGATGTTCTGCTAGTAGTCTAGTCCTGCTGTGCCGGATAGCAGCCGGCAGTTCAACCCGGTGCTTTTCGACCAGCACGTTTAGGCGTCCAGCAGTCCGCCGCTGGCCCACCGGCGCACCGCCAGCTTTTCAGCGGCATCGAACTCCAGCAGCGCCACCCGGCAGAGTTCTTCCACATTCGCCGTCCAGGCTGCTGCAAGTTCCGCGGCCGTCGCCTGGTCGCTGAGCTGGAAGTTGGCGTACGCGAGGCCCTGCAGGACGAAACTGACCGCGTTGCGTGAGACCGGCTGGCCGGCACTAACGCAGTCGTCCCGCACCTGGCGGCTCAGTTCGGTGCGGTTGACCGGGTGTTCACGAAGCCGGGCCGCCAAGGACTGGAAAATCTGCCGGAACTGGGACGCTGAAAGAGCCGGCACATCCGTCACGCGGGTGACCTGCTCTTCGACGCCCGGCTGCTGCTCCGCCGGCACGGGAAGATCCTCGCTCGAGAACCGTTTCCCGTCCCAGACCCAGCCGCCCTGGGCTGCGGAATACTCGAGGTCCTTGCCGATCTGCGAGACCCAGGTCCCGAACTTCCCGAAGCCGCCCCAGTCCGTCTTCAGGGAAGGGTCTGCCGTGAGCGCCCGGTGGGCCACCATCGCGCCGACCACCGGTCCCGGCGCGGAGCGCACGAACTCCAGCACCTCACGGATTGCCGGCGAGCTAACCTTGGATTTCGTTTTGGCTGGAGCAGGGACATTCGGCTGTTTCGCAGACGCCACCGCATGGATGGGCTCCCCGGCGGTTCCGTTGAGGATCGCCACGAAATCGTGGGACTCCACCACATGGTCCGCCATCTCCCGGTAGGCAAAGGCCACAGCACCGGCAGCGATGACCGTCGTCATCCGGTCGGCCGCACGGAAACGCTGGATCAGGGACGTGAAGTCGGCATCGGCCGAGGCGATGAAGAACTCTTCGATCCCGCCGCTTCCGGAGAGCGCGTCCATGGCATCGAGCACCAGGTTGATGTCCGTGCTGCTCTTTCCCCGCTGCGTGAGCGACGGGCAGTCGATCACGCGGAAACCGGCCCGGGTCCAATATGTCCGGTACTTCGAGTACACCATCGGGTTCAGGTAGCAGTTGCGGATCAGGAAGCGGCGGGGCCCCTCGCCGGAACCGCCGGCTGACAATGCGTCCGCCCAGTGCTTGGGGTCTTCGGCGAACCGCTTCGCTGCCAGTGGATCCAGTGCCTGCAGGCCGGTAAAGACGTTGTCAAAATCGACGAACATCGCTGCCCGGATGCCAGGCCTGCGGGAGGGTGAGAGTGCCTCGTTCATTGGGCCAGTGTGCCAGCAACGCCGCCCACCGGCGACCCTTCCGGATGCGACACGCAAGGGGACGACGGCGGGACGTCCCGCCGTCGTCCCCTTCATCCTTTGCCCCGGCGCAGGTACAGGGGTTCCAGCGGGGAAATCAAGGTACTTCGGCCGTAGAAGTCTCTGCCAGACAGGCGCACCATGGTGCTATGGACGCTGAAACACCCCAAGCGGTGGAACTGAGCCTTCCCCAGGCATTCCTGCTGCTGGCCACAAATGATGCCAGCGGAAAACCCGAAATTCCGGTCTTCGCACTTCGGACCACGCTGGCAGGTGCTGTGCTGGCCGAGCTGGACCTGCTCGGTGCCATCGAGCTGCAGGGCAAGCACGTCAGGGCTGCCGGCACTGCGCCGGACACCCACCTGCAGCACGAGCTGGAGCTCATCCGCGGCAAGTCACGGCCGCACACTCCACGATGGTGGGTCTCGGTGCTCGAGGGCCGCGCCGAAGTGCAGCGCGTCTACGAGGGGATGGCTTCCCTGGGCATCGTGGAACACGTCGGCGAAAGGCACCTGGGCCTTTTCCGCGCCGTACGCTACCCGGAAAAGGACCATGCCCCGGAAGCCGCGCTCCTGAAGAAAATCGAAGCGGCACTCAGCGGTGCGCCGTCCAACCTCGAGCCGCCTGATTCCGGGGCTGCCGACGCAACGGCTGCCGGTGCCGGCACAGCCGGGGCCCAGGCGCCGGATTCCGCGTCCGCCAAGACCGGCACCAAGGCACCCGAACCCAGGACCATAGCCCTGATTGCCCTGCTGCAGGCGGCCGGGCTGCTCGGCAAGCTCTTCCCTGAAGCGGACAGGGTCCGGGCCGTTGAGCTGGCCAAGGATTACTGGCCGTCCCGCGCCGTGGAGGACGAACTCCGCATGATCAGGCTGGCGGAGGAGGAAGCCGCGAACCTGTGAGTTCGTGCCCGCCATACCAGGGAACCCTAGGCCAACTCGATCAAGTCGTGGTGCCGCGAAGCACCAGGGACCCCTCGAGTTCGAAGCGCTGGTCGCTGCTCGCCCCTGGCCGGCCCGCCGACCTCAGCATTGCCACAGCGCTCCGGGCGGCAGATGCCAGGTCCAGAGAGATGCTCGACAGTGGCGGATGGGTTGTTATCGCCAGGGTGTCATCGCACCCCAGGACGTTGATGTCCTCGGGGACGCGCAGGCCGTGTGCCCGGAATCCGGACATCAGGCCGTGGGCAACAACGTCGTCAAAGGCTACGACGGCGGTAGCTCCGGCGGCTTCCACCTCGCCGCTGACTTCAAGGGCATCGGCGTAGTTTCCGGACTTCGCGCGGAAGAAAAAGGTTTCAAGCCCGAGGCTTTCCAAGGTTGACTGCACGGCGCCATGACGCTGCCCATCAGACCAGGACCTCGCCGGACCGCCAACATAGGCGATACGGGTGTGGCCGGCATCCACCAGGTGGCGGAGCCCGTCCGTGAGCGCCTTGGACGTGCTGATGAGGACGCGCGGGACGCCGGCGACGTCCCGGTTGATCAGCACGGTCGGCTGCCGCTCGGCAACCGTCTGGAGAACCCGGTCCGAGAGCCGCGACGAAGCTATGATCAGGCCCTCCACCTGCGGCGACAGCCGTTCAATCATCTGCAATTCCCGCTTGGTGTCCTCAGCTGTGTCTGCAACGAACACGGCGAGCCCGTAATCCTCCGCCGCCAGCTGCGCGTAACGGATCAGCGGGGGAAAGAAGGGGTTGGCAACATCGGGCAGCACCAGCCCGATTGCGCCTGAGCGGCCGGTGATCAACGCGCGTGCATGGTGGTTGGGGACGTATCCGATCTCTGCAGCTGCGTCCATGACCCGTTGGACAGTCTCCGGCTTCAGCTTCCCGGGATCCGTGAATGCCCGGGACACCGTGGAAGGTGCCACCCCGATGAGCTTGGCGACCTGGACAATTGTGGATCTGGGCCTCACAGCAGCCGCCGTCCCAGTTCAATGGCCGTTTCCACCAGCTGCTCCGCGCTGCCCCGCTTGAAGGGGGCGGGCATCCCGTAATAACGATGGGCGTCCGTGACTTCGTATCCTGCGTGGTCATATTCGTCGGCAGTGGGAAAGTACCCTGGACAGCCGTTGCTGTAGGCGGCAACGATGACGGGAGTGGCGAAGGCTTCCTGGATGCGCTCGGCACACCTGAGGAAGGGTTCCCCTGGCAGTGCCACCACCAGCAGGCTGCCCAGCCGGAGAACTGTCACCGTCCCCCTCCATTTCATGTCCCTCAGCAGGTGGTCCCGTGCCGCCCAGTCGATCCAGGTCTGCAGCAAGGCCCTTTGCCCGGGCGCCGCGTCCGCCATGAGCTTAGTCCAGTAGGCCGCTGATTCCGCAGGGATGCGGGCGTCAAGTACCTCGAAGGAGAGGTCGATGGATGCTGCTGCAGCCAGAATGACCCCTCCGAGCGGCTTGCCCGAGGTCCGTGCCTGGGCCGCGGCCTCGCCGAGCAGTCCTCCTATCCGTTCAGCTTCCTCGAACGTCCGGTGCTCAGCCGCTGCCTGGGAATAGGAACTCTCAGCCGAATGACCGGTATTGACATCGCCGGCGGCCCCGGTCAGGAAGACAGCGGTGGAACCTGGGGCTGCGCGCTCAAGGTGGCTCCGCACGAAGGCCGGGTAGTCCCCGGAAACCAGCCGGTTGTCGGCGCCAAGCACAACGGGATGGCACGGATACTGCACCAGCCAGGCCCTGGCTGTCCCGTCGTCCCGCTTGAAGACCACAACCTGCAGTGCGGGGTCTATTGCACGCCCGGGGTGCCGCCGGTTCTTGGCAATGCCAAGGCCCGCAAAGGATCCGTAATAGGCCTGGCACGGTTCCCGGGAGTTGGAGGCATCCTTGACGGCCACTGCCGCGGCCGCGCTGATGGCCTCGATGATGTCCGGGTCGCAGTCCCCCAAACCGCCACGCATGGCACACGGCCCCGAGTGGGTGTGGGTGGCGCTGATCACGGCATGCCCTTCGCGGAAGGGGATGCAGTCCGCTATGGTCCGGCAGGTGGGTCCGTCGAGGCCGCACACATCCACCGTCACCCAGCAGAAGCCGTCGATAACAAGTGCCCGCACGGTCAGGGGGTCATGGACGCCGGTGCTCGGCTCCACGCGTGCGGCGAATCCGGACATCATGGTGCCGGCCGGGACGGAAACCTCCACGGAGGCGGCGCCCACCTGCAGGCAGCTGCTGCCACTGTGGTCCGTTGTGATGGATGCGTCGTTCATGGGCCGATCTCCTCCCGCCTTGGCGAGGACCTGATGACCTCCAGCACCGTTCCGGAATCCGAGACGAGGACCATGTCCGCAGGCGCGCCGGGCTGCAGCGTTCCCAGCCCTGGACGGGCTCCCGGCAGTGTCCGTGCCGGGTTTTCCGTGACGAGTTTGAGCGCCTGCCCCAAACCCAGGCTCGTTGACCTGACTACGTTGCGCAGGCCGTCGGGAAGGCTGGCAGCGGCGCCGGCCAGAAGCTCGCTGCCCACATGTGAGAGCCGGCCGTGTTCATCAAGATCAACACTTCCACCCACAGGAGTCGCGTAGCGCCCCGGTGGCTTCCCGGCAACCGCCGTCATGTCCGAAACGAGAAATGCCCCGCGGGTTCCTTTGGCGCGCAGCATGACCTCCAGTGTTTCGGACGGCAAGTGGTGGCCGTCAGCTATCAGGCCGCAGGTTACGCGGTCGTCGGCCAGTTGGGTCCAGATGGCGTTGGGATGGCGCGGAATCATCGGGGCAATACCGTTGCCCAAGTGGGTTGACAGTGTTGCCCCGGCGTCGATGGCCCCGAGGACCTGGGCCGCGGTTGCATGGGTGTGGCCGATGGAAATCCGGACGCCCATGGCACAGATCTCCCGGATTCCCCTCGGCGCGTCAGCCCAATGCGGCGATACTGTCACCACGCCGATCCTGGTGATGGCGCCCCACCGCCGCACCTCCTCGGGATCAATGGCCCGGACCTGGCTGGCGTCGTGCACTCCGCGCGCCCCGTCCTGGTCCGAAATGAAGGGCCCTTCAACGTGGACGCTGGGAATGGCATCCCGCACCCGTGCATCCGCGTTCCGGGCCTTCTCCACACACCTGAGTGCGTGGCTGATCGCGTCTTCACTGGCGGTGATGACGGTGGGCACCCATGTGGTCACGCCGATCCGCGCCAGTTCCTCGGTGATTCGCTCGATCACCATGCTGTCGGTGTCGGGCCCGTTGACGTCAAGTCCCAGGTAACCGTTGACCTGCGCGTCGACGAATCCGGGGGACAGCACGGGCAAGTCCGAGGCGTTGGGATCGTGCCTGCGTTCAACGGAGACGATGTATCCGTCGTCGTACCGGACAGTGAGGACGTCCCCGCGGGCCGCGTCGCGGCCCCTGGCGGTCTGCACTGTCACAGGGAATGCACCCGGCCCTTGAACCTGTCCAGGAACTTTCGGTTGGCTTCGTCGCCGCCAGGGGCGTTACCCGACCGCCAGACAGGCGGCTCGATGTTGCGCTCCGTCAGTTCCTTGATGGTGCACTGCACCAGCCAGTTGAGGGTGTAGGCGTTGGCGAAGGTCGAAACGGCCCCGATTTTCTCGGTGACGCCCGGCAGCTCGACGACGGCGTCTCCGATCGGCACTTTCGTGTCAATGTGAAGGTCGACGACGTCATGCAGGTTGGATCCCGACGGGTGCCGTGCGGGGTGGCCGGCTGCCGTGCCGTCGGCATGCCCCCGTGAGGAGACGCCAATGGTCCGCACGCCCAGCGCACCCGCCGCCAGGGCAGCGTCGATGAGTGCGGTGTTGATTCCGTAAGCGTTCACAAGGATCAACACGTCCCCGGGCGTCAGTCCCGCGTTTTCGATCACGATGCGGCCGTAGCCGGGCGTCCGTTCCATGGCCATGGAGCGCAGCGCCCCGCCGGATAGCATGGTCCCCTCATCGAGGATCGCCGAGACGTGCATCAGGCCGCCGGCGCGGAAGAACACTTCCTGGCTGGCGAGGTTGGAATGGCCGCCCGGCCCGTAAATATGGATGAGCCGGTCGGCAGCTATCTGGTCGGCAAGGAGCGAAGCCGCCTTCGAGATGGAGGCCTGCTCTTCGCCGTGAATCCGTTCCAGGAGGGCCGTGATCCGTGCCAGGTAAGTGGCGCCCAGGTCCGCCGCGTCAGTCATCGCGGGTCGGACTCATCGTCGAGGTACAGGGACGCATTGGGGTGGGTTCGAAGAATCGTGCCGGGGTGCGTTCCTGAAACGGCCCTGGTGAGGGTGTCTTCAACCGCCTGTTTCTTTGCACTGCCCGGAACGGAGGCAACGATCGCCGCCGCGTTGAGCAGACGCGGAATGGTCACGGTCACGGCGTGGGTGGGCACGTCCTCCAGCCGCTCGAAGTGGCCCTCGTCAACCTGCTGCTGCCGTGAGACGTCATCCAGATGAATCACGCGGGCAGCCTTCTGGTCATTGAAATCAGCGGGCGGATCATTGAAGGCCAGGTGCCCGTTGACGCCGAGGCCGCACAGCACGAGGTCGAAGGGAGCTGACCCCATGACGCGGGCGTAATCCTCCGCCCCCTGGGAAGCATCGCCGGCCGTGTTGATGCGGTGGAAGTCCTTGGGCGTGACTGAATCGAAAACCAGCCGTTGCAGCCAGTTTCCGAAGCCCTGCGGGGCATCAGGACGGAGCCCAACGTAGTCGTCCATATGGAAGCACTCCACACGGGACCAGTCGACGTCTGTGGCGGCAATAAGCGTTTTCAGGGTGTCTTCCTGGCTGGGCGCCGCAGCGAACATGACCCTGGCCGTGCCGTTGGCCCTGATTGCGTCCGCAATGACCCGGGCAGCATGCTCCCCGGCTGCCTTGCCGAGTTCGTTCTTCCCTGGGTAGGCGCGGACGGCGAGCGTCCCGTATTGAGCTGCGCTCACGGTGAGGTCACTGTGCTGCATGTAAATCATCCTTTTCGAGCCGATTGAGAAATACCAAAGTCCGTGCGATGTGGAACGGATCCTTGACAGGGAGGGCAACCACCATGTCCAGCGGCGCTCCCTGCCTGTCCCGGATCTGCGTCCATTCCTGTCCGCCCGGATGTGGAAAGGTTGCAAGCGTGTAGTCGGTGATCTTTGCATTCCACTCTTCGAAGCCGCAGCCGCCGTAGTGGCGGGCAAGAAGTTTGGTGGCGTACATGGCTTCCGCATGCACCCACCACAGCTTGGTGCTCCAGGTTGACTGAACAAGCTCCTCATAGGGGTCACCGCCAAAGAGTGTCCCGGCTGGTACTCCGCCGTCCTTGTCAACGTAGCGGAGGAGCCCTCCGTGCTCTTCATCCCAGCCAAGCTCCAGCGCGCGCAGGGCAAGTCCTGGCAGCCAGTCGGGGAGGGCTGCCGCGGAATCCCCCATGGCCTCCTGGCTGTGGATCAGCATCCACAAAAGTTCCAGGAGGTGCCCGGGCGTCCTGTGCCTGGCCAGGAGTGATTCTTCGTCCTGAACCGAGTCCGGCCTGAACTCCCACCACTGCTTTTCCTGCAACATTGGCGCCTGTCCCGGCCCGCCAAACAGTTGGCCGAGCGCAAAAGCCACGGCGTTCCGTGCCGCTTCCGAGCCCGTTGACTTATACAGCTCGGACCCGGCGTGAAGCAGTGTCATGGGACCTGCGAGGTCGCAGAAGCCCGGCCGGACCGGATAGGGGGCAGTCAAAGCAGTCCGTGACCGTATCCTCGCCAGGGAGCTGGCCGCGACTTCGTCAGCGGTGGCCGACGCCGCTGACCGGGCCGGCTCCGGATATGCCGGGTCCGTTGCTGCCCCTGCAAGGCCGAGGACCGCGAACAGGTCGGCAAACACGCTGGTGGCGAGTTCACCGTTCGGGCCCGAGGGCAGAGGACCTCCGGCCTGGTCTGTCCGGAAGGCGGTGAGTCCGCCCTCCAGCACGGAGTGGGTCCGGACGAACTCGGCCGTCTGGAGTGCCCGCCTGGACCATTTGTCGCCGTCGACCGTCAGCAACCCGGAGCGCGCATCGGCGGCAATTTCGGCACACAGCCACGCCCAGCGTCCCTGCGACCAGGTGTATTTATCACTCGACTCCAGGACGCCGTCGTTGGAAAAACAGGTCAGGACGCCGCCATGAAGGTCATCCGCGCCGTTGCTGTCCCACCACGGAAGGATTATGTCCTGGAGGTGGGCGCCGGGAGAGAAACCGGATCCTGTCAGGTCCTGCACGGAAGGGGTATGACCGGACTTCACACCGGTCATGCCCGCACGCCCGCGGCGATGGCGTTCTCTTCGACCTCGTCGGGAACATCGACATTCAGGGAATCGACCAAGGCGTCTGACTCCTCGTTGCGCCAGGGCCGGATGACCCCCATGAGGCAGTAGACCGCGATGGAGGCGAGGATCGGGGCGGCGACCGAGACCGCCTGGGCAAGATCGCCCAGCGCTGCCACCTGCGCTGTGAGCACGTACTTGTTCACGGCGAACACGATCAGGCCGGCGGCCCAGGAGAACAGCGCTGCTGAGGGACCGCAGCGCTTGAACGGAGCAAGCATGCCCAGCAGCATGGGAATGGCGATCGGGCCGACAAGGGCGCCGAACCACAGGATCAGGAGGCCCAGGACTCCGCCGAAGGAATCCGCGGACAGTGCGATGAGCATCGAAAGTCCGATGAACAGGAATACGGACAGCCTGCCTGCCGCCAGCTCGGTCTTGGAGGTCAACGGCTTCTTGGACCGCCGCAGGGCCGGAATGATGTCACGCGTGATCACTGACGAAATTGCATTGGCGTCCGAGGAGGTCATGGCCATCGTGTGCGAGAACATACCGGCAAGGACCAGCCCCACCAGGCCTGCGGGCAGCAGCATTTCGGTCAGCAGCGCGTAGGACTGCTCCGGCTTGGCCAGGTTGGGCAGAAGCAGCGGCGCTGCCCACATCGGGAAGAACAGAACCAGGGGCCACACCAGGTACAGGCCGCCGGAGAGAAGGATCGATTTCTTGGCCGAAGATCCGGTGGGTGCGGCAATGAAGCGCTGGGCGAGGTTCCAGGTGCCGCCGTTGTAGGAAACGGTGCTGATGACGATGTAGGCGAGGAAGAACGCGATGGTCAGGTTTCCGCCGAAGGGAGCGGAGTGGGATGGCGGCAGCTGCTCCCAGATGCCGAAGATTGAGGAGAACCCGCCAAGCTTCGCCATGGCCGCAATCAGCAGGGCGATTGCTGCAACGAACTGGATGACAAACTGCCCGAAGTCGGTCAGCGCATCTGCCCAAAGGCCGCCGATGGTTGAGTACACCATGGTCACGCCGCCGACGAGGATGATGCCGACAGACAGCGGGACTCCGGCGAAGGATTCGAGCAGGATGGCGCTGGCTGCCCATTTGGCGGCAACGTCAAAAATCTTCAGCGCGGTTCCCGACCATGCAAGAACCTGCTGGGCCGGAAGGTTGTAGCGGGTGGTGAGGTACTCCAGCGGGGAGATGATGCCCAGGCGCTGGCGCAGCCGCGGCCAGCGCGGTGCGAACAGGAACGACCCGACGACGCACGCGATAGTGATGCTTATTGCCCACCAGACGTAAACGGCAAATCCAGTTGTGTAGGCCAGTGCGGCATAACCGACGAACACGGCCGCCGAATAGCCGGACATGTGGTGCGAAATTCCCGCGAGCCACCACGGCATCTTGCCGCCGGCAGTAAAGAAGTCGGCAGCGTTATGAACCCTGCGCTTCGACCACCATCCGATCCCCACCATCACGAGGAAGTATCCCGACAAAACGATCCAGTCCAAAGCGTGCATGTTTCTCCTAGCAGAGATGGAAGCGATGGAGACCACACTCGCATGCAAACGTTTGCACGACAAGGCCTGTGGCCAAAGCAATTTTCTAGTACCAACTCGGCGAACCCGCAGAGGGGAACTGCATGCATCATGCAAGCGATTGCACGCCGTTGGATAGAGTTGGCGGCCGAGGGAAGGAACCGCGTGCGCCTGAGGTTGCCGGCACCGGATTAGGCCAGGGTGAGGCCGGCCTTCTTCGCGTCGCGGAAGCTTGCGTCGATGTGCACCACGTCGCGGCCTGCGCGCTGCAGCAGGCTCGCCGCCACTGCCGCGCGGTACCCGGAACCGCAGTGCACCCACAGCCGCCCGGGGGGCACCTCGTCCATGCGGCGCAGCAGTTCATGGACCGGGATGTTCGTTGCCTCCCGGATATGGGCCCGTTCGAACTCATCTGTGCGGCGGACATCAAGGATGCACTCGTCCTTGGGCTTCTGCAGCACTTCCTGCCAGCCAGCACTGGCGTAGGAAGACGTGGGTGCCGCGGGCGCGATTTCCGCGGGCCCGCTGCCGATTGCGGCGTCGGGGTTGTCGATCCCGATGCGGGAAAGATCCCGAATGGCATTCTCAATGTCCTGGCGTTCACCCACGAGGGTCAGCTGTTCGTCCCAGGGCAGGACCCAGCCAAGGAATGCGGTGAACTTGGTGCCATCGCCGTATTCGAAGCTGACGCTGCCGCTGAGGTGGCTTCTGGCGAAGGCAATGCGGTTCCTCAAGTCCACTACCCACTCTCCCCGCTGCAGCCGGGACGCCAGCTCATCCTGGTCCAGGGAGTCCGGCAGTTCCAGGGCCGGCGCCGTGGGGCCTGCCAGGTTGATCGGAGCCATATGGGCGTAATAGGAGGGGTATGCCGTGAGGTTGTGGATGAGCTCCTGGACGAAGTGGTCCTCGTCCGGATCCGTCAGTGCATGGTTTTCCTTCAGCTGCTCGCCGATGGTGGAGGATTCGGCCACGCTGGCCGGGCGTGAGGAACAGAAGGAGCCGAAGCCATGGGTGGGGTAGAGCCGGGCGTCCCTGCCGGCCTCGTCCACCAGGCGCCGCACCGAGGCGTATTGGTGGTGGGCGAGCGGCACGGTGTCATCGTCGCTGACCAGGTCGGTGCGCCCCACGGAGCCGTAGAGCAGGCTCCCTCCGGAGAACACGGCCTGGCGCTCGCCGTCCGTGACGATGTAGGAGAGGTGGCGGTGGGTGTGCCCGGGCGTGGCCACCGCCTTGAGGACCATCCTTCCCACCTGCACCGTGTCTCCGTCCGAGATCGGCTGGCGGGCGTACGGGACGTCGTCCGCGGCGTTGATCAGGTAGGCGGCGTTGTGTTCCTTGGCGAGCTGCAGTCCGCCCGTGACGTAGTCGTTGTGGATGTGCGTCTCGGCAACGTGCGTGATCCTCACCCCGGCGTCCGCCACGGCCTTTTCCACCCGGTCGGTGTCCCGCTGGGGATCGATGACGATGCCCACCTCGCCGTCGTGGACCAGGTAGGTGCGGTCGCCAAGCTGGGGCGTTTCGATGGTGACGACTTCCATGCCGGGTTCCTCCTTGGATGGGTATCAGCCTGATCGCCACGTTACCCCCGGCAATGCGGGGCTGGTAGCCCTGCCGGCACCCCTCCGGCGGGGGACGGACGACGGCGGGAGGTCCCGCCGTCGTCCGTCCCAACTGGAGGTAACATCGTCAGCAGGCCAGCCGTGGAGGCGGTCACCGGGTTGCCGGCTCTGGCCCGGAAAGTTGGGAAGGGGAGCATTGCGCGCAACGGTCAAGGATGTCGCCCGCCGCGCCGGGGTTTCGCCCAAGACTGTCTCGAACGTGATGAACGGCATCGTTCCGGTGAGCGGGGCCACCCGGTCCAAGGTGGAGCAGGCCATCCTCGAACTGGATTACGTGCCCAATCTCTCCGCCCGGGGGCTGCGGAACGGGAGGTCCGGGGTGATTGCCCTGGCCTTGCCTGACCTGGGCACGCCGTACTCGGCAGAAATTGCCCACAATATCGTTGAAGTGGCGCATGAGCAGGGCTGGATCGTGCAGATCGAGGAGACCGGCTCGGATCCCCAGCGCGAACACGAACTCATGGTGCGCGCCCGCTCCAACCTGATAGACGGGCTGATCCTGAACCCGGTGGTGCTGGACGAGAGTGCCGTGCAGGTGGGCGTTGCCCTGCCGCCCGTGGTCCTGCTCGGTGAGGTCGCGCAAAAGCTCGCCGACCGCGTGTACGTGGACAGCGTCGGCGCCGCGCGGGACATGACCCTGGCCCTGGCCGCGTCCGGGCGACGCCGGATCGCCGTCCTGGGAACCACCGAGGGCAGGGGATCCGCCGCGGCGATCCAGAGGACGCAAGGTTATGAAGAGGCCTTGGGGATCCTGGGCATTGACCGGGACGAGTCGCTGCTGATCCCCTGCGAAAGATGGACGCCGCAGACTGCCGCCGATGCGCTCACGGCCTACCTGGACTCGCGTCCGCTCCCGGAGGCGTTGTTCTGCTTTACGGATTCCATGGCCATCGGAGCCCTGAGCGTGCTCTGGAAGAGGGGCCTGCGCATACCGGACGACATTGCTGTGGCGGGGTTCGACGATATTGCCGACGGCCGCTATGCCGTGCCGTCGCTGACCACTGTCTCCTTCGACAAGCGCGCTATTGCCAGCGAAGCCCTGCGCCTCCTGACGGAGCGGATGGCGGACCGCGGCCAGGAACAGCGCGTGGTTTCCATCGACTACAGCATCGTGGAGAGGGACAGCAGCCGCGGCTGAAGCGAGAGCGTACGCCCACCTTGTTTGCGCTAACAATTTTCCCTTGCGGTCTTCCATTACATCGATGTAACGTGAGACCTGCGTCACCCCCTGCAGGCGTTTGGCCCGGGTATGGAGCGCACCGGTAACGGAGTTTCGAATAAGAAGCAGTGACCTTTCAGCGGACCCATCCAAAGGAGTGATTGGTGAAGCAGTTTGAATTCTTGCCAGGGAAGCAGTTGTCCCGGCGGCAGTTACTGACAGGAACGGCCGCCTTGGGCAGTGTCCTGGCAGCAGGCGCACTGACGGGCTGCGGCGGAAACGCCCAGGCTTCCGGCGTGCGGGACATCGGGTTCTGGCATTTGCTGTCCGGTGGCGACGGCATCAAGATGCAGGCGATGATCAACGGCGCCAACCAGGCCAACCCGGCGTTCAAGGTGCATCCCACCGTGCTGGCGTGGGGGCCGCCGTACTACACCAAACTGGCCATGGCCTCGGCAGGCGGACGTCCGCCGGAGCTCGCGATCATGCATGCCAGCCGGGTGCCGGGCTACGCCCCCGGCGGCCTGATCGACCCCTGGGACCTCTCGCTGCTGGCAGAGAACGGAGTGACGGAGGCAAACTTCGCCCCGCGGATCTGGGAGAAGAGCCGGCAGAACGGCAAGGTGTTCTCCATCGCCCTGGATTCACACCCGTTCGTCATGTTCTACAACACGGACATCGCCCGCAAGGCCGGAGTCCTGGCCGGCAACGGGCAACTGCAGGAAGTGGCTTCCCCGCAGGAGTTCGTGGCGGTGGCCAAGGAAATGCAGAAGGTCACCCAGGCCCATGGATTGTCCTTTGGCTACCTGGGCAGTGGTTCCCAGATGTGGCGGCTTTTCTACACGCTCTACAAGCAGCACGGCGCGGACATCATCCTGACGCCGGGCCAGCCGATGAAGGTTGACCGGGAGGCAGCCATTGAGTCGCTGGAATTCATGGCATCGCTTTTTGATGACACCATCGCGGCCAAGAGCGGCGACATCAGCACGGGCATCGCGGAGTTCGCCCGCGGCGGCTCGGGCATGCTGTTCAGCGGCGTCTGGGAGCTGCCGACGCTCAAGAAGGCAGGCCTGCCGGTGGACGCGGCCACCATCCCCACGCTCTATGGCACCCCTGCTGCCTACGCAGACTCGCATTCCTTCGTCCTTCCGCGACAGCTGAACGTGGACGACGCGAAGCGCCGCGATGTCTACAAGTTCGTCAGCGATGTCCTCAAGGGATCCCTGTCCTGGGCAGAAGCGGGCCACATCCCCGCGTACCAGCCGGTGGTCCAGTCCCAGGCCTACAAGGACCTCACGCCGCAGGCGCATTACGCCAACGCAGCCGACGTCATCGCCTACGATCCCGAGTCCTGGTTCAGCGGCTCGGGCTCCGACTGGCAGACCTACTTCGCGGAGACCGTACAGAACGTCCTCCTTGGCCGCGACAAGGCAGCCGCAGGTTGGGACGCCTTCGAAGAGCGCACCAACCACCTTCTTTCCCGGCCCAACCCGGTCTAACCCCACCGAGCGACAAAGGAGTCCTACATGAGTTCTTCACTAGCAGCCCGGCGGAGCCCCGGGAGCCTCACCAGGAGCAACCTCAGCGGCTGGGGGTTCGCCGCGCCCTTCCTGGTTTTCTTCCTCGTTTTCCTTGTGTGGCCCCTTCTGTACGGCGTCTACATGAGCCTCACCGGCAAGTCCCTGACCGGAGCCAATGACAGCCTGATCGGCTTTGCGAACTACGCCGAAGCCCTGGCCGATGCCGGGATGTGGCGCTCACTCGGCAACACCCTCTATTTCACGGTGATCAGCACGGTCCCGCTGGTGCTGGTGGCCCTGGTGATGGCGGCACTGCTGAACGTCGGCCTGCCGGCCCAATGGCTGTGGCGGCTCTCCTACTTTGCTCCCTACCTGCTGGCGTCCACCGTGGTCTCGCTGTTCTTCACGTGGATGTACAACCCGCAGCTTGGCCTCATCAACGATTCCCTGTCCAAGATCGGAATCCCCAAGGTCGCCTGGCTCAACGATCCCAACGTGGCCATGTGGGCGATCGTCATTGCCACGCTCTGGTGGACGGTGGGGTTCAACTTCCTGCTTTACCTGGCCGCGATGCAAAACATCCCGCACCAGCACTATGAGGCGGCATCCCTCGACGGTGCCGGGGCCTGGCGCCAGTTCTTCTCCATCACCCTGCCGCAGCTGACCCCCACCACCGTGATGATCGTCCTCCTCCAGATCCTCGCCTCGCTCAAGATCTTCGACCAGGTGTACCAGATGACCGCCGGCGGTCCCGGAGGATCAACCCGGCCGGTGGTGCAGTACATCTTTGAAACCGGGTTCACCGGCTACCGGCTGGGCTATTCCGCAGCCATCTCCTACATCTTCTTCGGACTGATAGTGCTCGTCTCGGTCATGCAGTTCGTCATCACCCGCCGCAGGAGTGCATAACCATGGCAATTCAGACCCTCGACCGCGCCGAGCCAGGCATCAGCACCAGCCAGGAACTCCGCCAGCCCCGCAAGAAGATGACCGCCGGCAAGATAGCCGCCGTCGTGGTCGCCGCACTGATCGCAGTCCTCTGGCTGGTCCCCTTCGCCTGGGCAACCGCCACCGCCTTCAAGACCGAGACGGATGCCGCAGCTCCGAAGCTCACCTGGGTGCCGCCGTCGGGCTTTACTCCCGAAGCGTTCGTGAAGGTGTTCCAGGACGGCAACATCCCGCTCTGGACGTGGAACTCGCTGTACACCTCGGCGGCCATCACGGCCATCACCCTGGTGATCTCGGCGCTGGTGGCCTATGCCCTGTCCCGGATCGACTTCAAGGGCAAGAAGGTGCTGATGACGGTGATCATCGCCTCCATCATCGTCCCTCCGCCGGTCCTGATCATCCCGCTTTTCTACCAGATGCTCGCCCTGCACATGATCGACACCTCCTGGGCCATCATCCTGCCGCAGGTCATCCACCCGGCCATGGTGTTCGTGCTCAAGAAGTTCTTCGACCAGATTCCCCGCGAACTTGAGGAAGCCGCGGTGATGGACGGCGCCAGCCGCATGCGGATCTTCACCCAGATCGTCCTGCCGCTGTCCCGGCCCATCCTGGCCGCCGTCGCCATCTTCGTGTTCATCGGCGCGTGGAACAACTTCCTGTGGCCCTTCATTGCCACCAACGACGGCGCGCTCCTCACCCTGCCGGTGGGGCTGCAGACCATCAAGAGCGCCTACGGCATCCAGTACGCGCAGAACATGGCGTCCGCCCTGCTCGCTGCGCTGCCGCTGATCCTCGTCTTCCTCTTCTTCCAGCGCCAGATCATCAAGGGCGTTGCGACGACGGGCCTCGCCGGGACCTGATCCGGCACTTTTCCGCCCACCAAGCCAACGCTACGAAACAGACCTGAAAAACGACCAAGGAGTGCTGTACATGTCCCGCGCACGGATCACCCTCGACCGCGACTTCACCATCGGCGAAGTTCCCCGCCGCCTTTTTGGCTCCTTCGTGGAGCACATGGGCCGCTGCGTCTACACCGGCATCTACGAGCCGGGCCACCCTGAAGCCGATGACAAGGGCTTCCGCCGCGACGTCCTCAAGCTCGTCAAGGAACTCGGTGCCACCGTCATCCGGTATCCCGGCGGCAACTTCGTCTCCGGCTACAACTGGGAGGACGGCATCGGCCCGCGCGAGGACCGTCCCCGCAGGCTGGACGGCGCCTGGCACACCGTGGAGACCAACGCGTTCGGCCTGCACGAATTCGTCGACTGGTCCCGCCAGGCCGGCACGGAAATCATGGAAGCCATCAACCTGGGCACCAGGGGAGTGGACGCGGCCCGCGAGATCGTGGAATACGCCAACCACCCCGGCGGCAGCTACTGGTCCGACCTCCGCGCGAAGAACGGCCACAAGGATCCGTTCAACATCAAGCTCTGGTGCCTGGGCAACGAGATGGACGGGCCGTGGCAGATCGGCCACAAGACTGCCGAGGAATACGGCCGCCTGGCGCAGGAAGCCGCCAAGGCCATGCGCTTCGTGGACCCGGACATCGAACTGGTGGCCTGCGGAAGCTCCAACTCGGGCATGCCCACCTTCGGCGCCTGGGAACAGACTGTCCTGACGCACGCCTACGAGGAGGTGGACTACGTCTCCCTCCACGCCTACTACCAGGAGCACGACGGCGATGCCGGCAGCTTCCTGGCCAGCGCAGTGGACACGGACTACTTCATCGAATCAGTCATCGCGACTGCCGACGCCGTCCGGGCGAAGGGAAAGCACAAGAAGCACATCAACCTTTCCTTCGACGAGTGGAACGTCTGGTACCAGCGCGGCCGGGACACCGAGGACCAGCTGCGCAACGTCGCCAAGGCCGGCTGGCGCGAGCACCCCCGGCTCATCGAGGACAAGTACAACGTGACGGACGCCGTGGTGGTGGGAACCCTGCTGAACTCGCTGCTCCGCCACGGCGACCGCGTCAAGATCGCCAACCAGGCGCAGCTGGTCAACGTCATCGCCCCGATCTTCAGCGAGGAAAACGGTCCGGCCTGGCGCCAGACCATCTTCCACCCGTTCGCCCGGATGGCAGAGCTGGCCCAGGGACAGATCCTGCGCCTGTCCGTTGACTCGGACAAGTACGAGAACGCGCGCTTCGGCGGCACCGACCTCGTAGACGTCAGCGCGACGTGGAACGAGGAGACGGGCCGCGTTGCGCTCTTCCTGGCTAACCGCGGCCTTGAGGAAGCGGCGGACATCGACGTCTCACTGCGCGGGTTTGACGCCCGCCAGGTGGTCCGCGCGGAGGTCCTGGAAATTCCGGACGGCGGGAACCGCTTCACCGCCAACAGCCAGGACCGCCCGGACCAGGTGGGGCTGAAGCCGCTGGAAGGCGCGAAGGCGAGCGGATCCGAGCTCCGGGCAACGCTTCCGGCGCTGTCCTGGGCCGTGATTGAGCTGGACGTCGCCAAGAACTGACGCGTCCACCGTCGCCTTGGGGAGCGGCATCAAAAGCAAGCGGACGACGGCGGGAGCCTCCCGCCGTCGTCCGCTTCCGGCCGCCTACCGCACCTGGGCTGCAGACTCCTGGAGGGCCCGTTGGTGGTGCAGGTACTCGAACAGCTGCCGCAGCCCGAAGGACCATTCCGGCAATTCCTCGGCGCGGCCCACCTGGTTGACCAGCGCACCGAGGTGCCGGCTGCGGATGGTGACCGTGTCGCCCATCTTGTGCGTGAAGCCCTGCCCCGGCTGGTCGCGGTCCTGCGTCGGGGCGAACAGCGTGCCGGTGAACAGTGCGAAGCCGTCCGGGTACTGGTGGTGGCGCCCGCGGGTCGCGGCCACCAGTTCTTCGAACGGCCGGCTGATCCGGGCCACCGAGTTGCGGCCCTCAAGGCAGTAGCCGTCCGTGCCATCGACCCGCAGCAGGATCTCCTCCTCGCGGAGCGTGTCCAGGGTGAAGCCGTCGTCGAACAGCCGGATGAACGGACCCAGCGCGCAGGAGGCGTTGTTGTCCTTCGCCTTGCCCAGGAGCAGGGCGCTGCGGCCCTCCACGTCCCGAAGGTTGACGTCGTTGCCGAGCGTGGCGCCCACAACGGAACCCGCCGAGGTGGCGATCAGCACCAGCTCCGGCTCGGGGTTGTTCCAGTGGGAAAACGACGGGATCCCCACCTGCGCGCCGAGGCCCACGGACGCAAGCACCGGGGCCTTGGTGAACACCTCGGGGTCCGGCCCGATGCCCACTTCCAGGTACTGCGACCACAGCCCTTCCGCGATCAGCACCTTCTTGGCCTCGGCAGCTTCCGGCGAACCGGGCCGGACCGCGGCGATGCTGCCGCCCAGCGCCCTGGCCACCAGCTCCCGGGTCTGCCTGGCGCGGCTGGCGTCGCCGCCGCAGCGCTCCTCAATCACCCGCTCAATCATGCTGTCCACGAACGTCACGCCGCAGGCCTTGACGACCTGGAGGTCCACCGGGGCCAGGAGATGCGGGCGGGTTGTATCGCGGGCCAGGGACGCCTCGATGATCTCCGACGCCGACCACCGGGGCACGGTCATGGCGTTCCGGACATCCGCCACCAGGTCCGGACGTTCGAGGAGTTCGGAGACCGTTTCGGCCAGGGGCTGGAGGTCATAGACGTCCCCGCCCTGGACCACCACGACGCGCGGGCCGGACGCTTCGACGTCCCAGATCCGGCCGATCAGGAGCGCGGAAGCCGCGTCCTCCGGAAGGACCGACGACGTTTCAATGGGCCTGGGCACGTTCACTGGCCGCCACCCGCCGTCGCCGGCGCAGCCTCCGGCCGCTGCCACTCGCCGTCGATACGCTGCGGCACCCGCCAGGGATTGGCATCCTGCACCGGTTCCGGCAGCCGGTCCGCCGGGAAGGACTGGAAGGCCACGGGCCGGAGGAAACGCCGGATGGCGGCCGTCCCCACCGACGTGGTGTTGGACGACGTCGCCGGGTAAGGCCCGCCGTGGTGCTGCGCGTAGCTGACGGTGACGCCCGTGGGCCAGCCGTTCCACAGCACCCTGCCACTGATGTCGGTGAGCCGGGCGGCGAGGTCGGAGACGTCGTCGTCCGCTTCCGCCTGCAGGGTGGTGGTGAGCTGCCCCTCGAGGAGTCCGGCCAGTGCCGGGAGCTCGGACTCGTCCCCGTACTCCACAATGAGGCTCGCCGGCCCGAACATCTCCTGGTGCAGGATGGACGGATCCTTGCGCACCGCGGACGCAGAAGTGTGCAGCACGGTGGGGGACGGCGCCTCGGCAAAGTCGCCCTCCACCAGCACCTCCACGCCCTGCGTTCCACGGAGACCGCCGACGGCGCCCGCGTACCCCTCGTGCAGCCGCTCGCTGAGCAGCGGCGCGGCAGCGAAGCCTGCCAGCGCGTTTTTCAGCGCCGCACGGACGGCGTCGGTGTGCCCGCGGGGAATGAACAGCAGGCCCGGTTTGGTGCAGAACTGGCCCATGCCCAGGGTGAAGGAGCCCGCGTAGCCGGCGACGATCCCGTCGCGGCGTGCCGCCCACGCGTTCTCCGTCACGAAGACTGCGTTGATGCCGCCGAGCTCGCCGAAGAAGGGGATGGGCTCGGGACGCGCGGCGGCACGGTTGAAGAGGGCGCGGCCGCCAGCCGTCGAGCCGGTGAAGCCGATGGCCTTCGTCAGGGGGTGGTCCACGAGGGCCTCCGCGGCGGACCTTCCGGTCACCAGGGCAAAGAGGCCCGACGGCGCGCCGGCGGCGTCCAGTGCAGCCACCGCAACCTCCGCGGTGCGCAGGGCAAGCTGCCGGTGCCCGTCGTGGGCTTTGTGCACCACGGCGCAGCCGGCGGCAAGCGCCGAGGCGCTGTCGCCGCCCATCACGCTGAAGGCAAACGGGAAGTTGGAGGCGCCGAAGACGCCCACCACGCCCAGCGGCACGTTGTAGCGGCGCAGGTCGGGCCGCGGGCCCATGCCCCATTCCGGATCCTCGTGGTCGATGGTGGCATCGAAGTGCTCGCCGCGCCGGATCTCGTCCGCGAAGAGCCGGAGCTGGAAGGTGCTGCGCTTCAGTTCGCCGCGGAGACGCGCCTCGGCCAGGTGGGTTTCCTGTTCCCCGAGCGCCACCAGAGCGTTAGCGTCTGCATCCAGCGCTGCTGCCACCGCCTCCAGCCATGACGCCCGGGTGAAGGGATCCGCTGTCCGGGCCTTTGCGAAGGCGGCGTGGGCGGCCTCGACGACGGCGTCCAGCTCGTCCACGCTGGTGGTCATCGGACGCCTCCCGCCTGGGCGAGCCGGGCCCCGGTGACGGCGGCGCGGTTGCCCACCTCGGCCCAGCCGGCGCCACCCGGGAATTCCCAGCGGGCCCGCGAGGCGCTGAGCATTTCGGCGCCGGTGCCGGGCAGCTGCGGGGCAGCGTAACGGCCGTTGACGATCCGAACCGGCTCGGCGAAGTGCTCGTGCAGGTGGTCCACATACTCGATCATGCGCCCGTCCTGGCTGCCGGTGATGGCCGCATAGTCGAAGAAGGAGAAGTGCTGGACGAGCTCGCAGAGCCCCACGCCGCCGGCGTGCGGGCAGACCGGGACGCCGAACTTGGCGGCGAGCAGCAGGTTGGCGATGTTCTCGTTGACGCCGGCCACGCGGGTGGAGTCAAGCTGGAGGACATCGATGGAGCCTGCCTGCAGCAGCTGCTTGAACACGATGCGGCTGGCAACAGCCTCACCGGTGGCAACCCGGACCGGGGCCACGCCCTTGCGGATGTCCGCGTGGCCCAGGATGTCATCGGTGCTGGTGGGCTCTTCAATCCAGTACGGGTTGAATTCCGCCAGCTGGTTAACCCATTCGATGGCTTCGGAGACCTCCCAGCGCTGGTTGGCGTCGATGGCGATGGGAAGTTCACCCACGGCCTGCCGCGCCAGGGCCATGCGGCGGCGGTCATCGTTGATGTCCCCGCCCACTTTGAGCTTGATCATGGAGAAGCCGTCCGCTGCCGCCTGCTTGCTGAGCCGGACCAGCTTTTCGTCGCTGTAGCCCAGCCAACCGGGGGAGGTGGTGTAGGCAGGGTAGCCGTCCACTTTGAGTGCGGCGATCCGTGCCGCCTTCCCGTCCTCGCCGGCGCGCAGGATGTCCAGGGCCTGCTGGGGGTTGAGGGCATCCCGGATGTGGGTGAAGTCGACGACGTCGACGATTTCCTCCGCGGGCATTTCGCTGAGCAGGAGCCACAGCGGCTTGTTTTCGCGCCGGGCCCGGATGTCCCAGAGCGCACTGACCAGGGCGCCGGCCGCCATCTGGGTGACGCCCTTTTCCGGGCCGAGCCAGCGCAGCTGGGAATCGTGGATGAGCCGCTTGGAGGCGTTGCCAAGGTCGTAGATGAGCTCGTCGATGTCCCGGCCCACCAGGAGGGCTGCGTAGGAATCGATGGCGTGGGTGATGACCTCGTTGCCGCGGCCGCAGCTGAACACAAAACCGTGGCCTTCGTCGCCCGCGTCGGTGCGGATCACAACGTATGCGGCGGAGTAGTCGGGGTCAACGTTGACTGCGTCGGAGCCGTCGAGTTCCAGGGACGTCGGGAAGCGGACGTCCTGGGTACGGATGGAAGAAATGGAAGGCATGCTGGTCTTCTCTCTGCACTGGGAGGAGTTCGTGGGCTATTCCTATATGAAGTTTGATAATCATATAGGAAGTGTGAGGCAGGTCAAGTTTTCCGGCGGCCCTGGCGCACAAAAAAGGAAGCCCGGCAGGTTGCCGGGCTTCCCTGTGATTGCTGGCCTGGAGTCACACGATGCGGGTCCGGGGCGGGCCGCCTTCCTCAAGGGGCTCGAGCTCCACTGTTCCCTCGAATGCCTGCGCGAAGCGGGTGAAGGAATTCCTGATGTGCTGTGCCATTGCAGCTTCTGCTTCCTCCGGCCGGCAGGCCTGGATGGCCTCCCGGACGGCCGAATGCTCTGCCATGGTGCTGGCCCCGTCAACGTCGGCCGGGTAGAGGCGGAAGGTGTGCAGGTGGCAGTGCGTCTGGGCAAAGGCATGCCGGACCACGGGGTTTCCGGCTGCGGCAAGGATGGTGTCGTGGAAGCGCGTGTCATGCGCAACGAGGTCCTGCCGCAGGTCGCCGCCGGCCTGGATGACACCCTGGAATGTGGCCAGTTCCTTTTCGAGGGTGCGGGCGGGGTTGGCGAGCCGGTCCACTGCTGCCGCGCGGGCGGCCCACGGCTCCACCAACAGCCGGAATTCAAACAGGGACCGCAGTTCATCCAGGCCCAGCAGGGGAGTGGTGCTGTAGCCGCGCCCCGGGGTATAGACCACCAGGTTGTCGCCTTCCAGCCGCTGGAGCACTTCCCGGACCGGTGTCTGGGATACACCCATGGTGCGGGAAACGGCGTCGATGTTGATTCGGGTGCCCGGTTCGATTTCCCCGTTGAGGATAGACGCGCGCATCGCGGAGTAGACGTCGGTGACGGCTGCTTTGATGCGGGAAGTCTCGGACGGTTGACGTGGTGGCACGCGTTTTACCTCTTTGCAGTGTGTTGCCGGAGTCGCTGTGGGAATCATAAGCCACCGGCCGGTTCCGGGAGCTCGGGCAAGTTTTTTGGACAGGGACTTGTCCTGGATCACTTTCTATATATGATTAACCACATTCCTATATGATCGTTCCCCCCAATAACCGCGCCCGGCCCTCTTTGCGCCGTGTCGCCCGAAGCCCATGTTTACGTCAAAGGAGACCGCATGACTGCTCTAGGCAGTAGGCTTGCCCCCAAAACTTCCCCCAAGGCTCCCCGCACCATGACCCGAAAACGCTGGATGATCATCTGGCTCGCCTTCATTGGCCTGAGCATCAATTACCTTGATCGCTCCAGCCTTAGTGTCGCGCTGCCGTTCATGGGCGAGGATTTCGAGCTCTCGGCAACCCAGCAGGGCCTGATCTTCGCGGCCTTCTTCTGGGCCTACGACTTCTGCCAGCTGGCTGCCGGCTGGTACGTCGACAAGGTGGGCCCGCGCAGGTCGTTCTCCCTTGCGGCCGTATGGTGGTCCATCTTCACCATGGTCACCGCCGCGGCTACGAACTTCTGGTCCCTTTTCGCCGCCCGGTTCCTGCTGGGCGTGGGCGAAAGCCCCGCCCCCAGCACGGCGGCCAAGGTGGTGGCCACCTGGTTTCCGGTCCGGGAGCGTGCGTTTGCCACGAGCATCTGGGATTCCGGATCCCGTGTGGGCGCGGTGATCGCCCTGCCGATCGTGACCCTGATTGTCGCCTTCACGTCATGGCACGCCGTGTTCATCATCATCGGCTTTGCCGGCATCATCTGGGCCGCCGTCTGGTGGAAGGTGTACCGCAGCCCCGAAGAGCACCCGACGGCGGACGCCGCCGAGGTTGCCTACATCCAGGAAGGCGGTGCACGCAGCGCCGCAAGCGATGACGAGGGTGCCGCGAAGCTTCCGTGGCGCTCGCTGTTCAAGTACCGGACCGTCCTGAGCATGATGTTCGGCTTCTTCTGCCTCAACAGCGCCATCTACTTCTTCATCACGTTCTTCCCGAGCTACCTGGTGAAGGAGCGCGGCTTCGACCTGCTCAAGCTGGGCTTCTTCGGCGCCATCCCCGGAATCTGCGCCGTGCTGTTCGGCTGGCTGGCGGGTTACGTTGCAGACCGCGCCGTCCAGCGCGGTGTCTCGGTGACCCGGGTCCGCAAGACCGCCATCGCTGGCGGCCTGACCGGCGGCTCGGTCATCATGTTCGCTGCGCTGGTACCGGAGGCCTGGATGGCGCTGGCCCTGCTGTCGGTGGCGTACTCCAGCCTGACGGTCGCAGCAACCGGCATCTGGTCGCTTCCGGCAGACGTCGCCCCCAGCTCACGCCACGTGGGCTCCATCGGCGGCCTCCAGAACTTCGCCTCCAACCTGGCCGGCATCTTCACCCCGATCCTGATCGGCGTCCTTGTGGACCAGACCGGCTCCTTCGTGGCGCCGCTTGCCGTCATCGGTGCCGTATCGCTGATCGGCGCCGCCAACTACCTGTTCGTGATGGGCAAGATCGAGCCCCTGAAGGTGGCTGAACCCGCAAAGGTCTAGCGGGAGGACCGCAAAACATAAGCGGACGACGGCGGGAGGTTCCCGCCGTCGTTCGCTTTGCATTCTCCGTCCGGAAACTACCAGGGACAACAGCGCGTGGGTTAGGCGGCCGGTTCCGCAAGGACAACCAAACCGTCGGCGACGAGCCTGCCGGCGTGGATGACGGTACGGTCCGTGCCGCGGTCCATGACGGTGCTGGTGACGGTTTCGCCGTCCACAATAACGATGTCTGCCATATCTCCAACAGCGAGGCCCGGCCGGTCATCCGGGCTGGTGAGGCGTTGAACCGTCCGGTCCATTATGGCGGCGCCGCCAATGGTGGCGATCGCCGCGCAGTGCTCAATCAGGCGGTCCTTGCGCAGCCGGTGGGTGAAGGCCAATTGCCAGGTGCGGTCCAGCATGTCGCAATTGCCGTATGGGCTCCAGTAGTCCCGTTGGCCATCCTCGCCAAGACCCACGCGGATCCCGGCCGCGGTCATCTGGACCAAGTCGAACTGGGTCCCGCCGCTTGCCGGTGCCACCGTTGCCCAGGCTACGTCCAGTTCGGCCATCTGCTCCATGAGGCGGGCAGTCACATCCGGGTGGACGTTAGCCAGATCGTAAGCGTGGGAAAGCGACACGCGTCCCTGCATGCCCAGCGCCCGGGTGCGTTCGAAGACAAGTTCGGCGCTGAAGACGCCAAGGTGCCCGGGTTCGTGAAGGTGAATATCGACGTCGGCCCCGTACTTCTCCGCCAGGCCGAACACGATGTCCAGATGGCGGGCGGGATCGCGGTCCAGTTGGCAGGGGTCGATGCCTCCGATGGTCGTGGCCCCCGCACGCAGTGCCTCCTCGAGCAGCGGGACAGTGCCTTCCTCCTGCAGGAGGCCGGCCTGGGGAAACGCCATGATCTCCACGTCTGCAGCATGGGCAAAGCGCTCCTTCGCGGCCATGACTGCCTCGAAGCGCTCAAGCTTGCAGTCCACATCGATCTGGGCATAGGAGCGGACGCGCGTGGTGCCGCGTGCAATCATCCGTTCCAGCGTCCCCGCCACCACATCGGGGTAGGGGATGGGGGTGTCGCGCCAGTTCTTCCGGTCATTGCACATCATGTTCCACACCCCCGGCGAACCGGTGTGCTCCCGGAACGGCAGCCCGATCCGGGTCGAGTCAAGGTGGACGTGCACATCCGTGAATGCAGGGAGGGCAATCCGGCCGCGCCCGTCCAGCTTCCGGCCGGAAGCGTCACCAGTTACGGCGCCGGTCCCCACCGCACGGATGGCCGCGATCCGCCCCGCGCTAATTTCCAGGTCTACGGCGTCCCCGCCCCACGGGCGGACATTGGTGATGAGCATGGTTGGATCCTTTGCAGTGCTGTCCCTGTTAAGGGTCTGTGGTGTTAACGGCGGGGGGAAGGCACCGGGCCCGGAAGCCCGCCGCCTTCCCCGCAGTATGGACTAGAAATGGAAGGCGACCTGCGCGATCACTGCGGCGGCAACGAAGCTCGCGGTGAAGGTCATCAGGGCGACGATGATGATCTTCCAGCTCAGTGAGCGGAGTGCCTTCACATCACGGCCCAGTGACATGCCGATCAGGGCGATCATTGGCAGGCCTGCGAAGAGGACGTTGATGTTCTGCGTGGTGGAGGCGATGAAGGGGCCGATGGGCAGGAACGTCGCGGACGCAATCGTTGCAAGGGCAAGGACCCAGATGCTGGACGGAACTGCCGGAACGAGTTTGGCGAGGACCAGGGCGATGGCAGTAAGGACCAGCAGGATGGTCACGCCGACCACATCCTGCGGTCGCATTGAACCCGTGCCCAGCGTGTTCAGCAGGATGCCTGCCACTCCCGTCGCGGCGAAGGCGGTGAGCCACGTCTTGGGGGAACGGAGAACAGAGGGGTCCGCTTCGATGCCGTTGACGTCCACGGTGTCAGTGACGGCCGGCTCGTCCGCTTCCACAGCGGCCGCGCCGGAGCGCGCGTGGGCGGGTTTGCTCCCGGCTGCGGAGCCAAGGAGAGCGCCGCCGCGGACACGGCGGCCCAGATCGTCCCGCCCGAAAATGCGGGACCACATCGTGTAAAGCTTCTGGCACATAGGCAGCGCGATGAAAACGCCGGCGTAGAAGCCGACGATGTTGGTCACCAGATTGGACAGGGCAGCAAGGGCCATGATCTCGCCCGCCATCTCCGGATACAGGATGGACAGGGCACCCACGCCGCCGAGCATCATGGAGGCGGACCCGAGTCCAAGACCCAGCGCGAGGGCCCGCGGGTCAAAGAAGTCCAGTCCACCCAGAAGGCCCGCCAACAGCGAGATGAACACGGCACCGAATACACTGCCCAAAACCCACACCGCGAATACGCCGCGGTACTCGGGGGAACGGACGCCAAAGCGCTGGATCGCGAAAGCAAGGTAGGACTCGCGGTCAATCGACCACGTGGCACCGATGGCTGTGCGGCCCAGGCCAAGCGCAACCGCGACCGGCAGTGCCAGGATCACTGTGCCCACCACGTGGCCCACCTCCTGCAGCAGGATCGCGGGACCGATGTTCGTGAACTTCGTCAAGGACGGCCCGATCTGCGTGCCGAGGCCCGCGAGGAAGAACACGATGGAGACATCCATGAGGTGGGTGGACACCGCACGGGCACGCCCGCCGATTGGTTTCCATCTCTGGACTCCCAGGAAGCCGCCGATGAGCACGGTCCACAGGATTGGCATCAGGACGATCGCGGCGGGGCCGAGGTGGAATTTGTGGGTTCCGATCATGATGGCCGCGGCACAAACGGCGGTGGAGAGCGCGATCATTGCGAACCACAGGGCGGGGCGGGCACGGAAAGTATGCGACGGTACCGCGTCCACTAGGACGGATGCGGTGCCGCCTGTGGTCTTCGCTTCATTGCGCATGACGCAGGCCTTTCGAGGGGGAACGGGGAGGAGCGAGCGATATACAGCCCAGGGTTCGGGAATGTCGCTCTGGTATACCAAAAGACTGTATACTCGTACCCAGTGAGAGGCAAGTCACATTTTTGTAGGCGCCCGGAACCCACGCCCGGCGCCCAGGTGCAAGGAGGCACGATGTACACGAAAATCTCCGCCCGGTACGTTCTGGGTTTTGATGGAAAACAGCACACCCTCATTGAGCACGGCGAAGTCGTGTTCGAAGGTGCTGTCATCCTCTTTGTCGGCCGCGGCTATGACGGTCCCGTGGATGAGGAACGCGACTACGGCAAGAGCCTGGTCATCCCCGGACTGATTGACCTGGATGCCCTCGCCGACATCGACCACCTCATCCTCGACTCGTGGCCTTCGCCTGAAGTTGCCGCCGGCCACTTGTGGTCCGAGAACTACTTTGCCAACAACCGCCGGGATGTGTTCAGTCCGGCTGAACGCGCCAAGGTGCGGGAGTTCGCGCTGGCGCAGCTGGCACTGCACGGCATTACCACCTACATGCCGATTGCCTCGGAGATCCACAGTTCCTGGGCCGAAGGGCTCGATGAACTGGTGGACATGGCGCGGACCAGCCGTCGGATCGGACTCCGGGGCTACCTCGGGCCGGCCTACCGGTCGGGGGTCCACGTCACCACTGCGGCGGGGGACCGCGAAGTCCACTTCGATGAGGCCCGCGGGGTTGCCGGGCTGCAGGACGCACGGGATTTCCTGGACTTCGCAGCTGACCTCGCGGACCCGCTTATCACCGGCGTCCTGCTCCCGTGCCGGATTGAGACCTTGTCCGAAAACCTCATGCGGGAGACTGCCCGGATTGCCCGTGAGCGGGACGCCCTCGTGCGGCTGCACTGTCTGCAATCTCCCCTGGAAGACGGGCTGTTGCTGCGCTCTGCCGGGCGCAGCGTGCTGGAACTTCTGGAATCCACGGGCCTTTTCGGCACCCGCCTCCTCATTCCTCACGGCGTGGTGATTGACGCCAGGAATCCTGCTGCGGCGGCCGCCGGAGGCCCGTTGGACCTGCTGGCCAGGCACGGCGTCAGCATTGTCCACTGCCCCTTGACGTCCTTCCGCTACCAGAAGCAGCTTGTGTCATTCGACCGTTTCCGCGAGGCCGGCGTCAATCTCTGCCTAGGCACCGATTCCTTCCCTCCGGACCTGATTCGGGGCATCGACGTGGGGATGCACCTGACCCGGCTGGTCGAGGAAAGGCCCGACGCAGGCGCCCTGGCTGACTATTTCGACGCCGCCACCCTCGGCGGGGCCGCGGCCCTTGGGCGGCCGGACCTGGGAAGGCTTGCGCCCGGTATGCAGGCGGACATTACGGTGGTCTCGCTGGCCAGCTTCGCAGATGGTGTCGTCGAGGACCCGCTGCGCACACTCGTGCTGAACGGCACGGCCCGCCAGGTGACCGATACCTTCGTGGCCGGGCGTGCCGTCGTCGTCGACGGCGCCCTGCCCGGCCTGGACCTCGAGTCCCTGCGGGCCGAGGGGCAGCAACTGTTCGACCGGATGCGGGCAGCCTATTCCGAGCGGGACAGCCGGCGCCGGGACCCTGATGAGCTGTTTCCGCCCACGTATCCGCCAGCGGACATCGTCGCTCCGGCAGGCGTTTCCTAACCTGGCTCCGGCAATTCGCATTCCCGCCCACCCTAGTCCTTGGTATACCAGTGGGGCTATTGTGAACGAAGTCGGGGCCACCAGTACGTAGGGGCGAAGTTCGACCGCCCCCGCCAATCGCTTGACATTGACCCATCCACGGACCCCGCGCTTCCGCCGCAGGGCTCATCCCTTTGGAGAAACCATGTGCCTGCACGACCACACCCCCGCCGCCCTCCCTTCGCCGGCCGTTCCGCGCCGCGGGATCCTCGCCGGAGCAGCCGCCCTCGCCGGGATCTCGGTGGCCAGCCTTGCCGCCCAGCTGGGAAATGCCCCGGCCGCGAAAGCGGAGGGCAACACGGCAGGCCCCGGCCGCCGTGGGTGTCCCGCTTCGCCGCCGCCGATGATCATCGAAGGCGGCACCATCGTGGATCCCCAGACCGGCGACGCTGTCTATGACGGCGTCCTGGTGCTGGAAGGAGGAAAGGTCAGTGCGGTCGGTACCCGGGAGGAAACGCGACGTGCAGTGGCCGCGCTTGCCGGGCGGGCACACGTGGTGGACGCCTCCGGCCGCTGGGTCCTTCCAGGACTCATCGACGTGCATGTCCATGCGAACGCGCTGTCGGATGCGCGCGCCATTCTGCAGGGCGGAGCAACCAGCGTCAGGAGCGGCTCGAGCAGCTTTTACCAGGACGTCGCCTTGGCCGCCCTGCCTGCCTGGGCCGCCGGAGCCTCGCCCCGGATGAGCCCTGCCGGGCTGTTCGTCTCACCCGAGCTGGGGGACTCGCTCCTCGCCGACCCTGACCTTGCACCCCTTGCCTCCCTGGCCGGCGGAGTCAGGGAAACGGGCGATCTCGCCTACCTCACGCGCGTGAACCTGAACCGCGGCGCGCAGGTGATTAAGACAAGGGCCAACCCCCGGGCAGGCCTGCCGGAGCAGGATCCCCGCGAGCTGGTCTACAACTACGATCAGCTCTCCGCCGTGGTCAAGGCGGCAGGCAAAGCGGGTGTGCTGTGCCATGCCTACAGTGCCGAAGGGATAGACGGCGCGGTCCGGGCAGGGGTGCGCAGCATCGAGCACGGAGTCTTCGTCACCGAAGAGACCATCTCCCGGATGGCCAGCCAAGGTACGTATTTCACTCCGACCATGGATGCCATCACCAGCATGGCGGGTTCGTCCAACCCAATCCTTGCTGCCCGGGGCAAGGAGTACACACCCATCATCAAAGCAGCCGTGAAAGCCGCCCATGATGCCGGTGTGACCGTCGTTGCGGGCACGGACTCCTTCGGATCCGACGTGACTCCGATCGGCACGGAAGTCCGCCTGCTGAGTGAGGCCGGGCTTTCACCCTTGGAAGCCCTGAGGGCCGCCACGGTCAATGCCGCCGCGCTGCTGGGCTGGGGTCAAAACGCCGGTCGGCTGGTGCGCGGTTCCTTCGCTGACGCCGTCATTGTGGACTCTGATCCCCTGTCCAGCGGCTCTGCCTTGGAAGGAATACGGGCCGTGGTGGCGCAGGGAGTCCTTGTCAGGAACAGCCTCTGAGCCTCTCACGCCGGGGTTTCCCAACCAACCCTGACCGCTCGAGCTAACGCGCCCTTCCACTCTGAAAGCGACCCCCATGACCCTGATCCTAAAAGCCTCCGAGCTCGAAACCCTCGCCGATATGCCCGGAACCATTGCCGCCGTCGAACGCGTCTTTGCCGGCCTGAGCCGAGGTACCGCTGTCCAGCCCGCACCGGATTCGCTCCTCCTGCCGTCTTCGGATGCCCGGTTCCTGCCGATGGCGGCGCTGTCCGGGCCGGAGGAGCTGGCATCCGTGAAACTACTGGCGGACATCCCGTCCAACGGCGGGGCCGGCCTGCCCTCGCAGCGGTCCACCATCATGCTCGTAAGCCAGCTGACCGGTGAAACACTGGCCATCCTGGACGGTAAAGTCCCCACCCGGGTCCGTACGGCCGCTGCCAGCGCGGTGGCGACCAAGCTGCTTGCCAGGCCCGGGAGTGCCACCTTGGGGTTGGTGGGGGCGGGGGCCCTGGCGGTGGCACATGTGGAAGCCATGCTGGCCGTCCTGCCGATAAAAAATGTCGTGGTGTGGTCCCGTTCCACTGAGACGGTCGCTGCGTTCTGTGACCGGATTTCCTCATACGGGCTGCACGTCACGCGCGCCGCCAGTGTGCAGGAAGTTGTTGAGGACTCGGACGTGCTGTGCACCCTCACGCCAGCAGTTGAGCCGCTGGTCAAGGGGGACTGGTTCCAGCCCGGACTGCACGTCAACGCCGTCGGATCCCGTCCGCGGCCTGATCACCGGGAGATTGACTCAGCGGGTATGGCGCGGGCGCGGGTCTTCGTGGACAGCCTGGCAACGGCCCAAGCGAAGTCGGGGGGATTGATCGTCCCTGTGGCTGAAGGCGTCATGGGCTTTGACGATGTGGAAGCCGAACTTGGTGACGTGGCGGCCGGGACAAAAGCAGGCCGTCTGGGGGATGAGGACATAACCTTGTTCAATTCGGTGGGTATCGGCCTGCAGGACCTTGCCATCGGGAGGCTCCTGTATGACGCTGCACTCAACCAGGGGGTCGGCACCCGCGTGGAGCTGAATAACTGAGGCAGCCCGGAAGCAGGGCACTGGAACCAGCAGGAGGCATCTTTGAGTACCCAGGCGGACGCACCCGCGTCTTCGGCTGATGCTACCCGTGCACGGATCCGGGAGTTGATCATCTCGGGTGACTTCGCGCCCGGTTCACGGCTCAGGGAACGCGAGCTGTCACAGGCTCTGGACGTTTCCCGGGTACCCGTCCGCGAAGCCCTCCAGCAGCTGGAAGCCGAAGGTTTCATTGACACCTCGCCACGGCGCGGGGCCACCGTCAAGCAGATCACCCTGAGGGACATCAATGAACTCTTTGATGTCCGGCTCAGCCTCGAAGTCCTCGCCGCGCGGCTCGCCGCCCAGGCCGCCGCCCGGGGAGAGTCCACAGCGCGCCTGCAGCACATGATGGACAAGGCCGAAGAAGCAACCCTGCGCCACGACCACACGGAGATCCCGCTCATCAACACGGCCCTGCACGCGGAGATCGTCTCGATGGGAGGCAACTCGCTGCTGGAGTACTCCATGAAGCCGCTCCTCGGCAGGATGCAGTGGCTCTTCACCCTGACTGGGCACCGTGATCCCCAGGTCCAGTGCGCGGAGCACCTGAGCCTATGCCGGGCCATCTATGACGGCAAGGCCGAACTTGCGGCAGCGCTGGCGTTCGCCCATGTGGAGCTGGGCCGGGAACCATCACTGCAGGGGCTGGCCGGGCAACTGCCTGAAAACTGACCCGGCCGGAAGTTCAAGGTTCGACGGCGGGGCTACCGCGGACTTTTGTCGATGACGCAGAACCTGTTGCCGTCGGGGTCGGCGAGGACCACGAAATCGGGGTCCTCCGGATACAGGTCCCAGTCGACGTGCTGGGCGCCCAGTGAAACCAGACGTTCCACCTCGGCGTCCTGATCGTCCGCATACAGGTCCAGGTGAATGCGGGGGTGCTCCTGGACCGGCGTTTCGCTCAGCATGAGTGCAAGCTGCGCTCCGGGGCCTGATCCCGGCACCAGGATTACCCACGTTTCGTCCCCTGGCTCCTGCGGGACGTAGCCGAGGGCGGCGTGCCAGAAGGCGGTGGCGCGGGCCAGGTCGTTGACGCCGAGGACGGTGCTGCCGATGCTCAACATCCGCCCAGCCTAAATGCAGCCGAGGGCCCGGACTAGACTGTCAATATGTCGGAATTTTCCGACACATATACTGGTGCCGTGCTTCCTGATGTCTTCGGTGCTGTCTCCAACCCCGCACGGCGCGTCATCCTCGACGAGCTCCGCCATGGTCCCAGGACGGCGGGGGAGCTCACCGGGATGTTTGAGCTCAGCCGCTCGGCAGCGTCTGAACACCTGGCCGTGCTCCGCGAGGCAGGGCTGGTCCGGGAAGAACGGCACGGCCGCCACCGGCTGTACCACCTTCAGCCTTCGGCGCTTGCCGAGATCGGCGGCTGGGTGAAGCACTTCGAGCACTATTGGAACCGGCGCCTCGACGCGCTGGCAGAACTTCTGGACGAGGAGAAACCGTCATGACCGAGAACGCCATCCGGCTCGAACGCCGCTTCGCGCACCCCGCGGACTCTGTGTGGGCCGCCCTGACCACACCCGAGCTGCTGGCCAGGTGGTGGGCGCCGGGCGACATCGCGCCGGTCGCCGGCCACCGCTTCACCTTGGACATGGGCTCCTGGGGCCAGCAGCAGTGCGAAGTCCTCACCGTAAACCCCGGCAAATCCATCACATTCCTCTTCTCGGAGGGCGTCCTGGACACCACCATCACATGGCGGCTTGAGCCGGTGGACGGCGGCACGGTCCTCCACCACGAACACGCCGGTTTCCGCCTGGACACCCCCATGGGCAGGCAGGCCTTTGAGGGCATGGGCAGCGGCTGGCCCGGCCTGCTGGCGCAGATCGACGGAGTCCTCGCCGGCGTCTCCAGACGCTGAAGGAGGCGCACGACGGCGGGCGCGTCCCGCCGTCGTGCGTCCTCCTTGAAGGGGCACGGATTTTGCATCCCGCCCCGAAAACCTGTATGGTGTGAGCCGTGTCACCGACCAGTGGCACGTGCTTATGATCTGCGGCGGGAGAGTCCTGCCGGTACGTTCTGCAGGCGCCGTAGGAGCAAATCCTCCCCAGGAATCTCTCAGGCCCACGTACCGCCGCGGCAAGGCAACTCTGGAAAGCAGTCCGGGCAACCGGGCTCACCGACGGTGCAAGTGGCGCCCCGCTGAACGGCAGGGCAACGCAAAACTCTCAGGTCCAATACAGAGCGGGGAGGAACCCGAATCGAAGTGGCACCGTTTGCCACCTGAATTATGGAGTTCCTCTCATGACGGTTCACTCGTCCCCAACCACCTTCGCAGACCGCCATATCGGCGCGCGCCGCCAGTCCGACATCGACACCATGCTCAAGGCCGTCGGCTACGACACCCTTGATGGCCTGGTGGACAGCGCGGTTCCGGATTCCATCCGCCAGGACAAGCCGCTCACCCTTGAGGGCGCCCTCAGCGAAGTCCAGGTCCTCGCCGAGCTCCGCAAGCTGGCCGGCAAGAACAAGATGGCCGTGCAGATGATCGGCCAGGGCTACTACAGCGCCGTGACCCCGCCGGTGATCCGCCGCAACATCCTTGAAGCCCCCGCCTGGTACACCGCCTACACCCCGTACCAGCCCGAGATTTCGCAGGGCCGGCTCGAGGCGCTGCTGAACTTCCAGACCATGGTCCAGGACCTCACCGCGCTCCCGGTGGCCAACGCCTCCCTCCTCGACGAAGCCACCGCCGTCGCCGAAGCCGTGCTGCTGATGCGCCGCGCCAACAAGTCCAAGACTGCGAAGGACGGCAAAACCGTCCTGGACGCCGACCTCCTGCCGCAGACCATCGCCATTGTGCTGGGCCGCGCCGAGGCCCTCGGCTTCGAGGTGGAAATCGCCGACCTCACGAACGGCCTGCCCGAGGGCGACATCAACGGCGTCGTCCTCCAGCAGCCCGGCGTCTCCGGCCGCGTCTGGGACCAGTCCGCCGTCATCGCCGAAGCCAAGGAGCGCGGCGCGCTGGTCACCGTCGCTGCCGACCTCCTGGCACTCACCCTCATCACCCCGCCGGGCGAGCAGGGCGCGGACATCGCCGTCGGCTCCACCCAGCGCTTTGGCGTGCCGTTGTTCTTTGGCGGACCGCACGCCGCCTACATGGCCGTCCGCGACGGCATGGAACGCACCCTCCCCGGCCGCATCGTGGGCGTCTCCAAGGACAACGCCGGCGTCCCGGCCTACCGCCTTGCTCTGCAGACCCGCGAGCAGCACATCCGCCGCGAGAAGGCCACGTCCAACATCTGCACAGCCCAGGCGCTGCTGGCCATCGTCTCGTCCTTCTACGCCGTCTACCACGGCCCCGACGGCCTGAAGGCGATCGCCGAAACCGTCCACAACAACGCCCGCGCCCTAGCCGCCACGCTGAAGACCGCCGGCCGCGAACTGGTGTCCGACACCTTCTTCGACACCCTCACGGTCAGTGTTCCCGGCAAGTCCGCCAAGGTGATCACCGCCGCCGAAGCCCGCGGCATCAACCTGCGCCTCATCGACGCGGACACCGTTGGCGTGTCCGTTGATGAAACCACGACGCCGGAGGTCCTCGCCGCGGTTGCCGTCGCCTTTGGCGCCGGTCCGGTTGTGTCCGGTGAGGGCTTCGAGCTGCCCGAATCGGTGCTGCGCATCTCCAGCTACCTGCAGCACCCGGTGTTCAACACGCACCGTTCCGAGACCCAGCTGCTGCGCTACATCCGCCGCCTCTCCGACCGGGACTTGGCACTGGACCGCACCATGATCCCGCTGGGCTCCTGCACCATGAAGCTCAACGCCACCGCCGAGATGGAGGCCATTTCCTGGCCGGAGTTCGCGTCCATCCACCCGTTCGCCCCGGACTCCCAGACTGCCGGCTGGCGTGAACTGATTGCGGGCCTGGAAGCCGACCTTGCCGAAATCACGGGCTACGACCAGGTGTCCATCCAGCCCAACGCCGGCTCCCAGGGCGAACTCGCCGGCCTGCTGGCGATCCGCGGCTACCACCACTCCCGCGGGGACCAGCAGCGCAACGTCTGCCTCATTCCCGCCTCTGCGCACGGCACGAACGCCGCATCCGCCGTCCTGGCCGGCATGAAGGTTGTGGTGGTTGCCACCGCTGCAGACGGCACCATCGACCATGCCGACCTTGCGGCCAAGATCGAGGTCCACAAGGATGTCCTCTCCGCCATCATGATCACGTACCCGTCCACGCACGGCGTGTACGACTCCGATGTCCGCGAGGTGTGCGATGCGATCCACGCCGCCGGCGGCCAGGTGTACGTTGACGGCGCCAATCTCAACGCACTTGTCGGGCTCGCCCAGCCGGGCAAGTTCGGCGGCGACGTCTCGCACCTGAACCTGCACAAGACCTTCTGCATCCCGCACGGCGGCGGCGGACCCGGCGTCGGACCGGTTGCCGCCAAGGCCCACCTGGCACCGTTCATGCCGGGGGATGCCAACAAAGCTGCCCATGAGGCCGGCCACGGCGTCGCAATTTCCGCTTCACGTTTCGGCTCCGCGGGCGTGCTGCCCATTTCCTGGGCCTACGTGAAGCTGATGGGCGGCCAGGGCCTGACCGAGGCCACAAAGTCCGCACTTCTGGCGGCCAACTACGTTGCCGCCCGCCTGGACGAGCACTTCCCGGTGCTCTACACCGGCGAAAGCGGCCTGGTGGCGCACGAGTGCATCCTGGACCTGCGCGAACTGACCGCCCGCACGGGCGTCACGGCCGAGGACGTGGCCAAGCGGCTCATCGATTTCGGTTTCCACGCCCCCACGCTGTCCTTCCCGGTGGCGGGCACCCTGATGGTGGAGCCCACCGAGTCCGAAGACCTCGCGGAGATCGACCGCTTCATCGAAGCCATGATCACCATCCGCAAGGAAATCGACCAGGTGGCCGCCGGCGACTTCACCGTTGAGAAGTCCCCGCTGCGCAACGCACCCCACACGGCCGCCGCCGTCGTCTCCTCTGACTGGGACCGGACGTACCCGCGCGAGCAGGCCGCCTTCCCGGTGGCATCGCTCCGGCAGGACAAGTACTTCCCGCCCGTGGGCCGCATCGACGGCGCGGCAGGGGACCGCAACCTGGTCTGCTCCTGCCCTCCTCTTTCCGAGTTTGAAAACTAAGGATTCCCTGATGACTGAGAACTACACCGCGCTGTATGAGCAGCACAAGATTGCCGGCGCCTCCTTCACCGACTTCGGCGGCTGGCAGATGCCCCTGAAGTACAACTCCGAACTGGCCGAACACCACGCCGTCCGTAACGCCGCCGGCCTGTTCGACCTCTCCCACATGGGCGAAGTGTGGGTTACCGGCCCGGACGCCGCAGCCTTCCTGGACTACGCCCTGGCCGGCAAGCTGTCCGCGGTTGCCGTGGGCAAGGCCAAGTACTCGCTGATCTGCCAGGAAGACGGCGGCATCATCGACGATCTCATCTCCTACCGGCGGAGTGAAGAAAAGTACCTGGTGGTCCCCAACGCCGGCAACGCTGCGGTGGTTGCCGCAGCGCTGGCCGAGCGGGCTGCCGGCTTCGACGTCACCGTAAACGACGTTTCCGCCGAGACCTCCCTGATCGCGGTGCAGGGACCGAACGCGGAGGCCATCCTGCTGACGCTCGTTCCTGCGGATCAGCACTCCCTGGTGACGGAGCTGAAGTATTACGCGGCCGTTGAGGTAGAGATCAACGGACAGGAGCTGCTGCTGGCCCGGACCGGGTACACCGGCGAGGACGGCTTCGAGATCTACATTCCCAACGAGGACGCGGCAGGCCTGTGGGACGCGCTGCTGGAAGTTGGCGCCGGCCACGGGCTCATCCCGGCCGGCCTCGCCTGCCGCGACTCGCTGCGACTCGAAGCCGGCATGCCCCTGTACGGCAACGAGCTCTCCCGCGACGGGAACCCCTACGCCGCAGGCCTGGGCCCGGTGGTTTCGCTGGCCAAGGAGTCGGACTTCGTGGGCAAGGCCGTGCTCGCCGAACTCAAAGCACTCGGCGCAGGCTCCACGTCCGGCCGCAAGCTCGTGGGCCTCAAGGGCCTGGGCCGCCGCGCCGGCCGCAGCCACTACCCGGTCCTCAAGGACGGCAACGTCGTGGGCGAAGTGACCTCCGGCCAGCCGAGCCCCACCCTTGGTTACCCGATCGCCATGGCCTACGTCGACGTCGAACACTCAGAACCCGGCACCGCCCTGGACATCGACCTCCGCGGCAAGCCAGAGCCCTTCGTAGTAGTAGCACTCCCGTTCTACAAGCGCCAGAAGTAACGTCCGCCCCGGCGGGGCTGACATCCGCCGGCCCTCGACGCTCTCTCACTTAATGCTGGTTTTGGGCCGACGCTCTCTCACTTGATGCGGGATCTGGGCCAACGCTCCCTCACTTTCTCAAACACGAACCTAAGGAAAAAACATGGCAAAAGTTGTTGCTGAACTGAAGTACTCCGCCGAGCACGAATGGGTTGCCGCGGACGGATCCGGACCCGCCAACATTGGCATTTCCGCTGTTGCTGCCGAAGCCCTTGGCGACATCGTGTACGTGGACCTGCCCGAGGTTGGCTCCACGGTCACCGCGGGCGAGACCTGCGGCGAGGTTGAATCCACCAAGTCCGTCTCCGACCTTTACGCCCCGGTCACCGGCGAGGTTGTGGAGATCAACGACGAAGTGGTCTCCGACCCCGCCCTGATCAACAACGATCCCTACGGCGCAGGCTGGCTGTTCAAAGTTGCCGTCACCGAAGAAGGCCCGCTGATGTCCGCTGAGGAGTACGCGGCAGCCAACGGCGGCGAACTGTGAACCCGGCCGCAAACACAGCAGTGACTGACTTCGAGCAGGTCATCTCCCCGTCCCTGGACGCGGACCTGTCCGCTCTGGACCCGGAGATCGCCGCGAAGATCGACGACGAACTCACCCGCCAGCGCGACGGTCTGGAAATGATCGCCTCGGAGAACCACACCGCCGTCGCCGTGATGCAGGCGCAGGGCTCGGTGCTGACGAACAAGTACGCGGAGGGCTACCCGGGCAAGCGCTACTACGGCGGCTGCGAGCACGTGGACGTCATCGAACAGCTTGCCATCGACCGGATCAAGGCGCTGTTCGGCGCGGGGTTCGCCAACGTGCAGCCGCACTCCGGCGCCCAGGCCAACGCATCGGTGATGCACGCGCTGATCAAGCCGGGCGACACCATCATGGGCCTGAACCTGGCCCACGGCGGCCACCTCACCCACGGCATGAAGATCAACTTTTCCGGCAAGCTCTACAACGTGGTCCCGTACGGCGTCCGCGAGGACACCCACACCGTGGACATGGCCGAGGTGGAGCGCCTGGCCCAGGAAACCAAGCCTGCGCTGATCGTGGCCGGCTGGTCCGCCTACGCCCGGCAGCTGGACTTCGCCGAGTTCCGCCGGATCGCCGATTCCGTGGGCGCGTACCTGATGGTGGATATGGCCCACTTCGCCGGGCTCGTGGCCGCCGGGCTGCACCCGTCGCCGGTCCCGCACGCGCATGTCACCACGTCCACCACGCACAAGACCCTCGCCGGTCCGCGCGGCGGCATTATCCTGACGAACGACGCCGACATCGCCAAGAAGATCAACTCGGCTGTGTTCCCCGGACAGCAGGGCGGCCCGCTGGAGCACGTGATCGCGGGCAAGGCCGTGGCCTTCAAGATCGCCGCGTCCGCCGAGTTCAAGGAGCGCCAGGAACGCGTCCTGGCCGGCGCGAGGATCCTTGCCGAGCGCCTCGTCCAGCCGGACGTCACCGCGAAGGGCATCAGCGTGGTCTCCGGCGGCACGGACGTGCACCTGGTCCTCGTTGACCTGCGCAACTGCGATCTCGACGGCCAGCAGGCCGAGGACCGGCTCGCGGAAATCGACATCACCGTCAACCGCAACGCCGTCCCGTTCGACCCGCGCCCGCCAATGGTCACGTCCGGCCTCCGCATCGGCACGCCTGCGCTGGCCACTCGCGGCTTCGGCGAGGACGCCTTCCGCGAGGTTGCGGACATCATCGCCGAGGCATTGATGGCCGACGCCGGCACGGACCTTTCCGGGCTGCGTCACCGTGTCGAAGTACTCGCCAAAGCTCACCCGCTCTACCCGGGCGTCGCACCCCTGTCCTGACCTGGTCACCTCCTTGGATCCGGGCACGTTCGTTTTAGTTAGGAAAACCCGTCATGGCCGTTGGTGTCTTTGATCTTTTTTCGATTGGGATCGGTCCTTCGAGTTCCCATACTGTGGGGCCGATGCGGGCTGCTGCTGTGTTTGCGGAGGAGTTGAAGGCTTCCGGCAGGCTTGCGGGGGTGGCGTCGTTGCGGGTGGATTTGTATGGTTCGTTGGCGGCGACGGGTCATGGGCATGGGACGATGACTGCGATCCTGCTGGGGTTGGAGGGGTTCCATCCGGAGCTGATCCTGCCCGATGAGGTGGAGGAGCGGCTGGCGGCGATCGCGGAGACGGGTTTGCTGCACCTGGCCGGTTCCGTACCCCTGCCGTACGGGGTGAAGGATATGGTGTTGCGGCCGCTGACGGTCCTTCCGCGGCACACGAACGGGATGACGTTCACGGTGTCTGACGCCGAAGGGCAGGTGCTGCATGCGGCGACGTTTTTCTCGGTGGGTGGCGGGTTCATTGTCCGTGAGGGTGAGGAGGACGCGGCCCAGCAGGAGCTCGAGGAGTCCAAGAAGGAGCTGCCGCTGCCGTTCCGGACTGCCGCGGAGCTGCTGGAGCACTGCCGGGACACGGGGTTGGGCATCAGTGATGTGATGCGGGTGAACGAGGAGGACAGCCGCGCCCCGGATCAGATCCGGGCGGGCCTGCTGCACATCTATTCGGTGATGGAAGGGTGCGTGGCCGCGTCGCTGAAGCGTGAGGGGGTGCTGCCGGGCGGGTTGAAGGTCCGCCGCCGCGCCCCGGACTGGTATGACCGGCTGCGGAAGGAAAGCTCCCGGCCGGCCGGAGCCCAGGACGAAGGCCAGGACGCGGAGTTCCATGACCCGAAGTATTGGCAGGAGTGGGTTAACTTGATCGCCCTGGCCGTGAATGAGGAGAACGCTTCCGGCGGCCGGGTGGTGACCGCGCCGACGAACGGGGCGGCCGGGATCATCCCGGCGGTGCTGTATTACGCCCTGCATTTCGCGCCGGGGATGGAGAACGCGTCCCGGGAGGACCGGGAGGATGTGGTGGTGAAGTTCCTGCTCGCCGCCGGCGCGGTGGGGGTGCTGTACAAGGAGCAGGCCTCGATCTCGGGTGCGGAGGTGGGGTGCCAGGGCGAGGTGGGGTCGGCGTCGTCGATGGCCGCGGCGGGCCTGGCTGAGGTGATGGGCGGGACCCCGGCGCAGGTGGAGAACGCGGCGGAGATCGCGATGGAGCACAACCTGGGCCTGACGTGTGATCCGATCGGGGGCCTGGTGCAGGTGCCGTGCATCGAGCGGAACGCGATCGCGGCGGCGAAAGCGATCAACGCGGCGAAGATGGCGCTCTGGGGCGACGGCTCCCACCGGGTCTCCCTGGACGAGGTCATCATCACGATGCGGGAGACCGGCAAGGACATGAGCTCCAAATACAAGGAAACGGCCATGGGCGGCCTCGCCGTCAACGTCGTCGAATGCTAGTCGAATGCAAAGGGAAGAACACTAATGACATTGGCACCTGAAGGCCGGAAGCTTTTGCGCGTGGAGCAGCGTAACTCCGCTGTCCCGGTGGAGCGGAAGCCGGAGTGGATCAAGGCGAAGGTCCAGATGGGGCCGGAGTTCGTCCAGCTCAAGAACCTGGTGAAGAAAGAGGGCCTGCACACGGTGTGTGAGGAGGCCGGCTGCCCCAACATTTTTGAGTGCTGGGAGGACAAGGAAGCCACGTTCCTGATCGGCGGGTCCGAGTGCACCCGGCGGTGTGACTTCTGCCAGATCGATACCGGCAAGCCGTCCCCGGTGGACATGTTCGAACCCACCAAGGTGGCCCGCTCCGTGCAGGCCATGCAGCTCCGGTACGCCACCGTCACCGGGGTGGCCCGCGACGACCTCGCCGACGAGGGCGTGTGGCTCTACGCCGAGACGGTCCGGAAGATCCATGAACTGAACCCCGGCACCGGCGTCGAACTTTTGATCCCGGACTTCTCCGGCAAACCCGAACACATCAAGGCGATCTGCGACTCCGCCCCCGAGGTGTTCGCCCACAACGTGGAGACCGTGCCCCGGATTTTCAAGCGGATCCGGCCCGCGTTCCGCTACGAGCGGTCCCTGGACGTGATCACGCAGGGCCGGAACCTGGGCATGGTGACCAAGTCCAACCTGATTCTGGGCATGGGCGAAACCCGCGAGGAGATCTCCGAAGCCCTGCGGGACCTGCACGGGGCCGGCTGTGACCTGATCACCATCACCCAGTACCTCCGCCCGTCCGAACGGCACCTGCCGGTGGACCGCTGGGTCAAGCCGCAGGAATTCGTGGACCTCCAGGACGAGGCCACCGAAATCGGGTTCCTGGGCGTCATGTCCGGCCCGCTGGTCCGCTCCTCCTACCGCGCCGGCCGGCTCTGGGCCACCGCAATGCGCAAAAAAGGCCGCGACATCCCCGCCGAACTCGCCCACATCGCCGACGGCATCCAGGACTCCGGCACCACCCGCCAGGAAGCCAGCACCCTGCTCGCCGCCGGCTAAACCACAACGCGGGGTCACATCCGACCCAAAAATCCGCCAACATCGGGCCGGGAGTGACCCCGCGTTGCAGTCCCCAATTGATGTCCGAGAAAACTGATGACCAGACAGGACCAATGATGTTCCCCATCAGAATCGAAATCATCCCTGCCGAAGGAATCGTTGAGCAGGTCCAGGCCCTGGTGCCCCGGACCACCACGCTCAGCGTCACGTGCCTGCCGCACCACGGCATTGAGCGGACCATGCGCACCGCGGTGGAGGCGGCAGACCTCGGTTACACCGTGGTTCCGCACCTGGCCGCGCGGAGCATCCGCAGCCGCGCCGAGCTCACCGAGATCATCCGGGGCTGCAGCGCCGCCGGTATCGGTGAGGTGTTTGTCATCGGCGGCGACCGGAAACAACCGGCAGGCACCTACGACTCGGCCCTTCCGGTGCTGGAAGACATTGCCCAGTACACCGGCGGGACCATGCGGGCCGGAGTTGCCGGCTACCCGGAGGGCCATCCGCTGGCCAGCCCGCTGGACCTGCTGGACGGCCTGCTGGCCAAGCAGCACCTGGCCTCGCATGTGGTCACCCAGATGTGCTTCGTGGCGGGAAAAATCCATGACTACGCGGCACTGTTGCGCCGCGAAGGCGTGCGCCTGCCCCTCTGGGCGGGCGTGGCGGGGTCCGTCCCACGGACGAAGCTGGTGGCACTCGCCACGCAGATCGGCGTCGGAAGTTCCCTGAAATTCCTCAGCCGCAAGGGCCCGCTGGCCCGCAAACTCCTGAGCGGGGACCGCTACTCGCCGGACAGCCTGATCAGCGGGCTGGCAACACGGCCGGGCAACATTACCGGCATCCACCTTTACAGCTTCAACAGCCTGGCTTCGGCGCCGGACTATGGCGTCCACCCAGCGCCGGAACAGGCATCCCCTTCCGCAGCACTCCACCCAGCATTGATTCGAGGAGCAGCACGTGAGCACTAAATCCACTACTTCCCACCAGGAGCCGCATCTCGAGCGGCAACTGACCAACAGGCACATCCAGCTGATAGCCATTGGCGGCGCAATCGGCACGGGGCTGTTCATGGGCTCCGGCAAAACCATCTCCGCGGCCGGTCCGTCCGTCATTTTCGTCTACATGATCATCGGCTTCATGCTGTTCTTCGTCATGCGTGCCATGGGCGAACTGCTCCTGAGCAACCTGAACTACAAATCCTTCAGCGACTTCGCCGCGGACCTCCTTGGCCCCTGGGCAGGGTTCTTCACCGGCTGGACCTACTGGTTCTGCTGGGTGATCACCGGAATCGCGGACGTCATCGCGATCGCCGGCTACTCCAAGGAACTCTGGCCCGGCCTGCCGCTCTGGATCCCGGGCCTGGCCACCGTGGCCATCCTGCTGCTCCTCAACCTCGTCACCGTGAAGGCGTTCGGCGAGACCGAGTTCTGGTTCGCGCTGATCAAGATCATCGCCATCGCGGCGCTGATCATCGTGGGCATGTTCATGATCTTCACGGGCTTCCAATCCGACGCCGGCCCTGCCACCTTCACGAACCTGTGGAGCCACGGCGGCATGTTCCCGAACGAGTTCATGGGTTTTGTGGCCGGCTTCCAGATTGCGGTGTTCGCGTTTGTGGGCATTGAGCTGGTGGGCACCACGGCCGCCGAGGCCAAGGACCCGGAGAAGAACCTGCCCAAGGCCATCAACTCCATCCCCATCCGCGTGCTGCTCTTCTACGTGGGTGCCCTCATCGTCCTGATGTCCGTCACCCCGTGGACCCAGTTCCAGGCCGGCCACAGCCCGTTCATCGCCATGTTCTCCCTGGCCGGCCTCGGCGCCGCAGCCACCGTGGTGAACCTGGTGGTGCTCAGCTCCGCCATGTCCTCGGCCAACTCCGGCATCTACTCCACCTCCCGGATGGTGTACGGGCTGGCCCAGGAGGGCGACGCGCCCTCGGCCTTCGGTGCCCTGTCACGCCGCAAGGTTCCGCAGAACGCCCTGTTCCTCTCCTGCGTCCTGCTGCTCTCCGGCGTGATCCTGATGTACGCCGGCCAGGATATCGGCAAGGCCTTCGACATGGTGACCACCGTCTCCGCCGTCTGCTTCGTGTTCGTCTGGTCCATCATCCTGGCTAGCTACCTGGCGTTCCGCCGCCGCCGCCCGCACCTGCACGAGTCATCGAAGTACCGGATGCCCGGCGGCGTGCCCATGGTGTGGGCGGTGTTCGCGTTCTTCGCCTTCGTCCTGTGGGCCCTGACCACGCAGCCGGATACGCTCCTGGCGCTGCTGGCCACACCGGTATGGTTCGTCATCCTCGGCGTTGCGTGGCTGGCCATCCGCCGCCGCCCGGCCCACCTTGCCCGCTACGCGGAGTTCCAGGCCGACCTTGCGCGGGAAGCGGAAACGTCCAAGGCCAGGGAACTGGAGAAGGTGCAGAAATGAGCACGGCCACCACGATCACCCCCAACATTCCCGCGACCACCCCTGCACACGATGCGGCGGCGCCGGACCCGGCCGCCGCCGTCGAACATGTCCTGACGGTTGACTGCGTTGAATCACCCGGGATTGTCCACGCGATCTCCGCCTTCCTGCTGGAGCAGGGGTGCGACATCATCGACATCAAGCAGTACGGTGACAAGGCGCAGGGGCACTTCTTCATGCGGGTGCACTTCTCCTCCGGGTCTCCGGCCGCCGGGCAGCCCGCCGGCACTGAAGAGCTTCGCAGCGGCTTCACGCCCGTTGCGGAGAACTGGCAGATGAACTGGCAGCTGGAACCGCACGGCCGGAAGCGCCGGGTGCTGGTGATGGTATCCAAGATGGGGCACTGCCTCAATGACCTGCTGTTCCGGGCGCGGACGGGCGATATCCCGGTGGAGATCGTGGCTGTCGTCTCCAACCACCGCGACCAGGAGGGCCTGGTCCAGTGGCACGGCATTCCGTTCTTCCACGTACCCGTCACCAAGGACACCAAGGCCGACGCCGAGTCCCGGCTCCTGGAGCTCGTTGAGGCGTTCGACGTGGAACTGGTGGTCCTGGCCCGCTACATGCAGGTCCTGAGCGACGATCTTTCAGCCAGGCTGGCGGGGAAAACCATCAACATCCACCACTCGTTCCTGCCGAGCTTCAAGGGCGCGAAGCCCTATCACCAGGCGTACGAGCGCGGCGTCAAGACCGTGGGTGCCACTGCCCACTACGTCAACGCGGAATTGGACGAGGGCCCCATCATCTCGCAGCAGGTCATCGAGGTGGACCACACCTACACTGCCGATGACCTGGTGGCCGTGGGCCGGGATGCTGAGTGCGTGGCGCTGCGGAACGCGGTCCGCTGGCACTGCGAGGGCCGGATCCTGCTGCTGGGCAACCGCACCGTCGTCCTGCGGTAGGTTCCGCCGTCGCGCGTCTCGCCTTAGGCAGGTGGACCGATTGTTGACTGCCCCGCCAGCAACCGGCAACGATGAGGTATGACTGACTCCGGTGCGGGCCGGAAACGGCGGATAACAACCTGGATTAGTGCGCTGGCCGTGTTGGGCGCATGGCTTTCGAAGTCATACCGGTGGTTCAGGTGGCCCGCACTTTTGGAGCTGTGGGGCCAGGGATCTTGTTGGAGGTTCCTAGGGCCAGTCGGCAAGGCGGAACTGTACGGGCTGCATGATTCCGAGCAGGAGGTCGCCTGTCCATTCGGCCACACTGCGCTGGCGGTCATCGGGCGGGTCGGGAATCAGCGGCTGCCGGGGGTCCTCGAACGCCGTCTCCCGTGGAGCGTCGCTTGAGCTTTTCATGGTTCCCCCTCGGAGTGGTTGTGAAGCCACACTAGGCAGGCGGCAATGCCATGGGAAGGGGGTTTACCTGCCGACGGGATAAGCTTCGCAAATCTTGAGGAACTCCCTTAAGGCAAACGGGCGACGGCGGGAGGTCCCGTCGTCGCCCGTTTGCTGGCTGTTTCCCCGGGACGTTGGCTGGTCCCCGCGGTGTTGCCTAGTCTTCGTACGTGTTGGCGATGTAGACATCGCAGGGCGCGTTGTGCGCGACGCTGTTGGCCACGCTGCCCAGGAGACGGCCGATGCCGCGCATCCTCCGGTTGCCCACCACGATCAGCCGGGCGTCCAGGCGCATGGCTTCCTTGATGAGGGAGTCAGCGGGTTTTCCGCGGGCGGCGAAGTGGGTGACCTCCACTCCCGGCCGCGTGTCGGCCAGCGATTTCGCGACGTTTTCTGAGGCATCGGAGTTCCAGACCCTCACCTCGTCCGAGCCGACGCCGAAGGTCTCGGAACGGTCGACGTCGAATGCTGTCACCACGTGAAGCGAAGCTCCCAGCGCCTTTGCAAGGTCCAGCGCTTTCTCAGCGGCCTTCAATGCCGAGGGGCTGCCGTCCACCCCTACTACCACTACTCCACTCATGCCTGGCTCCTTTGCTCGTGTACTTTCAGCGTTCACTGCCCAGTCTAGGGAAGTTCGGGCTGACGCCCTCCCTCAATTTGCGGATGGCATCGCTTTCGAGCCCGCTCAGGGCTTCCGGCTACTTGGGCAGGCCGGGTCATTTTCTTGCCGTCGCGGAGGGCACGCGCGACCTGTTGGTTCAGGGGAGGCTAGAGCCCGGCACAGGCGAACGCTTTGCCAAAGAACGCCCCCGGCCCGTCCGCGGCCGCTTGGGCTTCCGCTTCGGACGTATGCCGCTGCAGGGTTGGTCTCGGCGCGGCGGCAGGTCAGGGACGGGCATGCAAGAACTTGTCTATTGCATCTTCCGCTGGGGACTGCCCGATGTAAGCAAGATCCGGAGGACAACAAGGTGGGCCACCGCGCACTGTCTGCAGTTGTTCCGGGTTCCCTGGCCACCAGGGTGGTTCCCAGTCGCGATGTTCGGCTTTGTAGTGGCGGCCGGCGGGTGAGATCCAGCCGGGCGGATCGTTTTCGGCTGCTGGAATGGGTGTCCAGCCGCTCGCATGTTTGAGGCGGTGGTGTTTGGGGCAGAGTTGGGCCAGGTTGCTGATGCCGGTGGTTCCGCCGTGCTGCCAGGCGGTGAGGTGGTCGGATTCGTTGTCGAGTGAATGGTTGTTGCAGCCGGGGAAGGTGCACTTTTCGTCGCGGAGGCGGAGTGCTTGTTTCATGGCTTTGGTGAGGCGGTAGCTGGTGCGGCCGATTTCAAGGGGTGCGCCGTCGCGGGGGTCCACCAGGACGCGGTGGAACGAGATGGCGCCGTCGGCGACAAGTTTGCGGGCCATGGAGGCGGGAATGGGGCCGTACCCGTCCAGGTTTGCGGGTTCGTCGGTGAGGCCGAGCAGGGCGAACACCGGGACTGTGACGAGGACGTCCGCCTTGGGCGCCGGGACCTCGCCCAGTCGCGCAACGTTCCCGTTTGCAGGGGCCGCGTTTGCATGTGCAGCGTCCTCGTGTGCTGTGCCCCTGGTGCTGCTGCTGCGCGTGCCCGGTGTGCTGAGCAGCAGGCTTGCGGCGGTGTCGGGGCGGAGCTGGGTGAGGGTGCGGGACTCAGTGGGGCCTTGGAGTCCGCGGGCGAGGGCGGTGGTGCGGTTCCAGATGGCGGATGCGGTGTCACCGGGGAGGTACAGCGAGAGCCAGGCCATGCCGTCGCGGTCAGCGGAATATTCCATCCGCCGGTCCGCTGCTGCCTTGGCGTGGCGCCTTTCGAGGGATTCGGGGTGGTGGCGTTCGCGCCAGGCACGCACCTTTGCCCGGAACCGTGACGGGACCAGGTCACCGGGTGCGGCTCCGCGGGCCGGGTGGGGCGCGTCCGCGTCCAGGAAATGTGCGACCATGGCGGCGCCCGCGGGGCCAAGGCTGTGGGTTTCGTCGGCGAGGATTTTGGCGTGCTGCCAGGAGATGGTCCCGGCGGACAGGGCGGCCAGGGCCACAGGAAGGGAACACAGCTGCCGGGCTTGGCTGATGAGCGCCCCGGCAGCGGCGGAGCTTACGGTCAGGACACCGGCGATTTCCTCGATAATGGACATTTCCTGGAAAGACCTGTCCTGCAGGGAGGCGTTCGGCGGGGTCATGGCGTGTTGGAGTTCGAGGATCTCCGCCGCGTCCCGGGCCTTGGCCGCGGCCAGTTGTGCTTCCAGCCGCGATACAACCGCCAGGCGCTCCAGCCGGTTATCGATCTTGTGCTGCAAGACATCCACAACAGGGGCCGGGCCGGCGGGAGCAGCAGGACCAGAATCAGTAGCAGGACCGGAACCAGCAGCAGTCACAGCATCCAGCCGGGCTTCCTCGAGGAACAGCGCGTTAAGGGCGCCAGCAGAGGCATGAATACCCTCCATCACCACTGCAGTTCCCGCGTTAGTCCCCGCGCCGTTTCCCATACCCACATCCTCGCGGGAGGGTCTGACATTCTTCCTTGGCAAGCAAGCAGGGCAAGCAGGCAGGGCAAGTACGCAGCTAGCGCCGGGAACCTATGCAGCTAGCGCCGGGAACCGGGGTTGGCCAGCGGGATGATTTCCAGCCGCGTCGCCGGGCCCAGAATTACCAGGACGTGCCGGGCGGTGACGCCTTCCAGCGCCGCAGCGATCCGCGGAATGACGTCGCCGGCCGGGGTCGAAGTTTCCGCCGCAGCAGGCGTAGCCGCAGCAGGCGCACCCGCAGCAATGCCACCCGCCGCGGTACCAGCCCAGCCGGAACCAGTCCCGGCGGAGGCCGGACCCGCCTCCGGAAGTGCGGAGCCGCCGTCGTCCGCCCGGAGCCATAAGGTGACCCTGGCACCGCCCGTGGCCTCAGCGATGCCCCTTGCCAAAGCCTCCGCATCAGCCTGGTGCGCAGTGACCAGCGTGACTGCCTCGATGGTGTGTTTCCTGGCGGGCCGCGCAGCGGCGAGGAGGGCACGGTGGTGCCGCCACAGCGCGAAGTGGTAGCCCGCTACGAGGCCGGCGGCCACCAGGAGCCCGAACGGAGCCCGGATGCGGTCCAGGAGGCTGCCGCCGGTGACGTCCCCGAGCAGGAATTCGAAGAGCCGGTAACCGATCACCAGGAGCGTGATGAGTGCAACCACCGCGCTGACCCCAAAGAACGCGATGAGGTAGACGCGGCGTCCGGGCGGAATATCCTCGGCAGCCTGCGGCTGTTGCAGGGGCTTCCACGCCAGCCACCAGACAGGCCCGCCCACCAGGAGGGAACTGATGCCGCCGAGCAGCAGGGTGCGCGTGGCCCCTCCCGCCAGCGGCGACACTGCCGCAGCCAGCAGCGCGTTCACAACAACGCCCACCCCGGACGCGGCGGCAGCGAGGGCCACGGCCGACGTGACCAGCAGGCTTGCCCGCATGGTGCCGGGGGAACGGCGGATCGAGGCCGTGCGGTGATACCGCCACACCAGCGCCCCCACGAGCGCCGCGGCAATGGCCGGGGCCAACGGCTCGAGCAGCTCGTTCAGGGGATTGTTCCGGTCGAACGCCAGGCGCAGGAACACAAACAGGACCACGCCCGCGCCGCCAAGGGCAGTGATGCCGGCAGCGAAAATCCCGACGGCGATCATGATGACGTCAACGAGGCCCGTCTGGAACCGGCGTCCGCCCTCCCTGAACCAGTGCCACCACCACACGATGGCCCCGCCGGCCGCCCACACCAGCGAACGGAGCACGGAGTACCACCAGGGTTCAACGGTGACGGTCAGCGGGAAGCCGCGAATGGCGACGTCGAACAGCCCGCCCAGGGCTGCGATCCCGGCGCCGGCGCCGAGCAGCAGGCCGAACACGGACCCGACGACGGCCCGCACGTCCTCCAGGTGCGCCGTGGGCTTCGTGGGGTGTTTCCACATCCACCGGTGCCAGACCAGGATGGCTGCCCACACGATGCCGTTGGCGAGCATGGGGGCCCAATCGTTGCCCCGCTGCCCTATGAACGACGTTGCCAGCCCCAGGAAGGAAATGGTGAAGATGATGAGCGAGACACCGTACATGGCGGTGATATAGAGGCCCCAGCCGGCAGCGGTGCGTTCGGCCCCATCATCGAGCCGCCGCCAGACAAACCACCACGAAAGCAGGGCAAGCGGGCCGCCGATCAGGGTAAATGCCAAGGACCGGGCGAGCCCAGCCACGTCCGTGGAGGCCAGGACGGCCCCCGACGTGAACAGGCGTTCCAGCAGTCCGCTGAGGCCGGAGGCCGCGATCACCACCAGGGCAAACAGCAGGGCGTACTGGATCAGCCGGCGCAGGGTGGCCTGGGCGTGCCCCGACGCCGGGGCCGTCACCTCCGCGGGGGACGTCATGGCTTCACCGGCGTTCCCGAACAGGCCATCAGCATGTAGGGGGCCTGGCTGATCTTCCAGTTCCCGTTCTCCTTTACCAAAGTGAAGATGTCTTCCATCTCATACTCTGAGGGGCCGAAGGGGCCGTCCTGGTACGAGCTCACCATGGAGACCTTCACGGTGGCGGACTGGTCCCGCTCCGACGTTGACACCAGGACCACACGGGCGGGGCGGGGCTCGCCGGAGAAGGAGCCGCGGCAAGCCGTCCGGGCAGAACCGGTGAGGTAGGTCTCTGCAGTCGCCACGTCGCCGTCGATCACCGCCGTGCTGTAACGCTGGACAACGCCTGCCGGGCTGGCCTCGTCCAGCGGCGCGGGGTCTCCGCGGGAAAACACCACGGCAAGGGCAACCGCCACCAGCACGCCGATGATGCCTAGCAGCACGAGGATGATCCGGTCCGGTTTTCGCGCTGCATCAGTCATGGCGCAAGTATGCCGTTTTTGGACTACTTCCGCTGGTGTCTTTAGGCCCGACTCTTCCTGTTCACTTTTCCGCAACCGTGGGGTCCTCAGGTGTTATTGCGCGCCGACAATTCTTGTCACGCACACTCTGCCCCAACCCAACAACCGGGCAGTGAATCCCCCAGCTGTATCAAGGAGAACTTCGTGTTCGTGAAAAGCGCCGTCACCGCCCTCGTTGCCCTGGCATCCCTGACAGGGACCGCCGCGGCCCCCGCGGCCATTGCCCAGCCTTCCAGCCCTTCACCGGTCCTGGGACAGCCGCTGGCCGCCGCCCACGCCCACAATGACTACGAGCATGACCGGCCCCTTTTTGATGCTCTGGAACACGGCTTCACCAGTGTTGAAGCCGACGTCTGGCTGGTGGACGGCGAACTGCTGGTGGCGCACGACCTCGAGGATGTGAAGGCCGGCGTCACGCTCGAAAGCCTCTACCTTGACCCGCTGGAAGACCTGGTCCGCGGCCAGCAGGGCCACAGCGTATACCCGGGGTGGGACGGCAGCCTGCAGCTCCTCATCGACATCAAGAGCGAAGGCGAGGCCACCTACGCCGCCATCGAACAGGAGCTCGCCGAGCACCGCGACATCATGAGCCGCTACAGCCAGGGCAAAACCAAGACCGGTCCCGTCACCGCCGTAATCAGCGGAAACCGTCCGCTGGCCACCATGCAGGCGCAGGACCAGAGGTTCGGGTTCTACGACGGCCGCGCCGCCGACCTCACCTCCGGCATGCCGGCCGAGCTCATGCCCCTGGTCAGCAACAACTGGACCAAGCTCTTCACCTGGCAGGGCGTCGGACCCATGCCGGAGGCCGAACGCACCAAGCTGCACGCCTACGTTGCCGAAGCCCACTCCAACGGCTACCGCGTCCGCTTCTGGGCCACCCCGGACCAGGCCGGCCCGGCCCGGGACGCGCTGTGGAACGAGCTTGTCGACGCCGGAGTGGACCACATCAACACGGATGACCTCGCGGGGCTGCAGCAGTTCCTGACGGCCCGCACGCAGTAACCGCCCCCTGCCAAAGACAGGAACCACCCATGGCCTTGAAGACCCTTCCAACAACGACGGCGGCAGCCCTCCTTGCGCTCGGCCTCCTTGCGTCCCAGCCGGCACACGCCGCCGACAACACCCCCAAAGAGGCCGACGGGCAGGATGCCTTCAGCTTCGGCGTTATTGGCGACATCCCCTACGGCGAACAGGAAATCGCGAAATTCCCTGCCCGCATCCAGGACCTCAACGCGGACCGCAGCCTTGATTTCGTGGCCCACGTCGGTGACATCAAGAACGGATCGTCCGTCTGCTCGGACGGGTATTTTGCCTTCATCCGCGAGCAGTTCGACACCTTCGAGCTCCCGCTGGTGTTCACGCCGGGCGACAACGAGTGGGTGGACTGCCACCGCGCCAACAACGGCGCCTACAACCCGCTCGAACGGCTGGACAAGCTGAGGGAAGTGTTCTTCAACGAACCCGGCAAGACCCTCGGCGCCACAATGCCGGTCAAATCCCAGGAGGCCCTCGGTCTTCCGGAAAATGTCCGCTTCACCGAGAACCGGGTTGCCTTTTCGGTGGTGAACGTCCAGGGCAGCAACAACTCGCTCCAGCCCTGGAGCGGCCTCGGAGAAACCGCCGTGACGCCCGAACAACAGGCCGAAGTGGAGTACCGCACCGAGGCTGTCCTGGCGCAGATCCGTGCAACTTTCAGCGACGCCGCCCGGCGCAACGACAGGGCCGTGGTGCTGATGACCCAGGCCGACATGTTCGACCCCTCGCTGCTCGCTGCCGCCTCGGCCAATCCGGCGGTAGTCTCCGGCTTCCGGGAGATCGTGGACGCCATCGTTGAGGAAACCAACCGGTTCGACGGCCCGGTTTACCTCATCAACGGCGACAGCCACGTCTTCGCGGAGAACCAGCCCCTGGCGCCGGGCTCGCCGTGGCTGGACATCTACGGCCAGGCGGAAGCCGCCGACGACCTTCAGCGCGTCACGGTGGACGGCTCTGCCAATGCCACCAACTATGTCCGGTTCACGACGTCAGGGAACAGTGCGGGCGGCCCGGTCCTGTCATGGGAAAAGGTCCCCTACACCCAGTAGCCCCACACTTCTGAAGCGGACGACGGCGGGAGGTCCCGCCGTCGTCCGCTTGCTTCCTGAACGCGGCAAGAGAGGGAGCCTGCCGCCCTGTCCTGGTGCCCTGTTCAATGCCCCTGTATCAGGTGGTTCTGCAGGACATAGACGGTCCGCTGGGCGCACTGCTTGATCCGCCGGAGATGGGCCGCCGCGATCAGGGGCAGGGCCACGGCCGGGTCCGCACTCCCGGCTTGGCGGCGCAGGGCCTGCTCGAGTTCGGCGGCATACGTTGCCAGCCTCTCGGCACCCACCATCTGGCTGGAGGTCTTCAGGCTCAGGACCGCGTCCATGGAGCCCGCCACGTCACCGGTGGTGAGCGAAAGCCGCACTTTTTGCAGCCGCTGGGGCATTTGCGCAATGAAGTTCTCCACAAAGACTTTCCATACGCCCTCGTCGTCCTTGAGATCGTCACGCAGCCGTTCGAGTACGGCGGGGTCCAGGAGTGGCCGGGCATAGGCGTCCGGCTGAGTCACGGCAGAGCCTCCGTGCCATTCATGACCGCCCCTTCACAGCCGGAACACCCGCGGTGTTTGTACGCAGGACTTTTGAAGGACGGTACGTGCCGGGAGGGTGGAGGGCACGAGTGGTGGGTACTCGAATTTTCGCGGGTACTGCTCGTGCCCGCCACCGTCGTCCTTCCTTGCGTCCCTCCGGTAGCCTGTTGCAATGGTGAGTGGAATGGCCGATTTGGGCGCGGAGGCGATCCTGCTTGCCGGAGCAGGGCGGGCCATTCTGCTGCAGCTTGCCGAGCCGGGGGTGGCGCGGGGCGTCGCCGAGCACAGCACGTTCACGGACCGTCCCATCAACAGGCTCAAGGGCACCCTGACGTACGTCTACGCCGTGGTTTACGGCACCGACGAGCAGGTGAAGGAAGTCCGCCGGAGGGTCAACCGCGCCCACGCACCTGTGCGCCGGGCTGCCGATGACAAGTCCCCGGGGTACAACGCGTACGACGCCGGGCTGCAGCTGTGGGTGACCGCGACGCTTTATGACACCGCGCTGACCATTATCGAGAAGGTCTATGGTCCACTCGACGACGAGTCTGCCGACGCCATGTACCGCGATTACGCGAAGCTGGGCACGGCCCTGCAGCTGCCCGGGCAGATGTGGCCGGAGGACAGGGCTGCTTTCGGACACTACTGGGATGAGAAGATGCGTGCACTGCGGGCTGATGAGAATGCCGTGCGCTTTGGCCGCGGACTCCTGTATCCGAAGCGGGCAGCGCTGTGGTACCTCGCCATCATGCCCTTCGCCAGGTTCCTCACCGCAGGCCTCCTGCCGGACCAGTTGCGCCAAGACTTCGGCCTGGCCTGGAGCCACCGCCATGAGCGCCGCTTCAACCGCACTTTCAAGATCCTGGCGTTGACCTATCCGAAGCTGCCCGTGGGCATCCGGCACTGGTTCAAGGACTACTGCCTGAACCAGCTCGACATCAGCTCCCGCCAGGCAATGGCTGCGTAGTCCCACCCCGCTGGAGTCGGCGTGGGCGCCGTCGGGCCTGGCGGTATTCGGTCATGCGGGCGCCCCTAGTATTTGATGGCTGTTTTGGTCGGCAGGACTGGACTGCGCCCGGCTGTAGCGGCTTGCGGGACGGTCCAGGCCGAAATGCCCACGCAGTGTCCGGCCCGTGTACTCGGTGCGGAAGAGGCCGCGGGACTGCAGTATGGGAACCACTTCCTCCGCGAAGGACTCGAAGCCGCCGGGCAGCCACGGCGGCATGATGTTGAATCCGTCGGCTGCGCCGTCCTCAAACCAGCGCTGGATCTCGTCCGCCACCTGTACCGGGGTTCCGGCGAAGACATAATGCCCGCGGGCCCCGGCAAACCGGTGAAGGAGCTGGCGCACAGTGGGGCCCTCCCGCCGGATGACGTCAAGAACCAGCTGGCTGCGGCTTCCCGCTTGCCCTGCTTCAGCCAGGAGCCCGGCAGGGAAGGGCTCATCCAGCTTCACGCCGTCCAGGTCAACGCCGAGCAGCTTGCGCAGGATGCCCAGCCCGTACTCCGGCTGCGTCAGCTCGTCGAACTCCTGCTTCAGGGCGCGGGCCTCCGCCTCGGTGGAGCCCAGGTAGGGGCTGATGCCCGGCAGCACCAGGAGGTGCCCCGGGTCCCGGCCGTTCGCCGCGGCCTGCGCCTTGATGTCCGCATAGAACCCCTGCGCGCTTTGCAGGGTCTGGTGGGCGGTAAACACAGCCTCGGCGTGCCGGGCAGCGAAGGCCTTGCCGTCAGCGGATGACCCGGCCTGCACGAACACCGGCCTGCCCTGCGGGGAACGCGGGGTGTTCAGCGGACCCTCCACGCGGAAGTACCTGCCCTCATGCTCTACCGGATGGATCCGGGAGGCGTCAGCGAAGATCCCGGTGTCAGTGTCGGCAACCACCGCCCCGTCCTCCCAGCTGTCCCACAGTTTGCCGGCCACACGGACAAACTCGTCCGCGCGGGCGTAGCGCTCCGCGTGCGGCGGGTGCTCGTCCAGCCCGAAGTTCCGGGCCGCGCCTTCCGCTCCGGTGGTGACGATGTTCCAGCCCGCCCGGCCGTTGCTGAGGTGGTCCAGCGACGCGAACAGCCGTGCCGCGTTGTACGGCTCCAGGTAGGTGGTGCTGGCGGTGCCGATCAGGCCGATCCGTTCCGTGGCGACGGCAATCGCTGACAGCCAGGTGAACGGCTCCAGCCGGAACCGGGTGGCGTACTGCACGTTGCTCTCCAGCGCGGGACCGTCCGCGAAGAACACCGCATCCAGCTTGGCCGCCTCAGCGCGCTGGGCCAGCTCCTGGTAGAAACGGATATCCAGCAGGCGGTCCGTCCGGGACTTCGGGTGCCGCCAGGCGGCCTCGTGGTGGCCGCCCGGGTAGATGAACAGGTTGAGTTTCAGCTGCCGGCCCATCAGAATGCACCGCCGATCGAGGCCAGTTCGGCCGCCGCCGCACCCGCGAAGCGGTTCTCCGGACGGGCCAGGCCGTAGTGCTCGCGCAGGGTGGCCCCGCTGTATTCGGTGCGGAACAGGCCGCGCTCCTGCAGGATGGGCACCACCTGGTCCACGAATGCTTCCAGGCCCGAGGGGAGCACCGGCGGCATGATGTTGAAGCCGTCTGCCGCGCCGCCGTCGAACCATTCCTGGATGGCGTCCGCCACCTGTATTGGGGTGCCGGTGAAGGTGCGGTGGCCGCGGCCTCCGCCCAGCCGGCCGATGAGCTGCCGCACCGTGAGCTGCTCCCTGCGGGCGAGCTGGACGATCAGGGTGTAGCGGCTCTTGGCCCCCTCGATCTCGTCCTCGCCGGGCAGGTCCTCGGGCAGCTGGCGGTCCAGGGGCAGGTCCTCCGGTGCCACCCGGAGCGTCTTGGCCAGCTGGATCCTGGCGTACTCGGGCTTGATCAGCCGGTCCAGTTCCCGCTCCAGCTCCAGTGACTCTTCCTCCGTGGCGCCGATGACCGGCACGATGCCCGGAAGGATCTTGATGGCCTCCGGGTCGCGGCCGGCGGCGGCGGCGGTGCGGGCCTTCAAATCGCGGTAGAACTCCTGCGCGTCGGCGAGGGTCTGGTGCGCGGTGAAGACGGCGTCCGCGTACCGGGCGGCGAGTTTCTTGCCGTCCTCGGAGGATCCGGCCTGCACAATCAGCGGATGCCCCTGCGGCGGGCGGGGGACGTTGAGGGGGCCGCGGACCTTGAAGTGCTTGCCCTCGTGGTCGATCACGCGGATCTTTTCGGCGTCGCCCCAGACGCCCTCCGCCTTGTCCGCGGGCACGGCGTCGTCCTGCCAGCTGTCCCACAGCTTCTGCGCCACCTCGATAAACTCTGCGGCACGTTCGTACCGGGTAGCGTGGGCGGGCTGGTCGTCCACGCCGAAGTTGCGGGCGGCGTCCGGACCGGCGGTGGTGACCACATTCCAGCCGGCGCGGCCACCGCTCACCCAGTCCACGGAGGCGAAGCGGCGGGCCAGGTTGAAGGGATCGTTGTAGGTGGTGGAGGCCGTGGCGATCAGCCCGATGCGTTCCGTGGCGCCGGCGATGGCGGTCAGCAGCACCGTGGGCTCGAGCTTGCCGGCCGGGCGGCGGCCCACCTCGCCGAAAAGGACGGGTGAGTCGGCGAAGAAGATGGAGTCCAGCTTGCCGCGTTCGGCGGTGCGGGCCAGTTGCCTGTAGTGCTCCACGTTGGTGTTGGAATGCGGGTCGCTTTCGGGCAGCCGCCACGATGCCTCGTGGTGGCCGGTGCTCATCAGGAAGGCGTTGAGGTGGAGTTGGCGGTAGGGACGAGTGGTGGCAGTCATGGGGTAATCCTTCGGGTCTGGAGGTTTAGTGGCTGGCGCCGACGACGCCAAGATCGGTGAGGAGATCGCGGCGGAGGGCTTCGTGGCCGGCTGCGTCCCTTGCCGTTCCGACGTCGGGAGAAACGGTGCGGACAGTGGACACGCGGCCGCTGTCCAGGACCACGATCCGGTCCGCGAGTGCGATGGCCTCGTCCACGTCGTGCGTCACGAGCAGGACAGCCGGCCGGTGGGCGGCAACGAGGTCCCGGAGGAGTCCGTGCATCCTGATCCTGGTGAGGGCATCGAGGGCGCCGAACGGTTCGTCTGCCAGGAGCAGCTGCGGCTCACGGACCAGCGAGCGGGCCAGCGCCACGCGCTGCTGTTCGCCGCCGGACAGCTCGTGCGGCCAGGACTTCTCGCGGCCGGCGAGCCCCACTTCGGCGAGGGCCTTGCGTGCCCGGGCCTCGGCGTCGTGCTCCCGCAGCCCCAGGGTGACGTTGCCCAGCACGCTGTCCCACGGCAGCAGCCGGGAGTCCTGGAACACCACGGACACGCGCTCGGGGACCGTGATCACACCGCTGCCGCGCACGTCGTGGTCCAGCCCGGCGAGTGCCCGCAGCAGGGTGCTCTTGCCGCAGCCGCTGGGACCGAGCAGGGCCACGAACTCGCCCGGCGCAATGTCCAGGTCCACGCCGTTCAGGACGCCTTTGGGGCCAAAGCTGCGGATCAGGCCGCGGACCGAAACTGCGTTGATTGTTCCGGAAGGGGCGACGGCGGTCAGCCCGCCAGGGTGCGCTGCCATGAGAGGGCCTTTCGTTCGAAGAAGCGGACGGCGCCGTCGGACAGGAGCCCGAGAAGGCCGTAGACGGCGAGTCCGAGGACGATGATGTTGGTCTGGCCATAGGTGCGGGCGAGCTCCATCATGTAGCCGATGCCGCTGGTGGCGTTGATCTGCTCCACCACCACCAGCGACACCCAGGCGCCCGTGACCGCGAAGCGCAGGCCGAGGAAGAAACCGGGGAGGGCGCCGGGGAGGACCACCTTGCGGATGAAGGCGGCGCGGCCAAGGCCCACGGTCTGGGCAAGCTCCACATAGCGCAGGTCGATCCCGCGAAGGCCGGCATGTGTCTGCAGGTAGATCGGGACAAAGACGCCCAGGGTGATGGTGAGGACCTTCATGGTCTCGTCGATGCCGAACCACAGGATGAGCAGCGGAACCAGGGCCAGGCCGGGGATGGCGCGCTTGATCTGCACCGGCCCGTCGATGAGCGCCTCACCCACGCGGCTCAGCCCGGACAGCAGGGCCAGCAGTGCGCCGACGACGATGCCGAAGAACAGCCCCAGCCCTGCCCGCTGGGCGGAGATGGCGAGGTTTTCCTGCAGCCGGCCGTCGGCGAGGAGTTCCCCGGCGGTTGCCACCACCGTCCAGGGCTCGGAGAGGATCCGGGGATCCAGCAGCCCCGTGGCGGATGAGACTGTCCAAAGCCCCAGCAGGGCGGAGGGGCCCAGCAGCCAGGCCAGCTGCCGCCGTCGTCCTGGTCCCAGCCGGCGGCCGGTGGGCCGGACATCCTCCCGCGCGGCGAGCGCCGGGTCCAGGTGCGGTTCGACGGCGGGGCGCTCCAGCACAGGGGCGACGCTCACGCTGCACCGCCCTTGCCCGCCGCAGCGAACGCCGTGCCTGCGATGGCCTCGTAACGGCTGTCGTAGAGGTCCCCTGCCTTCAACTGCGGCTTCTTCTGTTCCCGGGCCAGCAGGTCGCTGGTCTGCTGGTGGCGTTCGATGGCCTCGGTCCAGGACGTGGGAACGTCCCGCTTGCCCGCGGCGTCGATCAGGTACTGCCCGTCCTCGGCGGAAAGCCCCTGGTCCTTGACGTAGTAGCCCTCCAGCCACTCCCTGGGGTGGTCCTCGATCCACCGCTGGGCCTTTCCCCAGGTCTCCACGTACTTGGCCAGGGCGGCGGCCTTGGCGGGATCTGCCAGGACCTTGGCGGGGGAGTACAGGTGTCCCGGATCATCCCGCAGGCCGTGCCGGAGGGTGGTGGCGCCGTCGGCCTTGTACTTGGCGAGGTAGCGCTTGATCTGCACCCCGCCCAGCGGCGCCGCATCCACCTGTTTGCTGGACAGCGCCGAGGAGTAGGCGTCACCGGTGCTGGGGAGCTCCACCAGTTTGACGTCCTCCTGCTTGAGCCCGGCCTTCTCCAGGATCCGCAGGACCAGGGCGCCCTGTGCCTGTCCGGGGCTGTACGCCACCTTCTTGCCGCGCAGGTCCTCCAGCTTGCCGATGCCGGCTCCGGGAGCGACGCCCAGTTCGTAGAGCGGGTGGTTCACGGCGTCCTGGCGGTAGGCGCTCGCGATGATCCGCACGTCCAGGCCGGTCCATGTTGCGTGGATGGGCGGGATGTCCGCCACGGAACCGACGTCCAGGGCGTTGGCCCTGAAGGCCTCCGTGGTCTGCGGGCCGCCGGAGATGTTGGCGAATTCCACGTTGATGCCGTCCAGGTCCTTGATCAGGCCGGACAATTCCAGGGCTACGCGGATGCTGGGGTCGCCTACCTTGATGGTGGTCCCCGCGGGGACTGAGGTGGCGAGCGGGGCAAACGACGCCTGGCTGGCCGGGTTGCCGGCTGTGGCGGTGCCGCCGCAGGCCGTCAGGAGGCCGACGACGGGAATGGCCAGGAGTGCGCCCAGCGCCTTGCGGCGGGTAAACGGCCGGACGGAGGTCGACTGGGGCGGGGAAAATGCAGGGAAGGTCATGGCATGCCTTTCGAAGGGTGGAATGGCGGGTGACCGGGCGCGGCGAATCGCCCGGTGACCCGGGAAAGCGGGGAGGGATAAAGGAGGGTACCGGCGTCGGGCGAATGCGCCCGACGCGCCGGAACCCTGTGCCGGAGAACCTGTGGAACTGCTGCCGAAGCTAGCGCCGGTCTGCTGCCATTCGGCGGGTCGGAACCATTCGGAAGCTGCAACAGCACGGACCCCACGTGGCGGCGCTGTCCGCGCGGCTGGAGATGTCAGGCATCGGGTCCTCCTTCTCGTATCAGGTGCTGTTTTCATGGGCCTGGCCGGTGCCGTTGAATCACCTAAGCACGCCTGTCCAGGCCTTGGCCAGCAGTGCGAAACGGAAGCTCAACAGGACGAAACGGCGCTACTCATTGCGCCATTCGCGGGTCACAACGGGCAACGCGGCGCCATGGTCCGCAATGCGGGTTAATGTGGCTGGAAGGGTTGTGGGACGTTGCTGACAGGAGAAACACATGGATCGCCGGGTCCTCGCCGCGGCAGCCGCGGGCACATGCATCCTGCTGGCTGGCTGCACTGCCGCTCCGGCTCCCGCGCCGGCAACCACGTCCCCTGCACCGGCGACCTCCTCCACGCCTCCATCCGCTCCGGCGTCCTCCGTCCCCGCAACTGACCCCGCGCCCGCAGCGGCAGCCACCATCGCCGGCACGCCCCAGCCGGTTGCCACAGGCCTCAAGGCTCCGTGGTCGGTGGTCTTCCGCGACGGGACGCCGCTGGTCAGCGAGCGGAACAGCGGGCAGGTCCTGGAACTTTCCCCTGATGGCTCGGCGCGGTCCATCGGGACCGTCCAGGGTGTAGCTGCACGGGGAGAATCAGGGCTGTTGGGCCTTGCCGTTGGCAGCCAGGGCGACCTGTACGTGTATTCGACGGCGGCGGACGGCAACCGGGTCCAGCGGTTTCCGGTCAACGGCGAACCGGGCTCACTGTCGCTGGGGCAGCCGGACACGCTCCTCGAACGCATCCCGTCCGCGAGTATCCACGACGGCGGCCGGATCGCCTTCGGTCCCGACGGCATGCTCTACGTGACGGCCGGTGATGCGAGCCGGCGCGACAGCGCCCAGGACCGGGAGTCGCTCGCCGGAAAGATCCTGCGGATGACTCCCGACGGTGGCGTCCCGGCGGACAACCCCTACCCGGGATCGCTGGTCTACAGCTACGGCCACCGCAACCCGCAGGGCCTGGCGTGGGCGGACGACGGAACCATGTTCGCCACCGAGTTCGGCCAGAACACGTGGGACGAGCTGAACATCATCACCCCCGGCGCCAACTACGGCTGGCCAACGGTGGAGGGCATCGCCGGCAGGCCGGGCTTCGTGGACCCGGTGCAGCAGTGGCAGCCCGGAGCCGCAAGCCCCAGCGGCATGGCCCATGCGGGCGGAACACTGTTCCTGGCCAACCTGCGCGGACAGGTCCTGCGGTCCGTCCCCGTCTCCAACCCCGCCACATCCACGGAGCATTTCAGCCGTGAGTACGGCAGGATCCGGGACGTGGCGCTGGCCCCTGACGGCCGGCTGTGGATCCTGACCAACAACACCGACGGCCGCGGCGATCCCCGCGCCGGGGATGACCGGATCCTCGCCGTCGACCTCGAATGGTGAGCCGGCGCCCCGTTAGGTCCGCGCGCCGGCCTGGGCCAGTTCCACGATGTTCTCGGTGGCGGCCCAGGAAGCGAGGAGTTTGAGGGCCTCATCGGAGGGGCTGCCGGGTGTGGCCGGGTAGACGGTCAGCGAATGCCCGGGGTCCTCCTCCAGCCCCAGCACCTGGAAGTTCAGTTCCAGGAGCCCCACCACGGGGTGCTGGAAGAGTTTTGTTCCCGCGTAGTGGCGGCGGACGTTGTGCGCAGCCCAGCGCGTCCGGAACTCGTCGCTGCGCATGGAGAGCTCCCCAATGAGTTCGGCAATCCCCTTGTCGTGCGGATTCCGGCCCGCCTCGCGCCGCAGGATGGCAACATTGGTGTTCGCTGCCCGTTCCCAGTCGATATAGAAGCTGTGGGCCCGGGGATCCAGGAAGATGAACCGCGAGTGGTTCGCGGGCCTGGCCGTGCTGCGGTACATGTCGGAGTACAGCGCGTAGCCCAGGGTGTTGGCGGCCACGATGTCCATCCGGTTATTTCCGATGAATGCCGGCGCGCCGGTGATGGTGTCCAGCAGGAACTGCAGCTCCGGCCGGACCCCTGACGGCACCGGGGGCGCCGCCCGCTTGCGTCCCGACGTGTTGGCTGTCCGGGCGAGGTCGTAGAGGTGGTCGTGCTCGGCGCGGTCCAGCTCCAGTGCGCGGGCGATGGCGTCAAGAACACTGTCCGAGACACCCGTGAGGTTTCCGCGTTCCAGGCGCGTGTAGTAGTCAACGCTGACGCCGGCAAGCCTGGCCACTTCCTCCCTGCGGAGCCCGGGGACTCGACGGCGCCCGCCGTAGGGTTCAATTCCTGCCTGCTCGGGCGTGATGCGCCCACGTCGGGTGGACAGGAACTGTCGTACCTCGGCTCGGTTATCCATAAAGGACACGTTACGACGAATCGGAAAGCCGTAAGGAGGGTCTGCCGAAACCCGTTTCAGCAGGACCATCGCTCCGCCTTCCGGCGGCCGGTTTGATGGGAACAACCCTTTTCAGCCATCAAGCGGATGGAGCATCAACCCATGCTGCCTACCACTGTGCGGGCGCCGTCAGCGAGCACCGTTCCCGCAACCCTGGTGGCCACGGTCATCTTCCTGACGGCCGTGGCGCCGCTGGCAACGGACATGTATGTTCCGGCCTTTCCCCGCGTTTCGGCGGAGTTCAGCACCACAGCGTCCGCCGTGCAGCTGACCCTGACCACGTTCTTCGCCGGGATGGGGCTGGGACAGCTGGTGGGCGGGCCGTTCAGCGACCAGCGCGGCCGGCGGCTGCCGCTGGTGGCCGGCACCCTGCTGATGACGGCGGCATCGGTTGCGTGTGCCCTGTCACCGGACGTCGGAATCCTGATGCTGGCCCGCTTCGTGCAGGGCTTTGGCGGCGGCTGGGCCATGGTCATCGGCCGAGCCGTCATTGTTGACCTGGCCCACGGTCCACAGCTGGTCCGGGTACTCAACATCGTGATGGGGATCGGCGGTGTTGCGCCCATCATCAGCCCGCTGCTCGGGGCGGTCATCCTGCAACTGACCGGGTGGCGGATGACGTTCTGGACGCTCGCCGCCCTTGGCATCCTCATGACGCTCTGTGCCCTGTTCGTCGTTCCGGAATCGCTCCCGCCGGAGAAGCGCCACCCAGGCGGGCTGGCTGAATTCGGCCGCGCGGCCAAGTCCGTGCTCTCAAACCGCCGTTTTGTTGGCTACGTGGTGGTGGCGTCGTCGGCCTTCATTGCCTTGTTCGCGTATGTGGCGACGTCCGCGTTCATCCTGCAGGGCATGAACAGCCTGTCTCCGGTCATGTATTCGATCGTGTTCGCCGCGAACGCCGGCGGCATGACCATCGCGGCCCTGCTGTCTGCCCGCCTGGCAGGCCACGTATCAACGAGGAAAGTCATCTTTGCGGGCCAGCTCCTCGCCCTTGCCGCGGGGGTGGCCATGCTCGCCGGGGCGCTGTGGTGGGACACTACGCTGCTGGTGGCCATGGGCTGCTTCTTTGTCCTCATGGTGGCCCAGGGCCTGATCAACACCAACGGCGGCGCCCTCGCCTCGGCGGAGGTACCCGAGCACCCGGGGACCAGCTCGGCGGTCCTGGGACTCGTGCAGTGGACCACCGCCGGAATCGTGGCGCCGATCGCGGGCCTGGGCGGCGAGGACACGGCCATTCCCATGGCGCTGCTGATGATTGGCGGCGCACTGCTGTCCCTGGTGGGACTCCTTGTCCTGGCCCGCCCGCACAACCCCTAAGGGTAGGACTGCCAGAACCAGTTACAACAGGGCCACCGCTACGGACCTCGGAAGCCGGTGTGATGGCATTGCCCGCCTGTACCATTTCAATAATCCCCCAAAACAGACCTCAGGAGACCCATGACCACCGTCAAGGCTTACGCATCCCCGTCCTCGACTGAGGACCTCATACCCACCACCATCGAACGCCGCGAAGTCGGCCCCAACGACGTCCTGATCGAGATCAAGTTCGCTGGCATCTGCCATTCGGACATCCACACGGTCCGCGGCGACTGGGGCCCGCAGCAGTACCCGCTGGTTCCCGGCCATGAGATCGCGGGCGTCGTCACCCAGGTAGGGCCCGCCGTCACCCGGCACGCCGTGGGCGACCGCGTCGGCGTTGGCTGCATGGTCAACTCCTGCAAGGAGTGCGCCAACTGCCTGAAGGGCGAGGAGCAGTACTGCCTCAAGGGCAACGTCGGCACCTATGGGGCCGTGGACCGCGACGGCACCATTACCCAGGGCGGCTACTCCACCCACGTTGTGGTGACCGAAGACTTCGTGGTCCGGATTCCCGAGGGCATCGAACTCGACGCCGCCGCGCCGCTCCTCTGTGCCGGCATCACCACCTACTCGCCGCTGCGCCACTGGGGTGCGGGACCCGGCAAGAAGGTCGCCGTCGTCGGGCTCGGCGGGCTCGGCCATATGGCCGTCAAGCTTGCCCACGCGATGGGCGCCGAGGTGACCGTGCTGTCCCAGTCGCTCAAGAAGCAGGAGGACGGCCTGAAACTGGGCGCCGACCACTACTACGCCACCAGCGATGAAAACACCTTCGCCGACCTGGCCGGCAGCTTCGACCTGATCATCAACACCGTCAGCGCCTCAATCGACATCAGCTCCTACCTGCAGCTGCTGACCCTCGACGGTGCGCTGGTGAACGTCGGCGCCCCCGCCGAACCGCTCCCGGTCAACGCATTCGCGCTCATCACGGGCCGCCGCTCCTTCGCCGGTTCCATGATCGGCGGCATCCGCGAAACGCAGGAGATGCTGGACTTCTGCGCCGAGCACGGCCTCGGCGCGGAGATCGAGGTCATCCCCGCGGAGAAGATCAATGAGGCCTACGAGCGCGTCCTCGCCTCGGACGTCCGCTACCGCTTCGTGATCGACACCGCCACCCTCTAACAACGCAACGCGTTCGACGGCGGCCGGTCCCGGAAAGGGGCCGGCCGCCGTCGTGCGTGCGGGCGCCTTCTCCGGCAATCCCGTGCCAGGGACGCAACGAATAACCGGCATGAACTACTACACCCCGGCGGCGCAGGACCGGGCCCGGGACGCCGCATCCGATGCCATCGATAAAGTGCTCAACGGCATGTCCGAACCGTTGAGCAGGCACGCCCTGAACGCGCGCTGGAAGAAGGCGTGCGAAGCCATGGACAGGTACCTGGAAGCGCAGGACACGGGCGAGGAATAGGCCCCGCTCCGGTCAGGGCCGCAGGGCTGCGAGGATTTTCGCCGCCGGGCCATCGACCGTGTGCTTAAAACCCGTTCCGGCCCACAGGCTCATGTATTCCGGATCCCCGGCAGCCGATGCTGCCGCGCGCAGGGGAGCGGTGAGGTGGTGGATCTCCGGGTATCCGTATGGGGCGTCACCGTCATGCCGGCGCATGAATTCGTTGTGCAGCCCGCGTGCGTTCCGTCCCGAGAAGGACCGGGTGACCGAGGTGGCGGTGAAGCGGCCGGAGGCCAGGGCCATCCGGTGCGGTGCCTTCGTTCCCGCCTCGTCCGCACGCAGGAAGGCTGTTCCGGCCTGGACCGCCACAGCTCCGCGGGCGAGGGCGGCCTGTGTGTCGGCAGCGGTGGTGATTCCGCCGGCTGCTATCAGTGGGACCCGGAGATCCGCCAACTCCTCAAGCAGTCCGTGCAGGGACTCATTTTCCGGCCGCCGCGCGGGGTCGAAGGTGCCGCGGTGTCCGCCGGCCTCGGGTCCCTGGACGCAGAGCGCGTCAACGCCTGCGTCCACTGCCCGGAGTGCTTCAGGCCGCGAGGTTACTGTGCTGATGACGTAGACGCCCCGCTGACGCAGGGCGGCCACCACGGCTGGGTCCGGAAGATCGAAAGTGAAGGAGGCGACGGCGGGCGCCTCCTTCAGCAGGACGTCCAACTTGGCGTCCCATTCGTCGTCGTCGTGGCGCGGATCGCCCAGGGCGGCGCCCAGGCGTTCCGCCTCCGGCGCCAGGGAACGGGCGTACTGGTCCAGTGCCTGGGGGCTGATCATCGAGGGCTGCGGGACGAACACGTTGACGCCGAAGGGGCTATCGGTCAGCCGACGGGTGGCCTCGATCTCCGCCTTCACGGCTGAGGCGGTCTTGTAGCCCGCTGCAAGGAAGCCCAGTCCTCCTGCCGTGCTTACCGCAGCCGCCAGTTCCGGCGTTGACGGACCGCCGGCCATCGGCGCCTGGACCACGGGCGCCGGCAGGGAGGAGATATTGAATAGGGGCTTGTTGGTGGCGGGAGAATCCAAGATGTCAGGCCGCTTTCTGGCTGGGGGTCAGTACAGGAAAATGCTGATCCACTCGCGGTTGTGCGCGTGGATCAGCACCAGGAACAGGACAAAGTCGAATAGCAGGTGGACGCTCACAATGTAGGACAGCGACTTGGTGACAGTGAACAGCCGGGCCTGCAGCAGGGCAAACGGGAAGATGAAGAAGGGCGCCCAGGAGTGGAAGCCCAGCTCCCACAGGAAGGACGTGAACAGAACGGCCTGCAGCAGGTTTGCCTGCCAGTCCGGGAGGTGCCGGCGCAGCAGGGTGAACGCGGTGCAGATGAAGAAGAGCTCGTCCCAGATGCCCAGCACGTTCGTCCCCAGGAAGAGACGGACGATGCCGTCAGGGTCGCTCACTGCCGGCCAGTTGTTGTAGACGCCGGTGCGGATCATGTACACGGGCATCAGGGCATAGCCGATCACCAGGACAGCAGGCAGGTACCATTTTTCGGCGCGCGTCCACGGCGTTCCGGTCCTGATCGGGAACCGGATGGCGTGGTCCTTGGTGACGAACCGCGAGACAGTGTAGGGAATGCCGACGGCCAGGACCATGGCCGTTCCCATCACCACCATGTGCTCGGTGCTGATATCCGTGGTGATGGGGACCAGGCTCATGGCCGTCAGTCCAACTCCGATCAGGGCAAGGTCAACCAGCAGGCGGCGGCTGATGAAGCCGGCCACCGCCAGCGCGGCGGCCAAAAGCAGGAAACCCGAAAGGCGGTCCTGCCACGCGAAGAGCAGGAAGCCCGACGCCGACACAAGGGCCGCCGGGAGCAATGAAAGTGACGCCGCGGCCGGCTGCGCAGTGCCCGCCAGGGCGGCGTCGGCTTGCGTTTGTGGTTGCTGCCTCATGGTTACCTTTGATGCTCGGGCGGCGCTTCGGCCTGGATGCCACACAGTTTACTTGCCGCTCACCAGAGCAGGGAAAGGCCAGCGTCAACCCCTCCCGGGCGGGCGGTTAACGCAAGCGGACGACGACGGGAGGGCCCGGCGTCGTCCGCTTGCGTTGTTGGCGTGGTTGGTTAGGCGGAGGCCAGCGCCTTGCCCTCGCCGCGCAGGCTCAGGGTGAAGGTGTTGGGGCCGCTGCAGGTGACGGCGACGCGGCAGGTGGTGGTGTTGTGCCGCGCGGAAAGGTCGCTGGCCGCGGAATCAAGAGTGTGGTGGAGCGTAGACCGGTCCCAGATTTTGAGGGTCACGGAGTCATTGGCATCGAACGTCATTATTCAACTTCCATTTCTTGCGGTTGGCGGCCTGGAATCTTCATTGCCCGGGCCGTGTCCTCGTCGATGAGGACGGACTGCAGGTGGGAAAGCGCATTCCCGTATTTCAATAGTGGCGGTTGTCCAAAGGGTTGGCAACCGAATCCGGACCGATGTGACCAAGCACACCGGCCGTCAGCGGGCTGCGGACTTCTTTGTGTGCAGTCCCGGCCGACATCTTCCATAGTGCCCAGCGGGCAGCGTCGCCCTCAACATTGTTGCGAGTGAATCCCATCACGTCCGCCCGTGCAAACTGCTGCCCGCGCCGGAGGGAGGGCCGTCACTCGTCGAAGTAGGTCTCGATTTCCTTCTCGCCGGCGATGGAGGCGATTACCGCCGCGGCCACCTCCCGGAGCTTGATGTTGCGTGTGCTGGAGGCCTTGGTGAGGATTTTGAAAGCGGTCTCCCGGCTGCACCTGTTCTCGGCCATGATGGCTCCCACGGCCATGTCGATGATGGTGCGCGACTCCAGGGCGGTGGAGAGGTCGGCTTTAGTCTCGCTGAGTTGTGTGATGCGAAGGACCAGCCTCAGCGATCCCGCTGCCTGGCGGGCAAAGGACTCCACCGTGGAGATGTCTTCAGCTGAAAAGCCGTCGCTGCGGCCTGAGTAGAGATTCAGGACGGCGTCGGCATCACCGGCCAAATCCAGCGGTACGGCCAGGATGGAGCCGACTCCCTCTGCCCGGGCCACTTTCACGTACGGGGCCCAGCGGTGCTCGCCCGCCAGGTCTTGGACCAGCAGCGGACTTTTTGTGCGCAGGGCCGTAAGGCAGGGGCCGTCACCGAAACCGTTCTGCAGTTCGTCCAAGGCACGCGCTTCGGCGTCACTGCTGGCCACCGCTTTGGGTCTTTTGTGGCGGATTACAGTGACTCCGGCGTGGACCTTGCTGCCTGGCATGGACAGCCGGTCAGCGGCAACCACGGCAAGGTCGGTGAGAAAGCCGGCGATGTCCTGGCTGTCCAGGACCAGTTCCTGCAGCGTTATGTCTATTTCCGCAGAATTCGGCGTGACGGGAGTACCGCCCGCCCCGTTCGCGTGGGTTGTCATGAAGCATCACCATCTGTCAGTTCCGTCATCGCCGTGGCAATCAAGCCCACTTGCGCGGCCCCTCTGCGCTCTTCGGCTGCCCGGTCCGGTTTTTCGGGTCCCCCGGCCCCAAGGGGGTTCATCCCTTACCCTCCGTCGCCGTGCCTCGTTGGGAGATCTGCTCCCTGCACGATGTCGTGGGCGATTTCGTGAATCTTGCGGTTGCTGGACTTCGCAGCCATGCGGAGGAGTTCCAGGGCACCGTCCCGCCCGCCCCTGTGCTGAAGCATTATCAGGGACACGGCAGCATCGACGATTGCCCTCGATTTGAGCGCCGCCCTGAGGTGCTCGGGGTGGACCTCCACCCCGTGCAGGCGCATTGCTATCCGGAGGACCCTGGACATGGACGCTGCATGCTGCTCCAGGAGGACCACTGTTTCCTCATCGAATGCACTGGCCGTCCCTGCATAGCAGTTCAAGCTCGCCCGGGATGACCTTCCTGTGGGGATGGGGACAGCGAGGACGGAGCGGACGCCCTCCTGGAGTGCCGCCTCTGCGTAGCCACTCCAGCGCTCGTCGCCCAAGAGGTCCGGAACCCACACCAGGCGCTGGTGCCGGGCCGCGGAGAGGCAGGGGCCCTCGCCGAACGAATACTGGGTTTCATCCAGCCGCCGGCCCTCTTCGCTGCTGCTGGCGACCGTTGACAATCCGCCGTCGCGCTCAACGGTGATGGTGCATGTGACCGGGCCGTCGGCACCCGCCATGGATGCGGAAAGGGTGGCCAGTCCCAGGAGGAATTCAGGGAAACCTGGACTTTCGAGCAGCAGGTCCTGCATCTGGTCCGACGTAGTGAGTGTGCTTTCCTTGGCCATCAGGCCTCGATCTCCCTGGGTGCACCAGAAGCCTGGCCTCTGGCTGGCGGCCGCTGCTCTCTACGCTGGCTGGCCCGAGTATTCAACCTCCGGATGGTTTCTGTCCCGAAAATCTCCTACTACCGACATTACGCCCCTGCAGGGGCTATTGATATGCGGCGGCCCAGTGGAGCTACTCGTCCCGGTCCGGCTGCCGGCTGGTGCTGTCTTCGCTGCCGGGTTGTCCCTCGCCTGCGGAATCGGGAACGCCGGAAGCGGCGCCGCTGTCGAAGTCGTCAGAATAGGGTGCGCGCGGCCGCGGGAGATCGTCAATCAGCTCGTTTGCCGCCAGCGCCAGCAGGTCGCGCTGGACCGGGGGCAGGGAGAGGAGCCCTTGAAGATAGGCTTCCACCTCATATTCCCCTGCGTCTCCCGACAGGCTGAAGTATTTCAGCCACAGTTCTGACGCCGGGATATCCGCTGCCTTCATGGCTGCCCGGAGCCGGCGCCGCTGTTCCGGTTCGTTGGGATCAAAGCCCATTGCAGGTCCTAGGCCCCGGGAGGCAGCGTCCCGGCGAGGACGCGTTCGCTGACGTGCTGCAATGCTGTGTTCTCGTTGCGGGCAAATTTCATCAGCTGCTGCAGGGCGGCTTCATGGGTTAGGCCCAACCGCTCCATCAGCGCTCCGCAGGCACGGTTCACCAGGTCCCGGGTGTAGAGGGATGCCTGCAGGCCCTCGGTCATTCGGTGCGGGGCTTCGCTGGCCTGGATGTGGGCGAGCAAGGTGGCCGCCGGGGCCGCGAAGAGCTGGAGCAGGGCCGCGCTGGATTCGTCATAGACGCCGGGAGCGGCGGCGTACAACTTAAGTGCGCCAAGGGATTCGCGGCCGGCAATCAGGGGTGCGCTGACCACTGACGTTATGGGCAGGCCCCTGACGGCCTTCCGCCACTCAGGCCACCGCTGCTCACGCGCCAGGTCACTGACCAGCATGGGTTCCTCTGCCGCCCACGCGGTCAGGCAGGGTCCTTCGCCGCACTCGTATTGGATGGCATCGGCCTTGCTCACAATCCGGTCGGTGTACCCGCTGCTGGTGCGGCGCCCGCGGGCGTCCATGAGCGAGACGCCGGCCCCAATGGTGCCGGCAACCGACTCCTTGGCGGCCTGCGCCAGGAGCCGGACAGCCGTGGTGGCCTTTTCCTCCGTCAGCAGCAGCCCCTGAATCCGAGCAACGAGAGTGCTGAGCTCGTCAAGGGGAAGTTGCTGCGCCATAGTCTCAGCATAGGGCCAAGCCCCGGAGGTCTTCCCTTCCCGCATCGGGAATTTCCCGCGGCCGGGCCCGCCCAAACGTCGGCTGTGGTCCGCACAGCGCGGGGTTCCCGCGATGGGGGCGGCGTACCCGCAGCCCATCAGCAGGCGGGACAGTAAGATGGGCCCATGTCGAGTTCACCGGATAGAGAACAGATCGAAGAGCTTCAGAGCATTCTGGTGGGCGCAGACAACGTTGTTGAGTTCCTGACCGGACTCGCCGGGCTTGCTGCAGCATCTGTTTCCGACGTTGCGGGCGACCACATTGAATGTGCAGTCACCCTGAAACTGCGGCGAAAGCCCACTACTGTCGCCGGCAGCAGCCAGCGCGCAGTCGAACTGGACCAGGTTGAACAGTCCGTGGGGGACGGTCCGTGCATCAAAGCGCTGCGGGAGATGTCCCCGGTGATCGTGGACGATGTTGCCACGGATCCCCGGTGGCCGGAGTTGACCCGACAGTTGGCAGAAGCAAACGTCCGCAGTTCCCTGGGGGTGCCGCTGGAGATCAGCAACGAGGCCAGCGTTGCCTTGAATTTCTTTGCGTCGAAGCCGGGCATGTTCACCGCCAATGTTTACGAAAAGGCCCTGGGCTTCGCTGCAGCCGCGCACAACACGCTCCATCTGTCGGTCCGCCTCGATACTGCGCAAAGCCGCGCGGACAACCTGGAGGCGGCCATGCAAAGCAGGACCGCCATCAATCTGGCATGCGGAGTCATCATGGCCCAGAACAGGTGCTCCCAGGCAGAAGCGATGGACATCCTCACCAAGGTTTCCAGCAACCGCAACAGGAAGTTGCGGGACGTCGCAGCGGAACTGATCGAACAACTGACCGGTGACAGCGTCCAGACGCACTTCGACGCATAAGGAAGGGCTGCCCTGCCGTCCGGATCCTCAGGCCGCACGCAGGACGGATACGCTGCAGCCCGTCCCGGACCTGCGGATGTCCCAGCAGTTGCCGCTGCCGAGCACCTCAAAGCCGTCATCCCCCGGTGCAGCCAGGACCAGGGCTGTGTTCTCATCGATGGCTACAGCCCTGTCCACCAGGCCCCCGGCCACGGCACCCACAGCCCGGCTGAGCGTGCCCGCCTGGGCCGCATGCACATCCACGGCGAACGGGGCCAGGCCCAGTCCGCCCCGGATCTCGACGTCCGCCAGGCCCTCTGAGCATTCCCCGCCACAGACTTCTATGCCGCGAATGACGTGACCCCCTATCAGTGCCCTCCGGGGCGCCACCATGGCCCCTGCGGAAAAGCCGAGGTACGGCGTACCGGCACCAATCACCCGTGAGATGGCGGCCGCAGAGGTGCTGAGCCCGTCCCAGTACGCCGGCGTCAGCCCGCCGCCCACCACCACGCCGTGGACGCCGTGGAACACGGCCGGATCCGCCGGACAATCCGAAGTGAGCAGGACCGGCACCAGCGCAATCGGTGCGCGGGCCAGGAGCGGTTCCGCGTACTCCCGCAGGGCTTCCTCAGGGTTCCCGCCGCGGTGGTGCACCGCCACGGCAATCCGGACGGGACGTTCCCCGCCGCTGTGTTCCTGGACGTCGCGGACGAAGCGGTCGAACAGTTCAGGGAAGGCTGCAGGGTCCGGACCGGCGCCCGCCAGAAAGATGCTCATGGGCTTCAAGCTACCGGGAAGCGGGGCCTTTGCGGCGGAAGGGTGGAAAGGCTATCGGCGCCCATTGACACCGGGGCCGCGCGGGACTATCGTACAACCAAATGGTTGTATATCAGCTCAGCGAAACCGAACTTGACCGCCTGTTCCAGGCGCTCGCCGACAGCACCCGGCGCGATATTGTGCGCCGGGTGACGGTGGGGGAGTATTCGGTATCCGGCCTCGCTGGCCTGTACGCCATGAGCTTCGCCGCAGTCCAGAAGCACGTTGCGGTGTTGGAGCGCGCATCCCTGGTGACCAAGGAAAAGCGCGGAAGGGAGCAGATTGTGCGGGGTAACCATGAAGGCCTGCAAAAAGCCCGGCGGCTGCTCGACGAGTATGAGGCGATCTGGCGGCAGCGCGTCGACCGGATCGCAGACATCCTGGCTGAAGGATAGGAAGGTTGCGCAATGCCTGTTATCAGTTCCACCAAGAATCTCGAGGCCCTCAGCCTCACCCTCGTAGCGGAGTTCGACGCCGGCGTCGAGCGCGTCTGGCAGGTCTGGGAAGACCCGCGCCAGCTGGAGCGCTGGTGGGGTCCGCCCAACTATCCGGCCACGTTTGACCGGTTCGACTTCCAGCCCGGCGGGAAGGCCGACTATTACATGACCACCCCCGAAGGTGAGAAGCCCCGAGGCTGGTGGAAATTCAGGACCATCGAGCCGCCGCGCAAGCTCGAATTCGATGACGGCTTCGCTGACGAAACCGGAGCGCCCTTGGACGCCATGGGCAGTGCCCACGCCGCTGTTGGCCTGGAGGACATCGGCGGCCGCACCCGCATGACCATCATGTCCACCTTCGATTCCGAAGAGCAGATGGAAGAGATGGTCAAGATGGGCATGGAAGAGGGCATGAAGGAGGCTTTAGGCCAGATCGACGCGATCCTGGCCGAGCACGCCAACGCCTGACCCGCTAAGCCTCACGGCACCAGGGAAAGCGTACGACGACGGGACGTCCCGCCGTCGTACGCTTTCCTTTGTCCGCGGGCTGGCTGCGCCGGGCAGGCGTTGAACGGGGCCGCGAGCTTCTGAATACTGGAAGGAAGCATCATTCCTAAGTGAGGCGGTGGCGGCGGTGGGCGGCGGTGCGAAGGATATCCGGAGGCGCCTGGAGCGCGCCGCTGAGGTCCGGTCCTACCGCGGAGCCGGCATCAGCGCCGAGGAGGAAGCCGCGCTCGACGCCCTCGATGCGCAGGAACGCGAGAAGCGCAAGAAGGTAAGTGACGCAGCCCGGGCAGAATACCTGGTCCGCGATGCCATGGCGCAGGGCAAATTCGACAACCTCAAATACGCTGGCAAACCGATTCCGGGGCTGGGGGAGCGGTACGACCCGGACTGGTGGGTCAAAGGGCTCATCCAGCGGGAGAACCTCAGCGGGCTTGGCCCCGCCGCGATCCTGCTCCGTACCGAGGACGCGGAGCTTGATGCCAGGCTCGATGCCCAGTACGCGGAGCAGCAGGTGCGGGACATCCTGCAGGACTTCAATCGGCGGGTCATCGATGCCAGGCGCCAGCTTCAGGGTGGTCCGCCGGTGGTCACCAAGACCCGTCTGGTGGACGAAGAGGTGGTGCGGTGGCGCGAACGCCGTGCCGCCCGTCCCGCAGAGGCGCCGCCGGAACCGGAACCGCGGCACTCGTGGTGGCAGCGGCTGTGGAAGGGGACCGGCTAGCGGGTTGCTTCCACGACGGGTGGTTTCCGCCTATGGGCGGGCGCTGGGTGAGGGACTCGGGCCGATCATCGATGGTGGAGGAGGCGGGAACGGCCCGGCGGGATAGAGCGGCACTACCTTAAGCATGTAATTGGCCCACTGCGGTCCGGCGATCATGTAACCGTCAAGGCGGGGGTAGAAGGTGCCGTTGATGGTGACGTTCTGCCCGGGCCGCTTCTGTCCCTCGAGTGCGTCGCCGAAGAACGATGCGGTGGCGAGGCCGGTGGTGTAGCCGACGATCCACGTGGAACCGTTGGTGTTCGAGGTGCCGGTCTTGGCCGCCACCGGGAATTTGTTATGGGTTTTGGGGTTGATCCAGACGCCTGAGCCCTTGATCAGCACGTCCTGCAGCACACTGTTGACCCCGCGGGCCACATCCGGCTTCACTGCGTTCCGGCACTCGACCGGCTGGGCCGGCAGGGTGCCGCCGGTGGCATCCTTGACGTCTACCAGCGCAATGGGTGTGCAGTAGCGGCCGTCGTTGGCAAAAGTGGCAAAGGCATTAGCCAGATGAAGGGGAGCAACTCCGATCGCCCCCAAGAGGTTGCCCAGCTGGTGCATGTTGATCGGGGTCCCGTCGAGCCCGCTGTGGAGGCCCACAGCGTCCACCATCTTCTGGATGCCGCAGAAATCAAGCTGTGCGGCTGTGGCAAACGTGGCCGTGTTGATCGAGTTGTAGAGCCCATAATTGATGGGCATCTTCCGGTAGAAGCCCTCCTCGGCGTTCTGCAAGTCATCAGCGGCGCCCAGCTCCGGGTTATTCTGGGCGGTGCTGTAGGCGCCCAGCACCTTTCCGCAACTGGACTTCCATGGGAATCCCAGCGGATACACGCGCCGGGACGCGTCCACTTCCGCTGTCAGCGATTTGCCCTCGTTGAGCCACTCGGCAAAGGTGAACGGCTTCATGGTGGACCCGGGCTGGAAACCGCCGGCTCCGTTCAGGTCGTTCCCCTGCGGATCCTTGGCGTCCACGTTGAAGTTCAGTTGGGTGTCGAACTTCCCCGGTTCGGGAAGGAACACGGTGTTCTGGGCCATGGCCAGGATCTTGCCGGTCCCGGGCTGCACCGTCACCAGCGCCGCTCCCCACCGGTCCGGGTTGGGCCCGGCCGTACCGTCCACCTGCGCCTGGGCGGCCGCCTGCAGCCTGCTGTCCAGGGTAGTGACGATGGTGAGGCCCCCGCGGTACAGCTTCCTCTGCCGCTCTATCAGGCTCGCCCCGTAGGCAGGGTTGTTCAGGATGAGATGCGAGACGTAGTCGCAGAAGTAGGGCGCCATCGAGGCGTTGGCGCAACCTTGCCGCTCCGGACTGATCCTGAGTTCAATGGGTGTGGCTACGGCTTCGTCATGTTGGGCCTGGGTGATTTTGTGTTGGAGGAGCATTTCCGAGAGCACCTGGTTCCGGCGCACGACCGACTTGTCAGGGTTGAGCGCCGGGTTGTAGAACGTCGGGCTGTTGACGAGTCCGGCCAGCAGGGCTGCCTGCGGAAGGTTGAGGTCCTTGGCGGTGGTGCTGAAGAAGTAGCGTGAGGCTGCCTCGATGCCGTAGGCGTCGCTGTTGAAGAACACGATGTTCAGGTATCCCTCGAGGATCTGCTCCTTGGTGAACTTCTTCTCCAGCGCAATGGCCAGTTTCATCTCGCGCAGCTTGTCGCCGACGTCTTTTTGCCCGCTCAGGATCACTTCATCCGGCCTGTCCTGCGAAAGGCGGGCCTCATTTATCACGTTGGTCACATATTGCTGCGTGATGGTGGAGGCGCCCTGCTGGCTACCCTTGGTCAGGTTCGATATCAGGGCCCGCACGATCCCCTGGGGATCAATGCCGGCGTGCTCGTAGAACCTGCTGTCCTCAATTGCCACGATGGCATCCCTGATATAGGGCGACATCTGGTCCAGGGGGATCCTGACGCGGTTCTCCGCGTAGAAGGTGGCGATCGGCTGGCCGTCGGACGTGAGGACCTTGGTGGATTGCGACGGCGGCTGGACGGTCAGTTCCTCCGGCAGGCTGTCGAAGAAGCCAATGGAGTTGCTGACACCGAAGCCGGCGGCCGCCACGGCCGGAACGACCAGGCTGGCGGCCAGGACGCCGCACAGGGCACTCGCTGCCAGGAATCCGAGGAACCGTCCCAAGGCAAGGCTGAAACCGCGGCTGCGCTTCCTCTTCTTCGCCATTCTTCAGCCCTCAAGCCTAGGGGTGCCAAAAGACTACGCCGGTGGGAGGGTGCGATCCACACCTGGAAGATCAGGATTTGGTCACGCCGAAACCATTGACTGGCCGATAACTAGCGACATATCGTTAACTATCGCTGAAAAGCGAAGCGAATACTACAAAAGTGAAGGGAGATGCCACCATGAAAGGCATTCCTGAAGGAAAATTTCCAGGGCCTGGATTCGGCAGGGGTCGGTTTGAGCGCGCCCGGGGCCTGAGGGGTCCGCATGGGCACCGGGGCGGCGGGTTTGGCCCTGGCTTTGGACCCGGGTTCGGACCGGGCTTTGGGCCTGGCTTCGGCCCGGGGCTGGGGCGTGGTCCACGAAGGGCCAGCAGGGGTGACGTCCGTGCCGCCATCCTCTCGCTCCTGGCGGAAGCGCCCTCCAATGGTTACGGATTGATCAAGGCGATCGCCGAAAAAACAGGAGGAACGTGGCGGCCCAGCCCCGGGTCCATTTATCCAACCCTTCAACAACTCGTTGACGAGGACCTGATCTCAGCGCTCAGTGAGGGCCGCGGGACGGAGTTCACCCTTACGGACGCGGGCCGGGCCTACGTTGCGGAGCATGCAGAGGAGATGGAAAACGCCTGGAACGCTGGGCAGGACAGCCCGGACCGCGACTTCCACCAGAGCATCGGGAAACTGATGGGCGCCATTCACCAGTTCCGCAGCGGGGTCACCGAGGAACAGCGCGCCGCCGCCATCGAAAAGATGGATGAGGCCCGCCGGGCGCTGTATAAGATCCTGGCCGACTGATCAGGCGAAAGAGTCTTCCTTGCTGGGCTGTGCAGTCGCCCCGGACACCGCGTTGGCGGACCTGTCAGGGGCGGACACTCCGGCAGGGGAGGGGGATGCGGCATGCGGCAGCGGGTTGAAGCCCGCTCCGATTTCCCCGAACGCATAGGCACTCTCGGCATGTTCGGCCAGGTCTACACCGGCAGCCTCCGCCTCGTGGCTGACCCGGAAGCCGATGGCCTTGTTGATGGCACGGCCAATGACAAGGGTTCCGACGCCGGAAAGCAGCAGGGTGATCACTACGGCCGCGGTCTGCGCGATGAGCTGCTGGACACCGCCGCCGTAGAAGAGCCCGCCGCCCAGGCCGTCTGCCGGGAGGGCGATGAAGCCCAGCGCAAGGGTGCCGATGAGCCCGGCGCCGAGGTGGACGCCCACCACGTCCAGGGAGTCATCCAGGCCGAACCGGTATTTGAGGTCCACGAAGACCGCGCAGGCAGCTCCCGCCACCAGGCCGAGGCCCACTGCAGCCAGCGGGCTGATGTTGGCGCAGGACGGGGTGATAGCCACAAGCCCGGCCACCACGCCGGACGCCGCGCCGAGGGAGGTGGGGTGGCCGTGGCGGATCTTCTCCGTCACCAGCCAGCTGAGCATGGCGGCGGCCGGAGTCACCAGCGTGTTCACCCAGATCAGGCCGGCCTGTTCCGCAGATGTTGCGGCCCCGCCGTTGAAGCCGAACCAGCCAAACCACAGGATGGCAGCGCCCAGCATGATGAAGGGGACATTGTGCGGCCGGTGGTTGGGGTCTTTCGCGAACCCGTGGCGCTGTCCCACGATCAGGGCCAGGACCAGGGCGGCCGTTCCGGAGCTGATCTCCACCACGGCGCCGCCCGCGAAGTCGATGACCTGGCCGAACACGGCGGTGACTGCGCCGCCGGCGCTCATCAGCCCGCCGCCCCACACCATGTAGGCGAGCGGGCAGTACACAACCGTGATCCAGACGGGTACGAACAGGGCCCAGGCCCCGAACCTGGCGCGGTCCGCGATGGCTCCACTGATCAGGGCAACGGTGATGATGGCGAAGGTGGCGCTGTATCCGGCCTTGATCAGGTCGGGGGAGCCCATCAGGTTCTGCAGGCCGAAGTTGGCAAACGGGTTGCCGAAGAGGCCCAGCACGCCGTCGCCCGTTGTCATGGAGTAGCCCCACAGGACCCAGACAACCCCTACGATCCCGGCGGAGATGAAGCTCATCATGATCATGTTCAGCGCGGCCTTGGCCCGCGTCATGCCGCCATAGAAAAGGCCAAGCCCGGGCGTCATCAGCAGTACCATCGCGGCTGAAATCATCAGCCAGACATGTTGGGCAGAAATCTCCACCTGCGGGTCCCTTCGCGTTGCGCCTCGAAGCGGGGCGCTCTTCCAGGCCCTCGCATTTCCCCCGCTGTCCATCTTTCGGGTTTTGTGTTTCGGGAAATGCGCCTCAAAGTTGCGTCCGCGTTACAGAAACGGCCGGTGTGTGAAGTCCCCGTGTCCGTTATGTTTCGGCTATGTAAACAGCTGCCATCCGCAAGGGCGCGGGGTTGCCGGTCTTAGCTCCGTAGACCCCGCAGTACAGGGGCGGGCGGGATACAGAAGGTGAGAAGCGCCGTCGCACGCTGGACATGGGGAGATTACGGCGCGGTGAACGGGAGCTCACCGCACCGGCGCGTTGAAATGCCCGGCCTAGAACTGACGGGCGTTGGCCAAAACCGGAAGTTTGGCGCGCACGTCGTCCACCAGGGAAGGGTCGATATCGACGACGGCGAGTTCCGGCTTTCCGCCCAAGGTTGCCACGGCGGTGCCAAAGGGAGTGATTACGGCACTGTGGCCGATGCCCGTGGGGGCTGTGCCTGCAGGGCCGACGCCGATGGTTTCGGGATCGCCCTGGCCGCAGGCAACCACGAAGGTGGTGCTGTCCAAAGCGCGTGCCCGCACCAGGAGGTCCCACTGCTCGGCCTTGCCCTCTCCGGCGCCCCACGACGCGCACACGATGTTGACCTGTGCTCCCCGGCAGGCGTTGGCGGTGAAAAGGGCGGGAAAGCGCACGTCGTAGCAGGTGGCAAGTCCGAACACCGTGCCATTAAGTTCAAAGGTCACCGGAGCCTGGCCCGCGTCCACTGTCCTGGATTCGGCGAAACCGAAGGCGTCGAAAAGGTGCACCTTGTCGTAGGAAGTGTCCAGCCCGGGGCCGGTGACCAGGAGGGTGTTGCGGACCCGGCCGTCCTTGCCGGGGGTGAACATCCCGGCCACGATCGCTATGCCCAGTTCCCTGGAAATGGCCCGGACTTCCCCGGCCCACGGGCCGTCCAGCGGTTCAGCGACATCGCGGAGGGAATGGCCAAAGGCGCGCATGGCGGCCTCGGGGAACACCACCAGCTCGGCGCCGGCGGCCTTGGCCTGTGCAGCGTAGTCCCGGATCAGCTCCAGGTTGGCTGCGGGGTCTGCGCTGCTGATGATCTGCGCGACTGCAAGGCGCATGGAACTCCAATCTCTTCACGGCGGGGAGCGGCACGGGTGCAACGATGCCGTGCAGCTACTGCTTGTAGCCCTCGACTTCGTTGACCGGACGGACTTCGGCGTCATCGGGGTCCTCGCCGGAACCGGCTTTGGCCCTGCGCTGGCGCAACAGGTCCCAGCATTGGTCCAGGCTTTCTTCCACCTGCTTCAGCCGCGCCTTGTCCGGCATCTGGCCGTCTCCGGAGGCCTCGCGGAGGGAGTGCTCCTCTTCCACAAGGGACCGGATGCGCGTGAGGAGATCTTCATCGTTCATGTCTACCCCTTAGGCCGGAACGGTTTTCCCCCAGCGTACGCCTGTACCATCGGAATCATGCCCACTGTGCTTGATATGGCAGGTCCGATCCTCGAGATGCTCACCTGGTTGTGCCTGCCCGCAGGGCTCGGATTGCTCTTCTATACCGGGTTCCTCCGCCGCTTCGTTCATCCCTGGGCAGTAGCCGAGGCCGTGGTGTATTCCGACAGCACAGGGGTGGGCTTCCGGTGGTTCGACCGCAAATTCCAGGTGCACCACGCGCCCATGTCGCCCCATGACATCAGGGAGCTGGCGGTGGGCGATACCCTCCCCATCTACTATCACCCCAAGCGCCCCACCCAGTGGCAGACTACGGCGCCGGAAGAAGCAGGGAGGACTGCGTCCGTGCTGGGCCGCTGCCTCACCGCCATCGGCGCTGTGGCCCTGCTCGCCGGCTTTGTCCTGCCGATGTTCTAGGTGTCCGCCGACGGCTTCAGCCGGCAAGGACCACGCCGATGCCCAGGCCGCCCAAGGCGACCCCTGCGAAAGCCGTCCAAAGCACCGCGGTGATGTCGGCGTCGAGCCTTTCCCGGGAAAGTCCGCGGGACCTGGCACTGTACCGGCGCCGTTGGGTCAGGTAGATGGCCAGCGCTGCGGCTGCGGAGACGGCGAACAGCAGCAGGATGGGAAGGCCGTGCTGCGGGAGCCAGCGCAGGAAGATGGCGCTGACCGTCACCAGGGCCAGCATGGTCCGGCCCCAGGCGAGCGAGGTTCGCTCCGGCTGCAGGCCGGGGTCGCCGTGGCCGCCGGCGGTGCGTGACGCCGCCACCAGGTCAGCGCCAGAGGATGAAGACGAGGACGACGGCGGCCGCCAGGGCGCCTGCCCCGGCCAGCAGCGGAACAATGAGCGGCAGCGGCAGCGGCGCCTTGTTCCGCATGCTGCGCTCCACGCGGAGCCACCGCACGGCCGATCCCGCGCTCAGCAGCATTCCCAGCAGGAGCAGCAGCACCGCCAGGCCCTTGCGGACCGGTTCCAGGAAGAGCCCGGCGGTGAATGCCTCGATGGCGATCCCACCGGCCAGCAGCGCGAGCGACGTGCGGATCCATGCAAGGAAGGTGCGTTCGTTGGCGAGGGTGAACCGCGGGTCCGGTTCTTCTCCGCCCGGCAGCAAACGCTCGGCGATTTTCCCGCGCGACGGCGGGACGGAAGCGCTGGCGGGCTGCTCGCTGTTGGTCACGGTGCCAGTTTAGCCATGGGCCGGCCTGACTGGACGGCGGGAATGCCCGGGGCGCCGGTGCAGTTGGGGCAGGTATGGAGCGCATCGGATTTCTTTCCTTCGGCCACTGGGGTCCCGGGCAGGGCTCCCGCACCAGGACCGCCGGCGACGCCCTCCTTCAGGCCATTGACCTTTCGGTGGCCGCCGAGGGGCTCGGACTGGACGGGGCGTTCTTCCGCGTGCACCACTTCGCCCGGCAGCTGGCCTCGCCGTTCCCGCTGCTTTCCGCGATCGCCGCTCGCACCAACAGGATCGAGATCGGGACCGGCGTCATTGACATGCGGTACGAGACCCCGCTGTACATGGCAGAGGAGGCCGCGGCCACAGACCTGATCAGCGGCGGCAGGCTGCAGCTCGGCATCAGCCGCGGTTCCCCCGAGCCCGCCCGCCAGGGTGCGGCAGCTTTCGGGCACGTTCCCGAGGAGGGGGAGACTGACGCCGACATGGCCCGCCGGCACACTGCCCTCTTCCGGAAGGCAATCACCGGCGCGGGGGTGGCGGAGGCGGACCCGCGGTATGCAGGCGGAACCAGGGGACTCCTGCCCGTCCAGCCCCAGTCACCCGGGCTCGCGGAGCGGATCTGGTGGGGAGCCGGCACCAGGAAAACTGCGGTCTGGGCCGCGGAGCTGGGCATGAACCTGATGAGTTCCACCCTGCTCACTGAAGATACCGGTGTTCCCTTCCACGAACTGCAGGCCGAGCAGATCCGGCTGTTCAGGGAGGCCTGGACCGCAGCCGGCCATGCCCACCAGCCGCGGGTTTCGGTGAGCCGCAGTGTCCTCCCCATCGTGGACGCAGAGGACAACATGTACTTCGCCGGCAGCGCCCTGCGCGACAGCCGGGACCAGGTGGGAACCATTGACGGACTGACTGCCAGGTTCGGGAAAAGCTATGCAGGCGCCCCGGATGTCCTGGCGGAGCAGTTGGCGGCCGACACTGCCGTGCAGGCCGCGGACACCCTCCTGCTTACCGTCCCCAACCAGCTGGGTGTGGACTTCAATGCCAAGCTTTTGGGCAACATCGCCCGCTATGTCGCACCGGCACTTGGCTGGAAGGCGGCTCGCCCCTGACGCGCTAAGTGCATGCCGTAACCTTGCCGCCTTCCCGGTTAATATCAGCCGGCCCACGCGTAAAGCGGTAAAATAAGCATACTTACTGAAGACTGGGGAACCTTCTGCACACCGCAGCCGTTACTCTTATAGTGCGGCTTTGGGGGGCTTAGCGCCCTCATTACAGCGTGACTGCGGAACGGTCATATAACGAAGAGAGAGAAATATGGCCCGCGCCGTTTTAGGCTTTATCCCATGATCCGGCTACGTCAGCTGGCCCAGGCGGCCTCCGTCCTCACCACGCCCTTGGCGCCGGAGGACATCCTCGCGCTGTTCAACCCCGTCTATTCTGCGCGGCAGCTTCGCGGCGTGGTCACCCGTGTGGTCCAGGAGACGGCGCAGTCCGCCACGATCTTCTTCCGGCCGGGCCGCGGCTGGCACTCCCACCTGGCAGGCCAATGGGCGCGCATCGGCGTCGAACTTGACGGCGTCCGCCACTGGCGGTCCTACTCCCTTAGCGCCCCTGCTGGCAAGGACCCTGCCATCACCGTCACCGACGTCGGGGCGGTGTCCGGCACCCTGGTGCGCACCACGAAGCCGGGCGATGTCCTGTTCCTCGCACCGCCGCAGGGCGACTTCGTGCTCCCCGAGCACCCCCGGCCCCTGCTGATGGTCACCGCGGGGAGCGGCATCACTCCGGTGATGTCCATGATCCGTACCCTTGTTCCCCGGCGTCCGGATGCCGACGTCGTGCTGGTCCACTCGGCCCGCACGCCCGGTGACAGCCTGTTCCGCGAGGAACTTGCCGAGCTCGCGGACCAGTTCCCCAACTTCCGCCTGGCCCACTGGTACACCGGCGAACAGGGCCGGATGGACCTTACCAACACCGACCAGCTGGACGAGATCTGCCCGGACTGGAAGGAACGCTCGGCGTATGCCTGCGGTCCGGACAGCTTCCTGGACGACGCCGAAGCCCTCTGGAAGCGGGCCGCGCTGACTACCGCGGCTCCGGGCTCGGACGTTGCTGTGGCAGGTGACCCCGGGAACCTCATGATTGAACGGTTCAACACCACGTTCAACGCCGGCGTAGGGCACGACGGCGGCCTGGTCACCTTTGAAGCGTCCGACAGGGAAGTGGAAGCCGACGGCGACACTCCCATCCTGGACGTCGGTGAGGACGCCGGCGTGCTGATGCCCAGCGGTTGCCGCATGGGTATTTGCCACAGCTGCCTCACACCCCTCCTGGCCGGACAGGTCCGGGACCTCCGCACCGGGGAAATCCATGGCGAGCCCGGCCAATTGATCCAAACGTGTGTCTCGGCAGCCGCCGGACCCGTCAACCTCGAAATCTGAGGAGCACCACGGTATGTCTGTAGTTACACCCAGCAAAACCACCGCCGGAGATGCCTCCCACCAGGAGAAACCTGCCGCGGGAAGCAGGACGCGCCCCGGGAAGCTGGCCGAATCCGGCAGCCCCACGGTGCGGCCCCCGGCCGCCGCCCACCTGAGTGATGAACAGGTGGCGGAACTCGGGCGCGAACTGGACGCCATCCGCGACGAGATCCTGGCCAAGCGCGGGGCATCCGACGCCGCCTACATCCGCCGCGTCATCAAGGTCCAGCGCGGCCTGGAGATTTCCGGCCGCGCCGCGCTGCTGGTCAGCAAGAACAAGGCAGCGTGGGTCACCGGCACCACGCTGCTGAGCCTGGCCAAGATCCTGGAAAACATGGAGATCGGGCACAACGTCCTGCACGGCCAGTGGGACTGGATGCGGGACCCTGACATCCACTCCACCACCTGGGAATGGGACTTCGTCACGCCGTCGCGCTCCTGGCAGCACACCCACAACGACCTTCACCACCGCTGGACCAACGTGGTGGGCAAGGACAACGACGTCGGATACAACCTCCTGCGGATGGACGAGAACCAGCCGTGGAAGCCCTTCAACCTGGGCAACCCGCTCTACAACGCGATCCTTGCTCCCCTTTTCGAGTGGGGCATCGCCATCTACGACCTCGAGCTGACCGAGTACCAGGAAGGCAAGAAGTCCAAGGAAGCGCTGCTCAAGGACCTCAAGGCCCTTGGCAAGAAGGTTGTCACCCAGTTCACGAAGGACTACGCCGCAACCCCCGCGGTGGCCATGCTGACCGGCTCCGGCAAGCAGGCGCTCTACGGAACCCTGACAGCCAATGCCGTCCGCAACGTCTGGGCCCACGCGGTCATCTTCTGCGGCCACTTTCCCGAAGGCACTGACACCTTCACGGAGGAAATGGCCGAAGGCGAAACCCGCGGCGACTGGTACATCCGCCAGATGATCGGCTCAGCCAACATCTCCGGGTCCAAATTCATGCACATCATGACCGGTAACCTCTCGCACCAGATCGAACACCACCTCTTCCCGGACCTGCCCTCCAACAGGTACGCCGAGGTGGCGCCCAAGGTCCGTGAAATCTGCCAGCGCTACGGCTTGAACTACACCACCGGACCGCTGCTGAAGCAGGTTGGCTCCACCTGGGGCAAGATCTTCAGGCTGGCCCTGCCCGGCAAGGCCGCGAAGGCCTGACCCGCCACGTCTGCAATTGCACTGCGATGCACCCCCGGTTCCGGATCATCCTGGAACCGGGGGTGCATTTGTGTTCCCTGTGCTCTCGCATTTTCCGAGGTCAACGGCGCATAATTGATCCACACCCGCCGCCGTGGCCAATGGAGGACTCATGCGGATTGTCGGAGCACTGATTGTCATTTGGCTGATCATCGGCGGCGTGGCTGCCTGGCAGCGCGGCTACTTCGGGGGAGCGCCCGGAAACTGCGCAGAGGCGGGCACCATTGCCATCACCATTGCCGCCGGCCCGTTGAACTACATGGGAGCCAATCCCCAGATCAACTGCGAGCTTCCGCAACCTTCCCAGTAGCGGGACCGCACCGGGGACCTGGCACCAGCCGGGCCTCCCGCCTGGGCTGTACTGGACGGCGGACCGTCCTAGAGTAGGTACTGCGCGGGCATTGCACTGCGGCCCGCTCCGCATCGATCCCACAGTCTCGAAAGGACCCGCCGCGATGGCTTTCATCACCGTAGGAACCGAAAACAGCACTGACGTCGAGCTCTACTACGAAGACCACGGGTCCGGCCAGCCCGTTGTGCTGATCCACGGCTACCCCCTGGACGGCTCCTCCTGGGAGAAACAGACCGCCGCCCTGCTGGACGCCGGCTATCGCGTCATCACCTACGACCGCCGCGGCTTTGGCAAATCGAGCAAGGCCACCGGGGGCTACGACTACGACACGTTCGCAGCGGACCTCGACACCGTGCTGACAACCCTGGACCTGAACGACGCGGTCCTGGTGGGTTTCTCCATGGGCACCGGAGAGGTGGCCCGCTACCTGGGCACCTACGGCTCCGCCCGGGTGGCACGGGCAGCCTTCCTTGGCTCCCTTCAGCCCTTCCTGCTCAAGACCGGTGACAACCCCGACGGCGTTCCGCAGGAAGTCTTCGACGGGCTGAAAGAATCCGTCACGGCTGACCGGTACGCCTTCTTCACCGACTTCTTCAAAAACTTCTACAACAGTGACGCTTTCCTCGGTACTGACCGACTCAGCCAGGAGGCCGTCAATGCCAGCTGGAACCTTGCCGCCGGGGCCGGGGCCACTGCTTCCGTGGCAGCCCAACCCACCTGGCTCACCGACTTCCGCGCGGACATCCCCAAGATCGACGTCCCAGCACTCATCCTCCACGGCACGGCGGACAACATCCTGCCCATCGATTCAACGGGACGGCTGTTCGCCAAGGCGCTGCCCAGTGCCGAGTACGTGGAGATCGAGGGCGCCCCGCACGGCCTCCTGTGGACGCACGCCGCCGAGGTCAACGAAGCGCTGCTGCGTTTCCTCGCCAAATAGCGCCCCTCGGAAGTGAGAGAGCGTCGGGCCGAAGGCCGCGTTAAGTGAGAGAGCGTCCGGCCGGGTTTATGTTGTTGTCTCTGCGGGACGCCATGCCTCATATCCAGGCAGGCAGCCAGGCTGGCAGGGGGATTTGCCGGATATGTGAGGGGCCTGTGAGCTATCCGTCGTAGTGGGTCCGTGCAGGCCCCTGCCCCAGCGAATTGACCACAACGGCGGCCACGTCATGCAGCTTTGAATTACGGGTGCTGGACGCCGTCTTCAGGATCTCGAAGGCGTCCTGCTGGCTGCACCGGTTCTGCGCCATGATGATGCCCACGGCCATGTCGATGACCGTACGGGATTCCAGGGTGGCGCGGAGGTTCGCCGCGGTTTCGCTGTAGTGGGCAAAGCGGACCGCAAGCCGCAGGGCAAGGGACGTCTGGCCCACGAAGTCTTCGGCAAATTCAAGGATGCGTGACTCAAAGCGGTGCGGCCGGGGCGAGTACAGCAGCAGCGCCGCCTTCGTTTCGCCCTCCAGCTGGAAGGGCAGGGCAAGGACGGAACGGACGCCCTGGGCCAGGACGGCAGAGGAATATTCAGGCCAGCGGCCGTCATGCTGCGCATCCGGAACGCTGATGGACTCCTGCGTGGTGGAAGCTGCCAGGCTGGGCGTCTCGCTGAACTCGTACTCAAGCTGCGCGATGGCCTTCGCCTCCGGGCTGCTGCTGGCTACCGTGGCTGCCTTGCGCTGCCGCAGCAGGGTGATGGCGCACATGATTTCGTCGCCGGGCTCGGAAAGGTTGCGTGCGGACACCTGTGCCAGTTCATTAAGGAAGTCCTCAACGTCAGGGCTGCTGAGGACCAGTTCATGCAGGTGCTCGGTGATGGATGTATCGGGTTTTGCTGTTGACTCGCTGGCCACGGTTTTTTGGTGCCATTCGCTCAGGACAACCCGGCGCCTTCGAGCATCCCGCCGCAATGCCGGCCGGTTATGAAGGTCGCTGGATCGAAGAACTCTCCAACGGCCTGCTGCTAAACCGATATCCAGAAGTATATACATCCTCCGGCGGGGGGAGGCGTCACTTTGACACACGGGAAGGCGGGGTTCTCTGGCGCCCGCCGGGAAGATACCGGCAGAATGAAGCAGGCGCCGGTGCCCCGGCGGCAGGGCCCGAACCGGCGGCCGGCACGCCCCGAGGGGGCAGGAAGTGGGACAGGATCATGACCAGGCTGCTCATCATCGGCCCGCCGGGTTCCGGCAAAGGTACGCAGGCGGAACAGTTGGCACGGCACTTCGGCGTCCCGGCGGTCTCCACCGGAGAAATCTTCCGGAGCAACGTCAGCCAAGAGACTGAGCTGGGAAACCAGGCTGCCAGCTACCTCGACGGCGGCGATTTCGTCCCGGACCACCTCACCAACGCACTGGTCAAGGACCGCCTCCTGGACAACGACCTGCAGGCGGGGTTCCTGCTGGACGGCTATCCGCGGACAGCCCTCCAAGTGACGGAACTGGACAACATGCTCGCCTCGCAGGGGTACGCCCTGGACGCGGTCATCGAACTGTCCGCCCCGGACGCCGTGCTGGAAGAACGGATGCGGCGGCGCGCGGCGGACCAAGGGCGCACGGACGACACGGTGGAGGTGTTCCGGCGCCGCCTTGATCTCTACCACCGCGAGACGCATGAAGTAGTCTCGGTCTACGCCGGGCGCGGACTCCTAGTGTCCGTGAACGGAAGCGGGGATCCCGGTGAGATTACCGGACTGGCGATCGCCGCCGTCGAAAAGTTCCTTGGAACGCCGCGCCGCGGCAACTGACCCGCGCCTGACCTGGCGACCAACCCGGCGCAAGCCACAAACATAAAGGAAAACTGATGAGAATTGCGGTAACCGGCGGTAGCGGAAAACTCGGGCGGCACGTGGTCCGCAGGCTCACGGAGGACGGCCACCAGGTCCTCAACCTGGACCGTGAGGGCAGCCGCAGCCCGGGCCTGGTTGTGGTGGACCTGCGCAACTACGGCCAGGTCCTGGATGTCCTGTTGGGGCTGGATGACAGGCACGAAGGTTTCGACGCCGTGGTGCACCTTGGTGCCATCCCTGCACCGGGCATAATTCCTGACGCCGCGACGTTCGAGAACAACATGCTTTCCACCTACAACGTGTTCCAGGCGGCCCGCAGGGCCGGCATCAAGAAAGTGGTGTATGCCTCCAGCGAGACCGTGCTGGGACTGCCGTTCGACGTCGACCCGCCATACATCCCGGTGGATGAGGAATACCCCGCCCGGCCTGAAAGCACGTACTCCCTGGTGAAGCACCTGGAGGAGCAGATGGCGGTGGAGCTGACGCGCTGGGATCCGGAACTGAGCATTGTGGGACTGAGGTTTTCCAACGTCATGGACGTGGCGGACTACGAGAGGTTCCCTTCCTTCGACTCCGACGCCGCCCTCCGGAAGTGGAACCTTTGGGGGTACATCGATGGGAGGGACGGTGCCCAGGCGGTGGCCCGGGCCCTGGAGAACGGGAAACCGGGATTCGAAGCCTTCATCATCGCCAACGCGGACACCGTCATGAGCCGCTCAAGCGCAAGCCTCGCCGCGGAAGTGTTCCCGCGGGTCAGCGTGGTCAAGGACCTGGGCGAACACGAGACCATGCTGTCCATTGACAAGGCGCGGCGGCTGCTGGGATTCGAGCCGGAACACACATGGCGGACGCACGTTTCCCCCAGTGCTGGCGGTGCCAAAACCGGCTGAACCGGTCCGGGCTCAAGGTTCACCAAGGGTTGCCGAAGGATCCCGCAAAGACCACGTGACGGCGCGTTGCGGGCTCCTATCCTTTTGGTAGGGCCGGGGGAAATCCCCGCCCCCGCAGCCCGAAAACGCCGAACGAGGACCCCAAAATTCGCACTTCATTCCTTGCGCTGCCCGCCGCAGCAGTGTTGGCCTCCGCAGTCCTGTCCGTCACCGCACTGCCCGCCGCTGCCGTTGCGCCGGCTGACCCCGGGGCTTCCGGACGCTACATCGTCCAGTACGCGTCCGGCACCGACGTAGCTGCGGAGGCGGCCGGGCTGCGGTCCCAGGGCCTCGCCGTCGGCCGGACCTTCACGCACGCCTTCCGCGGCGCCGTGGTCACTGCCAATCCTGCCCAGGCAGCGGCGCTGGCGAAATCCGGCCGGGTGGTGTCCGTGGAAGCCGATGCCCCGGTGGGTATCTCCGACACCCAGCAGCCCGCGCCCTGGGGCCTGGACCGGGTGGACCAGAGGCCGCTGCCGCTTTCCGGCTCCTACTCCTGGACGTCCTCGGGAGCAGGCGTGACCGCATACGTGGTGGACTCCGGAGTCCTGGCCTCGCACACCGAGTTCGCCGGGCGCATCACCTCCGGGTGGACCGCAGTAGCTGACGGAAGGGGCTCAAGCGACTGCAACGGCCACGGCACTCACGTTGCCGGAACCGTTGCCGGCACCACCTACGGGGTGGCCAAGAGCGCCACCATTGTTCCCGTCCGGGTGCTGGACTGCAACGGATCCGGCTACAACTCGGATGTGGTGGCAGGCCTGGACTGGGTCGCAGCGAACCACGCCGCAGGGGCTCCGGCCGTGGTGAACCTCAGCCTGGGCGGGGCCGCCAGCTCAGCCGTGGACACCGCCATCCAGTCCGTGGTGAACGACGGCGTTGCCGCCGTGGTTGCCGCCGGCAACTCCGCCGTGGACGCGTGCGGAAGTTCACCGGCACGGGTCCCGGCGGCGGTGACAGTGGCCGCCAGCGATTCCGCCGACAGGCAGGCGTCCTTCTCCAACTTCGGTTCCTGCGTGGACCTCTACGCCCCCGGCGTGGGCATCAGCTCGGCGTACCACACGTCCTCCACCGCCACCGCGTCAATGTCCGGCACCTCGATGGCCGCACCGCACGTGGCCGGGGCAGCAGCGGTCCTGCTTTCGCAGAACCCGGCGCTCACCCCCGCCCAGGTCTCCGGCGCGCTCGCCTCCAACGCCACGGCAGGGGTTGTGGCGGGGGCCAGCAGCGGCACGCCCAACCGCCTGCTGTACTCTGCTGCGGCCGCTCCAGCGCCCGCTCCGGCCCCAGCCCCCGCGCCAGCTCCCGCTCCCACGGTGACAGCCGTGACGCCGGGCGCCAATGCCACTGCCGTCGCGGCAGGAACCAACGTCACTGCCACCTTCAGCACCGCAGTCCAGGGCGTCACCGGCGGGACCTTCGTGCTCAAGGACTCCGCCGGCGCCACCATCCCTGCCGCCGTCTCCTACAACGCGACTACCCGGACGGCAACCCTGGACCCCGCCGCCGGCCTTGCCGCGGACACCACCTTCACGGCCACGCTGGTGGGCGGTGCGTCCGGCATCCGGGACAGCGCCGGCACCCCGCTTGCCTCCGTCAGCTGGAGCTTCCTCACCGGCCCCGCGCCCGCCATCACGGCGTACACGCCCGGCAGCAACGCCTTGCTGGTGCGCCGCGGCAACAACGTCAGCGTCACTTTCAGCGAGGCCGTCCAGGGCGTCAACGGAACCACGTACACCGTGAAGAACACCGCCACCGGCGCCCAGGTGCCGGCAACCGTCTTCCGGAACGGCACCACCAACCAGTGGATCCTGGATCCCGCACAGCCGCTGGCCGCCAAAACCAAGTACACCGTGACGGTCACCGGCGGCGGAACGGCCGTCCGGGACCTTGCGGGCAACCAGCTCACCAGCCGGACCTGGCAGTTCACCACCGGTTCCTACTAGGCGCCCACGAGCACGAACTCCGCGTGCCCGTGCACTGCGCCGTTGACCTGGAGTTCCAGGGCATGGAGGCCGGGATGGTGCACCCTGGTGGTCATCTGCCGGAAGGCATGGCGTTTGGACAGGCTCCGGCCCTCACCGGGTGCAAGGGTGAGGGTTGAGGCCTTGAAAACCTTGGCCGACTGGCTGCCGTTCGCCTTGCGGTAGTGGAGGAGGTAGTCCACGCCAGGAGCGCAAGGGCGCCAGGATGTCCCTTCTTGACGAGCGTGCGGAGGCCGTGGCGGACCACCCGTCCCGTGTTGGCATCAGCCGCTGAGAGCCACTCCCGGGCGGTGGCCACCACCGCCGAAGGCGCGTGCCGGGCAAGATCGTTCAGGTGGTTGGCAACGGACCGCCGCACGTACTCGGACGGGTCGCGGTAGGGGGAACCGAGGATGGGCAGGTTGGCTTCGGGACGCTGGACGGCAAGTGTGGCGCGGAAGCTGCCCGCCGCCGTCGGATATCCCGCGCCCGGGACGCTTCCAATGTCATCCTGCAATGCCTGGGCCACCAGGTCAGTCCTGGCGCGCAGGTTGAGGTCCTGAAGCACGTGCGCGGCGGCTGCCGTGTGGTCCCACTGCACCTGCGGAGCGGATTCCGCCAGGATGGCGGCAGCTGATTCCACGGCAGGCGCGTCAATCAGTTTCGTTTATGGCACCCATGCAGACGGGCTGCCCCGGGGCTGTTGCAGGGGATGGGCACCGTCGCCGCGGGAAAAATACGGTCAACCGGCGCCAACGCGGCCCAGCCGGGATAATCTTCACCCTAGGCAAATCTTCACGGCGCAGGGACGGGTATGACAGTGGGACAACAGGGATCAGCAGGCTCGGGAACAAAGCAACATACCGGCAGGTGGCGTGCCTTCCACGACAAGTTCGTGGTGGAGGAACGCTACGTGGATCCCGCCGACCGGCGCGGGCTGTACCGGGCAGCCATCATCCTGGCGGCGGCGGGAACCCTTCTATTCATTGCCACCCTGGTCAGCGTGCTGCAGGCCGATGGCCTGTCCGCAGCCGACGTGCCCGTCCGGGATTGGCTGCTCGGGCTGCGGTCGCAGGCGCTGACAGTCATCATGATCTTCCTGGCCGTGGTCTTCGGCCCGATCGCCTTGCCCATCATTGTCCTGGTGGTGATCCTGGCGTGGGGGTTCGCCGCAAAGCACGCCTGGCGCCCCATCCTTCTGGCGTCCGCGATGATCACCGGCGTGATCGTTTCGCAGATCATCCTCCAGATCGTGCGGCGCTCGCGGCCGCCCGTGGAGCAGATGCTGTTCGGGATCGACCACACCTTCTCGTTCCCCTCAGGGCACGTCCTGGGGGCATGCGACTTCCTCTTGGTGGGGGCATTCCTCATCTTCTCCCGGCGCCGCAATCCCCGTGCCGCCGTCCTGGGCTTCGTGGGGGCGGGGATCGGTATCTTCCTTGCCGCGGTAAGCAGGCTGTACCTGGGGTACCACTGGCTCAGCGACGCCCTCGCGTCGTTGTCCCTTTCACTGATCATCCTCGGCGGGGTCATAGCCCTGGACACCTGGCGCACTGCCCGGATCCCGGGGGAGAGGATTACCGGGGAACTGTCCAAGGCCGACTCGCCCAAGGACTGAGCCGGGACCGCCCTAGCCCGTGGGCCGCGACCGGGCCCGCTTCAGAGCCCGGTGCAGCTTGACGTTGGCGGCCTCAAGTTCCAGTACTTTGGCCACGCCTGCGAGGTTAAGACCCTGTTCAAGCAGTTCGCCGATCCGCAGCAGGACGGCGATGTCGTCATCACTGTACTGCCGTGTTCCGCCGGACGTCCGCGACGGGGTCAGCAGGCCCTTGGTCTCGTAGAGCCGGATGTTCTGCTGGCCGGTTCCCGCTAACTTTGCAGCAACGGAGATGGCATACAGCGCGCGGCTGCTGCCATTGGGGCCGGGCGGCCGCCCGGTTTCCTGCGTTGCCATAAGTTCTCCAAAATCCGTCCGGTAGCCTTGCCTCAGTTTCCCACGAGTGCTATAAAAAATCTATATTCATCACCATAGATTACGGAGATGGATATGACACGGTAAACACCTATAGAGCTGAAGGAGTGGGAAATGATGTTGATGCGCACGGACCCGTTCCGTGAGCTGGACCGGCTCACGCAGCAGGTCTTTGGCACTGCCGCCCGCCCGGCTGCCATGCCCATGGACGCCTGGCAGGAGGACGGCGAGTTTGTGGTGGCGTTCGACCTTCCGGGCGTGAAGATTGATTCGCTGGACCTGAACGTTGAACGCAACGTCCTCACGGTCCGGGCGGAACGCAAGGACCCCACGCAGCCCAATGTGGAATTGGTGGCCTCCGAGCGTCCCCGCGGTGTCTTCAGCCGGCAGCTGATCCTCGGCGACACCTTGGACACTGACAACATCAAGGCCAGCTACGACCAGGGCGTCCTGACCCTGCGGATCCCGGTGGCGGAACAGGCCAAGCCCCGCAAGATCGAGATCCAGACGCAGCAAAGCGAGATGCACCAGATCGGAACCTAGCCGCAGCCGGCGGGCACGGGCAACCCTTGGCATTGCCCGTGCCCCGGCGTTCCTGCAGCCATGACAAGCACCCCCGACTACTACGCCATCCTGCGGGTCCAGCCACACGCCACCCAACAGGAGATTTCCCGCGCCTACCGGGCACTGATGCGCAGCCACCATCCGGATGTCGACGGCGGCACCACGCCTGAAGGGGAGCTGCTGGAGATCATGCAGGCATTCAATGTCCTGCGGGATCCCCAGCGGCGCGCCGCCTATGACACGCAGCGGGCAGCAGCCGCTGCACAGGCCATCCCCGTCCGCAAGGTACGCAGCCGGGCCGGTTCCTCCGGACCCGCTATCCGGGTCACCCCGGTGCGGTGGGAGAGTGGGCCATGGGCCTGACGCAGGGTGGCGGTGGCAGCACGACCACAACCACAACCGCGAGGAGGCGGAGAACTGAATGAGCGAATGGCGCCGCTACGACTCACCCCTGATCCCGGCATTCCACGAGCGCTTCGAACAGCGCTGGGGCACCGGCACTGCCCCCTTCCTGGACCCGGAGGCGCATGAGCAGCCCCTGCCCCGCGCCCAATGGATCAATCCGGCCACCGGCGCTGCACTGGCCGTTGTGCCGGTCTGGACGGCCGACGAAAAGCAGCAGCGGTCCTTTGGGGTCTTCTACCTTCCGCCCGCGGGGGACATCTGGGTATTGCGCCCCGGCTATACCGGGTACCTGGAACCTGCCGACGGCGAATCGGAGCATCTGGTGACGCTCCGGAATGACGCGTTCCGCAAGGCCGTGGTGCATGCCAAGGAGTTCCTGTTCGGTACCCAGTAGCTACCGGTGGTTCCGCTCGTCAGTTGCCCTCAGCTGTGCCATCCTGAGACGTACTCACACGCTCCGTCACAAAAGGCCCGCCGATGCATATCACCGCCAAAGACCTCGCCGCACTCATCCCGCCCGGATTTACGCTCGGCGTGGCCACGGCAGCCTTCCAGATTGAAGGCGCCCTGGATGAGGACGGCCGGGGGCCGGCAGGCTGGGATATCTTCGCGGCCAAAGACGGCGCCATCGTCGAAAACCACAGCCCTGCGACGGCCTGCGACCACTACCACCGCATGCCCCAGGACGTTGCCCTGATGAAGCAGCTGGGCGTGGACTCCTACCGGTTCTCCTTCGCCTGGCCGCGGATCCAGCCCACCGGGCGCGGGCCGGCCAACCAGGCGGGCCTGGACTTCTACGACCGGCTCCTGGACGAGCTGCTGGCCAACGGCATTTCCCCCATGGCCACCATCTATCACTGGGACACGCCGCTGGCCCTGGACGAAGCCGGCGGCTGGCTGAACCGCGACACCGCCTACCGGCTGGGGGACTACGCAGGCATCCTGGCAGAGGCATTCGGCGACAGGGTGGCCAGATGGGTGACCATCAACGAACCCGCCACAGTCAGCACCAACGGCTACTCGCTCGGCCTGCATTCGCCCGGCAAAGAACTGCTCCTGGCCGCCTTTCCCACAGTCCACCACCAACTGCTGGGGCACGGACTGGCGGTGCAGGCCCTTCGCGCGGCCAAAGTGCCCGGCGAAATCGGCATGTCCAACGTCTACTCGCCCATGGTTCCGAACACCATCAACCCGCTGGACTACATCAGCGCGGGGCTGATGGACCTGGCCCAGAACCGGCTGTACGCCGATCCCGTGCTGACCGGAAAGTATCCGGACCTCATCCGTGCCGCCAAGTTCTTCAGCTCGTTCGAGCACCCGGAGGAGGACATGGAGCTCATCTCGCAGCCCCTGGACTTCTACGGGCTCAACTACTACATGCCCACCAAGGTGGCTGTTGGGCCGGGCGGCGGCGCAGTGCCGGCGAGCATGGCCGAGGCCATGGGCAGCGACCTCAGTGCGGCCGGTAACGGCGGAACACCCTTCCATGTGGAGACCTGGCCGGAAGCGGACATCACCTCCTACGGCTGGCCCGTTAAGCCTGAGTACATGGCAGTGGCCCTGAAGGAGATGGGCGAGCGGTACCCCAACCTCCCGCCGGTCATCCTCACCGAGGGCGGTGCCAGCTTCGAGGACATCATCGTCCGGGACAAGTCCACCAATACGAGGTTTATCCCGGATGAGCGCCGGCTGAAGTACCTCTCCGACCACCTCGAGGCCGCCCTGAGGGCAACAGCGCCGGGGGGAGAGGCGGAAAAGGTGGACCTGCGCGGCTACTACGTCTGGTCGCTCATGGACAACTTCGAATGGTCCGCCGGCTACAACCAGCCCTTCGGGCTCCTGCACGTGGACTTCGAAACCCTGGAGCGGACGCCCAAAGCCTCCTACTTCTGGCTGCAGGAACTTATCGAGGAGCGCGACCTCGCCGCGGCGGCGGGTACCGCAATCGCGGAGGCCATGGCTGCCGACGTTCTTGACGTTGATGTCATAGGCACCGAGGGTGTTGGTGCTGACGCGTCCGACGACGACGACGTCACGGCTTTGGGTGCCAGCGCCTAGGGCAGGTTCACGCCAGGTCCTGGGGCACGGTTCACGCCAGATTCAGAGCAGGTCCAGCGTGGCGAGCTGCTTGGCGATCCCTGCCCCGTCCGGTGAGTAGATCCACGGCACCCGGGATGCGGTGTGGTCCCCGTCCTCCGAATGGCCGCCGGCGAACACCGATTCGCTGATGGACAGCTGGCGGATGGCGATTGCGGCTACCTTGTCCGGGTTCTCCTGCGCGAATTCGGAATAGATGGCTTCGTCGTGCTGGCCGTTGTCGCCGATCAGGAGCCAGCGCATGTCAGGGAATTCCTTGGCGAGCCGTTCCAGGTTGCGGTGCTTGTGGTCCTGTCCGCTGCGGAACCACCGGTCCTGGGTCAGGCCCCAGTCGGTCAGGAGCAGGGCCCCGGACGGGTACATGTTCCGGGTCAGGAAGCGGGCCAGGGTGGGCGCGGCATTCCATGGCCCCGTGGACAGGTAGATTACCGGCGCGTCCGGGTGTTCGACGGTCAGCCGGTCCAGCAGGACCGCCATGCCGGGGGTGGCCATGCGGGCCCGCTCGCTCAGGACGAACGTGTTCCACAGGGCCAGGAAAGGCCGCGGCAGGGCCGTGACCATCACGGTGTCATCAATGTCGGAAACGATGCCGAACTTTACGTCCGGGGCAATGACCCGGATCTTCGCCTCAACAGGTTCAGTGCCTTCGCCCCGCAGGACGGCAGTGTGCCAGCCGGGCGTGAGCTGAACGTTCACTTCGGTGTCAATCAGCCCGCCCCGGTCGGCCCGGACGTGGGTGACAACATCGCCTATGGTGATCTCGACGTCGGTGAACTGCAGCGGAACGCTGGTGAATGCGCGCCAACCGCGGACGTTCTGGTTGCCGTTCAGGGCTGCATGTTCTGCCTTGCTGCCCGGCGACGGCTTCTGGGTCAGCAGGACCCGCCCCAGCACGCGCACCATGCTGGTTGAGCCGTAGCCCTGGTAGGCGATGGTCTGGGGAACGAACTTCCAGCGTTTGGCCAACTGGATGCGCACGGTGTTGACGGCATCCGAAATCCGGTGCGCAAACCTGAACACCTGGTTTCCATAGAGCTGGGTGTGGTCCGTCCCGCGCTGGTCCGGGGGTGTTGCTGCATGCCCTGGCGGGGTCTGGGGAGCCGTGTCCATGGAACCACTCTGCCACAGGCTGCACCAGGCGGGGCCACTTCCGCCGCTTGCCGCCACTCCTTAACGTCACCCTTCTCCCAGGATCCAGCGCAGGGTCTCGGCGTTGCGCACGGCGTTGCCGCCGCCGTCGTTATTGAAGTAGGCATATACGTCCAGGCCGTTGCCGGACCACTCGCGGATGCGGTCCGCCCACCAGTGCAGGTCGGCGTCAGAGTAGGAGCCCGCGTAGAGGTGCTGGTGGTCGGGGCCGTGAAGCCGCACATACGTGAACGGCGCGGTGGTCCGCAGGATGCAGGGAAGGTTGGCCCCGCTCATGATGCAGTAGGCGGCCTGGTGCCGTTCCAGCAGCGCGTACACCTCGGGGCTGTCCCAGCTCGCGTGCCGGAATTCGACACACACCCGGATCCACTCCGGAACCATGGCCAGGAAGTACTCCAGCCGGGCGTCGTCCCGTTCCATGCCGGGCGGCAGCTGGACCAAAAGGACTCCCCGTTTGTCACCGAGCTCGTGCCAGCACCGCTCGATCCGCTCCAGCCACACCTCCGGCTGGTACAGCTTCCGGGCGTGGGTCAGGCCGCGGGGAGCCTTGACGGACATGCTGAAGCCGTGCGGCAGCCGCCGGTTCCAGCCCGCGAAGGTGGTATCCCGGGGCCAGCGGTAGAAGCTGGCGTTGAGCTCAACGGTACTGAAGCGGGAGACATAGTGGGCAAGCCTGTCCCTTACCGGCAGTTTGGGCGGGTAGAGGACGTTCTCCCAGTGGTCGTAGCTCCAGCCGGAGGTCCCGATGTGGATTGCCATAGTTCCTCCCGTGGGCGTCCGGCCGGCGTTCCTTCAGGCTACACGGCCGATGCCCTTCCTTTTCGGGACGGCTGTGGCAGTGTAAGGACATGGCGCGAATTGAAGATTACGCGGTGGTCGGCGACCTTCAAACCGGGGCCCTGATCAGCAAGGACGGCTCCATCGACTGGCTGTGCCTTCCCCGGTTCGATTCCCCGGCCTGCTTCAACGCCCTGCTGGATACGCCGGAGGCCGGCCGCTGGCTGCTGGCGCCCAAGAGTGGCGGCCCGTGCACCCGGCGGGCCTACCGGGACGGCACGCTGGTGCTGGAGACGGAGTGGGAAACTTCCGGCGGTACCGTGCGGGTCATCGACTTCATGCCGCCCCGCGACTCTGTGGCGGACATAGTGCGCATCGTTGAGGGGGTGAGCGGCAGCGTGCCGATGCACAGTGAACTGGTCCTCCGCTTTGACTACGGCCACATCATCCCGTGGGTCCGCCGGGACGAGCTGGGGCTCCACGCCATCGCAGGCCCGGACGCCGTCTATTTCGTGACCCCCGCGCCGCTTCAGAGCGAGAACATGCACACCGTCAGCGATTTCACGGTCAACGCAGGGGACCGCGTCCCGTTCGTGCTCACCTGGGCACCAAGCCACGTGGCCCGGCCCCACACGGTGGACGCGGAGGAAGTCCTTGGCACCACGTCCGCCTTCTGGCGCGGCTGGGCTTCCCAGTGCACCGTCAAAGGTAAATACCAGGAGGCCGTTGTGCGCTCCCTTGTGACGCTGAAGGCGCTGACCTACGCCCCCACGGGCGGCATCGTTGCGGCCGTGACCACGTCGCTGCCGGAGCAGCTGGGCGGCCCGCGCAACTGGGACTACCGCTACTGCTGGCTGCGGGACGCCACCATGACGCTCCAGGCCCTCCTGGCGGCCGGGTACACCGCGGAAGCGGCCGCCTGGCGGGACTGGCTCCTCCGGGCGGTGGCGGGCGACCCCGCGGACCTGCAGATCATGTACGGCATCCACGGCGAGCGCCGCCTGCCTGAGATGGAGCTGCCCTGGCTGAAGGGCTACGAAAATTCGTCCCCGGTGCGCATCGGCAACGGCGCGGCGGAGCAGCTGCAGTTGGACGTCTGGGGCGAAGTGCTGGACTGCCTCGCGCTGACCCGGAATTCGCTGCTGACGCATCCGGACGAGGCCTGGGACGTCCAGTTGGCCTTGATGGAGCACCTGGAGACGATCTGGGACCAGCCGGACAACGGCCTGTGGGAAATGCGGGGCCCGCGCCGCCATTTCACCCACTCAAAGGTGATGGCCTGGGTGGCTGCGGACCGGATGGTGAAAGGCGTCCGGGAATCCGGGCTGCCGGGGCCGGCCGAGCGGTGGGAAAGGCTGCGGGAGACCATCCGCCAGGACGTCATGGCCAATGGCTTCGACGCTGCCCGCAATACTTTCGTGCAGTCCTATGGCCGGCCCGAGCTGGACGCCAGCCTCCTCCTGATTCCGCGCGTAGGGTTCCTGCCGCCCGATGATCCCCGGGTGATTGGAACCATCGAAGCGATCCAGCGTGACCTTACGCAGGACGGGTTCGTCCTGCGGTACCGCCCCGAAGAGAGCGACGACGGCCTGCCGGGGGACGAAGGCGTCTTCCTTGCATGCTCCTTCTGGCTGGTGGAGGCGCTGCTGGGCGCGGGACGGCACGAGGAATCGCGGGAGCTTTTCGAGCGGTTGCTGGAACTGCGGAACGACGTCGGCCTGCTGAGCGAGGAATGGGCCGTGAAAGCCGGCCGGCAGCTGGGCAATACGCCGCAGGCCTTCAGCCACTTCGCGCTTGTGACTAGCGCTTTGGAGCTTCATCAGGATACGGTTCGCCGGAGTGACACCCCCATTCCGCCGGAGACCGCGGAACCGCGCTGAGGCGGCGCGGTCCGGGGTGTCTTCTCCTTCGCAGAAGAGATAAGTATACTTACTAACACCTCATGGAGTGCTCCAACGAAGCACAACGCGGTGACTGATGGAGGAGTGATATGCATGGCCGGATATTTTGAGCTCGTGGATGCCCCTGACGGCGGCTACAGGGTCCGGATGCTGGATGGAGCCGGGAACCTGATGGCCATCTCGGTCACCTTTCCCACCAAAAGGGCTGCAGTTGCCGGCGTGGCAATGGCGCGGGAGATTGCCGGTACCGGATTGATCCGGGACAAGAGCCGCGACGGCGCCGGAACGGTTCTCCGCGAACGCGTCCGCCCCGTCAGTTCTGCCAAGGAGGAAGCTGCCCGGCACAAGAAGGCCCCTGCCGCCAAGCGGGCAGCGGTAGGCTGATGGCGTCCCAGGGCACCACACCCCCTGGCGGGCCGCGCCGGGGGGTTCTTTTTGACGTTGACGGGACGCTGATCGATTCGTCCTACATCCACACCATCGCCTGGTGGGGCGCCTTCCGCGAGCACGGCTATGACATCCCCATGGCCTCCATCCACCACTATGTGGGCATGGGCGGGGACCGGCTGGTGGACAGCCTCTTGCCGGAGGGGCGCGACCGTTCAGCGGACCCGGAAGTCATGGCCAGCCACGGGGCGCTCTATGCATCCCACTGGCCTGCGCTCCGCGCCTTCGAGGGGGCAAAAGACCTGCTGGCCCAGTGCCATGCCGGTGGCCTGGCCGTTGCGCTGGCCTCATCCGCCCGCAAGAAGGATCTTGCGGTCATGGAGTCCGTCCTGGACGCCAGCGCTTTCCTTGACGGCGCCACCAGTGCCAATGATGCCAAAGAGAGTAAGCCCGCCCCGGACATCCTGGTGGCGGCACTCGACGCGATTGGCGTGGAGGCCGCGGACGCCGTCTTCATCGGAGACGCTGTCTGGGACATGCTGGCTGCGGGGGCATTGGGGATCCCCGCCATCGGTGTTACCTGTGGCGGAGTCAGCGCCGCCGAGCTCCGGGAAGCCGGGGCGGTTGAAGTCTATGAGGGGCCGCAGGACCTGCTGCAGAACCTGACCTCAAGTGCCATTGGCCGGCTGCTCGCGAGGCCGTGAATCCGCAGTACGCAGGCTGGGCAGCAGGCTGAGTCAGAGCGACTGCCCGCCCGCGACGGCATCCTCATCGCCTGCATTTGCGGCCTTGTTCCACACCACCGCAACCCTGACCGAACCGTCGTCGTTCCGCTCAATGTCCGTGGCCACTTCCGCCATGTTGGCTCCCATCTCCATGATGCGGGTCCGGTAGCTGTTGACGAGCGCCTCCAGGCTTTCCTCGCTCCACTCGCCTGGCCGCATGCGCGTGGAGATCTCAACGGGTTCCGGCTGGTAGAGCGACATGGCGTTCCTCTTTCATGCGTAGCTGCGGACCTGGCCCTTCCCACGCTAGAAGCCCGGGGCGGAGACGGCAAGTATTTAGTCAGCCTGCTTACTTTTTCTCTCGGAAGCGGATAGCGTCGAATGACGGGCCGCGGCCCGGACGGAAGGCAAAACCTCCAGAAAGGCGAATCGTGAAAGCACTGACCTGGCAAGGAAAACGCTCGGTAAGCGTGGAAGAAGTACCTGATCCCGTGATCCAGGAACCCACCGATGCCATTGTCCGCATCACCTCTACGGCAATCTGCGGCTCGGACCTGCACCTGTACGAGGTCCTGGGACCCTACATGCACAAGGGCGACGTGATTGGCCACGAACCGATGGGCATCGTGGAGGAGGTGGGAAGTGCCGTCACCAACCTTCGCAAGGGAGACAGGGTGGTGGTTCCCTTCAACATCTCCTGCGGCCACTGCTACATGTGCAGCCAGGGCCTCCAGTCGCAATGCGAAACCACCCAGGTCAAAAGCAAGGATTCCGGTGCTGCGCTCTTTGGCTTCTCGGAGCTGTACGGTTCTGTTCCCGGCGGCCAGGCCGAGTATCTGCGCGTCCCGCATGCCGACTACGGGCCGGTGAAGGTGGGAACGGAGCTGCCGGATGAGCGGTACCTTTTCCTCTCCGACATCCTTCCCACTGCCTGGCAGGGGGTGGAATATGCGGACGTCCCCCCGGGAGGCACCCTGGCAGTGTTTGGGCTGGGGCCCGTGGGCCAGTTCGCGAGCCGCATCGGCGTCCAGCGGGGGCTCCGCGTTATCGGCGTGGACCCTGTTCCCGAACGCCGCGCCATGGCTGAGCGGCACGGCGTGGAAACGCTCGACTACGGCAAGGACGTTGCGGACCAGTTGCGGGAGATAACAGCCGGAAGGGGTCCGGACGCGGTGATTGACGCCGTCGGCATGGAAGCCCACGGTTCCCCGGTTGCCGGGTTTGCGCACCAGGCGCTTGGTCTGCTGCCCGACAAACTCGCCCAGAAGGCGATGGAGACCGCCGGGGTGGACCGCCTCGCTGCACTGCACACTTCCATTGATGCCGTGCGGCGCGGCGGGACGCTGTCCCTGAGCGGCGTGTACGGCGGCCAGGCGAGCCCCATGCCGCTGCTGTCCATGTTCGACAAGCAGATCCAAGTGCGGATGGGGCAATGCAATGTCCGGCGCTGGACCGATGACATCCTGCCGCTGGTGGAGGACGACGCCGATCCGCTGGGTGTGATGGACCTGGTCACCCACCGTTCGGGGCTGGAGGGGGCGCCGGCCCTGTATGAGAAGTTCCAGAAGAAAGAGGATGGCTGCATCAAGGTGGTCCTGAACCCGGGGGCGTGAGACTTCCCGGCCCCGCGTTTGGGAGGGGGTGGCTTAGGTGAGGCGCACCTGGCGGTTCATGTCCTTGTAGAGCAGGTAGCGGAACTCGCCCGGACCGCCGGCGTAGCAGGCCTGGGGGCAGAACGCGCGCAGCCACATGAAGTCCCCGGCCTCCACCTCCACCCAGTCATTGTTCAACAGGTACATGGCCTTGCCCTCCAGGACGTACAGGCCGTGCTCCATGACGTGGGTTTCGGGGAACGGGATGACGCCGCCGGGCTGGAACGTCACGATGTTCACCTGCATGTCGTGTGCCAGGTCGTTGGAGTCCGTAAAGCGGGTGGTCTTCCAGACGTCGTTGGTGTCCGGCATGGACGTGGGCTCCACGTCCTTTTCGTTGGTGACGAAGGACTTGGCTTCGTAGCCCTCAAGGCGCTCGTAGGCCTTGCGGATCCAGTGGAAGGACACGACGCCGTCCGAGACATTCTCCAGGCCCCATTCAGCACCGGCCGCCAGGTAGGCGTAGCCGCCTTCCTCCATTCGGTGCAGTTCGCCGTTGAGGGTGAGGTTGAGCCTGCCGCGGGTCACGAAAATGACGCCTTCGACGCCGGCCTCGAACTCTGCCTTGGGAGCACCGCCGCCCGGGGCGATCTCCACGATCAGCTGCGAGAAGGTGGTGGCGAAGCCGGAAATGGGCCGCGCGATGATCCAGGAGCGGGTGTTCGAAAAGCCCGGCAGGTTGGACGTGACGATGTCCGTCATCACGCCCTTGGGGATCACCGTGTAGGCCTCGGTGACGATGGCCCGCTCGGTGGTCAGGTGGGTCTGCGGCGGCAGTCCGCCGGTGGGGGAATAGTACTTGCCCATGAAGAGGGGTCCTTACCTAGGAGTTGGACGTGGTGGCGAGCCGCGGGTGGGCCAGGGCAGTGAGCTGCGGAATTCCGACGCCGGCAAGCGCCTGGACTTCATCCGCACCGACGGCGCCGCACTGGACGCCGCGGAGGACGAACGCGGCCAGAGCGCGGGCGGTGGCGGGTTCATCCATCACGCCGCCTTCGGTCTGCTCCACGTAGTTCCGCAGCCGGGCCGCGGCTGCGGGCAGTCCCTGCCGGTAGAAGGCATAGGTGGCGGCGAAGCGGCTGGGGAGCTGGGCCGGGTGCAGGTCCCAGCCCTGGTAGTAGCCCCGCTCAAGTGAACGCCGGACGAGCCTGCCGTGCAGCTGCCAGGCGTTTTCCACGTTGTCGCCCACCGGGATGATGTTCGTGGATCCGTCGGAGAGCCGGATGCCGGTGCCGGCCACCGCCAGCTGCATGACCTCCTTGGCGAAGTCGGCCACCGGGTGCTCCATGGACTGGTATTCGGCGGAGATCTGCAGCGACGCCGAGTAGTCGTACGTGCCGTAGTGCAGGCCGCTGATCCGGCCGGGGACAGCGTGCGGGAGCTGCGCCACCGGCGACGTTCCGTCCGGCCCCAGGATGAGCTGCGGTGTTTCCACCTGCACCTCGAAGCGAAGCCGTCCGGCCGGAAGGGAGTGCACGTCCTCAAGCCGGGAGACGGCGTAGTCCATAGCCTTGACCTGGGCCACGGTGGTCACCTTGGGCAGGGTCAGGACCAGGCCTTCCGGGAGTTCCCCGGCGGAGGCCAGGGCGGAGACAAACAGGTCCAAAGTCCGCAGCCCCCGGGAGCGGGTGGCAGCCTCGAAGCACTTGAAGCGGATGCCGATGAACGGCGGAGCGGACCCGGCCGCGACTGCGGCGGCCACGGCGGAAGCCGCGGCAACCGCGGCGGTGTCCTCGGCGTCGTCGCCCCTGTCCCCGAAGCCGTCCTCAAAATCGAGGCGCAGGTCCTCGATGGGCTCGCCGGCGAGTTTCGCTTCGACGCGCGGGGCGACGGCCGCCGCCAGCCCGGCGTCCTGGCCCAGCAGTGAACCGAGCTTTTCCAGCCCGCCGTGGGCGTTCGCCGTGGCCAGCGACTCGGCGCCCCAATCGGCAGCGAACGACGGCGTAAACCGGTCCGCGGGGACGTACACCGTGTGGACGGGCTGGCGGGAGCCGTCGTCGCCCGGGTAGTTCTGCTCCAGCAGCCGGTCCGTGGCTCCCAGTTGCCGGTCGATGTCCGCCAGGTCTCCGGCGGACAGCGACGGCATGGGTGATGCTGCCATGCCTCAGCCCACCAGTTCGTAGGCCGGGGTGGTGAGGAAGTCGGTGTAGTCCTCGGACAGGCAGATATCCGCGATCAGGTCGCTGGCCGGCTTGTAGTAGCGGCGGAAGGCTTCGTCGCCGAATTCGATACGCAGCCGCTCGGTTTCCTCACCCAGGATCCGCTCCACGAGTTCGCGGGTGACGGTGTTTCCGGTATCGGCGAGGACGGACTTGTTGCGGATCTGCTGCCACACCTGGGAGCGGGAGATTTCCGCGGTGGCGGCGTCCTCCATCAGGTTGTGGATGGCCACCGCACCGTTGCCGGACAGCCACACCGCCGTGTAGGCAACAGCCACGTAAAGGTTCAGGCGCAGTCCCGCCTCGGTGACTTGTCCGTCCGCGGAGGCGACGTCCAGGAGCTGACCGGCCGTGACGTTGACCTCGGGGCGCTGCCTGTCCAGCTGGTTGGGCCTGTCACCGAGCACGGTGTCGAAGACTTCCCGGCAGATGGGGACCAGGTCCGGGTGCGCAACCCAGGAGCCGTCGAAGCCGTCGTTCGCCTCGCGGGTCTTGTCCGCCCGGACCTTTTCAAACGCAGCCTCGGTGACTTCCGGGTGGCGGCGGTTGGGGATGACGGCCGCCATGCCGCCCATGGCGAAGGCCCCGCGCTTGTGGCAGGTCTTCACCAGCAGTTCGGTGTAGGCGCGCATGAACGGTGCGGTCATGGCAACGGAGGCGCGGTCCGGAAGCACAAACTCCTCGCCGGCATCGCGGAAGTACTTGATGATGCTGAACAGGTAGTCCCAGCGGCCGGCGTTCAGGCCGGAGGCGTGGTCGCGCAGTTCGTAGAGGATCTCGTCCATCTCGAACGCGGCCGGGATGGTCTCGATCAGCACGGTGGCGCGGATGGTGCCCTGGCCGAGGCCCAGGTAGTCCTGGGCGAAGACGAAGACGTCGTTCCAGAGCCGGGCCTCGAGGTGGCTCTCCATCTTGGGCAGGTAGTAGTACGGGCCCTGGCCGTTCAGGACCAGCTGCTTGGCCACGTGGTAGAAGTGCAGCCCGAAGTCCACCAGCGCGCCCACGGCCGGTTCGCCATTGATCAGCAGGTGCTTCTCCGGCATGTGCCAGCCGCGGGGGCGGGCCACTACGACGGCGAGCGGCGCGTCCGTGCGGAGCCGGTATTCCTTGCCCTCGTCCGAGGTGTAGCTGAGGGTGCCCTGGGCCGCGTCGCGGAGGTTGAGGATGGCGTCGATGACGTTGCCCCACGTGGGGGTGCTCGCATCCTCAAGGTCCGCCAGCCACACCTTGGCGCCGGAGTTCAGCGCATTAATGGCCATCTTTGCCGGTGAGGCGGGCCCGGTCATCTCCACGCGGCGGTCCTGCAAAGCTGCCGGTGCGGGCGCAACTGTCCAGTCGCCGTCGCGCACTTCCTTGGTCTCCGGCAGGAAGTCCAGCTTGCCGGTTTCCGCCACACGCTGCCGCTTGGCGGCGCGGGCCTTCAGGAGTTCGTTGCGGGTGCCGGCGAAACGGTTGTGCAGCTCCTCGACGAACGCCAGGGCCTTCGGGGTGAGGATCTCCTCCGCGCGGTTGATGGGCCGGGGGTCTGTGACGGTGATGGCCATTTCTGGTCCTTTCCTTGTGCTGAAGTCAGGCGGTGCATCAGGCGCTGGCCAGGGCGGCTTCCGGTTCCGCCGTGACCGTAACAGCGGCTGCTGCAACGTTGGCGGCGCGGGCGGCAGCGGCCACCGCGGAGGCTACATCGGCGGCCACATGGGGATCGAAGACGCTGGGGATAATGTAGCTGGCATTGAGCTCGTCGTCAGCTACCCGCTTGGCGATGGCCTCCGCGGCGGCCACCAGCATCTCCGGGGTGATGTCCGAAGCTCCGGCATCGAGCAGGCCGCGGAAGAAGCCCGGGAAGGCCAGGACGTTGTTGATCTGGTTGGGGAAGTCGCTGCGGCCGGTGGCTACGACGGCGGCGTGCTTCGAAGCAACGACAGGGTCGATTTCCGGCGTCGGGTTGGCCATGGCAAACACGATGGCCTTCTCCGCCATGGCGGCCACCTGTTCCTCGCCGATCACGTGCGGGGCGCTGACGCCGATGAACACGTCCGCGCCCACGAGGGCTTCGTGCAGGGTGCCGGCGAAGCCTTCTTCGTTGGTGTTCTCAGCAATCCAGGCGCGGTGTCCGTCGCCGTAAACCTCCCCCGAGTGGATGGCTCCGGAGCGGCCGGCGGCGATGATGTGCCGCGCCCCTTCGGCTTTTAGCAGCTGGATGATGGCCGAGCCCGCGGCGCCCACACCCGAGACCACGATCTTCACCTCGTCCAGCTTCTTGCCCACAACACGCAGTGCGTTGACCAGGGCGGCGAGGGTGACGATGGCGGTGCCGTGCTGGTCGTCGTGGAATACCGGGATGTCCAGCTCCTCGCGGAGCCGGTTCTCGATTTCGAAGCAGCGCGGGGCTGCGATGTCCTCCAGGTTGATGCCGCCGTAGACAGGGGCCATTGCCTTGGCGATCATAATGATTTCCTCGGTGTCCTGGGTGTCCAGGCACACGGGCCAGGCGTCCACGTTGGCGAACTGCTTGAAGAGCGCGGCCTTGCCTTCCATCACCGGAAGGGCGGCGGCCGGGCCGATGTTGCCGAGGCCCAGGACGGCCGAGCCGTCGGTAAGGACGGCGATGGTGTTGCGCTTGACGGTGAGGTTGCGGGCCGCCGCAGGGTCCTCGGCTATGGCCAGGCAAACGCGGGCGACGCCGGGAGTGTAGGCGCGCGAGAGATCGTCGCGGTTGCGCAGGGCGACTTTGGGGACGACTTCCAGCTTGCCGCCCAGGTGCATGAGGAAGGTGCGGTCCGAGACGTGCTGGACCGTGACGCCGTCGAGCGCGTTCAGGGCGTCCTTGATGCGGGCGGCGTGTTCGTCGTCCGTGGTGTTGCAGGTGACGTCCACCACGAGGGTCTCGTGGTGGGATTCGCTGACGTCCAGGGCGGTGATGGCGGCGCCTGCCGCTCCGACGGCGGCGGCAAGCTCGCTGGTGGCGCTGAAGCTCGCGGGCGCTTCCACGCGCAGGGTGATCGAATTTCCGGGGCTGGGGTTCGCCATTGAATGTCCTCCTGTTTGTGCCTTCTAAAGGGCCGTGGCCGGCCCGTCTTCTCAAAACGATGTTTTCGTATTATGGATATTATTATCTGCAGAATGGAAATACAAGTCCTCCGTATGCGACTGCGGCAGAGGCATCGCGGTCACCGCGGGGGTGCTGTATGTTGGGTGTTCTAAGCAACTCTTTTCACGATGCGGATAAGAGTTGTCAGAATCTGAGCCGTAGGAGACAACGGAATGGCAGAAAAAGCGTCGGGCGGCGTGCAGTCGGTAGAGCGCGTCTTCGAACTGCTGGAACTCATCACGGACGCCGGCGGCGACGTCACGCTCAGTGAACTGTCCTCATCCACGGACCTTCCGCTGCCCACCATCCACCGCCTGCTGCGGACGCTGGTGTCCTTGGGCTACATCCGCCAGCTGCCCAACCGGCGCTATGCGTTGGGCCCGCGGCTGATCCGCCTGGGCGAGGGGGCCAACAAGCAGCTGGGCGCCGTTGCCCGCCCGCAGCTCAAGACGCTGGTTGACCAATTGGGGGAGACCTCCAACATGGCGGTGCTGGATTCGGACATGGTGATCTATGTGGCGCAGGTGCCGTCGCTGCACTCCATGCGCATGTTCACCGAGGTGGGCCGGCGGGCCCATACCCACGCCACCGGCGTCGGGAAGGCCATCCTGGCCCAACTGGATGACGAGGTGGTGCGCGGCATCGTCAGCCGCGCCGGGATGCCTACCCCCACCCCCAAGAGCATCGGGGATGTGGATGAGCTCCTCGCGGACCTCAAGCTCATCCGGGAGCGCGGCTACTCCATTGACGAGGAGGAACAGGAACTCGGTGTACGGTGCTTCGCCATGGCGGTACCGAATGCTCCCACTCCAGCGGCAATCTCTGTTTCCGGCCCGGTATCCCGCGTGGACGAGCACTTCGCCGACAAGGCGGTACCCGTCCTCCGCGAAGCGGCCGAGGCCATCTCCCGGGAACTGAACCGCACCTGAGGCACCAAAGCGGCAAGCCGCCGTCGTGCTTAACCGCCGAAATGGCAGTTCGCAGCAATGTACCTGTGGAGCACTGCCGTGAACTGCCATTTCGCGTTTGCTCCTAGTGCTCCGACGCTTTCTCGGACGACTCGACCTTCACTTCCTTGCCTTCACAGTCGATGAGCTTGCCGCCCTCGAAACGGTCGCCTTCCGCCAGGCACCTGAGGTCTTCCTCCCGCACCACGCGGCCCGTTCCCGCCACGAACACCGACTGGTTCTCCGAGTTGCCGGCTTTGAGGTGGTTGAAGAGGAGGTTCAGCAGGATCGCCATGACCGCTGCCGAGCTGATGCCGGAGTGGAAGATGGTGCCGAACCAGGAAGGGAACTTGTCATAGAACGTCGGCGCGGCGATCGGAATCATGCCGAACCCGATGGACGCGGCCACGATGATCAGGTTCATGTTGTTCTTGTATTCGACCTTCGCAAGGGTCCTGATGCCGCTGGCGGCGACCGTGCCGAAGAGCACGATTCCCGCGCCGCCCAGGACGGCGGTGGGGACGGCGGCCACGACGCGGCCGATGACCGGGAGCAGGCCGAGCAGGACCAGGATCACGCCTCCGGCTGCCACGACATAACGGCTTTTGATCTTTGTGACTGCCACGAGGCCCACGTTTTGGGCGAAGGCGCTCTGCGTAAAGGAACCAAACACCGGTGCGATGAGGCTGGAGCCCATGTCGGCCCGCAGTCCTGCGGCGATGCGCTTGGAGTCGGTCCGGGTTCCCACGATTTCGCCAACGGCAAGGATGTCAGCCATGGTTTCGGTCAGGATCACCAGCACAACAATGAGCATGGAGATGATCGCCGCAATCTCGAACGTGGGGGCGCCGAGGTGGAAGGGAGTCGGAAAGGCGACAATCGGCCCCTGGCCCACCTTGGAGAAGTCCGCCATCCCGGTGGCCGCGGCGATGGCCGTGCCCGCGACCATCGCCAGAAGGATCGACAGGCGTGAAATAGTGGCGCTGCCGACCTTGCTCAGGAGCAGCACCAGGGCCAAAGTGGCGGCGGCGAGGCCGATGTTCGCCGTGCTGCCGTAGGTTTCGGCCTTTCGGTTGCCGCCCATGGCCCAGTTTGCAGCGACGGGCATCAGGGTCAGGCCGATGGTGGTGATGACGGTGCCGGTCACCACCGGCGGGAAGAACCTGACGATCTTGGAAAAGATGGGGGCGATCAAGAGGCCGATGGCCGCCGAGACCATGACCGCGCCGAAGACGGCGGGCAGCCCGCCTCCACCGCTGACGATCGCGACCATGGTGGCCACGCTCGCAAAGGAAACGCCCTGCACCAGGGGAAGCTGGGATCCGAAGAAAGGGATGCCGATGGTCTGCAGGAGGGTGGCCAGGCCGCCCATGAATAGGGCCGCTGCGATCAGGATGCCGATATCGGCAGGAGATAGGCCTGCGGCCTGGCCGACAATCAGGGGAACGGCAATGATGCCGCCATACATGGTCAGGACATGCTGGAAACCGTAGGCGAAGCTGCTCCCGATTGAGAGCCGTTCATCCTCGGGCCTGGTGGAGGTGGCGCGTTTCAGGCGCTGTTTGGCGTCGGCTTTGAGGGGGTTCTTGATGTTCATGGCAGACTTTCTGGTTCATGGCAGACGTCTTCGTCTGGCTAACGTTGTCTGGCTAACGGTGTGGCTGAAAGGCTAGGGGCGTGGGCCCGGAGCTGCCGCCCAGGTCACGGGCGCTTAGAAGCGCCATGGGATGACCAATGGAAAGAAACCCCGGGCCCGGATGGGTTGACGGCGCTGCGGTTCAGCAGAACCCGGCGATGCCCGACCAGGCGATGTCCGCAGGGGCGGCGTCCTCGCGCTGGACCGTGGCCTCGATCAGGCCGTAGGGGCGGTCGGCCGCGAAGAAGACCTCGTTGGGGTTGTCCAGGCCGAACGGCGAGAGGTCCACCAGGAAGTGGTGCTTGTTCGGCATGGAGAACTTGATCTCGTCGATCTCGCTGTGTGCTTCCAGCACTTTGGTGCCCATGTCGAAGAGTGTCTGCTGGAGGGCGTGGGAGTACTTTTCCGTGAAGCCTTCGAGCAGGAGGCCCTTGACGTCGTCGTAGCTCTTGTTGAAGTCCAGCGTGCTGAAATCGGTGCCGGTCTTGAAACGCCAGCGGGCAGAGACATCGGTCGCCAGGATGCGGTCGGTGGTCTCCTGCAGGGTGGTGTACTTGTCCTTCGGGTAGCCCACGAAGCCGGACTGGGTGGACTTCAGGACGGTCAGGTCCTTCAGTCCGGAGATCAGGTGAGTGGCGGCGCCGTCACGGACCAGGACTGCTGTGCGGATTTCCTGGCCGTTGCGCACGAAGGAATGGTTGTGCTCGGCTCCGTGGGCCTGGATCCGGTTCCAACTGTAGGACTCGGCTTCCCAGCGGCCGCCGCTAACCCAGTCGAAGCTGGAGGTGAAGTGCTCCCCGAGGCGAAGCAGGAACGCCTCGGGGGAGCCGATGCCTTCACGGGCAAAGGCATAGATGGTGTTCTTCTGGGTGTCAGTGGCCACCACGTGCGCGTTGTCGCCTTCGAGGTGGGCGGCCGCGAAATCGCCCCGCAGCTGCGAGGTGACGTTGAGGTCTTCGATCTCGTGGCGGTCCGTGTCGCGGGTGATCCTGACCACCCGGACCTCGGCCTTTCCGTACTGGTTGTCGCCGAGGATGATCTTGCTGCTCATGGTCTGTTCCCAACTTCCGGTAAGTGGAACCTAGGTTCCGTCACTGAAATTAAGCGCGCATTTCAAGCGCGTTTCCGGTGGAGCCGACCCAACAAAAAAGAGCCGGCATCCATTGATGCCAGCTCATTACGACCCTGCCTGCTGCTCCCAGGTTACGTGACGTGCGCCACGAGTTGCCTCCCAGCGTACCTCCGCCGGGCCGGTGGTGTACATCACAAGCCGAAAATTCATTTTGTGACCGGGTTACCTCCGGACCATTGACGAAGCTGTCGACGGCATCCTAAGCTATTCCACATAGCAAAAGTTATTTTCCATTTTATGAAACTATCTCGAGCCCTCGAAGGAGGATCAGATGTACCAGCAGGACAGCACGCCGGCCTCACCGGAACCCTCGGCGGCACCCTCGGCCCAGGAGTTCTACCTCCCCCTCGGCGGCGGCACCGATCCGGACTTCTACCTGCCGGCTGACCGCGAGCACGTCCCCGGGCCTATCTCGCGCTGGGTCCATGCGCTCCCGGGGTTCGGGCGGCGGGCTTAGCGGGCCCAGGCCGGACCTGCATGAGCACCGCCAGGGACGGCCATGTTCGTTTGCGATGCGGAAAAGGGCTGGCGACACCGGAACTCCGGTGTCGCCAGCCCTTTTCCGCGTCGAGCGTGAGTTCGGGCGTCCAAACCGCGCTACCCGTTCACCGGCCGGCGGGCAACATCGAGGCCCGGGATCTGTCCAGCCGGAAAAGTGCCAGGCTATGGGCAGCCGGGCGGTGCGTCTACGCCGGCAGATTGTGACCCGGAGAACGTGAAAGCCCCGAAACATGGATTTCACATGGCGAAATTAAATTTCCAGAAAACTATGGCGCAGCCCACAATCCGGTGCTAATCTCGTTCTTGCCAAAGGCGGGCACCCGGTTCCCGGGAAGCTATCTACCAGGCGCAACTTAACCTTCACAGCACATGCTGAAGCCTGGTAACCGTCGCACCTGGTTCTACTGGTCCTGCAAGCGGCATCAGGCTTCCCGGCAAAAGGAAGTCGCATCATGAGTACTACCGTCACGGCCGAACAGTTCCTGGCCAGATCCATCAGGTTGGCTACGGCCAACGTCCTGAACAGCGGGGGCCCCTTCGGAGCCATGATCGTCACGGCGGACGGCCGCACGTTCGACGGCGTCAACCGCGTCACCGCGGACAACGATCCCACCGCCCACGCCGAGGTCACCGCGATCCGCACGGCCTGCCGCGAACTGGGCACCTTCGACCTGACCGGCGCTGCCCTTTACACCAGCTGCGAGCCATGCCCCATGTGCCTGGCCTCCGCGCTCTGGGCCCGGGTGGACCGGGTCATCTTCGCCGCCGACCGGCATGACGCCGCCTCCGTCGGCTTCGACGACGCCGTTTTCTACGAGTACTTCGACAACAAGGACCGGAACTCCCTGATGCCGGTCTCGAAGCTGGTGCTGGACGATCCGGAGGCCCCGGCCCCGCTGGAACCGTTCAACACCTGGAACGCACTCGAAACCAGGATCGACTACTAGGCCCGGCGGCTCACCATGACCATCCTGGACAATTCCCACGAGGAGCATTCGGCTCCAAGCCCCCGCACCCCACAGCCCGCAACGCGCGGCCCCAGGCCGCCGGTACCGGACTCTTTCCTCGACCGGTTCTTCCAGATCACCCAGCGCGGCTCCACGCTTGCGCGGGAGTTCCGCGGAGGCCTGGTCACCTTCTTCACCATGGCGTACATCGTCATCCTCAACCCCCTGATCCTGGGCGGCTTCAGCGCGGACAACGCGCCCACCGACGTCGCCGGCGGCTGGCTCTCCGCCGCGCAGGTGGGCGCCGTCACCGGACTGACAGCCGGCGTCATGACCATCCTCTTCGGACTCGTCGCCAACCTGCCGTTCGGACTCGCAGCCGGGCTCGGCATCAACTCCTTCCTGGCCGTCTCGGTGATCCAGGAAGTCACGTGGGCCGAGGCCATGGGCCTGGTGGTGATCAACGGTTTCCTGATCGTCCTGTTCGGAATCACCGGTGCCCGCACCGCCATCTTCCGGGCCGTACCCAAGGAACTGAAAGCCGCCATCACGGTGGGCATCGGCCTGTTCATCGCCTTCATCGGCTTCGTGGACTCCGGCTTTGTCAAGGCGTCGGCCGGCGGACCCCCCGTCCAGCTGGGCAACGGCGGCTCCATCACGTCGGTTCCCACCTTGGTGTTCATCATCGGCCTGCTGGCCATGGGCATCCTGGTGGCACGCAAGGTCCAGGGCGGGCTGCTGATCGGCATCGTGGCCACCACTTTCCTGGCCGCCGTCGTCGAGGCGGCCATGAAGATCGGCCCGGCAAGCGCCGCCAACCCCGGCGGCTGGCACCTGAACACCCCCGTGCTCTCCGGCCAGCTGGTGTCCGCACCGGACCTGGGCCTGGTGGGCCAGTTCGACCTGTTCGGCGCCTTCGGCCGGATCGGCGCGCTTGCCGCCACCATGCTGGTGTTCACCCTGGTGTTCACCAACTTCTTCGACGCCATGGGCACCATGACCGGCCTCGCCAAAAGCGCCGGCGTCGCCCACAAGGACGGCACGTTCCCGCGGCTGAAATCGGCCTTCATCGTGGAAGGCTTCGGCGCCGTGGCCGGCGGGGCAACCTCGGGCTCGTCCAACACGGTGTACATCGACTCCGCCGCCGGCATCGGTGAGGGCGCCCGCACGGGCCTGGCGTCCGTTGTGACCGGCGTCCTGTTCCTGGGCTCGATGTTCCTGACCCCGCTCACCAGCGTGGTTCCGCTCGAAGTGGCCGCGGCAGCCCTGGTGGTGGTGGGCGCAATGATGATGGCGCAGATCCGCGAGATCAAGTTCAGCAAGTTCAGCGTGGCGCTGCCCGCGTTCCTCACCATCGTGACCATGCCCCTGAGCTACTCGATCGCCAATGGCATCGGCGTGGGCTTCATCAGCTGGGCCATCATCGGCGCGGCGTCCGGGAAAGCCAAGAAAGTCCATCCGCTGATGTGGGTGGTGAGCGCCGGATTCCTGGTGTACTTCGCCCGCGGACCCATCAACCTGCTGCTCGGCGCCTGAGCGCACCGGTTCCGGGCATCCGCCCCCGCGACCCGGGGAGCGGATGTCCGGAACGGCAGCGCATTTTCCGACCCACACGCTTCCAGGACCACATGCTTTCCGAACCAGCCCGCAGCAACGACAATATGGACACCACCGCAGCGCGGAAGAAGGAGTGCCGCCATGCTTGACCTGATCCCGTCACTGGGAACCTGGGCGCCGGCCCTGGCCGGACAGCCCTTCGCAGTGGCCACCATCGTGCGCGCCAGCGGTTCCGTCCCCCGGCCCGTGGGCACTTCCATGCTGGTGTCCGCGGACGGTGCAATCCTGGGCAGCCTCTCCGGAGGCTGCGTAGAGGGTGCCGTGGTGGCGGCGGCGCTGGACGTCCTGGACGACGGCGTCGCCCGGCTTGAGACCTTCGGCTTCAGCGCCGCCGACGCCTTCGCCGCCGGGCTCACCTGTGGCGGAGAGCTGGACGTGCACATCGAGCCGGCTAACCTGGACCGCACGTGTCCCCTGGGCGAGGCGGTGCGGCAGTTGGCTGCCTACGGACCGGATGAGCCGGTGGCACTGGTCCGCAGGCTGGACGGCCGCGCTGGCGGCGGCAGCAGCGCCGTCGTTCTTCCTGATCCAGGTTCCCCCGGCGTGGCCGGACATCCGGGCCTGGCCGCGCTGCTCGAGGGCAGCCAAGGCACAGGCCGGGCGCCGGCCGCCCTGCTTGGATCCTTCCTGCGCAGCGGCGCCACCGGCGTGCTGGACCTGGCCGGGGCAGGCCTGTGCGCGGGGGGAGCCGCCGTGCTCGTGGAGTCCAGGCTTGCGCCGCCACGCCTGCTGGTGTTTGGCGCCAATGACTTCAGCGCTGCATTACTGCCCGCCGCCAAACCCCTGGGCTGCCGCATGACCCTGGTGGACGCCCGCCCGGCTTTTGCCTCCCAGGCAAGGTTCAGCGCGGCGGATGAGGTGGTCACAGCGTGGCCGCACCAGTACCTCGCAGCAGAGGCCGCCGCGGGCCGCGTGGATTCCCGGACCGTGATCTGCGTCCTCACCCACGATCCCAAGTTCGATATCCCGCTGCTCGAAACCGCACTGGGCCTCAAGGTGGCCTTCATTGGCGCTCTCGGGTCCCGGCGCAGCCACGCCCAACGGGTCCATTCCCTCCTGGACCGGGGAGTGCGCCCGGAGCGGATCGCCCAACTCCACTCACCGCTCGGCCTGGACATCGGAGCAGTGACCCCCGCAGAAGTGGCGGTCTCCGTCCTCGCCGAAATCATCGCCGCCCGCAACCCGGCGGCATCACATCTGCCGTTGAGGGAGACCTCCGGCCCCATCCACCAGACCGCCGAGCCGTCAACACCTGCACCAGCCAAGGCGCCGGCCCCGACAAACCTTTTGCAGCAGGAGATCGCATGGACATGAACACCATCGAGGCGGTGGTCCCCACCACCGACCCCGCAGAATGGCGCGACGGCGACGCGTGGCTGGCCGGCGGCACCGTGCTGTTCTCCTACGGCAGCCTGGCGTTCGGCCCCCGGCCGCTGACGCGCCTCCTGGACCTGGGAAGCTCCGGCTGGGCGCCGGTGACCGTCACTGACGGAGGCATCGAGCTCGCCGCCACCTGCACCATCGCTGAACTGTATGACCTTCCGGCCGCACCCGCAGCGATCGGCCGGACCTGGCCCGCCCTGGACCTGGTCCGCCCCTGCTGCGATTCCTTCGTGGCCTCCTTCAAGGTGTGGAACATGTCCACCGTGGGCGGCAACCTCTGCACGTCCCTGCCCGCCGGCCCCATGATCTCGCTCTGCGCCGGACTGGACGGAACGGCCACCATCCTCGGCCCCGGCGGCACCAGCCGCACCGTTCCGGTGGCCGAATTCGTCACGGGCGACGCAAGGAACTGCCTGGCACCCGGCGAGCTCCTGCGCAGCGTCCACCTTCCGGCGTCGGCCCTTGCCGCCCGGGTGGCGTTCCGCCGGCTCTCCCTGAGCAACCTCGGCAGGTCGGGGGTGCTGCTGATCGGGAGGCTCGACGGCGGCGCCTCCTTTGTCCTCACCGTCACCGCCGCCACCAAACGGCCCGTCCAGCTCCGTTTCGACTCCCTGCCGGAGACGGACGCCCTGGCGGGGGCACTCGACGAGGCGATCCCCGCCGACCTTTACCACGATGACATCCACGGGCTGCCGGCCTGGCGCCGGGACATGACCTACCGCCTGGCCGAGGAGATCCGCGCCGAACTCGCCGCTCCGGACGGGACACCCGGGCTCCGCGTCTCCGGTGACTTCTGGCCAGCCTCCGGCCGTGGATTCCACGCACAGCAGGAAGGGGCCTGAGCATGGCCATCGAGATCAACGGAACGCCGGCCGGGACGGCACCGCGTCCCGGGCAATGCCTGCGCACCTTCCTGCGGGAGCAGGGCAGCCTCGGTGTGAAGAAGGGCTGCGACGGCGGAGACTGCGGTGCCTGCACCGTGCACGTGGACGGCACCCCGGTGCACAGCTGCATCTACCCGGCCGTGAGGGCCGAGGGCCACGCCGTCACCACCATCGAGGGACTGGCGTCCACCGCCGGTGACGGTGCAGGCCTCCACCCCGTCCAGCAGCAGTTCATGGAGCGCCAGGGTTTCCAGTGCGGGTTCTGCACGGCCGGCATGGTGATGACGGCCGCCGCGTTCGACGACGAACAAAAGGAGAACCTGCCACGGAACCTCAAGGGCAACCTCTGCCGCTGCACCGGGTACCGGGCAATTTCCGACGCCGTCTGCGGACACGCCGGCCACCCCGATCCCAAGGGACAGGGCTCCGGAATTGCGGGGGAGGGGCAGCCCGAGCCCGAGCCGGGACAGCTGGGTGACGACGTCCCGGCACCCGCCAGCCGGGCCGTGGTGACCGGCACCGCCCGCTACACGCTGGACGTTCCCGCGGACCAGTTGCAGGGACTGCTCCACCTCAAGCTCCTGCGCTCGCCGCATGCGCATGCCCGGGTGCGCTCCATCAACCCTGAACCGGCGTTGAAGGTACCGGGCGTGGTGGCCGTCTTCACCCACCGGGACGCGCCGGAACAGCTGTTCTCCACTGCCCAGCACGAACTGTTCACCGATGACCCGGACGATACCCGCGTGCTGGATGACGTGCTGCGCTTCCGGGGCCAGCGGGTTGCCGCGGTGGTAGCCGAAACGGTGGCCGCCGCAGAGGCCGGGGTCCGCGCACTGGAGGTGGAGTACCAGGAACTCCCTGCAGTCTTCTCACCCCGGGATGCACTGCAGCCGGGTGCTCCACTGGTGCACGGGGACAAGGATGGAACTGCGGCGCGCATTTCCCGGCCTGACCGCAATGTGGTGGCCGAGCTGCACTCCGAACTGGGGAGCGTGGCCGAGGGCTTCGCAGCCGCGGATTTCATCCATGAACAGACCTACCGCACCCAGCGCGTCCAGCACGTGGCCCTGGAAACGCATGCGGCCATCGCGTCAGTGGACGGCGACGGGAGGTTGCAGGTCCGCACGTCCAGCCAGGTCCCGTTCCTGGTCCGGCGGACGCTGTGCCGGGTCTTCGGGCTCCCGGAGGAGCAGGTGCACGTGGTTGCTGGCCGCGTAGGCGGCGGGTTCGGCGGAAAACAGGAAGTCCTCACCGAGGACATCGTGGCCCTCGCAGCCCTGAAACTGGGCAGGCCGGTCCAGCTGGAACTGACCAGGACCGAGCAGTTCACCGCCACCACCACGCGTCATCCGTTCACCATCAAGCTCAAGTCCGGCACCAGCAATGACGGCCGGCTCACCGCCCTGGAGCTGGACGTCCTGACCAACACCGGCGCCTACGGCAACCACGGGCCCGGCGTGATGTTCCACGGCTGCGGCGAATCCCTGAGCGTCTACAACTGCGCCAACAAAAAAGTGGACGCCCATGCGATGTACACCAACACGGTCCCGGCCGGGGCGTTCCGCGGCTACGGGCTGAGCCAGATGATCTTCGCCATCGAGTCGGCCATGGATGAGCTCGCAGCCGGCATCGGCATGGACCCGTTCGAGTTCCGCCGCCGGAACATGGTGCGCGAAGGTGACCGGATGCTGTCCACGCAGCCGGAGCCCGAGGAGGACGTCCATTACGGCAGCTACGGCCTGGACCAGTGCCTGAGCCTGGTCCGTGACGCCCTGGCCCGGGGCCGGGAACGCTACAGCGCTGCCGGCCTGGACGAACTGGGCCCGGACTGGCTGACCGGAGAGGGCACGGCGCTCTCCATGATCGACACCGTGCCTCCGCGCGGACACTTCGCCCACTCCCGGCTCCGGCTCCTGCCGGACGGAACGTACCAGGCCGACGTCGGAACCGCCGAGTTCGGTAACGGCACCACCACCGTCCACGCCCAGCTGGCCGCCACGGCGCTGTCCACGGAGGCAGCCAGGGTGGTGGTGCGGCAGTCCGATACCGACCTCGTTGAGCACGATACCGGCGCCTTCGGCTCGGCAGGAACCGTGGTGGCCGGCAAGGCAACGCTCGCCGCCGCGGAGGAACTCGCCGTCCGGATCCGCGCCTTCGCAGCCGGCATCCGCCAGACCCAGGCCTCGGCCTGCGTCCTTGACGGCGGTTCGGTGGTCATTGACGGAACACCCGTCCCGCTGGCTGAACTGGCACAGGCGGCTGCGGCTGCCGGCGTCGAACTCGCCGCGGAGGGGCGGTGGGGCGGGACGCCGCGGTCCGTCGCCTTCAACGTGCACGGCTTCCGGGTTGCGGTGAACCGCGGCACGGGAGAGCTGAAAATCCTGCAGAGCGTGCAGGCAGCGGATGCCGGCGTGGTGGTTAATCCGCGCCAGTGCCGCGGCCAGATCGAAGGCGGGATTGCCCAGGCCTTGGGCGCCGCGCTGTATGAGGAGGTGGTGGTTGACGACGCCGGCCGGGTCACCACGGACATCCTGCGGCAGTACCACATCCCCACCTTTGCCGACGTCCCCCGCAGTGAGGTGTACTTTGCCGACACGAACGACAAACTGGGGCCGCTCGGGGCAAAATCCATGAGCGAAAGCCCGTTCAACCCGGTTGCACCGGCGCTGGCCAACGCCATCCGCAACGCCACCGGGGTGCGCTTTACCTCGCTGCCCATTGCGCGCGACAAGATCTACCTGGGCCTGAAGGAAGCGGGACTGGTGCCCAACCTGCAGCGCTCGGCCATCTGAGGAACCGGCGTGGCGGGTGCCGTAGGATTCCGATGGCTGCGCAGCCTCGGCCTATAGTCGAGGGATGGAACAGCGGATTTTAGGCAAGACCGGACGGAACGTCTCCATCGTCGGGCTGGGAACCTGGCAGCTTGGCGCGGACTGGGGCAACGTTGACCCGGCACAGGCGCAGGCCGTCCTGGCAGCCTCCGCGGAAGCAGGGGTGAACTTCTTCGACACCGCCGACGTCTACGGTGACGGCAAAAGCGAGCAGGCCATCGGAAAGTTCCTGGCTGACAATCCCGGACTGGATATCACGGTGGCCACCAAGATGGGCCGCCGCGTGGAGCAACGGCCGGAGAACTACACCCTGGCCAACTTCCGCCAATGGGTGGACCGATCCCGGAAGAACCTGGGGACGGATACCCTGGACCTGGTTCAGCTGCACTGCCCGCCAACCCCTGTCTACAGCAACGGCGAGGTGTACGATGCATTGGATACCCTGGTCTCCGAGGGCGCCATCCGCAGTTACGGCGTCAGCGTGGAGCGCACCGACGAAGCCCTGGAGGCAATCCGCCATGAGGGAACCGCCTCCGTCCAGATCATCCTGAACGCCTTCCGGCTCAAGCCCCTGGACGAAGTCCTGCCCGCAGCGAAAGCCGCCAACGTCGGGATCATCGCCCGGGTGCCGCTGGCGTCGGGGCTGCTCTCGGGCAAATACACCAAGGAAACAATCTTCGCGGAGAATGATCACAGGAACTACAACCGCAGCGGTGACTCCTTTGACGTCGGCGAGACCTTCTCCGGCGTGGACTATGAGCTGGGGCTGAAGGCCGTGGCCGAGTTCGAGCAGCTTGTGCCTGCTGGGGCCACTACGGCCCAGGCTGCCATCGCCTGGATTGCCGCGCAGGATGGCGTCACTACGGTGATCCCCGGGGCGCGGAACGTGGATCAGGCAGCGGCGAACGCTGCCGCGGCTTCCGTGCGCGTCAGCGAAGAGTTCGACGCCGGTGTGCGCTGGATTTACGACCACTACTTCCGCGAAGGCATCCATCCGCGCTGGTAGCGTTCACGATTTCGTGGAGCGGCTGGCCGCCGTGGAGACCGGGCCTGCCGCCACCAATTTCTTCAACCGTGCTGTGCCGGAGAATGCGCTGCGCAGGCACAACCTGGAGATCTACCTGCAGGAGATGCTGGACCGCCGGCCCAAGGTACTACTGGTCGGGGAGGCCCCGGGTTTCAGGGGCATGCGTATCACCGGGGTGCCCTTCACCAACCGCACGCCCGTGCCCTCCGAGACGGAACTCGGAACCCCTTTCCGGCAGGAACTTGCCGGTTTGTTCGGGATCAGTTCCATCGTGGCGGTGGGCAATGTGGCCCACCACAGCCTGCATCGCAGCGGCCTGGCCGTCCCGAAGATCCGGCATCCCGCCCACGGCGGCCGGTCCGGATTCAAACGGGGACTGGAACAATTGCTCGCGGCCGGCATGCAGGCTTGAGCAGGACTCTTTCCCGCACACAAATTCCACCCTCGGCTGCTAGCGGAGAAGCCCCAACTGGTCCGGGGTGTCCACGTCCTCACCGGTGGACAGGTCACTGCAGTCCACCTCATCAACAAGCTCCGGATGCGCCCGCAGGAAGCCGCGTGCCCCGGCGTCGCCCGTCACCGTTGCGCACACCGCCTCCCGCAGGGAGGCGTCGATAAGCAGGGGGTGGCCGCGGCGGAGTGCGGCGTCGCCGGCGTCGCTGCTGTCACGGCTGCGGTACGCGGCGGCGGTGATGCGTCCGGGGCGGTGGCGGGCCAGGAGCCGTTCCACGCTTTCCCGGGCCAGGCCCGGCTGGTCCACCAAAGCGATCAGAACGTGGTCCCGGGGATCCGCAGCCTGGGCCCCGAGCAGGAACGAACCACCCATCCCGGACTCCCAGCCGGTATTGACCACAACCCTGCAGCGCCCTAGGCGGGCAGCGGCTTCAACCTTGGCCGCGCCTGCCCCCAGGACCACCACCACTTCCCGGCAACCGCCATCGAACAGCGTTCCGGCGATGGCTTCCACGAGCGGCCGTCCACGGTAGGGCAGGAGCGCCTTCGGCCCCAGGCCCAGCCGGGTGCCTGCGCCGGCGGCCAGAACGACGCCGGTGGCCCTGACCTTATCCGGGAACCCCATAGCTGCACTTTATCCTCCCGGCGGGAACCCCGTCCGGCGCCGGCGTCGAAGGCTCCTGACCGGACAAAGCCGTCAGGTTCATCCGCCTGGCCTGGATGAGTATGGGGCTGCCCACTTCCAAGGTGCGGACCTACGCTGCGCCGCGGCCCAAGACCGTCATAGGCTGGCCGCTGAACAGCACTGGCGTGCCGGCCGCCCTTTTAGCACCACATCCCAAGGAGAACAGCGTGAACAATACCCCTTCCGCCGCGCGGGTTGCCGTCGTTACCGGAGCAGGTTCCGGCATCGGGCGGGAGGTGGCCCGGCAGATGCTGGCCGCCGGATACCGGGTAGCGCTGGCGGGCCGCCGGGAAGCGCAGTTGAAGGAGGCGGCGGACGATCACCCCGAAGCGCTGGTGGTGCCGTGCGACGTCACCCGGCCCGACGACGTCGAAAGGCTCTTTGAAGCGGTCCGCCGGCGGTGGGGCCGGGTGGACCTGCTGTTCAACAACGCCGGAGTGTTCGGGCCGGCAGCCAGCGTGGACGAGATTTCGCTGGAGGACTGGAACGCTACCCTCGCGGTCAACCTGACGGGATCCATGCTGTGCGCCGCCGCCGCGGTCCGGGCCATGAAGGCGCAGGACCCGCAAGGTGGGCGGATCATCAACAACGGCTCCATTTCGGCGCACTCGCCACGGCCCCGGACGGTGGCCTACGCCGTCACCAAGCACGCCCTGACCGGCCTCACCAAAAGCATCGAGCTGGACGGGCGGGGCTTCGGGATCACGTGCGGGCAGATCGACATCGGCAACACGGCCACGGAGATCATGGACACCATCGGCGTGGGTGCCGGGGCGCTCCAGGCCGATGGCAGCCGCCGCGTGGAGCCCACCTTCCCCGTGGCGGACGCAGCCCGGGCTGTCCTGATGATGGCCAACATGCCGGCGTCGGCCAGTGTGGGGTCCGTGGTGGTCACCGCCGCCGGCATGCCCTTCATCGGCCGCGGCTGAGCCCGGCTACAGCGGGAGCAGTGCGGAGAGGTCAGCCCGGAGGCCCGAGGCAGCAACCCTGTGCGCGGCCACCGCGTCCGCCCAGCCCAACTGGCCCGTAACCAACGCAAGCCAGGTGGCGGCGTCGCACTCTATGACGTTGGGCGGCGTGCCGCGCGTATGCCGCGGACCTTCCACACACTGGGTGACGCCGAACGGCGGCACCCGCACCTCCACGGAATTGCCCGGTGCCCGGGCGGTGAGCTCCTCCAGGCTGTACCGTACGGCAGTAGCGAGGACGGGCCTTGGAACGGGAAGGTCCGACGGCGGGGCGGCGGCTTCCTGCCAGGCTGCGAGGGCGGCGGCGCCCTCCGTGGGGTCGATACGACGGCGGGCACCAGCCATGGATCCGGCTTCCTTCACGTTGGGGTTGGCGACAAAGAGAACTTCGCGCGGCAAGAGCCTAGTCCAGCAGCGCCGACACTGCGGGACCCAGCCGAATTTTTCCAACAGGTCTTCCGCCGCCCAGCACAGGGGCAACCACCTTTTCCAAAACGCTGGCAACCCCGGGGATCTCAACCGCGCCGGCCGCGGCCAGGAGGGTCAATGCCACCAGCGAGGTGGCCCGGACGTTCCCGTCCAGGATCTTCACGGCTACGGAAACACCCTGCGGCGTGGCCATGGCCAGGACGCCTTCCGCCCCGATCTTCGCGATGATCTCCAGCTCGTCCATAACCAGTGTGTTGGCCTCGCCCCGGCCCTGGACCGCCCAAGGGTAGTCCAGCATGGACGTTGCAATGGTGGCGGCACGGGCGCTGAAGCTCTGGTCGCCCGGGGCTTTTGCCAGCAGCGAGTAACCCCTGGCCAGCCCCATGAGGGAAATTGCCGCCACCGGAGCGCCGCAGCCATCGATGCCCAGGTGGGCGATCTTCTCGCCCGTGTATTCCTCGATGACGGTGCGGACCCGCTGCTGCAGCGGGTGGTTGGGTTCCAGGTAGCTGTGGGTATCCCAGCCGTTTTCGGTGCATGCCCAGAGGAATGCCGCGTGCTTGCCGGAACAGTTGCACGCAAGCCGGGACTTTCCCCGCTCTGACCGCACCAGCCAGTTGCGGGCCGTCTCGTCCTGGGGCCAGGCCTCCGGGCACTGGAGCTGGTCCTCGCGCACCCCGGCTGCCTTGAGCATTCCTTCCACTACATCCATATGGTCTAAGGACCCGGTGTGGCTGCCACAGGCCACCGCCACCTGCGCGCCCCGCAACGGAACGCCGGACTGCATGGCTGCCAGGGCCTGGAACGGCTTCAGCGTGGACCTGGCAAGAATCGGGGTGTTGATGTCGCCCAGCTCAGTAACCACGGACCCGTCCGCGGCCAGGAGCACGGCAGAACCGATGTGCCGCGACTCCACAAAACCGCTCCGTTCGATCACGGCCAGTTCCACTGCGGAGTCCACGGTAAAGGTGGCATGCGGGTTGTGCGGCATGGTGCCAGTCTAGGGGCCGCCTGATGGAATGCGGCGGAAGGCCGCCCTACTCGACCGTGACCATCACGGACTGCCAGCCGGACGCGCCGTCGGGAACGGGGTCCGCGCGCCGGTCCGTCTGCACTTCGCCGGACCCGTCGGTGGCACGGACTTTGATGTAGTGCTGGCCGGGGGCCGCGTCCCACTGGTAGGACCACTGGCGCCACGTAACCACGGATGCCTCCGCGGAAAGATCCGCCGCCGCCCAGTCGCCGTCGTCCACCTGGATTTCCACTTTGGTGATGCCGCGCGTCTGGGCCCAGGCGGTGCCGCCGATGGCCACTTTTCCGGCGGGAACCTTGGCGAAGGACTTGGGGACGTCCACGCGGGCCATCGTCTTGATGGGGCCTCGTTCGGACCAGCCGCGCTCGGTCCAGTAGGCCTTGCTGTCCGCGAACCTGGTCACTTCGAGGTCCACCACCCACTTGGTGGCGGAGACAAAGCCGTACAGGCCCGGAACCACCATCCGCACGGGATAGCCGTGCTCCAGCGGCAGGGGCTCGCCGTTCATGCCGATGGCCAGCATCGCGTCCCGGTCGTCCTGCAGCACCGCCAGAGGCGTGGAGGCGCTGAAGCCGTCGACGGACGTGGACAGCACCATGTCCGCGCCGTCCTTGGGCTTTGCCCGCTTCAAGACCTCCCGCAGCGGCAGGCCCAGCCATTTGGCGTTACCGGCCAGGTTTCCGCCCACGGGATTGGACACGCAGGTGAGGGTGACGTGGGACTCGATCAGGTCGGCGTCGAGCAGGTCCTGGAAGGTGAGGCGGACCTCCTCCTCCACCATGCCGTGGACCCGGAGCTCCCAGCTGTCCACGTCGATTTCCGGAACGCTGAGGGCGGTGTCAATGCGGTAGAACTCGCCGTTGGGCGTCAGCCACGGCGCAACTCCCGGCACCGGTGACTGGACGCCGGCGGGAACGGCCGGCGCAGCCTTGGCCGGGGCGGGCAGCTTCAGGGCGTCCCGTGCCTGGAGGATGTTGCTGCGGGCCGCACCCAGCAGCCTGCCTCCGGTGGCCGCCAAACCTGCAGCGGCCGCGGTGATCCCCGCTGCAGCGAAGAAGCGCCGGCGGCTTGTCCCAGGGCGTTCGGCAGCGTCAGCGGCAGCCTTAGCGGGGGCTTCCGGCCACGCAGCCTGCCGCGGCAGGCGGTTCATCAGCAGCCGCAGGGATGCCAGGCCGGCAAGGGTGCCCGCTACCGAGGGGAGGGCATCTGCCGGCCCGACGCCTGCCCGGGTCACCACGCTCGCGACGATGACCGCCCCCATGGCCAGGACCCCCAACACGCCCAATGCCCAGCGCCGGTAGGCCACCACGCCCAGGACGCATGCCAGCACGGCAATGGTCACTCCCATGCCCGCGAAGAGCGCAGCTTTGTCATTGGTGCCGAAAGTGGCGATGGCGAAGTCCTTCAGCCAGGACGGCGTGAAGTCGATGAAGGTCGATCCCAGGGCGATCAGCGGTGTGGCGCGCGCGGTGAAGAACGCCCCGAGCAGTTCGGCCACGGCAAGGACGACGGCGGCTGCCACCGCGCCTGCCAGCGCGGCCATGGCAATGGGTCCCTTGGGCGAGTTCCTCAGCTTCTTCATGATGGGTATTCGGAGCGGCGGGGGCTACGGATTGTCGCGGCTGCCGGGGTACAGGATTGAACCGCCGACACAGCTTAGGAACGGGCAGGGTGCACAAAGTACCCTTGGAGACTGTGAAGGTACTCGTCATCGGCCCCGGAGGCCGCGAACACGCCATTGTCCGCTCCCTGCTCGCCGACCCCAACGTGTCCGAGGTCCACTCAGCTCCCGGCAACGCCGGCATCAGCAAGCTGGTCCCAACCCACAACATCAACGCCAACGATCCCGACGCCGTGGCCGCCCTGGCCACCAGGCTCACTGTGGACCTGGTGGTGGTGGGTCCGGAGGCGCCGCTCGCAGCAGGTGTGTCCGACGCTGTCCGCGAGGCCGGGATCCCCGTGTTCGGCCCCAGCAAGGCGGCGGCGCAGCTCGAGGCCTCCAAGGCTTTCGCCAAGGAAATCATGGCCGAAGCCGGAGTGCCCACGGCCATGGCCATGGTGGCCGCCAACGCCGAGGAAGCCGCCTCGGCCCTGGACACCTTCGGCGCCCCCTATGTGGTGAAGGACGACGGCCTGGCCGCAGGCAAGGGCGTGGTTGTCACCAAGGACCGCGAGGAAGCCCTGGCCCACGCGCAGTCCTGCTTCGACGCCGGCGGCTCGGTTGTCATCGAGGAGTTCCTGGACGGGCCCGAGGTCTCCCTCTTCGTCCTTTGCGACGGACACAACACCGTGGCACTTTCCCCGGCACAGGATTTCAAGCGGATCTTCGACAACGACGAAGGCCCCAACACCGGCGGCATGGGCGCCTACACTCCGCTGGAATGGGCGCCGGAAGGCCTGGTCCAGGAAGTCCTGGACCGCGTCGCCCAGCCCACCGTCAACGAAATGGCAAGCCGTGGCACCCCGTTTGTCGGCGTACTGTTCGTTGGCCTGGCACTCACCTCGCGGGGCACCCGCGTCATCGAATTCAACGTCCGTTTCGGCGACCCGGAAACCCAGGCCGTCCTCGCCCGGCTCAAGACGCCCCTTGGTGCCCTGCTGCTGGCAGCTGCCAAGGGCGAACTGGACAAGGCGGAAGAGCTGCGGTGGGCGAAGGAGACTGCCGTCGCCGTCGTCGTCGCGTCCGAAAACTACCCGGACACTCCGCGCACCGGAGACCGCATCCGCGGGCTCAAGAAGGCGGAGGAACTGGAGGGCGTGCACGTCATCCACGCCGGCACCTCCTTCGACGAGGACGGTAAGGTGGTGTCCGCCGGTGGACGCGTGCTCGCCGTCGTCGCGCTGGGCAGCGACCTGGTGGAGGCGCGTGAAAGAGCGTACGACGGCGTGGAACTGATTCAGCTCGAGGGCGCGCAGTTCCGCACGGACATCGGCGGCAAAGCTGCCCGCGGGGAAGTGAAGGTCCCCTTCAATGCCAGTGCATCCCTCCACGGGACCAAGACGAAGGCCTAGCATGAGCAACGTTCCAGCATCGCGCGGTTTCAGCACCACGGCCCCTGACCTGCCCGGATGGACCCATGTCTACTCGGGGAAAGTCAGGGACCTGTACGAGCCGGCGGACGAGTCCATCCTGCGGCGCGTCGGCCAGGACTGTGTGCTGGTGGTAGCCAGCGACAGGATCAGCGCCTTTGACCATGTCCTGTCCAGCGCGATTCCGGACAAGGGGCGCATCCTCACCCAGTTGAGCCTGTGGTGGTTTGACCAGTTGGGCGTGGAACACCACGTGCTGGGATCCACGGTGGAGGACGGCGTCCCCGCCGCGGTGGAGGGCCGGGCCATGATCTGCAAGAAGCTGGACATGTTCCCGGTGGAATGCATCGCCCGCGGCTACCTCACAGGCTCCGGCCTGCAGGAATACAAGGCCTCGGGGACCGTGTGCAGCATTCCGCTCCCGGAGGGACTGGTGGACGGTTCGCGCTTGGACCACGCCATTTTCACGCCCTCGGCCAAGGCGGCGGTAGGGGAGCATGACGAGAACATCACCTACGACGCCGTGGCGGCCATGGTGGGCGACGACATCGCAGGACGCCTGAGCGAGCTCACCTTGAAGATCTACACCACGGCCGAAAGGATCGCGCGGGAACGCGGCATCATCCTGGCGGACACCAAGGTGGAGTTTGGCTACGACGCCGTTTCGGGCTCGATCACGCTTGGCGATGAGGTCCTCACGCCGGATTCCTCACGGTTCTGGGACGCCGCAACATACCAGCCGGGCCGTGCACAGCCTTCCTATGACAAGCAGTACGTCCGGGATTGGCTCACATCGGACGAATCGGGCTGGGACAGGTCCTCGGACGTTCCTCCGCCGGCCCTGCCGGCCGAGGTCATCGACCGCACCCGCAGCCGCTACGTCGAGGCCTACGAGAAACTTACGGGGAAAACCTTCGCCTGACGGAGCCCCAGCTGCTCCCGGCGAACGGCGTGTTGACTAGCTGGCTTTGGAAGCGGCTGCAGCGCGCCGCTGGGCCAGCTTTATTTCCAGGACCGCGTCCAGTGCCTGCTGGACGCGGTCAGCAGCTCCAGCGGCACTGAAGGCTTTCTGCGCTTCTTCGAGGTGCACCAGGGCTTCCTCTGATTCGCCCGCAGCCTTGAGCGACTTCCCCAGCAGCAGCGACACTTCGCCGGCGGTGTGCTTCGCCAGGCTGTCCCGCTCGGCATGGATTTCCCTGAGCTTCTCGACGGCGGCAACAATGTCCCCGGTCAGGTACAGCCAGCGGGCGCGGATGAAAGCAACTTCCAGCTCATCGCTCTTGGTGCCGCTGACGATTGAAAAGGCAAGCTCGGCCCGCTCAATGGATGACAGCGTTTCAGGCTCCACAATTCCGGATGACAGCCGTACCGCGGCGGACGCTTTATTAAAACGGGCCCACAGCTCAATGTCGTTTGCCGGTGACAGCAGTTTGGCCGCGCGTTCGTGGTGTTTGACGCCCTCCACATAATCGTGGCGCATAAAGGCCACGTTGCCGATGACCCAGGCCACCTCGCCGGCCAGCTGGGACATCGCGTGCTCATCCACCTGGGCCAGCAATTCCTGGCAGTACTTCCACGCCTCATTAAGACGGCCGCTTTCGGCCAACGCGCCGATCAGGGCCCGGAGTGCGCCGATGGTGATCACTGAGCCCTTGGGCAACTGCTTGGCGAAGGCCACCGCCTCCGTTGCATGCTCCACGGCAGCCGTCAGCTGGCCCTGGCGCTGGCACACAACCGCGAGCATCTGCCGGGCACGCGCGCCCAGCCCCACGGATTCCCTGGCCATCGGGTGCTCGAGCAGCCTTTCCACAAGCTCCCTGCACTCCAGCAAATCGCCATGTTTCAGCAGGCACTCGGCCTGCATGTAGCTCATGTTCCACCAGGCGCTGGTGTTCCGTCCGTCCAGTGCTATCTGAGCAGCAGCAGCCGCATGGCTCGCCGCGAGCGGGTAGTCCCTCAGGTCCCATGCCTGGCGGGCGTACAGTCCTGCCAGGACATACTCGGCATCGCTCACCGAAATGGGCTGGCTCCATGCTTCCAAGGCCTTTGGTGCGAGCTCCAGCCTGCGCGCCAGTTCTTCAATGACCTCCGCGGTTGGCTCCCTGCGCCCTGTTTCCAGCAGGGAAATGTAGCTGGGTGAATACAGGTCCTTGCCCAGTTCCGCCTGTGTCAGCCCCCGTTCGAGCCTCTCCGCCCGGAGCTTCTCCCCGAATCCGTTGCCCACGGGACTCCTCCTTTCTCCACAGGTTTCCTCTTGGCGCTTGACAGCCACTGTGGAAAACATTTTACAATGTATGTCAACAAGGACAGTGCTGGCTTTGTAACGAATCCGACTCGTATTGAGGAACTAATATGTTGAAGAAGATTGCAGCGGCAGCCGCCCTAGCTGGGGCCTTGGCGTTTTCTGCAGCGGCTCCGGCTGTCTTGTCTGCAGGTTCCATTGCCGACACGGAACGAGTGGCTGTAGCCCGAACCGGAAACTGGCCGGATCCTGTCTCCTCCAAGGAGACCAAGGAGAAGAAGGCCGACACCACCTACACCACCAGCACGGGCAACTGGCCCGACCCCGTGTAATAGCTTCCTCACAAACAAGGAGGCGAGGAAAGCCCCGGAGCATCCGCTCCGGGGCTTTTCCTTTACCGGAAAGTTACCGATCCTCCGGATCCCAGATAACACAAAAGAGGGCCCCCGTATGGAGACCCTCTTCAGTTGTGGTCGGGATGACAGGATTTGAACCTGCGACCTCTTCGTCCCGAACGAAGCGCGCTACCAAGCTGCGCTACATCCCGATCCGCTGCAAAAGCAACTTTACAAGGATAGCCGATGCCGGGTCCCGATGCGAAATCCTCAACGTGGGACGGAAATGCCCGCCGGTCGGGTCAGGGGCCGGGATCAGACCAGCGAGTCCTTCCATGCCCCATGCAGGTCGGCAAAGCGCCCGCCGCCGCCAATGAGCTGGGCAGGACTGCCGTCCTCCACGATGCGGCCGTCCTGCACAACCAGCACCCTGTCCGCGGTTTCCACCGTGGACAGGCGGTGGGCGATGATCAGGGCCGTTCTGCGGCCCGCCTCCGTGCCCGCGAGGAGGCGGGCCAGGCCCTCCTGCACCAGCCGTTCGGAGGGGATGTCCAGCGAGGAGGTCGCCTCGTCCAGGACCAGTACGGCCGGGCGGGCCAGGAATGCCCTGGCAAAGCTGATGAGCTGCCGCTGTCCGGACGACACCCGCCCGCCGCGTTTGTTGACGTCCGTGTCATAGCCCTCGGGAAGTTCCATGATGAAGTCGTGGGCGCCCACCGCTTTGGCTGCTTCCTCGATTTCGGAGCGGGCGGCTTCCGGGCGTCCCAAGGCGATGTTGTCGGCCACCGAGCCGCTGAACAGGAACGCCTCCTGGGTGACCATGACGATGTTGCGGCGCAGGTCTGTTGTGCCGAGGTTCCGGAGGTCGATGCCGTCGAGTGTGATCGAACCCGATGTGACGTCGTAGAAGCGGGCTATCAACTTGGCCAAGGTGGATTTCCCGGCTCCCGTCTGGCCGACCAGGGCCACGGTTTGCCCCGCGGGGATGTGCAGGTTCAGGGTGGGGACGATGATTGGACCGTCTCCGTACCGGAATTCGACGTCTTTGAAGTCGATTGCCCCCCTGGCGTCCTTCAGGGCGACGGGATTCTTTGGCGGCCGGACAGTCGGCACCTCCTCGAGGAGCCCCGAGACCTTTTCGAGCGCGGCCTGGGCACTCTGGAACGAGTTGTAGAACATGGCCATCTGGTCCACAGGCTGGAAGAACCGTTTGGTGGAGAGGATGAGCGCAAGGAGAACCCCCACTTCCAGATCCCCGCCGAGGACGCGGAAACCCCCGAAGAGCAGGACCACTGCCACGCACACGTTGCCGATCAGCACCAGCCCCGGCTGGAAGATGCCGTTGAGGTTGATGGAGCGCACGGTGACCCGCCGGTAGTCCTCTGCGAGCAGGCCGTAGCGCCGGGAGTTTTCCTGCTCCTTCCGGAAGGCCTTGACTGCACGGATGCCTGTCATTGTCTCCACGAAATGCACAATCAGCCGGGCGGAGACCACACGCGATTCCCGGAAGACGATCTGGGAGTGTTTCTGGTACCAGCGGGCCAGCAGGAACATGGGAACGCCGGCGGCCAACACCAGCAGCCCGCTCCGCCAGTCCAGTGCGAACACGGTAGCTGCAGTGAAGACCATGAACAGCATCCCTGAGGCCAGCGAGCTGACACCGGAGTCCAGGAGCTCCCGAAGGGCCTCCAGGTCCGAGGTCTGCCGGGCGATGATCCGGCCGGAGGTGTACTTTTCGTGGAACTCCAGGCTCAGCCGCTGGGTGTGGCGGAAAACCCGGAGGCGCAGGTCCAGCAGCATTGCCTGGCTCAGCCTGGCGGTGGACGTGACATACAAAGCCGTGAGCCCCGCCGTCGCAGTGGCAGCGAGCAGGTAGGCGACGCCGGTGAACACCAGGGGCGTGTTGTCCCCTGCCTGCAGGGCGAGCAGTGCGCGGTCGATGCCGAAGGCGATCAGCGCCGGGCCGGCCACGCGTGCCGCCTGGGACAGGACCACCATGGCGATGGTCAGCCAGAAGCGCATTCGCACCGGCCGGATCAGTGACCGCAGCAGCGCCAGCGACCGCCGTCGTACCGCCCTGCTGTCGCTCTTGCTGAGGTGGGCGTTGTCTTCGTTGGCGGTGCCGAATGGCGTGGCACTCATCGGTTGGCCTCCGCTTCCTGGACATCGGACTCTTCGTCGAGGTCTGACAGCTCCGAGTCCAGGTCCCGGGGTTCCTGGTCCAGGCTGGCGATGACGTAACGGTAATGGTCGTTGCCCGCCAGCAGCTCGGTATGCGTTCCGACGGCGGTGATCCGTCCTTGTTCCAGCAGGGCCACCCGGTCCGCGAGGGCCACAGTGGACGGCCGGTGCGCGACGATCAGCGTGGTGGTGTCCTTCAGGACTGTCCGGAGCCGGGTCTCCACGAGCTCCTCCGTGTGGACGTCCAAAGCGGACAACGGGTCATCCAGCACCAGCACCCGCGGGCGGGCGGCGATGGCCCGTGCCAGCGCAATCCGTTGGCGCTGCCCGCCGGACAGGCTGAGGCCCTCCTCTCCGATCAGCGTGTCCACGCCTTCCGGGAGGGAATACGCGAAGTGCGCCTGGGCCACGTCCAGTGCCTCGTCCAGGGCGGCCTCGGTGTGTTCCGGTGCCCCGAGGAGCACGTTGTCGCGGACGGAATTGGAGAACAGGGTGGTGTCCTCGAAGGCGACGCCCACGAGGCGGCGGAGTTCCTCCACGTCGAAATCCCGCAGGTCCACGCCGTCGATGGTGATGGAGCCGCCGGTGACGTCGTACAGGCGGGGGACCAGCTGAATCAAGGCGCTCTTGCCGCTGCCCGTGATCCCCACCAGGGCCATGGTCTCACCAGGCCGGAGTTCGAGGTTGATGTCCTTCAAGATGGGCTTGTCCGGGGCGTCCTCGAAGGCAAAAGTGACGTTGTTGAAACGGAGTGCGCCGGCGGGCCGGAGGAGCCTGCGCGGTTCCGCGGGGCTGGTAATGGAGTTGGGAGTATCCATCACTTCGTAGTGGCGGTCGACGGCGGTCTTGGCGGTGAGTGCCATGGCCAGCAGCATGCCGGAAAATTCAACAGGTGAGGCAATGACTGCCGCGGTGGCGAAGAAGGCTACCAACGCGCCGATGCTCAGCTGCCCGCTGGAGCACAGCATGATTCCCACCACCAGGCCTGCGCCCAGGGCGAGTTCCGGCAGGAGCGTGACCACCATGGTGAACATGGCCTGGTGGCGCGCCTTGGCGATTTCCGTCTGGCGGAGCTCTTCGGCTTGTCCTTCGAAGGTTTCGAGTGCTTCCCGGCTGCGGCCAAAGGCTTTGAGCACCCGGATGCCATGGACGGATTCCTCCACCGTGGTGGCCAGGTCTCCTGCCTGGTCCTGGCTCCGGCGTGCCACTTTGCTGAAGCGGGTCCGGAACCGGAAGCTGTACGCCATGATGGGCACGGCCGCGGCCAGGAAGATCAGGGCAAGCTGCCAGCTCATGGCGAACATGACGGCAATGCCGATGATCACTGTGAGGGTGGTGACCACCAGCATGATGGCCCCGAACGCCATCCAGCGGCGCAGGAAATTCAGGTCCGTCATGGCGCGGGACAGGAGCTGGCCGGAGCCCCAGCGGTCATGGAAGGAGACCGTCAGCTCCTGGAGATGGTCATAAAGGGAGACGCGCATCCGGGATTCCACGGTGGTGGCCGGGTTGATGACGAACTGCCGGCGGAGCGCAACCAGGCCAGCTTCTGCGATGCCCAGGATCAGGATGATGCCGGCCGACGTCCAGATCGCCCCGGTGTCGCCGCCCGGCTGCAGTGATTCGTTGACCAGGACCCTCAGGGCCTGCGGGATGGCCAAGGCTACAACACTGGCAAGCAGCGCGCAGAGGAGTCCCAGCACGAGCCGGGGAATGATTGGCCGGACATGGGGGTAGAGACGACTGACCGATCGAAAAAATGGAGTTTGCCTGGCCATGCCCGCTTCTCAAGCTCTAAAACGAATGTAGTTTCCCGTAGCAACTACCCTATGCCATGGCGTGAGGCGATTCACAGGGACGGCAGTTCCGGAACGGGCTTGGCCAGTTATTGCAGTGGGCAACAGGCCCTGTTCACCTCGTCAGGCAGGGGAGGCCAGGGTCAGCAGGACGGCCTCCGGCCGGCACGCGATCCTCACCGGAGCGAAGCGCGAGGTGCCGATGCCGCCCGAGACGTTGACCGGCGTCGTGCGTCCATTGCTGCTCCAGTCATGCAGGCCTTTTGCGCGCCAGGTGGGAAGGTCGCAGTTGGCCACCAGGGCGCCGTAGCCCGGGATGCATAGCTGCCCGCCATGGGTGTGGCCGGCGAGCAGGAGGTCTGCGCCGTCCTCGGTGAAGTGGTCAAGCACCCGCTGGTAGGGCGCATGGATGACGGCCACTTTGAGGTGGTCTGCGGCGTCCTGGTTCACGGTCCCGCGCGGCCATCCGGCGTACCGCTCGCGTTGCAGGTGGGGATCGTCCACTCCTGAGAAGTCAAAGCGCATGCCGTTCATGACCAAGGACTGGTGGCGGTTGGTCAGGTCCACCCAGCCACTCATACCGAAGCCTGAACGCAGCCGCGGCCAGTCAAGCGCCGTCGGCTTGGGCTTGGCCTTGGACGGCCCCAGCAGGTAGGAGGCGGGATTCTTCAGGCTCGGGGCGAAGTAGTCATTGGAGCCAGGGACAAAGACACCGGGGAATTCCAGCAGCGGACGGAGCGCGGCCAGGAGGGGATCCACGGCTTTGGCGTGGCTGAGGTTGTCGCCGGTGTTCACCACCAGGTCCGGCTGGAGTTCGGCCAATGACTGCAGCCACGCAGCCTTCTTCTTCTGGCCCGGAACGAAGTGGATGTCGCTCAGGTGCAGTATGCGGAAGGGGTTCTTCCCTGGCGGCAGGATGGCCAGGGTCTCTTCACGGAGGACAAACTGGTTTTTCTCCCACAGGCCGTACCCGAAGGCGGCCATTCCGGCGGCAGCCCCGGTCCCGGCGGTGACGGCAAAGCCGCGCCCGATGGTCCAGGCGCGGCTGGCCAACTCGCTGGATGAAATCATCGTGGGCTAGTTCTTCTTATCGCTGTTGCCCGGTCCGGAGTTCCCGGCAGGAGCAGAGGGGGCCGGCGCCGGCGCCTGGGTGGCCTGCGGCCCCGTCGTCGCGGGCGTCCGTGTGCCGGTGCCGCCGTTCAGGAGGTTGCTGGGCGGGGCCGGGAACGGATTGGTGCCGTAGGCCGGCGCGATCCGGGACATGAAGTTCGAGAACATGGGACCGGCGATCATGTAACCGTCGATTCCGGGGTAGAACTTGCCATTAACCGTGATGTTCTGGCCGGCCCGGTCCTGCGCACCGAGCGCGTCGCCGAACCAGGCAGCCGTGGCCAGGCCCGTGGTGTGGCCTACCACCCAGGTGGACCCATTGTTGTTGGATGTACCGGTCTTGGCGCCGATCGGGAAGTTGGTGCGCGTGGAAATCCGGGGCTGGATCAGCGAGCCGGAGCCGCGGTTCAGGACCTCCTGGAGCGCGTAGTTCACGCCGCGGGCAACCTCCGGCTTGACCGCGTCCCGGCAGCTGCTGGACTGTGCCGGCAGGGTGGCCCCGGTCTGGTCGGTCACGGCAGTGATGGCGATGGGCTCGCAGTACTTGCCATCGTTGGCGAAGGTAGCGAAGGCGCTGGCCATGGTCAGCGGGGCAGTCTGGGTGGAACCCAGCAGGTTGCCCAGCGTGGACATGTTGATCTTCGGGTTGGGTTCGCCGTCAGCCGGGAGCCCGCCATGGAGTCCTGTTGCATCCACGATCTTTTGGATACCGCAGAAGTCCAGCTGGGCTGCTGAAGCGAAGGTGACCGTGTTGATGGAGTTGTAGAGGCCTTCGAGGACCGACAGCGGCCGGTACCACTGCGGTTCGGCGTTCTGCAGGTCGTCGGCCGCGCCGAGTGACTTCTGGGCCGTGTTGTAGGCGCCTGTCACCTGGCCGCAGGAGTTACGCCACGGGAAGTTCAGCGGATAGCGGCGCTGTGCTGCGTTGACCACGGTGTTCATGGACTTGCCCTCGTTGAGCCACTGCGCGAAGGTGAACGGCTTCATGGTGGAGCCGGGCTGGGCACCGCCGAGGCCGTTGAGGTCGTTGCCGTCCTTGTCCAGCTTGTCCACGTTGAAGTTCACCTGGGAATCGAAGGCGCCTTCGGCGGGCAGGAAGGAAGTGTTCTGGGCCATCGAAACGATCTTGCCGGAGTTGGGCTGCACCGAGACCATGGCAGCACCCCATTTGTCCGGGTTGGCGCCGGCCGAGGCGTTGACCTGCTCCTGCGCCACCGCCTGGGCGTTCGGGTCCAGCGTGGTGGTGATGGTCAGGCCGCCACCGTAGATGAGGCGCAGGCGTTCTTCGCGGTCCGCACCGTACGCCGGGTTGTTCTCCAGCAGGTGCAGCACGTAGTCGCAGAAGTAGGGGGCGGTGGAGGCGTAGGCGCAGCCTTGCTTAGGCTGCGTCACCTTGGTCTCCACGGGGGTGGCCACCGCGGCATCGTGGTCGGCCTGGGTGATCTTGCCCTGGTTCAGCATCAGGCCCAGTACCAGGTCGCGGCGCTGCTTGGCGTTCTCCGGGTTGTTGATGGGGTCGAATGCGGACGGGCTGTTGACGAGTCCGGCCAGCAGGGCTGCCTGCGGGAGCGTAAGGTCCTTGGAGCTGGTGCTGAAGAAGAAGCGGGACGCGGCTTCAATGCCGTATGCGTCACGGTTGAAGAAGACGATGTTCAGGTAACCCTCAAGGATCTGCTCCTTGCTGAATTCCTTTTCCAACGCGATGGCAAGCTTCATCTCGCGGAGCTTGTCGCCCACGCCCTTGTTCACGCCATTGAGCTTGATCTGGTCCTCGTTGCCCTCGGCGGCGAGATTGGCGTTGAGGACGTTGTTCACGTACTGCTGCGTGATGGTGGACGCGCCCTGCTTGTTGCCGCGGGCAGTGCTGACCAGCGCGCGCAGGATGCCTGTGGTATCCACGCCCCCGTGATCATAAAAACGGCTGTCCTCGACGGCGATGACAGCTTCTTTAACGAAGGGCGAGATCTGGTCCAAGGCGACCTTGGTGCGGTTTTCGGTGTAGACACTGGCGATCTCGCTGCCGTCAGCAGCCAGGATCCTGGTGGTCTGATTGGGCGGATCAACCTTCAGCTCGGCCGGCAGGGTGTCGAAGAACTCGATGGAACCGCTCGCTGCGCTGCCTGAAACGGCCGCCGCTGGAACCAGCAGGCCTGCTACCAGGACACCGCAAATAGCACTCACGCCAAGGAAAACGAGGATCTTACCAAGGGTGGTGGCAGTGTCGAATAATGGGTTCGTACGAGTCGCCATGTTTTCCACTTTACCGGCAAGGACTAGTCTTTCTCTCATGACCAAATGGGAGTACGCGACGATTCCGCTCATTATTCACGCCACAAAGCAGATCCTGGACCAGTGGGGAGACGACGGCTGGGAGCTGGTGCAGGTGGTCCCCGGACCGGACGGAAACGGCCTGGTCGCCTACCTCAAGAGGGAGAAGCAGTAGCATGGGCACCTCCGCAGAGGCCACGCCTGGCGCAGCAGCGGCGCCTGTTTCAGCTGTTGAGCAGCGGCTCAAAGAGCTTGGGCTCACCCTTCCCGAGGTCGCCCCGCCCGTGGCCGCCTACGTCCCCGCCGTGATCTCCGGCAGCCACGTGTACACCTCGGGACAGCTGCCGTTCATTAACGGCAAACTGCCGGCCACAGGCAAAGTGTCGGCCGGAACCGAAGGCTTCGCCGACGAGCCCACGGTTTCCCCGGAAGACGCCCAGCGGTTCGCGGCCATTTGCGCCGTCAACGCCTTGGCAGCCGTCAAGAGCGTCATTGGTGACCTTGACCGGATCACCCGCATCGTCAAGGTTGTGGGTTTCGTCTCGTCCGATCCGTCCTTCACAGGACAGCCGGGCGTCATCAACGGCGCGTCGGAATTGCTGGGGCGCGTCCTCGGTGACGCGGGGCAGCACGCCCGTTCCGCCGTCGGCGTCTCCGTGCTGCCGCTCGATTCTCCTGTTGAGGTCGAACTCATAGCGGAATTCAGCTAGGACCGGTAGGTTTCCCTTGCCTCAGCTAGCTCGACGGCTCTTTGCTCTTCCCCAGGACCTTGAAGGGGCCGCCCAGAGCTGGCTCGAACACGGCGAACGGACGCCCCGCGCAGCGCGCCTTGCGTCGTCCGTGGTCCTCCTGCGCGATTCCCCTACGGGCCTGGAGACCTGGCTGGCCTACCGGCCGGGGTCCTCGCCGTTGGGCGTCCTCGCCTTCCCCGGCGGATCGCTGGACGCCGCCGACGACGATCCCGTGGGCTGGCTCGGCCCCCCGCCCCAGCATTGGGCTGAGCAGATGGGAACGGACGACGTCGGGCTGGCGCGCCGCCACGTGCTGGGCGCCATCCGCGAACTCTTCGAGGAAACCGGCGTGCTGCTGGCCGGCCCGGACATGGCCAGTACCGTGGAAGCGACATCGACCCCCGAGTGGATGCGCGCCCGTACGGCCGTGGCCGAGCAGGAGAAGACCTTCCCGGAGATCCTGGCAAAGCGGGGACTGTCCGTCCGGACGGACCTGCTGAAGTCGCTCGTCAACTGGCGCAGTCCGGACTTCGCGCACCGCCGGTTCGACACCCGCTACTTCGCCGCCACCGTGCCCCTGAACCAGCAGCCCACCCTGCTGGAAGGGAAGGGCGTCTGGGGGCGCTGGGTCAATGCTGCCGACGTGATCGCCGATCGCGATACCACCGCGCTGGGCGACGAGGTTGGCCAGGAGAACACGGTGGGCCGCACCTTGGGTGAGCTCCTGGTTCCCGGCTCCGAAATCATGCTTGAGAAGATGGCCATGGCCAACGGCTGCATCGCCTACCTGAGCTACAAGCGTAAGGCCCATGTGTACCAGCCGGTCCTGGTTGAAGAGGACGGCAAACTCATGCTCGAAGTCGAGGCCGCCAAGACAACCCCGGACGATCCCCAGCGCGAACGGTAGGTCCGCGGCCGGGTTCGGTCCGGTTGGCCGCTCCGCCCACTTGAAACGCTCTCTCACTTAATGCTGGTTTTCCACCAACGCTCTCTCGCTTTCCTTGGGAAAGTGAGAGAGCGTTGGCCGTTTTGGCGCATCAAGTGAGAGAGCGTTGGCCGTTTTGGCGCATCAAGTGAGAGAGCGTCGGCGGGGAGACAACAGGCCCGGGGCCGGGGCCGGGGGCGGCGGGTTGCTAGCGGGAGCGCTGGCGGAGGCGCTGCATGTCCAGGATGACAACGGCGCGGGCTTCCAGCCGGAGCCAGCCGCGCTGGACGAATTCGGCGAGGGCCTTGTTGACGGTTTCGCGGGATGCGCCGACGAGCTGGGCCAGCTCTTCCTGGGTGAGCTCGTGGGCTACCAGGACGCCGTCCGTTGCCGGCCGGCCGAAGCGGTCAGCCAGGTCAAGCAGCGCCTTGGCAACGCGGCCCGGAACGTCCGAGAACACGAGGTCGGAGAGCGAATCGTTGGTGCGGCGCAGGCGGCGGGCCAGGGCCTGCAGCAACTGTGCGGAGACCTCGGGACGGGTGCGGAGCAGCGTGTTCAGGCTCTCGTTCCGGAGGCCGGCAAGCCGGGTCTCCGAGACGGCGGTGGCCGTCGCGGTGCGCGGGCTGGGATCGAAGAGGGCCATTTCGCCGAAGAGTTCGCCCGGGCCCAGGATGGCCAGGAGCGACTCACGGCCATCGGGGGAGGTCCGGCCGAGCTTCACCTTGCCGGAGACGATGAAGTACAGCTGGTCGCCCTGGTCGCCTTCACGGAACACCGAAGCGCCGCGGGACAGGTCCACCTCGGTGAGCTCGTCCGTCAGCAGACGGAATGCGTCGTCGTCGAGCGTGGCGAAAAGGGGTGCTCGGCGCAGTACCTCGATGTCCATGAAATCTCCTGAATAAAAAGTGTCGGCTGTGGCGCTTGTGCCATTGTTTCAGAATTTTCAAGGTTCTGTGACGAACTTGGCAGTCAAAACGCGCTGATGCAGGCCCGCAACGGCCGGTCGGGACCCGTCGCGGGGGGCCGCGAAGGTGGTGGCGTAAGGGGACTGCCGTCGGCCTGCAGGGCGGGGAGCTGTCCAGAATATTGTCAGCATCCAACATTAGAATGAGGGTTCAACTGCTTAATAAGGAGCCTCAGTGGTCGGCTTGACTGTCCTGGACCTGGTCCTGATCCTGGCGCTGCTGTCATATCTTGTTTACGGCCTGCGCAATGGTTTCCTGGTGACAGTCGGCGGCATTGCGGGATTCGCCGCCGGAGCAGTGGCAGCCTTTTTTGCAGTCCCCCTGGTGAGCGGCTTTGTCCAGGATTCCGGATGGAGGCTGACCGCCATCGTGGCAGCCGCCGTTGTCCTGGTGGTCCTGGGGCACGGCCTGGGGACGATGGCAGGCCGGCAAATCCGCGGCGCCGTGCGGATCCGGCCCCTGCGTGCGGCAGACCGCTTGGTGGGCGGAGCCGTGAACGTTGCGGTTTCCGCGCTGGTGATGTCCATGCTGGCCTTCAGCGTCAGCTCCCTGGGCGTGCCGCTTGTTTCCCAGCAGCTGGCCGATTCCAAGGTCATCCGCTTTATCGACGGCCTGACACCGGACAGCGTCAAAGCCACCATGGCGCAGCTTCGCTCCACGGTGATCGGCAACGGCATCCCCACGCTGCTGGAGGGTCTGGAACAGGGGCCGGCAGTGCCGGTACCGAACGCCAGGACCGATACACCCGCCCTGAACCGGGCCGCCGGTTCCGTCCTCAGGATCGCCGGGACCGCCTACCAGTGCGGCCAGAACCAGACAGGCACCGGATTTGTGGTCTCCGCGGACCGTGTGATCACCAACGCGCATGTCGTGGCGGGCGTGTCGCAGCCGGTGGTGGAACTGCCCGACGGCGGCGCGATGCCCGGGCGCGTCGTCTACTTCGACACCAAGCACGACCTCGCGGTGCTGGCCGTGGAGAACCTCCCCGCGGATCCGCTGGAGCTAAGCCCCGATCTGCCCAACGGCAGCCCCGCCGCTTTTGCCGGCTACCCCCACGGCGGCCCGTTCCAGTCCAAGCCGGCCACGGTCCAGGACATCACCACTGTGATGGTGCCGGACATCTACGGCAACAATGCCTCACCAGAGGAGATCTACCGCCTGGCCGGTGATGTGCAGCCCGGGAACTCCGGCGGCCCGCTGCTGACAACGCAGGGGGATGTGGCAGGGGTGATTTTCGCCAAGGCGACCGCGGACACCGAAATGGGATTCGCCATCACCATGGATGACCTGAATCCCGTGGCCTCCAAGGCAGCGTCGTTGAGTGCACCCGTTTCCTCCGGGCAGTGCATCCAGAAGTAGCGGTTAGAGGACCTCGGCGAGGTAGTCGATGGCCAGCCTATAGCCGAACACCCCGGCGCCCACGATGACCGCCGAGCAGACAGGGGACAGGAACGAGTGGTGCCGGAACTCTTCCCGCTGGTGCACATTGGTGATGTGGACCTCGACGGCGGGGAGCTGCACGGCGGCGAGGGCATCACGGAGAGCCACTGAGGTGTGGGTGAACGCCCCCGCGTTGATGACGATGCCCGCGGCGTTGCTCCGGGCGGCGTGGATGACGTCGAGCAGGACGCCTTCGTGGTTGGACTGGACGCATTCGGCCGTAAAACCGTGCGCCTCGGCGGCTGCGGCCGCCAGCTGCTCCACGTCCGCCAGGGTGGAGGTGCCATACTTCTCCGGCTCCCGGGTTCCCAGCAGGTTCAGGTTGGGTCCGTTGATCACCAGGATGGTGCGGCGGGCGGCAGGGTCGGTGGAGGCTTCAGTCATGGTGACAATCTATCGGCTGGCTTTGGGTGCCGCTCATTCTTACGCCGGCACCCCCATCGGTCGCTCCGTAAATGCCGTTTTGAAGCGTGAAAACGACGTTTACGGAGCAACCGACGGTTACTGCAGCGCCGTGAACCGCATCAGCAGCGCATGCTCGGGGTTGAGGTTGGGCATGGGCAGGCCCACCTCGGCGAAGAAGCGTCCTGTTGCCTCCGCCCCGTCCGCCAGCCAGGCCGGCGGCTGCACCTGGGTGTAGGTGTGGCCGTAATCGGAGTCGTCCGGAGTGGGGAAGATCGCCTCCGCGCGATAGCTTCGCTCGGGGTCCAGCCCCGGGATGCCCAGCCGGCCCGGCACCTCAGCGGCGGAGGTGCGCGTGCTCACCAGGGCGAACAGGCCCGCCGTCGTGCCTTCGGCCGCAGGGGCCTCGGTGACGACGCCGTGCAGCAGCAGGGCATCGCCGGCCACGTCCGCGTGGACGCGGCGGCCGCTGTGGATCAGCGCGCGGTGTTCCTTGAACAGGGCGATGAAGCGCTTGAGTTCCTCACGCTCAGCCCCGGTGACCTGCCGGACATCCCACTCCATGCCGAAGTGGCCGAACAGCGCGGAAATGGCCCGGAAGGAGAGATCGTGCGTGCGGGCGGTAGTGTGCGAGGTGGTGGGCCCGATGTGGCTTCCCACCAGTTCCGGCGGGACCACCGCGCCGGTCCAGCGCTGGATGGTCTGCCGTTCCAGTGCATCGTTGCAGTCGGATCCCCAGATCCGGTCCGTCCGCTCCAGGATGCCCAGGTCCACGCGTGCCCCGCCGGAGGAGCAGGATTCAATTTCGACGGCGGGATGCGCTTTGCGGAGCTCGTCGAACAGCCGGTAGGCGGCCAGGGTCTGCTCGTGGACGGAGGAGCGGCCGGCGTGGCCGTGTTCGGTGAGGTCCCGGTTCTGGTCCCACTTCAGGTAGGCGATGTTGTTCTCGCGAAGGAGGGCATCGATGCGGCAGAAGATGTACTGCCAGGCTTCAGGATTCACCAGGTCAATGATGTGCTGGTTGCGCCATTCCAGGGGAAGGCGGCCGCCGTCCTTGTGCTGGACGGCGGACGGGCCAACGATCCAGTCAGGATGGGCCCGGGCGATGTCCGAATCCAGGTTGACCATTTCCGGCTCCACCCAGAGCCCGAACTCCATGCCGCGCGAGGTGACGGCCTCAATGAGCGGGGTCAGTCCGTTCGGCCACAGGCTTTCATCCACGTACCAGTCGCCGAGGCCGGCGTGGTCGTCGCGGCGGCCGCGGAACCAGCCGTCGTCGAGCACGAAGCGCTCCACGCCCAGATCGGCAGCCGACTCGGCCAGCTCAATCAGCGTGTCCAGGTTGTGGTCGAAGTAGACGGCCTCCCAGGTGTTGAGCACCACCGGACGCGGCTTGCCGGCGGGCCGGCCCGTGGAAGCGGCGGGCAGCACGTGGTGGGGCCGGGACCGGAACCAGCTGTAGAAGGCTTCGGTGATCCCGTCCAGTCCCTTGTCCGAGTAGGCGGCGAACAGGGCGGGCGTTGTGTAGCTGCCGCCGGCTTCAAGGATGACTTCGGCGGGCCCCAGGAGCTCTGAACCGCCGATCATGGTGCGGCCATCGCCGATGGTGTCGGCGAACTGCTCGTGGTTCCCGCTCCAGGCCAGGTGCGTGGCCCAGACTTTCCCGTGCCGGTTGCCGAAACCGGCGCTCCCGGCGGCGAACAGCAGGGAGGAATCATGGCCGGTGCGGCCGTGCCGGCCCGTCCGGACCCACGTTCCCTGCTGGATGGCCCGGCGCTGCGGGTGGCGCTCGCGGCACCAGCGGCCGGTGAGGTCGAGGAGTTCGACGGCGTCAGGCGCCACGGGGAGGACGGTCGCCAGTTCGTCGAGCTGGTAGGGGGTGGTGCCGTCATTGGTGACGGTATGCCGCAGTTCCAGCAGGCCGCCGTCGTGCAGGGCCAGGGTGGATTCCACCGTGAGGCCGGCATCCGGGTCCGACTGGACGATGACGGCGGCACCGCCGTTGGCGCTGGCTGTAACGGCGCGGAGGCGGGCCGAGAAATCAAACCCGGAGACGCCGTCGGCCATTCGGGAACCGCGCAGGGCGGCCCTGCCGCGCCACGACGACGAAGCCTGGGGGAGGAGGCCCGCCGGGACGCGTGCGTCGATGGCGGAGTGCGGGACCGGGGCGGTGAGGATGGCGAGGTCCGGCAAGGCGGCGCCCAGGTCCGCACCCCAATGGATGACCTCGGCCTCTCCGCTGTCGAAGCTGATCACCAGGCTGGTGCCGGCGGAACGGAGGTGGAGGGGGTCCATAAGATCTCTTTCGGTTTTGTGGGGTGATGCAAAGCAGGGTGGTGGATGCCGCCGCCGCGAGGAGGGGACGGCGGCATCCAGCCGGGTGGCTGCGACCACATACGCAGCCACGGTAGGGGGCGTTGCCGAAGCCGGGGCCTACTTGAAGAGGGCGTTGACCTGTTCGTTGGCCTGGGTGAGGGAGCTCGCCGGCGCCTTGCCGGAAACCACCGCGTCCATGGCGGGCTCCATGATGCCCTTGACCTTGGCAGTGTTGTCCGTGATCGGGTACAGGAAGGTGGTCTTGTTCTTGACGTGCTCGGTGAAGGCTGACACGTCCACGCCCTTGGCCTTGAAGGCCTCCGACGCCTTCTCGGACGAGGCCTTCAGGGCCGGGAAGACAACAGCCTTGGACGCGACGACGTCCTGGCAGTCAGCCGAGGCAAGGTACTCCACCCACTTGATGGACGCGTCCTTCTTCTTCGTACCCGCCCAGATGGAATCAGCCAGGCCGTTGAACATGGAGGCGCGCTCGCCTTCGGGGCCCACCGGGGTAGGCGCGATGCCAACCTCGACACCCTTGTAGCCGGTGTACTGGCCGATCATCCAGGACCCGTGGGCGTTGATGGCGGACTTGCCTGCTGCGAAAGTGTCAGCCATGGCCGCACCGACGGTGGTTTCCAGCTTGGGCATGTAGCCCTTCTCGGACAGCCCGGCGAACCAGTCCATGCTCGCCTGGAACTTGGGGTCGTCGTAGTTGTAGCGGGTGCCCCACGGGTTCTTGTCCGTGTGGGACCAGCCGGTGGTGTTGGTGAGGTAGCTCCACTCGGTCTGGCCCGAGGAGTCGCCGCCGCCGTTCAGGCCCAGCCCGTAGACCTCGACGTTGTTCTTGTCGAAACCGGGCTCGTCGCCGCGCTTCCCGCTCTTGTCCACGGTGAGGTGGGCGATGACCTTTTCGTAGGTGCCGCCGTCCTCCGGGTTCCAGGTGAGGTCCTTCATCTGGTCCTCGGTGATGCCCGCGCTGGCGAGCATGGCCTTGTTGTAGAAGAGGCCGATGGTGTCCCAGTCCTTGGGCAGGCCGTAGCGCTTGCCGTCCTGGCCCACCCAGAGATCGGCGAGGCCTTCGTTGTAGGCGGTCAGGTCGATGTTGTCCTTCTGGACGGCGTCGTCGATGGCCAGCAGCTGCTTGTTTTCGGCCAGTTCGCCGTAGCGTCCCAGGTGGTTGGTGAAAACGTCCGGGGCGGTGCCGCCAACAAAGCCGTTGGTGAGGGTGCTCCAGTAGTCATCCCAGCCGCGCTGGGTGATCTTCACCTTGATGTCCGGGTTGGCCTTGGTGAAGTCGTCGGCGCACTGCTGGTAGGCGGGGAGCTGGTTGGCGTCCCAGAGCCAGTAGCTGATCTCGCCCTTGGCAGATTCTGCTGAGGAGGAGGATCCGCTGCAGGCGGAGAGGGAGAGCGCCAAAGCTGCGGCAACGGCAACGGCGCCGAGGGATTTCTTCATGGTTCTACTTTCCTTTTGGGGATGGGAGGGAGGCAGTGAATGAGGTTCTTATTTGATGCCGGAGAAGCCGATGGAGTTGACGATCTTCTTGCCGAAGGCGGCGAAGAGGACCAGCACCGGCAGGGCCGAGATGAGGGTCGCCGCCATCAGGCCGGACCAGTCCGGTGCCCCCTGGGGTGACTGGGACTTGAAGACGCCGAGCCCCACCTGCAGGACGCGGACATCGTCCTGCGATCCCACCAGCAGGGGCCAGAAGTATTCGTTCCACTGGCCGATGAAGGTGAGCAGCGCCAGGGTGGCGATCGGGGCGGCGGCGTTGGGAAGCACAATCTGGAAGAAGATGCGCAGGTGCTTGGCGCCGTCGAGCATGGCCGCCTCCTCCACCTCCCGGGACATGTTGAGGAAAAACTGCCGGAGGAAGAAGATGGCGAACGGCGTCATGAAGATGTACGGGAGGACCATGCCGAGCATCGTGTTGAGCAGGTCGAGGTTCTTGATCAGCAGGAAGTTGGGCAGCGCGGTGAAGATCGGCGGGACCAGCATGGTTCCCAGGAAGAGGCTGAAGACGGCATTCCGGCCCTTCCAGCGCAGCCGGGCAAAGGCGTAGGCGGCCATCGCGCTGAAGAACACGGCGCCTGCGGTGGTGATGGAGGAAAAGATGATCGAGTTCCGCAGGTAGAGCCAGAAGTTGATGGCTGCACCGGAACCGCCTTCCGCGACGGCGTCGGCCGGGCTCTGCAGCCCGAAGACCCGCAGGAACGCGCCGAAGCTGAACTCCGCGGGAAGGAGGCTGGTTGCGTTGGCGGCAAGCGCGTTGTTGGTGGACAGTGCCGTGCGCAGGACCCAGAAGAACGGGAGGACGGAGACGGCGATGGCGAGGACAATGAGGGCCCAGGCGCCGGCGCGGCGGGCGTTGAACGGACGACGGCGGCGGGCTGGCGCCGGCAGCGTTGCGCGGCTTGTGGTGGTGGTCATGCGGGTGGCTCCTTAGTCCAGGTCCGACTCGTTGCCCTTGAGGAACTTCATCTGGATGAAGGCCACCAGGGCGAGGATGAGGAAGAGAATGACGGCGATGGCTGATCCGTAGCCGAAGTCCGACTCGGTGAAGGCCCGCTGGTAGATGTAGTACTGGATGACGCGGGTGGCGTTGACCGGCCCGCCGCCGGTGGTCACTGCGACAGTGTCGAAGACCTGGAAGGAGCCGATCACCGTTACGACGAGGACGAGGACCAGGACCGGCCGCAGCAGCGGAAGGGTGATCTTGGTGAACGTCTGGAACGGCGAAGCGCCGTCGAGCTTGGCAACTTCATAGACGTGGCCCGGGATGGCCTGCATGCCGGCGAAGATGAGCAGGGCGGTGTAGCCCATGTGGCGCCAGGTGTTGATCAGGGCCTGGGTGGGGATGGCCCACTCCTCGCTGCCGAAGAACGCGACGCGGGGGAGGCCGGCCCACTCGATGAACTGGTTGACCACGCCAATCTGGTAGTCCAGCATCCAGAACCACAGCAGTGCCGCGATGATGTTGGACATCATCCAAGGCAGCAGCAGGGCTCCCCGGATGAGGGTGGACTTGGCGACCCTGTTCATCAACAGTGCCAGGCCCAGGGCCAGGGCGGTCTGGAGGACGATATTGAGGAAAACGTACTGGCCTGTGACGGCCAGGGAGTTCCAGAAAAGCGGATCCTTGGCGATCGCCGTGTAATTGTCCACCCCCACCCACGTGGGGTCTCCCAGGATGTTGTACTCCGTGAAGCTGAGGTAGACGCCGCGAATGGTGGGCACCACATAGAAGACGACGAAGCCGATCATTGCCGGGGCGATGAACAGCAGTGCGATCTTGAGATCGCCGAACCGGCGGAGGCTGCCCCGCGGCTTGGGGGCGGACGCCGGGGCGCCGGTGGCGGATCTCGTGTGCTTGGCAAGGGTGGTCATCTTCGACCCTTTCCTGACTGTGATGGGGGTAACAACTGGGCATGAATCTACACGAGTAGATTCATGGGGGCAAGTGGTCCGTTCTTCTTTTTTTCGTGCGGCATTAGTCCATTCACCGGACTGTTGACTCGAGTAGATTGCAATGGAACACTGGGAGTCTCCGGGACAGCGCTTGCCGCGCCCCTGCAATCCTCGAAAGGCAGACAATGACGTTTTCGATCGGCGTGGTAGGAGCCGGCCAGTTCGGCAGCCAGTTCGCGCACCTGTTCAATCTCCACCCGGGCGTCAGTAGCGTCTTCGCTGTGGACGACGTTGCGCACCGCGCCGCCGAGGCCGCCGGGCGCTACCACTTGGCAGGCACCATGGCGACTTTCGAAGACCTTCTTGCCTCCGACGTCGACGCCGTTGCGATCTTCACACAGCGCTGGACACACGGTCCGCTCGTGGAACAGGCGCTCCGGGCAGGCAAGCACGTCTACTCAGCCGTTCCCATGGCGATCTCAGAAGAGGAAATAGCGCGGATCATTGAGGCCGTCCGGGAGACCGGGCTGGTGTACATGATGGGGGAGACCAGCTACTACAACCCGGCCACAGTCTTTGCCCGCAAGCAGCTGGCCGAGGGAAAGTTCGGGCGGATCTTCTACGCGGAAGGCGACTACGTCCACGATATGGACCTGGGCTTCTACGAGGCCTACCAGTACAGCGGCGGTGAGCGCTGGAAGGAAACCGCCAGCTACCCGCCCATGCTGTATCCCACCCACGCTGTAGGCGGAGTGCTGGGAGCAGTCCCGGCCCATGCAGTCAGCGTCAGCTGCGTCGGCGTCAGGGATGACCGCAATGACGGCGTCTTTGACAAGGACGTCAGCATGTTCGGCAACGACTTCTCCAACGCCACCGCACTGTTCGAGCTGAACGACGGCGGCGTCATGCGCACCAATGAGATGCGCCGGGTGGGCTACCCCTCGCACATCCGCGAGTCCCGGTTCCGGTACTTCGGGACGGAGGCCAGCTTCGAGCAGCTCGCCAAGGTGTCCGTCTGGCAGGACAAGCGCAATGTCCACGATATCTCCGAGCAGCTGGAGACCCGGCCCAGCATCCCCCTCGATGACCCCTCCCTCGCGAATGTTGCACCAGAGCTGAGGGACGCATTCGTCTCCGGCCTGGCCCCGGTCCATGACCCCGGCCGGCTTCCGGAGGAATTCCTGGGCGCGCCCAACGGCCATGAGGGCAGCCACCACTTCCTGGTGGACGACTTCGTGACTGCCGTCAACAACCGCACCCTGCCTCCGGTGAACGCCTGGGTGGCCGCCCGGTTCACCCTTCCCGGGATTGTTGCCCACCAGTCCGCCCTCAGGAACGGCGAACGGCTCCCCATCCGTGACTTTGGCGATGCGCCGGGTACAGACATTTAACATGGACAGCATGACTACTCCGGCAGTGCAGGTTGCACGAGGCGGCCCCGTGACCCGCAAGGACGTTGCGCGCTATGCCGGCGTGAGCACCGCCGTCGTCAGCTATGTGGTCAACGGCGGTCCCAAGAAAGTTGCACCAGCCACAGAAGCGAAGGTCCAGGACGCCATCCGCGTCCTGGGCTACCGCCCCAACGCGGCGGCCCGTGCCCTCAAGCTGGGCTCCAGTGAGACGCTGGGGCTTGTGGTCCCGGATATTTCCAACCCCTTCTTCGCCCTGTTCTCCCATGCCGTTGAGGACGCCGCTGCCGCCCTGGGCTACGCCCTGGTACTGGGCAACTCGGACGGAAACCTGGCCAAGGAGCGGCGCAACATCCGCAACCTTGCCGCCAGGCAGGTGGATGGCGTGCTGCTGGCCAGTGTCCTCTTCGAACCCGACCTGGAGGTCCTGGAAACCGCGGACATCCCCTCGGTGCTCCTCAACCAGGAACGTGACGCACCGGGCTTCAACAGCATCGGCGTTGACCTCGCCGCCGGCGCCAAAATCGCCGTCGAGCACTTGATCGGGCATGGGCACGCCAACATCGGCCTGGCCATGGGCACCAACGTGTCCGGCAGCACCGACGGCCGTGAAGTGGGCTGGCGGGAGGCACTCCATGACGCCGGCCTGCAGGAGGGCCCGATCGCGTACAGTTCCTTCACCCGCCCCGGGGGTTATGTTGCCGGCCAGCGGCTGCTGGCATCGGTGAACCGCCCCACGGCCATTTTCGCTACCTCCGACATGCAGGCGATCGGCCTGTTGCGGGCCGTGCACGAGGCGGGGCTGTCCGTCCCCGGTGAGATGGCGGTGGCGTCCTTTGACGGGTCCGCCGAGTCCGAATTCTCCTGGCCTCCGCTGACCACGGTAGAGCAGCCCGTGGCCGCCATGGCGGAAGCTGCAGTGGCCGCGCTGGTGGGAGCCACCCGCGGGGAAAAACCACAGCACCGGATCTTTCCCACCACGCTGCATGTCCGGCAGTCCTGCGGCTGTCCCTAGTGGCTCCCGGGCGGCGAGGGTCCGCTTAGGCGGCGGCGAGGCGCAGCCGCCCCACCTTTTCCTGCAGGACGCGCTGCGCCTCAAGCCCTAGCCCGGAATCGCTGATGACCTCATCCACGTCATCCAGCGCGGCAATGGAACTGATGCCCAGCAGGCCCCACTTGGTGTGGTCCGCCAGCACCACGGTTTTGCGCGCGGCCGCCATGAAGGCACGGTCCGTCTCAGCCTCGAGCAGGTTTGGGGTGGTAAAGCCGGCATCGGCATCCATCCCGTGCACACCCAGGAACAGCACGTCCAGGTGCAGCTGTTTCAGGGCAGCGGTGGCGATGGGGCCCACCAGCGCGTCCGATGGCGTGCGCTCGCCGCCAATCAGGATCACGGTGGAGCTGTACCGGGCGGAGCCGGCCGAGGCCGCGTGATGGAAAAGGTCCGCAATGCGTACCGAGTTGGTGACCACCGTGATCTGCGGTCCGTTGACCAGTTCCTTGGCCAGGGCCCAGGTGGTGGTTCCTGCGCTGAGCCCCACGGCCATGCCCTCCTGGACCAGCGTTGCCGCCTCCACCGCGATGGCACGCTTCTCCGCCGTCAGCTGCGTGGACTTGAGGTCGAATCCGGGCTCGTGGGTGCTGGTGTCGCCCGGGATCTTCGCCCCGCCATGGATCCGCTCCAGCCGGCCGCCCTCCTCCAGTACCTCGATGTCGCGGCGGACCGTCATCAGGGACACGCCCAGTTGCTGGGCCAGGTCTGACACCCGGACAACCCGCTCCCGCTGGACGGCGTCCAAAATAGCCTGGTGGCGTGCGACGGGGAGCATCTGTGCGGATCCTTCGGCAGGGGACGAGTCTGGTCCCAGCATACGACGACGGCGACGCCAGGCTGTGAGCCGGGCGTCGCCGTCGTGCGTGAGGCTGCTTTGCCTATTTCCTCAGGGTTGCCGCGATCTGCTGCATGATGGTGGGGTCCGAGAGGGTGGTGGCGTCTCCGGGATCGCGGCCTTCGGCGACGTCTTTGAGGAGGCGCCGCATGATCTTCCCGGACCGGGTTTTGGGCAGTTCCGGGACCACCAGGATGGCCTTCGGTTTGGCGATGGGGCCGATTTCCTTGCCCACGTGGTTCCGGAGTTCCTGGACGATGGCATCCCCGGAATCCACGGCGTCGCCGCGGAGGATGACGAACGCGACGACGGCCTGCCCGGTGGTCTCGTCCGCGGCGCCCACGACGGCGGCCTCGGCCACGGCGGGGTGGGACACCAGGGCGGATTCGATCTCCGTGGTGGAGAGCCGGTGCCCGGAGACGTTCATGACGTCGTCCACCCGGCCCAGGAGCCAGATGTCGCCGTCCTCGTCCTTCTTGGCGCCGTCCCCGGCGAAGTACATGGTCTCGAACCGGGACCAGTAGGTGTCCTTGAACCGTTCCGGGTCTCCCCAGATGCCGCGGAGCATGGCGGGCCAGGGTTCGCGGATTACCAGGAAGCCGCCGTGGCCGTTGGGCACGGATTCGCCCGTCTCGTCCACGACGTCCACGGCGATGCCGGGCAGCGGGACCTGGGCTGAGCCGGGCTTGGTGGCCGTGACCCCGGGGAGGGGAGCGATCATCTGGGCGCCGGTTTCGGTCTGCCACCAGGTGTCCACGATGGGGGTTTTGTCCCCGCCGATGACGTTCCGGTACCACATCCAGGCCTCGGGGTTGATGGGTTCGCCGACGGAGCCGAGGACGCGCAGGGAGGAGAGATCGTACTTGTCCGGGATCTCCCGGCCCCACTTCATGAACGTGCGGATCGCGGTGGGGGCGGTGTAGAGGATGGAGACCTTGTACTTCTCCACGATCTCCCACCAGCGGCCCTGGTGCGGGGAGTCCGGGGTGCCTTCGTACATCACCTGGGTGGCGCCGTTGATGAGCGGGGCGTAGGCGACGTAGGAATGCCCGGTGACCCAGCCGACGTCGGCCGTGCACCAGTACACGTCCGTTTCGGGGTGCAGGTCGAAGACCGCCCGGTGCGTGTAGGCGGTCTGGGTGAGGTACCCGCCGGTGGTGTGCAGGATGCCCTTGGGCTTTCCGGTGGTGCCGGAGGTGTACAGGATGAACAAAGGGTGCTCTGAGTCATGCCCGACGGCGGTGTGCTGGTTCGAGGCGGCCCCGACGGTGTCCGCCCACCAGTGGTCCCGGCCCTCGGTCCAGTTCACGTCCTGGCCGTTGCGCTTGACCACCACCACGTTCTGGACGGTGTGGCTACCCCTCGCGAGAGCCTCGTCGACGGCGGGTTTCAGGGCGCTGGGCTTGCCGCGGCGGTAGGTGCCGTCCGCGGTGACCACGAGCTTGGCTTCGGCGTCGTCGATCCGGGACCGCAGTGCGTCCGCGGAGAAGCCGCCGAACACAACGGAGTGCACGGCGCCGATACGGGCGCAGGCCAGCAGCGTGATCACGGCCTCCGGGATCATCGGCAGGTAGACGGCCACCCGGTCGCCCTTGGCCACGCCCAGGGACTCGAAGGCGTTCGCTGCCTTCTTCACCTCTTCGGTGAGTTGGGCATAGGTGTAGGTGCTGGTGTCCCCGGGCTCGCCCTCGAAGTGGATGGCAACCCGGTCGCCCAGGCCGTTCTCAACGTGCCGGTCCAGCGCGTTGTACGCGGCGTTGACCTCCCCGCCCACAAACCATTTGGCGAACGGGGGGGTTGACCAGTCCAGCGCCTGGTCAAAGTCCTTGCTCCAGGTCAGCAGCTCACGGGCCTTCCTCGCCCAAAAAGCGGGATAGTCGGCGCCGGCCTCCTCATATTCCGCAGCGGAGACGACGGCGTCGGCAGCGAACTCCGGCGAGGGCGGAAAGGCGCGGGTCTCATGCAGCAGGTTTTCGAAGGCGTCGCCCTGCTCATCGCTCCCGTGGGGAACCTGCGGCCCTGCGCCTGCGGCAGCGGGTGCAACGGCGCTTGAAGTGTCCTGGGACATGTGAACCTCATCATTCATCGATCTTTGCTGGGCGGGATGTCCGCCGCCGTCCGGGCTCCTCCGCCTGCACGACGTCGGGCACAGGCTGGTTACGGGCATCCCGCAAAGAGCTGTTCCGGAATCAAGACTAATGCTTGGCCCGCCGGTGATGTGTGCGGTGTCACACGAGAGCCCGTGAACGGCATTTATTAAGCGGTGAATGGTTTGCCGGGCGGCCTTTCCGGCCCGCCGCCGGCTGCGGCCAGCTAGTGATCAGCTGGGCTCTTGACTAGGCTGAGATGGAATTGTGACTTCACTTCGGTCCGCTTCGGCCAAACAACCCAAGGGCCTGGCCACGCCGGAACCGCTGTCAAGACGGCACGATTTTCGGGACCATGCAGGCCCCGGTGCCGCCACGCTAAGGAGAGCAGAATGAACCAGCAAGGCTTCGGCCAGAAGACCGGCCCCGACACGGCAGGTTCCGGCCACGGCGCCGGAACTGCCGCCGGGCCAGGGTCCCAGGCCGCCGCGGGCACGGCCGCCAATGGAGGCAAGGCTCCGAATGCCAACGAGGCAGTGCTGGGTCCGTTCACCATCCGGGACCTGGCTGTGTTCGCCGGCACGCTCATCCTTTTTATCGCCTCCCTGCTGCCGATCTTTGGCGCACGGTACAACCTGTGGAACCTCAACAACCTCTTCTTCCTGGGGCTGGGCATCGTCCTGCCCCTCATCGTGAGCGCACTTTTTGCCGCGCGCAGGCTGGCTCCCGCCACGAAGCTCCGGATTGGTTCCCTGTCCATTGACCAGTTCGCGTCAGTGGTTGCCTCCTTTGCCGTGGCGTTCTTCTTCATCTCCGTGGCCGGCGCCTACGTGCCGAGCCTCCTGGTGGGCCTGATCGGCTCGCTGGTCCTGTTCGCCGCAACGGTGCTGGGCCGCTTCCTGCCATACGTCTCCGGTGACTTCCAGGGCCGGGCCGAGGTGCCGGCGCACGTGGTGGCCCGCGATGCGGTTGCTCCCGTCCAGAAACCCCGCGCTCCCAAAAAGCCGAAGGAGGAGTCCGCAAGCGGTTCGAAAGAATCGAAGCTGGGCTCGAAGATTTTCCCGGGCGGAGGGCTGTTCAGCGGTGCCGGTGCAGGTTCATCAGCTGTCCGGCCGGGCTCAAACGGCAAGGCCGGTTCACCGGAACAGCACGAGTCGCCGGAGCAGCCGGTTTCAGCAGGGCAGCCCGGTGCCGCCCCGCAACCCGAGTCCGTCCATGCCCCCGCCACCGCTGCCATCCCTACGGGGGCGTCGCCTGTTTCCACTGCCCCCGAGGTCTCCGAGTGGACTCCCGCAGGCGACGCGGGGCCCGCAACCCAGGCCGCCGACGTCGTCCGTCCTTCCTCCACCCCTCCCGCCGAGGAAACCCAGCGCGCCGAGATCCCGGCTGGCAGGGCCAGCTCCGCTGCGGCTGCTCCGGTTCACGACGGCGCACAGCCGGCTGCCCCGTCCGGCCAGGGTGCTTCCTCCCCGGCGCAGGGCGGGCAGGCGGGCTGGGAGCCTCCGGCCGCCACCGCAGTGCACCAGCAGGTCCGGATCGAGCAGCCTATCGGCGCCACTGTTGATCCCGCCAGCCGCCCCGATGAATCGGAAGAACACCCCGTCCACGAAGCCTTCTGGTTTGCCGTGGCACAGCACCGCACTGCTTATGACCCCCAAACCGGCGCGCCGGCGTTCGTTATCGAACCGGGCGGCTGGGTGCTGGCCCTTGAGGACCGCGGCCACGAGTTCCTGGTGCAGCACACTGACGGGCGCCTGGGTGTCCTGAGGGACCTCAGCAACATCGAGCGCGGCTGACGCCTGTGGCCGGGCCCGGGGCGTCGAAGGCCGGCGGAGTCAAGGCACTCGCCAGCCAGGCTGCCGGGATGCCGGTGGTCTCTTCCGAATCGGTGCTGGCGCTGAAGCGGCGGGCACGGCGGATCAACAGGGCGTTGGCCGGGAAATACCCGTACGCCCACGCGGAGCTTGATTTCCGCAACCCGTTCGAACTCCTTGTGGCCACGGTACTGTCCGCCCAGACCACTGACGTCACTGTCAACCAGGTCACCCGGGTGCTGTTCGCACGCTACCCGGACGCACGGGCCCTGGCGGAGGCGGATCCTGCGGACCTTGAAACGATCCTGAAGCCCACTGGATTCTTCCGGGCCAAGGCCAGGAACGTTATTGCGCTCTGCACCCGCCTTGTGGACGAATACAACGGGGTGGTGCCGGGGCGGCTGGAGGACCTGGTCACCCTGCCAGGCGTGGGCCGAAAAACGGCAAACGTGGTGCTGGGGAACGGCTTCGGCATCCCCGGCATTTCGGTGGACACCCACTTCGCCAGGCTCGCCAAGCGCTTTGGCTGGACGCAGTCCGACGACCCCGTGCAGATCGAGCAGGACGTGGCCGAGCTGTTCGACCGGAAGGACTGGACCATGCTGTCGCACCGGGTGATCTTCCACGGGCGGCGGGTGTGCCACGCACGGAAGCCGGCGTGCGGGGCCTGCCCCGTGGCCACGTGGTGCCCCAGCTTCGGGCTGGGCGAAACGGATCCCGTGAAAGCTGCGAAACTGCTGAAGTACGAGCTCGCTCCCGGTAGCGAGGCACTGCTGGAACAGCTCCTGGCCGAGACCCACCGCGCCGCCGAAATTCGGATGGAATCCCAGAAGAGGACACCGTGAGCGCGCGCGAAGACCTGATCAAACTGGTGCGCCGGGCGGAGTCCGGTGCCGATGCGGCGCCGGATCCCCTCTGGGCCGCCCTGACGGTGGACAAGTTGCGGGCGCGCAGGGCCGCCGTCCTGATGCTCTTCGGGGCCCTTGATGACATCCCCGCCGCCTCCAACAAGCCGCTGGCGCCGGCCGATCTTGACGTCCTCCTGCTGGAGCGGGCCCATACTTTAGGGTCCCATCCCGGGCAGGTGGCGTTTCCTGGCGGCGCCATTGACGCCAGGGAAACGCCGGTTCAGGCGGCATTGCGGGAAGCCGAGGAGGAAACCGGCCTCGACTCGGACGGCGTGGAAGTCCTGGGATCCCTTCAGGAACTGGGCCTTGCCCACAGCAATTTCCTGGTTACCCCGGTACTGGCCTGGTGGCGTTCGCCATCGCCCGTCAGGGTGGTGGACTATGCCGAGTCAGCGCAGGTGTTCCGCATCCCCGTGCGGGACCTGCTGGACCCGGACAACCGCGTGATGGCAACCGTCCACCGTGCCGGGCGCAGCTTCGACAGCCCCGCCTTCACAGTGAACGGCGTGGTGGTCTGGGGATTTACCGGAATTGTCCTGAACGGGCTGTTCGAACAGCTGGGTTGGGCCGTTCCGTGGGACCGGACCCGGCTCCACCCCATGGGTGTCTAGCGTCAGGCCTGCTGCTGGCGGAGATCCACCACGATGCCGGTGGCTGCGTTCTCCCGGACTGCCTTGATGCCCTCAAGCAGTGAGTTGAGGGACTTGAACTTGGGTGAGAGGGCAACGGTGTTGCCGTCTGCATCAGTGAGCCGCAGTCGGTAGGACTCGTCGCCTACTCGATGAATTTCGAACCTTCCCGCCATAAGCCGGGACCTCCCCTGGTGTGCGTCGTTGCATCAGCTTTTGACCGGTCTGCCTCAGTCGCCGCTATGAACTGTAACGCTGGTCACGGGGGCCGGTCGAGCTACCGCCGGGTAGGTTACTTTGCGGGTCGGCAGGCGGGGAATACGCCCCCAGCTGCTGCGGCCGGGGTGCTATTTCGCATGGTCGTAGGAGTCAACCACTGCAACGCTGACCGGGAACTCAACGGGGATGGGACCGAACAGCAGCTCCTTCGCGGCGCTGGCCGCGTCCTCGATGGCCGCGATGCAGGCGTCCACTGCCTCCACAGGGGCGTGGACCATCACCTCGTCATGCAGGAAGAAGACAAGCTCAGCGTTAGGGTGACGGTCCTTCCGGAGGGCGCGCAGCCGCCGTCGTAATTCCGCCAGCCAGCAGGCTGCCCAGTCCGCGGCCGAGCCCTGGACAACAAAGTTGCGGGTGAAGCGTCCACGGGAGCGGGCGATCGATTCAGCCCGGCGCTGCTCTTCGGCGGTGGCCGACCGTTGGCTCTGGAACCATCGCCCGGACGGCGGAGGGCTGCTCCGGCCCAGCCTCGTGGTCACCGTGCCGCCGGCCTCGCCCGCCCGCGCGGCCTGTTCCACAAAGTCCACGGCCCGCGGATAAGTCTTCGCCAGCTGCGGCATGAGGCGGCCTGCCTCGCCGGAGGTTGCGCCGTACATTGCGCCCAGCAGCGCCATCTTTGCCTTTGCCCGGTCCCCGCCGAATCCCTTGGCGGCGATGCCCGCGTAGAGGTCCTGGTCGCGGGCGGCCTCGGCCATGGACGAATCGCGGGCCAGGGCCGCCAGCACGCGCGGTTCCAGCTGTGAGGCATCCGCGACGATCAGCTTGTACCCTGGATCGGCATGGACGGCGCCGCGGATCTGGCGGGGAATCTGGAGCGCACCGCCGCCGCGGGAGGCCCAGCGGCCGGAAACCACGCCGCCCACCACGTATTCGGGCCGGAACCTGCCCCCGGCCACCCACGAGTCGAGCCAGGTCCATCCGTTGGCCGTGTGCAGGCGCGACAACTGCTTATACGCGAGCAGCGGTTCGATGGCCGGATGGCCGGATTCCTTCAGCTCCCACTTGCGGGTGCTTTTGACCTCGATCCCGTTGCGGTGCAGGGCGCGCATCAGGTCCTGCGGGGAATCGGGATTCAGGGTGGGCGAGTTCAGGAGTCCGCGGAGCTCCTGGTTCAGCGCCTCAAGCTTCGCGGGGCGGTGGCCCAGGGGCGGGCGGGGGCCAAGGTGCCCGGCGAGGATCTGCTCGTGCAGGTCTTCCCGCCACGGTACCCCGGCATGCTGCATCTCGGCGGCGATCATGGCGCCGGCGGATTCTGCTGCGAGGAGGAGCTGCAGCCGGTTCCGCCGGTTCTCCTCCTTGCTGACGGAGGCCAGCGCCGCCTGTTGGGCGGCGTATTCGGCCCGCAGCTCTTCGGGAGTGCGGCCAGTGAGGGGCCCGGTCCCGGGATCCTCGAACAGGGCACCCTGGTCCGCCGGGGGAGGCGGCGGCTGCAGCGCCTTGGGAGGCAGCAGCGGGTCCTCGACGGCGATCCTGTCCGCGTTCCGTGCATATTCTGTGTCGGCGGTGAACCGGGAAAAGGCCAGGATGTTCGCGCACAGGCTTAGGTCATGGCACCGCTCCAGTTCGACGCCGGCTGCCAGCAGGGCAGGGTACCAATCCTGGGTGCGCTGCCAGATCCAGCGGGGCGGCTGCCCGTTCGGCCGGCGGTGTTCCAGTTCACGTACGACGGCGGCGAGTTCGCCTGTGCTTATGAGCTTTGGTTCCGGGGTGGACGGCAGCGGGGCTCCCGCCTGCGTGAGTTCCTGCAGTGCCGCGCCGTGGGGGTGGGCGGCGAGCAGCAGGTACATGGTCCCCATTCTGCCTTGTTTCCGGCGCTTGCAGACTTTCGGGCCCGGCGCCTGCGCGCGTGGCGCGCCCTGCTTTTCCACATACGGCCCCGGTGCCCTTACCCGCCATCTTTCGGCGGTGGAAAGTGGGTCCATGAGCAGGCATCAGCTGATACCGTCCCACCCTGAACCGGGCCCTCCCGCTGACTTCAGCCATACGGCAGGGGCAGGTCCGCCCTCAAGGGCAGCCCTGCCGGTGGACGCCGCAGGAGGAGCCGGAGACTCCTGGCTGCCGGACAGCGGCGATGAGGTACTGCTGGTGACCTCGTCCGCTGTCCTCCGGGGCGAGGTGGAGCGGATCGTTGCGGCAGCCGGAGCACAGCTGCGCACTGCAGCCGATGCCGCCGGGGCAGGCAGGCATTGGGACGGGGCGGCGGCAGTCCTGGTGGGCAGCGATATCCGCGAACTGCCTCCCCGGCGACGGGCGCCGGCAGTCCTGGTGGGCCTCGACGGTGAAGGAGACAGCCTGTGGCACCTGGCCGCCGTTCTCGGTGCAGAGCGGGTGGCTGTGCTGCCAGACGCCGCCGCCTGGCTTGCCGACCATCTCAGCAGGTCCCGTTCACCTGGCCCCGGCGGCCTCATCCTGGGCGTGACCGGCGGCTGCGGCGGCGCGGGTGCCACTACCGCGGCCATCTGGATTGCGCAGGCTGCCGCCGGGCTGGGTGCCCGGGTGCTCCTGGTGGACGGTGACCCGTGGGGCGGTGGGCTGGAGCTGGCCCTCGCCGCCGAGGAACACCCCGGGCTGCGCTGGCCCGACCTTTCCGAGGCCAGGGGCAGCATCGATCCCGTCCAGCTTGCGGATTCACTGCCTGTTGCAGGAGGCTTTTCGTTCCTGTCCTGGCCCGCCAGCCGTGAGCAGCCTGTGGCTGTTGCCGCCACCACCACGGCGGGCGTCCTTGATGCCGCCCGGCGTGGCTATGAGCTGGTAGTGGTGGACATCGGCCGTGGAGCGGAGCCCATCCACACGTTCGCCTGGGACTGCGACCGCATCACCATGGTGGTTCCGGCACAGCTGAAGGCTGCTGTCGCGGCGGTGCGGCTGCTTCAGGAGTTCCCTCCGGTGGAGGCTTCCCTCCTGGTCCGGGGCAAGCACGGTGCGGCACTGGACGGCGCCCTGATTGCCGAAGCCATCGGCCTTCCTGTCCAGGGGCGCGTGCCTGAGCTGCGGGGCGTCCCGGCGGCCATGGAGTCGGGCCGCCTCCTTGAACTGGGCAAACGGCGGAGCGTCAGGCATTTCGCTGCTTCCGCGCTGCAGCTGCTCGGAGACGGACTGCCTGCGGGGGATCTCGAGTGAGGCAGCAGCCTGGCTCAGGGGAACGCAGCGTCGGGGAACGCAGCTTAGGCGAGCGCGGTCCGGGCATGCATGGTTCCGGTGAGTGGCGGCGGCGCGAACGCCGTCCGGCTGTCCGGGACGCAGTGGATGTAGGGCTGCTCGAATCGGTGCGCGAGTCCATGATGGCGGACACGGCGGCTGTGACACCCTCCCGGGTGGCGGCGGCAGTGCAGGCCACCGGCAAACTGCTGGGCACTGCGGGATCGTTGGCGGCGGTGGAGCGGATCAGCGCCGAGCTGAACGGGCTGGGTCCCCTCCAAAGCCTCACCCGCGACCCCGCGGTGACGGACATCTTCGTGAATGCCCCGGACTCCGTCTGGGTTGACAGGGGCCGCGGGATAGAACGCGTACCGGTGGCCTTCGACCATGAAGTCCAGCTGCGGGCATTGGCCTGCCGGCTGGTGGCGGCCGGCGGACGGCGGCTGGATGACGGCTCACCCTGTGTTGATGTGAGGCTGGCCGGCGGCTACCGGGTCCATGCCGTGTTGCCGCCCGTCTCCACTGCAGGAACGTTGCTGAGCATCAGGATCCGCCGCGAACGGGTCTTCAGCATGGATGAGCTCCGCGCGGGCGGAATGTTCAGTTCCGGACTGCAGCATGTCCTGGAACGGGTGGTGGAGCGCAGGCTGAGCTTCCTTATCAGCGGCGCCACCGGGTCCGGAAAGACCACCCTGCTTTCCACCCTGCTCGGGCTGTGCTCTCCCTCGGAGCGGTTGGTCCTCATCGAGGACGCATCGGAACTGAACCCGGTGCATCCCCACATCGTCTCCCTTGAATCCCGCCACGGAAACCTGGAAGGCGGCGGCGCAGTGGACCTGGGGGATCTGGTCCGGCAGGCCTTGCGAATGCGTCCGGACAGGCTGGTGGTGGGGGAATGCCGGGGCGCCGAAGTGAGGGAGCTGCTGACCGCCATGAACACCGGCCACAGCGGCGGGGGCGGAACCATCCACGCCAATACCGCCACCGCTGTTCCGGCCCGGCTCACCGCTCTCGGTGCACTGGCGGGACTGGACCCCGAAGGCGTGCGGCTCCAGGCAGCGAGCGCGCTGGACGTCGTCATCCACGTCGAGCGGACGCAACAGTCCCGGGGAGTGACGTGCGTGGGCCTGGTGGATGACGGACCTGACGGCCTGATGGTTCTGCCTGCCGTGGAAGGCGGTGAAGGCCCGGTGAGCACAGGCCCCGCGTGGCCGGCCCTTGCCGAACGGCTGGGGCTGGGCCTCGGAGAGCTGCAATGATCCTCCTTCTTGCCATGGTCCTGGGGCTGGCCGCGGTGCTGCTTGCCAGGCCGCCGCGTGGCGCTGCTGCGAGGCTGCGCCGTACAGGAAACGCCGGCCGTACAGGGAACCCCGGTTCGCTGCCGGCACTGCTCACCCTCCGTGCAGGCATCTTTCCGCTGGCCAGTCGCAGGGCTGCGAAGGGAAGCAGGCAGTCTGCAGCCCCCATGACCGTCGTTGTGCAGCAACTGGCCGCCCTGCTCAAAGGCGGGCGGACACCGGCCCGGCTTTGGGAAGAAATCTGGTTGGTCTACGGCTCCTCCGGTTCCCGCACCGATGGCCTTTCAGCGGGCTCCGGCGCCATGATGGGTTCGGCACGCGCTGCGGCGGCCGTTGGAACTCCGGTCTCGGACGCCATCCGCCGGTCGCTGCCCTCCGCCTTTCCCCGGCGGAACCGGGAATCCCGGATCTGGGCGGAACTTGCCGCGTGCCTTGATGTTGCGGAAGCGAGCGGCTGTCCGCTTGCGGACGTGCTCACCAGGTTCGCCGCGCAGCTCGAAGTGGAGGACGACGCCGATGCCGCCCGGCAGACCGCCCTGGCCGGACCCAAGGCCACAGTAAGCCTCCTCACCTGGCTGCCGCTGCTGGGTTTGGGCCTGGGCATGGCGCTGGGTGTGGATCCGCTGGCCATCCTGCTGGGAACGCCATGGGGGCTGGCAGCGCTCACCGCCGGAATCGGCCTTACAGTTGCCGGAAGGCTGTGGTCCGCCAGGCTGGTGGCCGCGGCGGCGGGGGCTGGCGTGACATGACCTGGCCTTCCCCTTCAGCTCTTGCCCTTTTCCTCATGCTTGCTGCGGCCGCCGCGCTGGTGGGTGCCGGGCGGGGCAGTCCGGGGAAGAGGCTCCGGGCATTTTCCGGCAGGCCCTCGACGGGTGTCTCGCCCGCCGGCTCCGGAGGACGCCTGCCGCGCGGGGCGGGGGAGCGACTTAGGGACACTGCCATGATGCTGGAACTCGTCGCCGCCATGCTGGATGCCGGGTCGGGCATCGGCCGTGCGCTGGACCTGGTGTCGGCCTCCGCTTCCGCCAGATACAGGGATGCCCTCCGCCCGGTGGTGGCGGCTTTGGCCATCGGGGCGGACTGGGAAACCGCCTGGCGCAGCAGCGCGGTCCGCCTGCCGGAGGTCATGGAACTGCGGGACGCCCTGGCGTTCGCGGCCCTGACCGGCGCGCCGTCGTCCGCGATCCTTTACGCCCAGGCTGCCCGGCTCCGCCGCGAGCGGTTCCGGGCGGCAGAAAAACGTGCGGCGTCACTGGGCGTCAAGCTGGTGGTTCCGCTCGGCGTGTGTTCCCTGCCGGCCTTCATCTGCCTGGGCGTGGTCCCGGTGCTGCTCGCGCTGGTGCCATCGGTCTAGGGCGCCATGTCCCTTTTCTGCGCTCTTCTCCTCCACAGGGGGTCCACACCACAGAACCACACGGCTTTTCCACTTAGGAGTCCGCGGGGCTTACCGCGTCCGGCTAGGCCGGGAAGAGTCGAGACAGCCGGCAACATCACCGGCCCAACGGAAGGAAAACTACATGTCCACGAATTACCGCCGCCACTACGCCGACGGGACCGCGGTGCTCGCCGCTGCCCGTTCCTCCGCCCGGGGACGCCGCAGCAACAGCCACTACGCCGGCGGGGCCGGAAACGGTTCCCTGCCGGCCAACGTGGTGGAACTGTA